>NZ_AUHQ01000005.1 GCF_000423265.1 Ligilactobacillus saerimneri DSM 16049 | reverse complement strand
TCTTTCTAATGGAATGTTGTAACGACACCATTAAAGACCTTTATGGGTTTTTCTGTCCACTAAAATGTTCAACTTAAATTTTACAATCTGCCGTAATCATTAAAAACGAGTGAAAAACAGACTAGAAAGAGCTTCTAATAATGAAATCATTAAAAATAATGGTGAAAGAGGCGGGAACACGGGTATTTCGGAGCTTGCTTTATTTCCGTAAGTGAAAATCGAAGTATAAACATTGATTTGGCAACGTTTACCAGCATAATTATTTTTAAGTGAAAAAGAAGCAAAAATGGAAAAAGAAAGCGGATTAAATTTATTGGGTAGAGTTTATGAGAGCGTTTATTATAAATTCTATTTTATTTAAACTGAACTTTGACACTCAACCAGAAAACGGTTACACTTAAAACTGTTGGAAATGCCGAATGTCTGTTATTTCGGATTACCATAATCGAGTTGGAGCCGCTTTCTTATGATTTATTAGTTTGATATAAAATAATTAAAGATATAGTATGCTTCAGAAATTATTTTTGAGATTTACTCCAACTCAAATACCTTATCTCCTTTGAAAAAACTAGAGGGAGTCATAACGTATGGTAGCGATACGTTATGGCTCCTTTTAGTTTAGGATAAATTTCATGTATAATACTCTTTGCAAGTAAATTTAGTATAGTGCGAAAAGAGGTGAACCAATGCTTTATTTACGTACATTAACCTTAGTTTTGTTGGCGACTGCTATCGTTGGGCACTTGAGCCGGCGGATGCGGATTCCGGCCGTAGTGGGCCAGTTGGTCGTCGGAATTATCTTGGGCCAAGCTGTTCTAGGCTGGGTTCCCAATGACCAATTTATGCACATTTTTTCCGAAATTGGGGTCATCATCCTGATGTTCATGGCGGGTCTGGAAAGCGACCTAGCTCTTTTGAAGAAATATTTTGTGCCATCTTTGGCAGTGGCAGTCTTTGGGGTTGTCCTGCCAGTAGGGCTTGTTTTCGGCTTTGGTTTCTTATTTAACCTTTCAGTCGAAAGTTCTCTGTTTTTAGGTGTGACCTTTGCGGCTACTTCAGTGAGCATCACAGTTGAAGTGCTCAAAGAGATGAATAAGTTGGACACTAAGGAAGGGTCAACCATCTTGGGGGCAGCTGTGATTGATGATATCCTAGCGGTGCTGATCCTGAGTGTCTTGGTTTCAGTTTACGGTAATGTGGGTAGCTCCAGTGGTGGAACCAACAGTATTCTTTTGAACTTAGTGCTACAAGCGGTTTATTTCATTGGGGTCTACGTAATTTTCAAATGGGTAGCTCCGATTTTGATGTCACTAGGGGAAAAACTCCAGGTACCGGCCTCAGTAGTTTTAATGTCCCTTGTGATGTGCTTGGGGATGGCCTACCTGGCTGATCTGGTGGGCTTAAGTACTGTCGTGGGATCTTTCTTCGCGGGGATTGCAGTCGGTCAAACTGAGTACCGGGCAGAGATTGACCATAATATCATCCCGATCGGGTATGCAGTCTTTATCCCGATGTTCTTTGTTTCAATCGGGTTGAACATGACCTTCCATGGCTTCATCAGTGACCTCAAGTTTACTGTGCCATTGCTACTATTAGCTTTATTCACGAAGTGGTTCGGTTGTGGCCTAGGGGCCCGGTTAACAGGGATGAACTTTGATTCGGCTAGTATTATCGGATCGGGCATGGTTTCCCGGGGGGAGATGGCCCTGATCGTTGCCCAGGTGGGATTCCAAGCCCATTTACTCCATGCAGACTACTATTCAGGGGTGATCATGGTAATCATTCTGACAACCTTGATCGCTCCAGGGATGATCAAGTCAGCCCTGGGTCGGCAAGCCAAGAACATGACCCAACAATCTGCCGAAACAACGGAGTAAAGAAGCGTATTTTCCGGGAAATTTAGTACGGAAAATACGTTTTTTCTATTCGCAGGCAAAAATTAGCGGTATAATTACTTTTTAGATTTAAATAACGCGGAGTGTAAACAAGAAAATGAAAAAGAGTAGACTATTATCGGGAGCTTTTTGGATGATGGCTGGGAGCATCCTCTCCCGTGTTTTAGGAGTTATCTATCTGATTCCATGGTTGATGATGATGGGGAGCGCAGCGCAACAGAATGCTGCCCAGGCCATCTTCAACTCAGCATATAACTTTTATGCGCTCTTTCTTTCCTTAGGGGTCGCTGGGTTTCCAACGGTAATTGCCCGCCAAGTAGCGGCCTACAATGGTGAAAATAAATTTAATAACAGTAAGCGGGTCTTCAAAGTTGCACTCTTCTGCATGCTCTGTACGGGGATCGGCTGTGCCGTCTTGCTCTACGTGTTGGCACCGGTGATCGCTGAACGGAGTGCTGTGGTATCGACCAGTGTTGCTACCAAGGCTATCCGGGTGATGTGTCCTACTTTGGTAATCTTGCCACCAATGAGTTTGACGCGGGGCTTTTTCCAAGGAAATACAGATATGAAGCCCTATGGGATCTCACAGTTGTGGGAACAACTAATCCGTATTCTCTTTATTCTGGGGGCAACTTTCTATGTGATGAAAGTCATCCATGGGTCATATATCACGGCGGTTAATTATAGTACCTTTGCTACCTTCCTCGGGGCAGTTGCTAGTTTGATTTATCTGGTGTGGTATTACTGGAAAAAGCGCTCGGAATACCAAGAACTGGCTGCGCAGAGTTTACCGGTAGATAATAATGATCTCAAGCAGATTTTTATTGGTATTCTTAAAGAGGCTATTCCGTTTATCTATGTTGGTTCAGCTGTAACAATTGTCCAGTTTATCGATCAGATGACTTTCAAAGATATCGTTGTGAAACTGACGGGTGTTTCGCCATTTCATGCCCAAGACCTGTATACTTACTTCTCCGCCAACCCTAACAAGATCACAACAGTGGTTGTGGCATTAACAATTGCGGTTGCTGCTTCCTCGCTGCCCCTACTGGCAGAACAGTCACGGACAGGTAATCGGGAAGGCGTCAGCAAGTTGATCGTCCAAAACATTGAACTGATGGTAGTGACCCTTTTACCAGTCGCCTTCCTACTCTCTGTTTTGGCATGGGAAGTTAATGGGGTCTTCTATCCTTTCTCCCGCTTAGGGGCTGATTTGATGTCAGTCGCTTTGATTGGAAGCATTGCCTTGGGAGTCTTTACTGACTTCTTTTCGATTGCCCAGTCACTTGGGAACCACCGCCTGGCTGTCCGGACGTTAACCTTAGGATTGATCCTTAAATTAGCCTTACAGATTCCATTAACTTATATCTGGGGTGCTTTTGGGACAGTATGGGCAACCACGATCACCTTTGCAGCAATTGCGGCGGTGGTCTTTGGATATGTTTATAGCCATTACCTTGAACCAGGACAATTAGAAGGCGCTTTACAATTGATCTTTATCAATATTGTTTTGGGCGCAGTCGCCTGGCTGACTCACTGGGGCTTAGACCAGGTCTACATTCCGCAAGGCAAACTAGCTGCTTTCTTCTATGCAGCGGTCTTTGGTGGCTTCTTCATGGTGGTCTATGCTTTAATTCTTAACCGGTTTGGGTTCCTTAAGCGGATCTTTGGTTTTCGCCTGCCCGGGATCAGGAGCGAACAAAGTACCTCCACTGAACAACGCTCACCACGGGGGCGGCATTTCTAAGTCGCGTTAAAGTTTTAATTGACTTTATTTAGTAATGAACGTATATTAAAAGTAATCATTCTTATCTTGATAGATAAAGTAGTCAAAGTGCTTTATCCATGTCTTTTATACAGGAAAACTGTATTATATAGTGCATGGAGTGGCACTTTTTTTCTTGCTTTTTAAAGGGAGGATAGTTGATGGAAATCACGGAATTTGATACAATCGCCGCTATTTCAACCCCGCCAGGAGAAGGGGCGATTTCAATTGTACGGATGAGCGGGGAAAATGCCGTCAAGATCGCCACCAAGGTTTTTCAGGGGAAGGACCTAACGCAAGTGGCTAGTCATACGATCAACTACGGACATATTATTGACCCGGCATCACACCGTGAAATTGATGAAGTCATGGTTTCGGTGCTACGGGGACCAAAGACTTATACCAGGGAAGATATTATTGAAATCAATTGCCACGGGGGGATTGTTTCAACTAATGAGATTTTGCAGTTGCTTTTGCAAAACGGAGCGCGGTTAGCGGAACCTGGTGAGTTTACCAAGCGGGCTTTTCTGCATGGCCGCATTGACTTGACCCAAGCAGAGTCAGTGATGGATTTGATTCGGGCCAAGACAGACCGGTCAATGAAAGTTGCTTTGAACCAGTTAGATGGTAATTTGGCTCATTTGATCAATAATTTACGCCAGGATATCCTGGACGTTTTGGCTCAAGTTGAGGTCAATATCGATTATCCTGAATACGACGATGTCGAGACATTGACTACGAAGATGCTTAAAGAAAAAGCGCTGGCTGTGCGGGACCGCATCAAGCAGCTGGAGCAAACGGCTAAACAAGGAAAGATCTTGCGTGAAGGGCTAGCTACGGCAATTGTGGGGCGGCCGAACGTGGGCAAGTCAAGTTTGCTGAACCACTTGTTGCATGAAGATAAGGCCATTGTGACCGATATTGCTGGGACTACCAGGGACGTGATCGAAGAATATGTTAATGTCCGTGGGGTGCCGTTGAAGTTGATTGATACGGCTGGAATTCGTGAAACAGACGATAAGGTTGAAAAGATCGGGGTGGAACGTTCCCGACAAGCGATCGACCAAGCAGATTTGGTGATGTTACTGTTGAACGCTAGCGAACCACTGACGGCTGAAGACCAAGAATTATTGGCCGCTACGGCGGATAAGAAGCGAATTGTTGTGCTCAACAAAACGGACTTGCCGCAGCAGTTGGATCAAGCTGAGTTGCAGACTTATCTCAAACCAGCAGAAGAAGTCATCGCGCTCTCTGTTTTAGCTAACGCAGGGATTGATCGGTTAGAAGAACAAATTGCCAAGTTGTTCTTTGGGGGAATCGAAAATTCCCAGACAACGGTCATTGTTACCAATGCCCGCCATGTGGCCTTGCTTAATAAGGCGGAACAATCTTTGACGGCAGTGTTGCAGGGAATCGAGGCAGGGATGCCGGTGGACCTCTGCCAGATTGATATGACAGCTGCTTGGGATAGCCTTGGGGAGATCACTGGGGACTCTTACCAAGACGAGTTGCTAGATCAGCTCTTTAGTCAGTTCTGCTTAGGGAAATAACTTGGAATAAGAGAAAGGAAGATATGCTGGCTTACTAGCCACAAAGAGAATTATGGTTGAATCATTTGGAAAACAATATCAAGGACAAGATTATGATGTTATCGTAGTTGGGGCCGGTCATGCTGGTTGTGAAGCGGCGTTAGCGGCGGCCCGGATGGGAAATGAAACCCTGCTGATCACTATTCAGCTGGAAATGACTGCTTTCATGCCATGTAATCCTTCTATTGGGGGCCCAGCCAAGGGGATTGTAGTTCGCGAAGTAGACGCACTCGGGGGCGAAATGGGGCGTAACATTGACAAGACATACGTCCAAATGCGGATGCTGAACACTGGTAAAGGACCGGCAGTTCGCGCGTTGCGGGCCCAAGCAGACAAGCGTTTATATTCTGAGGAAATGAAGCATACGTTGGAACGTCAAGAACATCTAACTCTCCGGCAGGGAATCGTTGACGACCTGATCGTTGAAGATGGGGTCGTCAAGGGTGTGATCACTAATACTGGGGCCCGTTATGGTGCGAAAGCGGTCGTTTTAACAACCGGGACAGCAGCCCGGGGCCGGATCATCATTGGGGAATTGCGGTATTCCTCTGGTCCTAACAACACCCAAGCAGCGGTTGAATTGTCGAAGAACTTGGAGAAGCTGGGCTTTGAGCTCAAGCGGTTTAAGACGGGGACCCCACCACGGGTTGACGGGAATACAATTGATTATAGTAAGACCGAAGAACAGCCTGGGGATGCAGACGTCAACCACTTTAGCTTTGAAACCTCGGATGAGGACTACCTCACGGTTGAACAGCAACTGTCATGCTGGTTGACATATACTAACGAAAAAACCCACGAGATCATCAATAGCAACCTGGATCGTGCTCCGATGTTCTCGGGCGTGATCGAAGGGGTTGGGCCCCGTTACTGCCCATCAATCGAAGATAAGATTGTTCGTTTTGCTGATAAGCCTCGCCACCAGTTGTTCTTGGAACCGGAAGGACGAAACACAGATGAGTACTATGTTCAAGGCTTGTCCACTTCAATGCCAGAAGAAGTCCAACAACAGATGGTGCATTCGATTTCAGGTTTGGAAAACGCGCAGATGATGCGGCCAGGCTATGCGATCGAGTATGATATTGTCGCTCCATACCAGTTGCGCCCAACACTAGAAACCAAACTCATCCGTGGGCTGTACACTGCTGGTCAAACTAATGGGACTTCAGGGTACGAAGAAGCAGCTGGGCAAGGGATTATCGCCGGAATTAACGCGGGCCGCCATGCGCTGGGGAAAGAAGAAATTGTCCTCAAGCGGTCTGATGCCTATATCGGGGTTATGATCGATGATCTGGTAACCAAGGGAACTAACGAACCATACCGGTTGTTGACTTCACGGGCTGAATACCGGTTGATCTTGCGCCACGATAATGCTGACTTACGGTTGACGGAGTTAGGCCATGAAATTGGTTTGATTTCTGATGAACGCTACCAAGCTTTCGAGGCTAAGAAAGCAGCGATTACAGCCGAAGAAGCACGGTTAGCAACAATTCGGTTGACACCAAATACTCCTGGCATCAATGATTACCTTGAAGCCCATGGTGATCGTCCGTTGAAGGATGGGGTGTTAGCTAGTGACTTCTTGCGGCGCCCATATGCAAGTTACAAGGACTTGTTACAGTTCATCCCGGCTCCAGCAGAACCTTTGGACCGGCGGGTGATTGAACAGATTGAGATCCAGTTCAAGTATGCCGGCTACATCAAGAAGGAAGAAGAAAAGGTTGCCAAGCTCAAGCGGATGGAAGCTAAGAAGATTCCGGCTGACATTGACTATGCCAAAATCGATGGCATTGCCACAGAAGCACGGCAAAAGTTTGAAAAGATCCAGCCAACTACCCTCGCACAAGCAGGCCGGATCAGTGGGGTTAACCCCGCTGACTTAGCCATCCTGGCAGTTTATATCCAAGAGGGCCGGATTGCCAAAAAACAGGCTGAATAATATTTCATGTAAATAAGAACTAACAAGCAGCTATGGGGGACTATTTCCTAGCTGCTTGTTTTTTTATAACGGAAAATTAGGTGAAGATCGATGTTGTAACCTACTAAATGAGGGTAAAGTATAGTACAATAAAAACAGATTGCTCTAAAAGTACCAGCTAGTTAGCATGGTGCTTAATTTTTAGATAGTAGCGGAAGGAGGATATCATGGAAAAGCTAGAGAAGCGGCAATTAGTCCGTGATGTGTCACGGGGAGCCCTGGGCTCAGTGGGATTGTCGATCTATATTCTAGCGGATTCATTTTTCGTGGCGAGAAGTTTAGGCGTACTCGGTGTTTCAGTAATGAGTCTGACGATGCCATTGTTTAACCTAATGGAGGGGTTAGGACTCTTATTGGGAATGGGGGGCGCAACGCTTTTCATCATTGATAAAATCCAAGAGCCGTCTAATTCTAAAAAAGTTTTCCCACAGATCTTTAGAATTGGATTGATTTTAGGCTTATTTTTTATGGTGCTCGGGCTGACATGTCCCCGGCAAATTGCCCAACTCTTAGGGGCAAACCAGGCAGTGTTGGCGATGACGACGGAGTATACGCGGATCATCCTATTAGGGGGACCGGTGTTTGTACTCAACAATTTCTTTTTAAGTTTCGTGCGTAATGACCGCGATACCTTTTTGGCAATGGTGGCGATGTTGGTTTCAAGTATTTGGAACGTAATAGCCGATTGGCTCTTCATCCTCGTCTTTAAGTGGGGGATGCTAGGGGCTGGTTTAGCGACTGCATCAGCGCCATTGATCAGTATCCTCATCATGTCGGTTCACTGGTTCAATGGCAAGAGCTCCTTGTCGTTCAAGCCGGCGGGCTTCCGTCTGTCCAATATTCGGTATACATTGGAATTGGGCTTGCCATCATTTTTGATGGAGATGAGTAACGGTTTTACTATTTTTATTTTTAACAAGGTAATCCTGGCGGTTAGCGATGAATATGCGGTTGCTGCCTACGGGGTGATCACCAACGTATTGCTGGTGGCCCTGGCCCTTTTTACGGGGACTGCTCAAGGGATCCAGCCTTTTGTCAGCAAAGAGTTTGCGCAACGTCAATTCAAACGGGCATTTCAAGCGTTGCACTTGGCGATTCGGGTCGCCTTGGGAATTGGCTTGGTGATCTATGTCGGTGCTGTCGTATTTAGAGGACCAATTGTTGCTGCCTTTAACGAACAAGGCAACCCAGTTGTGGCTAGTTTGGCGACTAAGGGGATGGGAATCCTCCTCATTAGCCTATTCTTCTCGGCTATCAACAATCAGCTGATCATTTTCTTGGCTTCATGTGATGCCACCAAGCAAAGTATCAGTCTGGTCTTGTTTAGAGGGTACCTGTTGGTATTCCCAATTCTTTTACCGTTGGCATTTTTCTTCAAAATGTCAGGTGTCTGGGTGGGCTTACCTTTGATCGAAATTATTTCCTTGGTAGTCGGACTGAGCCTAATTAAACGCCTCCGGCAAGTTATCAAGAATAAGTACAACGGACAAAAAGGTCGGTTGAAGCAATAAGTTAGTGATTGGAAATAGAGGAGAGACAGTTACATTGAGTTTTAAAGATAGATTGAAAAAGTTATGGGGGAGTCAATCTAACGTAAAGTATATATTCATAGTTGGATTGGTAGTAGTGTGTTTTGGAGGTATATTATTTTATATGAATTATGAAGGTATAGGTAATTTTGCCTCCTCATATTATGAGGAAGAATCATCTATAGACGCGAATGATAATGATGACGATGACTCAGAAGAAACGTCATCAGAGGATGCTGATGACGAAGATGTCGATGATACTGAAGATATTTCTTCTTCAAGTTCAAGTATAGATTATGATGCCGAATTAAAAAGTTGCGTTACTTCTCCTATGAATAAAGAAAATTATTTGAATATTGAGAGTGGAGTATTGGAGGCAGCAAAAGTAGATGATATCAATAATCTCAATCAATCTACTCAAGGGGCCCTAACGAGATTTAAGTCAAGAACTGAAAATTTACAGAATTTGATTGATAAAAATAAAACTACTTTGAGCGATGAAAAATCTATTTTGGATCAAAGTCACTATGATCAATTAAAGGATTACACTACAAAAATTAACAACTATTTGGAAGCTCTTTATGATTATGCAATTGAATATCAAATAGATATGCCGATAATAAATGATCCGCAGACTAGTGATGGAACTATTCAAGATACTCGTGCAGAATTACAACCAAAGGAAGATGCTTTTAATCAAGCTAAGCAGTCTTGGATTCAAGCATATGACACTATTGCTAATAGTTAAGAGATTGACTAATATAAATAATCCCGTAGTTACACGGAACCTGCTATGTAACTACGGGATTTTTGTTGCTATTTTTTATTTGGCTTTTGGACTAATTGGGCTTTACGTTGCTGTAATAATTGCCGCCGCAGGGCTCTTTTTTCCTGCCAACGTTGGCGCCAATCGTGGAACCAGGCTTTGAGTTTAGCAGCCAGGAACCACAGGGGGGTAAATAAACAAGATAAGAAGCCAGATAATAAGATAAACATACTTACGAACAATAATAGCTGTGTTCGTGCGTCAAAATGAAACCAATTATGATGGTGAACATAAATAACTAACCCCATTAAGGGAAGTAAGAAGCCACAGCCGGTTAAAAATAAATTGCGAAAATACCGTCGCACGATGGTCACTTCCTCACCGAGAACTATTTTTACCAATAATATAACAGAAACTCACCTTTTAATGTGTAAAAAGGTGAGTTCTTTAGTAATTATTTCTGTTTATGCTTGAGATAGGAAGCAAAGATTACAGATAAGCACAGGATACAAAAGACAGTAACCCAGATTGCCACCCGCATTCCAGTGACTAGAGAATGTGGCAAACCAGCGATCACGATCAGAAGTGTAACTGAGATTGCCCCTGATACCTGTCGCAACGAGTTGTTCAAGGCGGTAGCATGACTGATATCTTCATGTGCTACGGCGACGAATGATTCGGACATAGCAGGGGAGAAAATCATAGCATTACCGGCCATCCGGATAGCATAAGCAACTGTCATGAGCCAGATGGGGGTATCTTGAGTAATCGTTAGGAAAGGAATAGTAGCAATCAACATCAAGATTGCCCCAGAGAAAATCAACCCCTTAGGACCGTGAGCATCATAGTAGCGTCCAACCAATGCAGCACATAGGGCATTAACGATCGCCCCGGGCAAGAGGATCATTCCGGATTCCATGGAGGAAACATGAGAAACATTTTCGGTGAAAACAGGGATTAGCTGTTCTGTTCCCAAAAGAACAGAGAAGGCCAACATCCCTACCATGGTCATCAACCGGAAGGACCGTTCCTTAAGAATGGCTACTTTGAGCAGTGGCTGCTTGAGTCGGAGTTGCCGTTTGACGAAGATGTACAAGATGCCAATGCCGACAAGTAACATCACAGAAGCGATTACCCAGTTATAGCCAAAAACAGACATACTGAACAGGGCCAAACCAGAACCAATTAAGGATTCAAAGACTGATACCAGGTCAATTTTGATTGGCCGCGGGGTGGAATAGTTAGGAAAAGTAAACAGTGAGATGACCCACAAGAGGATCATCAATGGCAAAATCAAGATAAATAAGTAATGCCAATTAAGATAGTTGAGGATGATCCCTGACAGAGTAGGCCCAATGGCTGGACCGAAAGCTACTACTAGGCTGGAAATTCCCAGAATTGTTCCCCGCCGTTGTGGAGGATAGATCGAAATCATGGTTGTCATTTGGAAAGACATCAACAGGCCCCCAGCACAAGCTTGGATTAACCGGGCTAACAAGAGACTATAAAAGTTATTAGCAAAACAACCAACGAGTGTCCCTACGATGAAAGTCCCGATGATGCCAAGGTAAACTTGGCGGTTACTGTATTTTTCATACAAATTGGATGAAAGGGGAGTAACAATCCCAATCACTAAAGTATAGGCAGTTGTCAGTAGCTGCGTAATATTCAAGCTAACGTGCATTTGATGGCTGATCACGGGAAGGGCAGTTACCATCATTGTTTGACTACCCAAGCTAATAAAGGTTGATAAGAGCAACACAGCAGAAACGATCAAGCGTGTTTTAGTGTCGATTTGAACGCGAGAAGTGCGCATAGACATGAATAACGAATCCTCCTTATAGATAAATTAATTATAAAAACATATGCTATTATGCCTGGCAAACGCTGAAATAACAATACTTTACAGTAACTTTTAATGTTATCCAGTTCAAGTTTAATTCTCTTCGAATAAGGATTTAAGTTTTTTTAGGGATTTGTGGTGGATTATGGTAGACGATGACTGTTACTGCGCTATCTGACGGTATATTAACTACATTTGATACCGCTTTCTTATGCCTTGCGAAGGCTTTTTGTATTTTTTGGTTGTTTGTGGTGTTTTATGGTTGTTTTTCGCTGTGGTAGGTGGTATTATATGAAACGAAGAGGTGATGAAAGTGCTTGCAGAAGAACGACGGCAAGTGATTTTAAGGATGTTACAGCAACATGGCATCGTTAAGATCCAAGATATTTGCCGCTTAACCGACTGCTCGATGTCGTCAGCACGGCGTGATTTACAGCTCTTGGAAGAAGAGGGGCTTTTACACCGGGTACACGGGGGCGCACAGATCAAGCGTGCGCTCCAAAGCGAAATGACGATGACCGATAAGTCGAGCAAAAACCATGACCAAAAGGTGATGATTGCGCAAAAGGCCGCCGCTCTCATTCAGGATGACGATGTGATTTATCTTGATTCTGGTTCAACTACATTGGAGTTAGCCCGAATTTTGGACGCTACCAAAAAAATTACGGTGGTAACTAACAGTGTGTTGAGTGCGGCAGTATTATCAGACCATGGGATCGACACGATTGTTCTAGGCGGACGTCTCAAGAACAATACCCGGGCGATTGCCGGGGCGGATGCAGCGGTTGAGTTGAGTAAATACCGGTTTAACCGCGCTTTCTTAGGGATCAATGCGATTCATGCTACGGATGGTTTGATGACGCCTGATCCAGACGAGGCAGCTGTCAAGCGGATGGCACTACGCCAGAGCGACAAGAATTACGTTATGGCTGACAGTACTAAGTTTGACCAGGTTTCGTTTGTTAAAGTCGCTGATTGTACGGACGCTACCATTATCACAGATGATAATTTGTCACCGCGGATTGCTAAGCGTTTTGTCAACCAAACGTTTATCTAGGAGGTAAGGTTATGATTTATACAGTTACGATTAACCCATCCATCGACTATATTGTCCAGTTGCCAGAGTTGCATTTGGGTTTGGTCAACCGGATGGCTTATGACAACAAACTTCCCGGCGGAAAAGGGATCAATGTTTCCCGCATTCTCCGTGAACTGGGTCATGACAGTGTTGCCTGGGGCTTTATGGGTGGTTTTACAGGGCGGTTTATTACCGATGCTTTGGAAAAGGATGGTTTAAAAACTGACTTCACCCCTGTCGCAGCTGACACGCGGATCAATGTCAAGATCAAGGCCGAAGAAGAAACAGAAATCAATGGTAAGGGTCCTGTAGTGACCCCAGCTGAAATCGCTGCTTTCAAAGAAAAGTTTGCTCATTTGACTGCAGACGACGTTGTGATTTTTGCGGGGAGTTTGGTGCCAAACCTGGATGATGACTTCTACTTTGAACTGATCAAGATCATTCAAGAAAAAGGCGCCCAGTTCGTTATTGATACAACTGGGGAGAGCTTGCGCAAAGCGCTCCAGGAAAAACCCCTGGTGGTTAAACCTAATAACCATGAATTAGCAGAGCTTTTTGGCGTTGAATTCTCAGGGATTGATGACATCATCAAGTATGCTCAAAAGCTTCGGGAGATGGGAGCACAGTACGTGATGATTTCCATGGCTGGTGATGGTGGCCTGTTGGTTACTGCCGATGGTGTTTACCGGAGCTTGGCACCGCAGGGCACAGTGGTTAACTCAGTAGGGGCTGGGGATTCGATGTTAGCTGGATTCACGGGGACATATGCTGATACCCATGATCCGGTCGAAGCCTTCCGCTATGGGTTAGCTAGTGGATCAGCAACCGCCTTTTCAGAAGATTTGGCAACGCGGGCCAAGATTGATGAGATCTTGCCACAAATCAAAATCACTAAGATTGGTTAATGAGATTTAGTAATTTATTTGCAAGTATGTTAGTAAAGGGAGTGTAACAATGGATATTCGCGAATTGCTCAAGCAAGACCTGATGGTAATGGACTTGCAGGCAACTACCAAACAAGAAGTTATCGATGAAATGGTACATAACTTGTTTGTCCATGGCATCATCGATGATGAAGCTGTATATAAGAAAGATATTTTGGCCCGTGAAGAAGAAAGCTCCACTGGGATGGGAGATGGGATTGCGATCCCACACGCCCACGATACAGCCGTTAAGACACCAGCAGTGATGTTTGCTAAGAGTGCTCAAGGGGTTGACTACCAATCCATGGACGGGCAACCAGCCCATCTTTTCTTCATGATTGCTGCACCTGAAGGAGGAAGTAATACCCACTTGAAGGCTTTGGCCGCCTTATCCCAAGTATTACTGAATGCTGATGTGGTTGCTCAATTAAAAGCTGCTACTGAACCAGCTCAAGTTCAAGCAATCTTCTCCAAGGCTATTGAAGCTAAGGAAGCAGAAAACAAGGCCCGGGATGAACGTGAACAAGCTATGGCTGCTAGTGAACGGCCTTACCTAGTTGGGGTGACTGCTTGTCCAAACGGGATTGCACACACATATATGGCAGAAGAAAACCTCCACAAGGCTGCTGAAAAGCTCGGGGTTGATATCAAGATTGAAACTGATGGTTCCGAAGGTGTTGGTCACCGGTTGACTGCGCAAGACATTGCCCGTGCCCAAGGGGTAGTGATCGCTGCCGATAAGAAGATTAACATGGCACGGTTTGATGGTAAGCCACTGGTTAACAAAGCTTCCATTGATGGAATTAGACATCCTGAAGAACTGATCCAGACAGTATTGGATGGCAAAGCTGCTGTTTACCATGCTGAAGGCGGTGCCGTAGCTGCTGAAGAAGATGACAACAACGGTTCTACTTGGAGTAACATCTACAAGCAATTGATGAATGGGGTTTCCCACATGTTACCATTCGTTATCGGTGGTGGGATTCTGATGGCCCTTTCCTTTGTGGTAGAAAGCTACTTTGGTGGTGCTAACTCCGAAGCCTTTGTTTTCTTAAACAATGCTGGGAATATGGCTTTTGCTTTCATGGTACCTGTTTTGGCCGGATATATTGCTGAATCAATCGGCGACAAGCCAGCATTGATGCCTGGTTTCGTCGGTGGGTTTATGGCAATGGTATACAAGGGCTCTTTCGGTGGAGCATATATTGCTAATATCCAACATACTGCCAACTCTAACGCTGGGTTCCTTGGTGGGATTGCTGCCGGTTTTATCGCTGGTTACTTGATCGTTGGTTTGCGTAAGCTCTTCTCCGGAATGCCAAAGTCCCTTGAAGGGATGAAACCAATGTTACTATATCCTGTTTTAGGCTTGCTACTGATTGCTTTGATCATGTACTTCATCGTCAACCCAATCTTCTCCACTATCAATAGTTGGATTACTAGCTTCCTGAATGGGATGGGGACTGGTAACTTAGTATTGTTAACGACTATCTTAGCCGGAATGATGGCGATCGATATGGGTGGTCCTTTCAACAAGGCGGCATATGTTTTCGCTTCTGGTGCCTTTGCTAATGATCCAAAGTCCGTTACTGCTGCTATCCTGATGGGGGCTGTTATGGTTGGGGGGATGGTTCCTCCATTCGCCACTGCTATCGGGACTGCCTTCTTCAAGAACAAGTATACTGAAGAAGAACGGCGTGCCGGCGTTACTAACTGGATCTTAGGCTTCTCATTCATCACAGAAGGGGCTATTCCATTCGCAACTTCTGACCCTGGTCGTGTCTTACCATCATGTATCATCGGTTCTGCCATTGGTGGGGCATTAGTTGGGATGATGAAAGTTGGTGTGCCTGCACCTCACGGTGGCTTGTGGGTATCCCCACTGGCAACTAACATCTTAGGCTTCTTTGTTGCAACGATTGTTGGTTCCATTGTGGCTGCTTTGATCCTAAGCTTCTGGAAGAAGCCAGTTAATGAATAATGTTCACTAAGAGACTGGAAACAGTCTCTTTTTTATTCCCTAAAACGAACATACGTGCTATATTATTAATTAATAAAAACGAAAGGATGTTCGCTTTATGGAACGAGATAAGATATACTTGGCGATCGATCTCAAAGCTTTTTATGCATCGGTAGAGTGCTGTGCCCGTGGATGGGACCCGCTCAATACCAACCTGGTAGTGGCTGATCAGACGAGGACAGATAAGACAATTTGCTTAGCAGTTTCACCAGCCCTCAAGGCTTTTGGGATAAAAGGCCGGCCACGGCTATTTGCGGTAAAGCAAGCCGTAGCGACGCTCAACCGGGAGCGAGCACAGCATGCTACTTGTCATCATCTTTCTGCGCATAAGTCCGTTTATCGGCAAAAATTGTTACGTTCGCCCGACTTGCGCATTGATTTCAAAATCGTTCCTCCGCGGATGAAGTACTATCTCCAAAAAAGTGCTGCCATCTACGGAATTTATCTCCGCTTCTTGCCGGCAGATAAGATCCATGTTTACTCCATTGATGAAGTTTTCTTGGATGTTTCTGATTATTTGGTCACACATGATGTGACTGCACACCAACTAGCCCGGTTGCTTATCAAACGGATTTATCAAGAAACAGGACTGACTGCGACTGCTGGTATTGGCACTAACTTGTATCTGGCTAAAGTGGCTCTCGATATCGGGGCCAAGCATGTGCAGCCAGATTCTGATGGAGTCCGGATTGCTTTTCTAGATGAAAAACGGTACCGGTGTGATTTGTGGGATCATCAACCCCTAACGGATTTTTGGCGGATTGGTCGGGGGTATGCGCAACGTTTACAGAAGTTGGGCTTAGTGACAATGAGGGATATTGCGCAAGCTTCGTTGGGAACATTAACAGATCAGGGAAATGCAGACCTGCTTTTCAAAGAGTTCGGGATTAATGCGGAATTATTGATTGACCACGCCTGGGGCAAAGAAGCAACGACGATGGCAGACATCAAGCATTATCATCCTGCCGCCCATGGCTTTTCTACCAACCAAATCCTGCCAGCTCCAACGCCTGTTGCTGATGCGCGTTTAACTTTAGGTGGGATGATTGATAATTTGGTGCAACAATTGGTACGCTATGACCTCTTGACTGATCAGATCAGCCTGGGAATTAGCTATGATCAAGCCAGTTTAAATTACTATGACTATCAAGGAGAATTAAGTCAGGACTTCTATGGGCGGATCCGCCCCAAATCACTCCATATCCATACAACCTTGGCTGTTCCTACGGCGGCCGCCAGTGACTTACGGAGTGCCTTTCATACGTTGTTTGATCAACATATCAACTCGCATTTACTGGTGCGCCGCATTATGGTAGGAGCTGGTCATCTCCAATCCCGCCAGGGCAACCAGCTAGCAGTGCGGTATGAGCAGACAAATCTGTTTGTGGACCCATTAGCACAACGGGTACAAGAGCAGTATGCTGATTATCAACGTGAACGTGATCACCGCTTGCAACAGGCAATCTTGACTTTGCAGCAGCAGTATAATAACAAGAATATTGTTATCAGATTGGCCGACATCCTTCCTGGAGCACGGACGAAAGAGCGGAATCTGCAGATTGGAGGCCACCGGGCATGAAGAATAGAGGACATCTGCGGGATGAATTGATCAGTAAAGAATATATTCCTGCTCGGAATCATCCGCGGATGCCGCGCACCAAGCGCGCTGCCCAATTTGCGCCCTTTGCAGCCCTGACGGGCTTCGAGCAAGAAGTAGCGCTGATTCGGGAAAAATATCAGCGGAAACGGTACTTAGACCAAGCAGCTCAAACCCAAATCTGGACCCTCTTAACTCAGAGTATGACTGAGCACCGGCCACTTACCATTGAATATTTCAATGAGGCAGTAGGATACTACGATGAAGTAACCGGAGTGGTAACTAATTTAGATAACAGGCGGCAAGAATGTATTCTTGCTAACAAACAAGTTATGTACTTGGAGAATATCGGTGGCGCATGGTTTAGGCAAAAGAGTAGAGAAACTTCTGCAAAGAACACTAGACTGGTATAAAATAAAGGGTATATAACTTAGAGAAAGTTGAGAATTAGCTAGGATGACGAAAACACTCTCACTTGTGGTGCCGTGCTATTACGAGGAACAAACAATTGACCTTTTTTATGCGGCAGTTGAAGATATCAAATCCCAGCTGCCCGGATTAGAACTAGAATATTGGTTTATCAATGACGGGTCGCGGGACCAAACATTAGCCAAAATGCGGGCATTACAAGCCCGTGATCCAGAGCATGTGCATTATGCGTCCTTTTCCCGCAATTTTGGTAAGGAAGCAGCAATGCTATGTGGGCTTCGCTTAGCAACTGGGGATTACGTTACAGTAATGGACGCTGACCTGCAGGATCCACCAGATATGCTCCCCCAGATGGTTGAGATCTTGGAAACTACGGACTATGATTGTGTCGGCACTCGGCGGGTGGACCGCGAAGGTGAACCCCCAATTCGGTCATTTTTTGCCCGGATGTTTTACCGGATCATTAATAAAATTTCGGACAGTGAGATCGTCGATGGAGCCCGTGACTTTCGGGTGATGACGCGTCCGTTTGTCAATTCGGTGCTAGAGTTGAGCGAGTACAACCGTTTCTCCAAGGGGATCTTTAGCTGGGTTGGGTATAAGACCAAGTACCTCCCATATGAGAACCGGGAGCGGGTAGCTGGAGATACGAGCTGGAATTTTTGGGGCTTGTTTAAATATTCGATTGATGGTTTAGTGAATTTTTCCCAATTTCCGCTCGATATTGCTTCGCTGGTTGGCTTGTTCTCATCATTATTTTCCGGGCTGGGAATCCTCTTTATTGTTATTCGGTACCTGATGTATGGTGATCGGACAACTGGTTGGGCCTCAATGGTCTGTATTGTCCTTTTTATCGGGGGGATTCAGCTTTTGTGCTTGGGGATTCTTGGCAAGTACATTGGCAAGATTTTTACTGAGGTTAAGCACCGTCCGATTTATATCGTGAAAGAAAAGAAATAATTATCTAAAGTGAGGGTAGGATCATGATTGATTTACATGAAATCATCGACAAGATGAACCCCAAACAGAAGTTTAACTATGACAAAATAATGCAAAAGATGGTTCAGAGTTGGCAGGCTAATGGTATTCGCCCGCGGATCCTAATGCACAGCTGTTGCGCACCGTGCAGTACATATACTTTGGAATATTTGACCCAGTATGCAGATGTGACGATTTATTTTGCTAACTCTAATATCCATCCACGTGATGAGTACCTGCGACGGAAGTATGTCCAGCAGAAGTTTATTCATGATTTCAACGCGCAAACAGGAAATAAAGTCCAATTTATTGCAGCTCCTTATCAGCCCCAGGAATACTTTGAACAGGTTCGAGGATTGCAGGATGAGCCAGAAGGAGGGGCCCGGTGTCGGGTATGCTACAATTATCGTTTAGATTTAGTGGCACAAAAGGCCGTTGAGTTGGGCTTTGACTACTTTGGCAGTACATTGACGATCTCGCCCCATAAGAATTCCCAAGTGATCAACAATGTGGGGATTGACATTCAGGAGTTATACGATACGCAGTATCTCCCCAGTGATTTCAAAAAGAATAACGGGTACCGGCGGTCAGTTGAGATGTGTCATGAATATGACATTTACCGGCAGTGCTACTGTGGCTGTGTCTTTGCAGCTAAGGCCCAGGGGATTGACCTGAGTCAGATCAGGCGTGAGGCCCGGGCTTTTCTAGTTGGTAAGGATGGCGACCAAGAATTCCCAGAAATTGTCTTTAACATTGAACGAGAAAATAAGTAGCAATGAAAAGCGGATGGGGAATGCCTTAACAGCAGTACATCTGATAATAAAGGGTACTCCGCATATGGTAAAATCTCCGGGAGGCTGGCCCTGCATTCATGCCTTATTTCCTGGATGATCTGATAGTATCCTCTGACCGTGCGCGCTGGTGAACTAACTTCAAAACTAAATTTAGACATAGTAAAACCCCCATAATTGGATTGTTTTAGTCCAACTATGGGGGTATTTTTACTCCTAGCCTTTATGGTTATTCATGTTTTTCTGGTTTTTCCGCCAATGTAATCAACCCAACGGCATTCATCCCAGTGTGGGTCATAATGATAGGACTAGTTAATTCAGCAAGATAAGGAATATCCTTGTTGACGTTATTAACTAACACGTTGTCCTTGATCCTTTGTAAAAATTCTGGATCAGTAGCGACGTTGGACAAGGACAAAGCTTGGATTTGGTTGTCCTGGTGCATTTTCGCAATTTCCTTAGTATGCTTGAGGAAAAGTTTGCGTCCCCGCCCCTTAGCATAGATCCCCAAGCCATCGTTGTTAACCCGAACGATAACTTTAATATTGATGATTTTAGTTAAAGCACCGGCGACCTTGCTAATGCGTCCTCCTGCAACTAAAGCATCAAGATTATCAACTAAAACATCAATTTGAGTTCGATGCCAAATATCGGTTAAGTGGGCCTTGATCTCATCCATAGACTTGCCAGCAGCGATATCTTTGGCTGCGGCAATAACTTGGAAGGCCATCCCGCGGTCAGTTGACTTACTGTTGATAACAGTAACCTTGCCATCGACCATCTCGGCGGCAGCCACAGCTGTTTTGTAAGTTCCGCTTAGGAAGTCAGCCATCATAATTGCGAGCACTTCGCTCCCGTCAGCGGTTAACTGCTCGTAAAGATCAAGAAAACGTCCTAATGCGGGTTGACTAGTCTTGGGAAGGATGCCCCGCCGTAAGTATTCCACTAACTCTGGTCTTGTGATCGTTTCCCCATCAATGTATTGCTTACCTTCAAGTTCGACGGATAGTGGAATAATCGTAATATTGTATTTTTCAATTTCAGCAGGTGTTAACTGAACTGAAGAATCGGTTAAAATTTTAATAGCTCTTGTCATAGGGATACCTCACACACGATCCTTTATAAAAAGGTTTTCTTTCCTTTAATTATACGGCAAAAAGGTTTTGATATGCAACTAGTTATTAAGGTTGTCTGATATAGATTTGAAGTCTATATGTCTAGATTAAAAGACCAAGACGCGCAGAGAATACGGTCGTTGCCGTTCGCTGATTTGGAGCTCACCTTCCTCAAAGGTGATGATCTTGTACGGACCACCGTTAATTTGCGTTGCTAGACTAGAATTTTCATCACTTGCAAGAATGTTTTTTAGTTGCAAGTTATACTTTTGTGGCAAATGACCAATGATCAATGGTGGTCGGTCATGGGGGAGGTATTTGAGAGCATAGAGTTCTGCTGCGGGGTCAAAGTCAATCACAAAATCTCCCAGATAAACATCTTGGGGGTAACGTTGGACTTGGAGCTCCTCATAGTCTTTGAGCAAAAGTAATTGGATATTTTTTTGTAGTGCTTCATCAGTATAGGAATCTAAAAGAGCCGTTTCTGTATCAAGCTTGTGGAGGGCAAGCTGCAATACGTCAAGATGTTCATATAGATCGGGAATTTCAGTGTCGATATACCAGGGATCGTTATATTTGATTTCATGGTATGGACTGACAGCTGCGGGTTTTTTGGATGATTCTGCCATTAAATCACCTCCTAATGAATAAATTTTGCGTATGTTTATCTTAGCACAAGTCAGAGCTGGCGCCGAATAAAGTTGACAGCGCATTCGTAATGGAAGTGTAGTATCATAGAAAGTGAATAAAGGATGGTGAGCGGATATGTTTGCTGAACGACTACGAGCATTACGACAAGGAAGAAATATGACTCTGACAGAGTTAGCACGCGAATTATCGAAGATGACCCCTGATGAACGTCCCAATACTGGGCCCCAAATAGGTAGTTGGGAGCGCGGAGTGAATACTCCTTCATATATTGAGGTTCATAAATTAGCAGTTTTCTTTGGGGTTTCCATGGATTACTTGGCTGGTCGGGCTTATCCTCAAATTGACCTTAATGAATTGTTTGCGACGACTTCCCAGTTAGAATTTGCTGGGCAAAAATTGAGTTCAGCTGACCGTAACGCCATCTATGGCCTGGTTAAGGGTTATGTCCAGGGTAAATACTTCGATCCAAATGGGGCGAGTGGTACGGCCTTGACTGATGATTTGACATTACCACTAGATTGAGAGTTGAAAAAGTGAGAGTAGATTATAAGTTAATTATTCGTAACATCTTTCTAAACGTTATGGGAGCGCTGGTTTATGCCATCGCCGTCCGGGCTTTCCTCATTAGTAATGACCTCGGTGAGGGTGGGGTAACAGGTCTCATGACGATATTTTACTATTGCTTCAAGATCCCGACTTGGTTGACCAACTGTGTGCTCAACACAATCATTTTGATCTTGGGATGGAAACTACTGGATAAAAAGACGGTTTATTACACTCTTTTAACCATCTTTTCGATTTCAGCCTGGCTGCATGTTGTGGATCGGATCCACTTTGAACTACATGATCCCTTGGTAGCTGCTTTAGCAGGTGGGACTCTGATGGGGATCGCCATGGGATTGATTTTCAAAGGACATGGGACCATCGCCGGGAGTACCGTTTTAGCCGCTATTTTGAACAAATATTTTGGCTTCAAAACAGGTTATGCGATGCTAATTTTTGATTATGCAGTAGCTATTCCATCCTTAGTGGTCATAGGGTTTGAAAACATGCTACTAACCTTGGTAGAACTGTATGCTTCAGCAGTTGTTTTGAACAAGATCTTAGCCTGGGGAGTTGACCAAAAGGCGCTGTTAATCACCGGAGAATTTCCGCAGACCTTAGGCACAGACTTAACCCAGTTGTATGGGGGAAAAATAACTGAGTTAGCTGGAGATACAGGAGTCCAATTATATTATGTTTGCGCCACAAGCAAGTATGTTAATGCGCTTAACAAGATCAAACAATTAGCGCCAGCAGCATACGTCGTGGTATCTGATGTGCGCAGTAGTTACGGACGGGATGTACTGCGTTTACTATAACAAGATATTGTGAGTGGAAAATAATCTTTGCGGTAAGCTAGGACGATAAAGTGCGGTGTTCTTTGCTCGTACTTAGAATTAGACTTACGGTTATTTTCCCCGTTAGTTGTAAAACAAAGATCGAGGCTGGTGAGAAAACACTGTTTTCTCCCAGCCTCTTGTACTAGGAAGATAGGCGAAGCTTTTTGTCTCCCTTATAATCTATGCTAAAATTGAACTACTAACATTTAAATGCTTAGGACGCATGAAAGGAGAAGTAATCTGATTGTTTACGATTTTGCATAAAATGTACGGTCCACTGTTTGATGGTCATAACTGGGCAACAGTGGTGACGTCCAAAGAAGATTGGATCATCATTTTGACGTTAGTTCTATTAGAATGTATTTTGTCTGTTGATAACGCGATTGTTTTAGCTGCCCAAACGCAAAAGCTACCAACAAAGCTTGAACAAGAAAAGTCTTTATTCTATGGGCTATGGGGGGCCTATATTTTCCGCTTTATCCTGGTCGGATTAGGGT
This sequence comes from Ligilactobacillus saerimneri DSM 16049, assembly GCF_000423265.1. GTDB lineage: Bacteria > Bacillota > Bacilli > Lactobacillales > Lactobacillaceae > Ligilactobacillus > Ligilactobacillus saerimneri. Next base: position 51,788 of record NZ_AUHQ01000005.1, on the reverse strand, counting down.
CATACTTGATTAATTTTTGGGAGATTAAAGTGGTCGGAGCAGTTTATCTGATTTACCTGTCTGTTCGCCACTTTTATGAAATTCTTCGTCCTGACCGGGTCCATCACAAGGACAAAAAGAAGTCCCTTTTTGCATGGATGCCTCTATTCTGGCAGGTAGTTATTTCAATTGAGATGATGGATATTGTCTTCTCCGTTGACTCGGTATTGGCTTCCTTGGCTGTTTCACCGAACCCTGTGATTGTATTTATCGGTGGGATGGTTGGGATCTTGTGTATGCGGGGGATCGCTGAAGTGATCATGCGGTTAATGGATGTCCTCCCCGAACTGAAAGTGATGGCCTATGTTCTGATTGGGATCATTGGGATTAAACTATTATTGTCAATCCCAGCAATTGATATTGAAATTCCAGCGACATGGTTCGGTTTAATCGTGTTATTAGCCTTTATTGTGACATTTATTGTGCATTGGGCTAGAAACAAAAAGTAATGTCCAAATGGAGAAAAGAGGAAGAGTGGATGCGACAAGTAACACCAGCAACTATTGAACAATTGACTGCGGATCACATGGCGCTAGTAGATTTTTGGGCTTCATGGTGTGGTCCTTGTCAAATGATGGAACCAGTCTTAGCTGCATTAGATCAGGAATTCGGGGTAGAGATTAACTTTGGCAAACTGAACGTTGAAAAGTACCAAGACTTTGCTGTATCCAATAACATCATGAGTATTCCAGCTTTAATCTTATATGTTGATGGTCAACCCAAAGAAAAAATTACGGGGTATCGGGAGTTAGCTGCCATGCGGGCATATTTGAAACGTAAGCTAGCTGAATATCCAGCTTAGGGGTTGTAATAGTGAAAATTAAGAAAAGTCAGATTATCGGTAATACATTGAGTATCATGATCTGCGCTATGCTGGGTGGGAGTTTACGCTACTGGCTCAGCCAGGTTATACCTTTATGGCCCATGCTTGTCATCAACCTTAGTGGATGTCTAATTTTGGGGGGCTTGACCTTTTATTGGCTTGAACGCAAGCCTCTCGCTGAATGGATCACTGTTGGCTTGGGAACCGGGTTGCTTGGTGCCTTTACCAGCTTTTCATCGTTTACCCTCGATGTAGTCAAAATGACTAGTCCTGGATTGGTCTGGGGATATGTGCTCCTCAGTATTGGTGGCGGGTTGCTGGCAACTGCTAGTGGCTGCTATATTGGGCATTACCTAGGTACACGGGAGGTACGCCGATGACATATTTGTGGATATGTTTGGGAGCCAGTTGTGGTAGTGCCGTGCGCTATCTGATTACAACATGGTTTAAAACTCAACGGTGGGGGCAAACCTTCCCGTATGCCACTCTCATTGTAAATCTCACGGGAGCCTGGGGTTTGGGCGTATTGGCCCACCACCTGGTAGCAACTAGTTCGGCTTATTTACTACTGGGAACTGGGTTTATGGGCGGATATACAACTTTTTCGACTATGAACCTAGAATTGTGGTTACAGGCTAAGAGTAAAAAGTGGGGGCAGTTGATACCTTATTTATTATTAACTTATGGTGGGGGTGTACTCCTAGCTTGGTGGGGGTATCTCTTATAAAAATAAAAGATGTGATTGAAGAACGATGAAAGAAGAAAAAATTGCGATAATAACTGATAGTTCTAGCGGGTTGCCGGCAGAATTATTAGCTAAAAACGATATACAAGTGATTAATATCCCCATTCGTGTAGGGGAAAAAGTCTATCGTGAAGGAGCAGGACTGGATCCGTTGTGGTTTCAGGCTGAGATGGCAGAAACAGATCAAGTTCCGGTTTTAGAACAATTACCTGTATCAGTGTTACAGGAACAGATGAATAATTTGAGAACGGCGGGGTATACTGACGCATTGTATATCCTTTTGTCGGGGGGAATTTCCCCTTTAGCTTCCAAAGTGGAGGCCTGTGCCAACCTCGTGGATGGGCTTAAAGTGACCGTCTTTGACTCTCTAACTGCAGGGGCAAGCCTGGCGCAGATGGTGCAGTTAGCAGTAGCTATGCGCCGTGACGGGTGTGATGTTTCCGAAATATTGACGGCTTTGCGTGAGTATCAAGGTAGTTCGGCGACACTGTTGGTGTTACGTAATTTGCGCCAGTTGAACAAGCACGGTTATGTATCCAATGGATCAACCCTGGTTAGTAACATTCTCTTGCGGTTAAAGACGCTGGCGCTATTTGATGAAACCGGGCGGTTAGTGATGGTTGATACTCAGAGTCGGCTCAAGACACTTTATAAAGAAGTTACTAAACGCGCCCATAAAGATTACTTGAACTTACAGGACCGAATGGTGATCACTATCATGGAAACGCCTGACCGGATGAGTACAGATAGTTTAGATGAGATTCGTGAACAATTGACCAGCACTTTTCCGAAAGCTAAAGTTGTGGTCAAACCTTTTCCACCATCTTTGATCACGATCACTGGGGCACACAGTGCGGGGATAACTTGGGGGCCCGACTGGGAGTTTCTAGCGTTAAAAAAGAATTGAGATTTAAATAGAGATTATGTGAGCGGGAGACGTAACTAGTGTTGCTAGTTAGGCCGCTCTTTTTTGATTGAGGAAGTGATGGGCATGCGGGTTGCGATCAGTAGTGATAATCATGTGGATAGTAATCAGGTAGATGTGGATGAAATTGTTGCACGACAAGCAGAATATTTACGTATTCACAGTGTGGATATGTATTTTATTGCCGGCGATGTCACCAATGATTTTCAAAAAACAGTGGATTATGTGGAAAAGTTAACTGCTTTAACCACAGCTGAGGTCCGTTTTATTGCGGGCAATCATGATATGCTCCATAATGTAACGTACACAGAGCTCGAGTCAAACCTTCATCCCCAATATTTCCACAGGCAGCAGTTAAGGCTCCCTAACTGGACGATTATTGGTAACAATGGCTGGTATGATTATTCCTTTTCACAGTATTATACACAGCCGGCTAGTGTGGCGCGGTGGAAAAAGGCTTTGTGGGTAGATAGTCCGCTCCAGCAGCCAGGATCCGACCGGGAACGGATGGATCGTGTTTTGGCCCAGATAAAACAAGCTTTGGACCAAGTACAAACCCCTAATGTGCTGGTCATTACCCACTTTGTTCCCCACCGCCAGCTTCTATGGCCCAAGCCAGCACGGGTTAAGACCGCCCGGCATGAACGGATTTATGAAATGGTAGTTGCAATGATGGGAAGTCAACGACTGGGTGATTTGCTTGCAAGTTATCCCCAGGTAAAGGATGTGATTTACGGCCATATTCATGGAGTTCACCCACCCCAAGTCTATGATGGGATTACCTACCTAAATCCAGCCGTGGGAGTAAATAAACCGCGCAATCAAGAATGGCAATGGCCAAACTTTATGCAACAATGGCAACATCAATTAGTGGTGCTCGATCTGACATAAAAAGTTATCCAGATGTTAATAACCCGGTAGCAAGGAGATTTTCTTGCTACCGGGTTATTTAAAGGCTATTTATTCTTATATGTGGAAACTTCGATCAAGTTTTGATCCGGGTCATGGACATAAAGGGAAAGCATTTCTCCTTCTGCTCCTAATTTTTTCACCGGACCAGCCACGATATCGACAAAGTAGCTCACCATATGGTTGTGCACATCTTCCATATTGTCACCAACAACAATTGCAAGGTCGGCCGCCCCAACGGTGGGGTGTGTGGCCTTGAGGGCGTCACGATCAACACGCTGCAGGCGAATCAATTGGTGCCCGCAACGGAGGGTAGTTACCTGGTCATCACTTTGGTCAGCGATGATCGGCATATCAAACACTTCATGGTAAAAACGTTCCGCAGTAGCAATATCACTAACAGTCAGAACGATATGGTCAAGTCTTCTTACACGCATAATTAAATACCTTCTTTTTTATAATTTTTCCATCCTTTAATGCAGGTGGTAACAAAGTAAGTCCCAATAACAGTAACCAGGGCTTCGGTGATCGGTACGCTAGCCCAAACCCCGTTGATCCCAAACAGGTGGCCACAGATGACAATGGCAGGAATAAGAATAATGTATCCCCGCATGATGGAAAGGAAAAAAGCCTGGCGTGGCCGGTTGACAGCAATCATGAACATCATCATTAAGACGTTTAGTGCGACGAAGAATGCACAAATAAAATAGATCGGTAAACCTGATGTTGCATAGACACTCAGAGCTTGGGAGTGAGCGGTGTTGAACACTGCAACTACTGGTTGGCGGAAAAGCGTCAAGCAGATAAAGGTTCCGGTTGCAATTCCCAAAGTAACCTTGAATCCCAGCTTCAGGGAAGTGATTACGCCCGCATAGTTATGCTTGCCAAACTCACGACTAGCAATCGGTTGGACTCCGAGCGCAACCCCGTTACTCATAGCGATGACAACAAGCGCGATGTTAGCGATAACTCCATAGGCAGCGATTGCCGGGTTGCCCCCTAAGCCAAGTAAGACCCAGTTAAAAGCAAAGATACTTACCCCACTGCTTAGCTCATTGAAGAAAGAAGCAGTCTCCAGGCGGGCGGCTTTGAGGAGCCAACGCCAGTCAGGCATAGCGAGGTGTAAGGTCAGAGTTCGCTGAGCAAAGCGCCGGTGAAAACTAGCTACCACAAGGTTGAGGGTCGGTGCGATCGCAGCAGCAATTGCTGCCCCATTCATTCCCAGGTCAAAGATAAAGATCAAGACATAATCCAAAACAATCATCGAAAGGGTTTCGGTAAGGGCAGCAGCCATCGTCAGTGAAGGATTACCATCGTTACGAATAAAGTTAACGGTGATGTACTTGCACATGATAAAGGGAGCTGACCAAGCAAGGATCCGAAAATAAGGATAGGCCAGAGGCAGGGTTTGTTCATTGGCTCCTAGCAGATGTAAGATTGGAGTGGTAAACAGATAAAATAAAATGATAAAGATAATCCCCGTTCCGGCAGCAAAGGTAATCAATTGGCTGAAGAGGTTGCGGACCTTTTCAGGATGACGCACCTTGTTGAGAGAAAAGAGGGTCGAGCCCCCGACCCCGAGCATCAAGCCGATCGCATTGAAAAAATTAAAGACAGGCAGAACAATATTAAGGGTGGATAACCCGAGCTCTCCTGCGGTGATGGAAACAAAAAGGGTATCAATCAAGATATATAGGGAGATCCCCAGGTATGCAAAAATATTGCGGAAAATATAGTGGCGAGTTTCTTGGATAATTTCTTTTTGCAAGCATGTTCTTCCTTTCACGAGCATATCAAATTTAGTATACCAGAGTTTATGGTGGAAAGCGTAAGGAAGTGTGCGTTGAGTAGGCAATTAAATTCAAGTATAATTGGGCGTGTGTAGAGGTATGATTTTTGATCTACATATAGGAGAGGCTGGGGAAATTTTGTTTTTCTCAGCCTCATTCTTTATTTGCAAATTCTATATCAATAACATGGCTGTTCGAGTTTGCCGCAAGGATTATTTCTAAGCATATTTGACAAGTATTTTTGGTTGTAAGGACCAAAGGTGTACAATGATACAGTTAAGTAATTATTTTAAAGAGGCGATAATATGCATAAGGGAACAAAGATTATTACTTTAGATAATGGCTACCATTTGTGGACTAATACGCAGGGCGAGGGGGACATTCATTTACTTGCCCTCCATGGTGGTCCTGGTGGCAATCATGAATATTGGGAAGACGCAGCTGTACAACTGCAAAAACATGGGATCAACGCCACAGTAACTATGTATGACCAATTAGGTTCACTTTACTCAGACCAGCCAGACTATTCCCGACCAGATATTGCGGCTAAATATTTGACGTATGAATACTTTTTAGATGAAGTCGACGAAGTACGGGCTAAGTTAGGTTTAGACAATATCTATCTGATCGGGCAGAGCTGGGGTGGCTTGCTTGTTCAAGAATATGCAGTTAAGTACGGGCAGCATTTAAAGGGAGCAATCATTTCATCTATGGTTGACGAAATTGATGAGTATGTTGACCATGTCAACTATCTACGGGAAAAGACTCTTCCTGCTGATGCCGTGGCCTTTATGAAAAAATGTGAGGCGGCGAATGATTATAGTAATCCCCAATACCAAAAATACGTTCAAGTAATGAATGAGAACTATGTAGATCGTAAGCAACCATCCAAGTTATACCACTTGTATGACCTAGGGGGAACTGCGGTATACAATGCTTTCCAAGGGGATAATGAGTTTGTGATCACAGGTAAACTCAAAGACTGGCATTTCCGGGATCAATTATCTAAGATCACGGTTCCAACCCTCTTAACCTTTGGCGAACACGAAACCATGCCTCTTGCAACTGCCAAGACGATGGCAAGTCTCATCCCTAACTCACGGCTGGTAACTACACCTGAAGGGGGTCACCACCACATGGTGGATAATCCGGATGTTTATTACCACAACTTAGCTGAATTTATCAGTCAAGTTGAAAATCATACTTTCAATTAAGCTTAAGTTTGCAGAGTGCGCAATGATGCTAGCCACAATATGGTCAGTGTTGTTCGGGCACTCTTTTTTTATTAACTAGACGACAAACGTAACGATAACGTCTTATAATGAAACTAATAATAATGAAAGGGTGATGACGATGCAAATTGGTTTTATCGGAACAGGGGTTATGGGAATGGGAATTATCCAAAACCTATTACGTGCAGGCTATCAAGTGCAGGTTTTTAACCGCACAAAGGCTCACGCACAGACAGTAGTAGCTGCTGGTGCTCAATGGGTGGATAGTCCAGCTGCTCTAGCTGAACAAGCGGATGTGATTTTCACAATGGTAGGTTTCCCCCAAGATGTCGAACAAGTTTATCTAGGTGAAAATGGTCTTTTAGCCCATGCCCATCCCGGACAAATTATGGTTGATATGACGACTAGCAAGCCATCACTAGCTCAAAAGTTGGGACAGTTAGGGCAGGAGCAGGGGGTTGCTGTTTTAGATGCCCCGGTTTCTGGAGGCGATATTGGGGCAAAAAACGGGACCTTGACAGTAATGGTTGGGGGCCCTGAGGCGACTCTAAAGCAGCTCCGCCCCTTAATGACCAGTTTTAGCAAGGAAATTAATTACTTCGGCAGTTGGGGTGCAGGCCAGCATGCCAAGATGGCCAACCAGATTATGATTGCGGGTACAATGACAGGGATGACAGAGGCGCTGGTTTATGCACGACATGCGGGCTTGGATACTAAGCAAGTTATTCAGACCCTCCAAGGTGGGGCAGCGGCCAATTTTAGCATGGGCACGTATGGCCCACGGATCTTAGCTCAAGACTATACACCCGGCTTTTTTGCCAAGCATTTTCTCAAGGACTTACGGATCGCACTTGCTGAAGCAGAAGCTATGCACCTTGACTTGCCTGGCACAGCTACTGCTAAGCGCTTGTACACAGAACTCGTAGATGAACGCCACCATGGCGATGATGGGACGCAAGCATTGATTAAGTTGTGGGAAGAAAATTAATCATTCGTAATGAGCAAGAAAAAATAGATTACTAATGATTGGAAAACTTCTTAAGTTGGGGGATGATCTGCAACTTAGGAAGTTTTTTGCATTAAAACCCATTATAAAGTAAACGTTTTCTTAAAAACGCTTGCATTATTTTGTAGGAGTGCTAGGATAATAGTTGTAGTTTATGTAAACGTTTACCTAAAGTGAATGATTTTCCGATAAAAGGGAGTGTTAACATGGATGCAACACATACTAATCACCATATTCACCACGAGAGTCAGCCGCAAGTAACCCAAAAAGAACGGGTCGATCTTGACGCTAACTTGCCTGATCTGTCACGGCGGGTGATTTTTGCTATCACGTTTGGCTTTTTAGGGATTAACATGGGCTTTTCGCTCCAAAGTTCCCAAATGAGCCGAATTTTTCAATCAATCGGAGCTAACCCCAATACACTAGGTTTCTTCTTTATCTTCCCACCACTAATGGGGATGATTGTTCAACCGTTGATTGGTAAGTATTCTGATCGTACATGGAATCGTTTCGGACGGCGAATGCCATATCTGCTATTTGGGGCGCCAGTTGCTGCGTTAGTTTTACTGATGCTACCATTTACAGGTTCTTTAGGTTTTGGCTATGGTTCAGTGGCAGCGATGGTTTTTGCTGCCTTTGCAGTCTGCTTCATGGACTTATTTAATAATATCTGCATGCAACCATTTAGAATGATTGTTGGAGATATGGTAAATAATAAACAGAAGAATTTTGCCTGGTCATGGCAACAGATTTTCTTTAACGGTGGTGGTATTTTAGCATCGTTGCTACCATTTGTTTTTGCTTTGTTGGGCATGCACAATACTGCTAAGCGTGGGGTAGTACCAAATACGGTTATTTGGGCTTACGTTGTAGCAGCTGCCGTTTTGTTCATCACTAGTATGTGGACTGTTTTCAATGTTAAGGAATATGACCCTAAGACTTATGCTAAGTATCATGGAATCGATCCAGCAGCCAATACTCAGTCGGTTTCCTTATGGCATTTGTTAAAGACGGCGCCTAAGTCCTTCTATGAAATTTGCTTGGTTCAATTTTTTAGCTGGGTTGGGGTAATGTATGTTTGGACGTATACCACTGGGACGCTAGCTAAGAATGTTTGGGGAACTTCCAACCCAACCAGTGCAGGCTTCCAAGCAGCTGGTAATTGGTATGGTGTTTTAACAGCTATTTTGAGTATTGCTGGTATTTGCTGGGGGTTCTTGTATTCCAAATCTAAAGCTAACGCGCGGAAGCAATGGTATGCTCTGGGTCTAGGTTTGGGTAGCTTAGGTTTGATTCTCGTTTCATTTGCACATAATCAAATGCTAACTATTATTGCCTTTATTCTGTTTGGAATTGCCTATTTTACTATCCACACTATTCCCTTTACGTTGCTAACGTCATCTTTGAATGGTGAAAATGAAGGAGCATATATGGGTTTGTTCAACATTGGGATCTGTTTGCCACAAATTATCGCATCCCTGTTGAGTTTTGTAATCTTCCCAATGACTGGGAAGAGCCAGCCGATGATGATGTTAATTGCCGGGATCTCCCTAGCAATTGGTGCCTTGTGTGTTCACCATATTCACGAAGGTGTTGCCAAGAAATAATTAAATAGAACCTAAAAATGAAGCCTAAGACCGGAAGGTGCATAAAGCGCCTGGCAAGTCTTAGGCTTTTTTAGATGGTTGTTACACTGTCTCTTGCGGTTATTGCAACAGGAATGAATTGAGAGTCATTGGTTTGAATGAGGTTTTCAACACTTGTTTTGCCCATTAAATAAAAGTCTTGGGTAACACTGGTCATTTGTGGCACTGTGATATCACAGATAAAAGTACCGTCGATACTAATAATTGAAAGATCATCAGGAAGTTTCAATCCGGCTGCGTGGGCAACTTTAATCAATCCAGCTCCAACCAGATCGCTCGCAGCCACTATTGCCGTGAGGTGTAAGCGTTGGATCGTGGCAAATGCTGCTTGCGCACTGGCAAGACTATAATCCCCGTATTGAATCCAATGGGGTTCGATTACTTGGTTAGCACTAAGCATGGCTTTTTCATAACCAAGTAGACGCTGATGTCCAGTAGGAGAGTTGTCGATTCCTACCAATCCAATCCGCCGGTGGCCATGTTGGAGCAGGTATTGGGTGGCTACTTGACCAATTTCAATATTGTTGGAACTGATAAATTTACTGGAATCATTATGTTCGCCATAGATAGAAACAAAGCGGTAGGGGATGCCGGACTTATCTAAGAGTTGGAGCTGGTCATGACTCGCTTTAGCAGCAACAAGGAGAATTCCAGAAACCGAGCGTGCCAATGCGGAATTGATTGCTTGAGTGAGCATAGCGCTATCATTATCTCCTGCATAAAAAATAATTGAATTTCGATGGTGAGCTTGAATGCCGTCTTGGATTCCATCTAAAACGTCTTGCCAAAAGTGAGTTTTAGTATTGTTAAGAATGATAGCAATAGTTTTAATTTCATTAGCTGCTAACTCTGCAGCGGAAACATTACGGTGGTAGCCCATTTCCGCAGCGATTTGGCGCACCTTTTGAGCAGTTTCTTCGCGGTATGAGCCCTCTTTATTGGCTAGTACTCGGGAAACAGTAGCAGTCGAAACATTGGCCGCTCTAGCGACATCTTTAATGGTAACTCCCATTAGTGAACACGTCCTTTTTAGTGTCATTGCCTTAATTATACTGTATTTTCGAAGTTATGCGAAAGAGTTATTTAGTTGATATCAGGCTATTGTAAACGTTTACGTAAAGTGGTAAGGTAAAGGTGGTAAACGAATTACATTAAACTTCAAGTCCATAATAAGGGAGTTAATGACAATGAATAACCAGAAATTTGGTTATCAAGATGACAACCAGAAAATTACACTTGATTTCGCCACAGGCAAAGAAATAATTCTCAATATTATTACCCCAGAAATTATTGAGGTATTTGAGGATCATGGTTGTGCAACTAACTCATATGCAATTGAAGGAAATAAAAAACAACCGACAGACTACACAGTTACTGATTGCGGTGATCATATCGAAGTACAGACCACTGCGTTAATTGGTAAAGTATATCCTGATCGGAAGATCGATTTTTATGACGCACAAAATCATCCGTTGGTTTTGGATTACCGTGGTGAACGGCAAATGTTACCAACAGATATGGATGATGAGCACCGGAATACAGTTATGTCAGAGGGGCATGCTGTCCACGCTAAAGCCACTCCAGATAATGTTAACTTTGAAATCCTCAAATCGTTAGCAAAGGATGAAGTCTTTTATGGCTTGGGTGGAAAAACAGGCTTTTTGAATAAGCGGGGCTATGAATATGACAATTGGAATACGGATGTTCCAGTGTTACATAATGATAGTCAAACCCACCTATATAAGTCGATCCCAGTTGTATATGGGATGAAAAATGGTTATCCGTATGGTCTGTTTTTTGATGATACTTATAAGAGCCATTTTGATCTAGGCAAAGAGAGCGATAATTATTATTTCTACTCTGCAGTGGGAGGCAACGTTGACTACTATGTTTTAGGTGGGCAAACGCTACAAGCCGTCGTTGCTAACTACACTTACCTAACAGGGAGAACACCCCTTCCTCAAAAATGGATGCTAGGTTATCAACAGTCTCGTTGGGGATATAGTATCAGCGATACGCGAGTGGAAGATATTGCAGATAAGTTTGCAGAGTATGATCTTCCGTTAGATGTTATTCATCTGGATATTGACTATATGCGGGGCTACCGTGATTTTACCTGGGACACGACAAAGTTTACTGATCCGAAAGCCTTTGTCCAAAAGATGCGCGAACGGGGCATTCGTTTGATGCCAATCTTAGATGCTGGTGTCAAAGTGGATGATAAGTATGACATTTACAAGGAAGGTATGGCTAAAGGTTACTTTGTTACAAATCCAGATGGAAGCGTTTATATTGGGTCAGTTTGGCCTGGTGATTCTGTGTTCCCTGATTTTGGCAACCCAGATGTTAGAGCATGGTGGGCTAAGCATATTAAGTTCTTTGCTGATATGGGAGCTTGTGGGATTTGGAATGATATGGATGAACCAGCCAACTTTAGGGCTAAAGGGCAACTTCCAGATGATCTAGTTTTCCATAATGGACAGGAAAAGACAACCCATGCCAAGATGCACAATGTATTTGGTCATCTTCAATCGCAAGCAGCCTACGAAGGAATGAAAGCTGCCACGCAGCAGCGACCATACATCATTACCCGGGCAGCTTATGCTGGCACACAGAAGTATTCAACCGTTTGGACAGGCGATAATGCTGCGGTCTGGTCGCATTTACAGTTAGCGATTCCCCAACTAAATGGCTTAGGGATGAGTGGCTTTGCCTTTGCCGGAACAGATATTGGCGGATTCCAAGAAGATACAACCCCAGAATTGTTGACGCGGTGGGTTGAAGCTTCTGTTTTAGTACCATTGATGCGGAATCACTCAATTCTGGGATCACGGTATCAGGAACCATGGTCATTTGACCAGCAGACGTTAGACATTTATCGGAAGTACCTAAACTTGCGGTACCGGCTGATTCCTTACCTGTATGACCAATTCCACCAAGCTGAAACATCAGGCTTGCCAGTAATGCGGCCATTAGTGTTGAACTATCCTCAAGATCGGGAAACCTGGAACTTAAACGATCAATACCTGGTGGGCGACAATATTTTAGTAGCTCCGATTGTTAATCAAGGAGCTACCAAGCGAATGGTTTATCTTCCTGCTGGTGAATGGGTCGATTTCTGGAACAATACGGAATATGCGGGACAGCGGTATGTTATGGTTGATGCTCCACTGGATACTCTTCCTTTGTTTGTCCGGAAAGATACGATCATCCCGTGGGGAAATAAGGTAATGCACGTCAGTGATGAACCAGAAAAGATGATGACATTCAAGGTATACGGTAACCAGGGTACGTATTGCCACTATCAAGACAATGGGCAGGACTTCAAGTATCAGCAAGGTGAATTCAATGAATATGTTATCAATGTAGCTAACGATCAAATTGAGGTCCGGTTACAGAAGCATGACTTCAAGCCGGTGTACCAGCATATTGTGGTTGAAACAGCTACTAAGCATGCAGAATTCACGTTCGATAGTGAATCTGACCAGTATCGACAAGTAGAAACTAACTAAAAAAGAAGCTGCGAGAAATATCCTCGCAGCTTTTTTAGCTAAAGCAGTGTATTAATGGAATGGTGTCATCTGCAACTCAATGTGTGACTTAGATGGGTCAATTGAATAAGTAATCCCCTGGTTGCCCCGAATAGTCATTGGCATATCGGTTGCGCAAATTACCAGGCCCAGTTGATGGCCTTCTAATAGGTGGTAATAGGCTGGCTGCAGGGACAGGTCAACTTGATAAAATGAACCAGGCTCAACAGGATCGGCCTGCCAGAGGTTGGTCCTGTTTTGAAGGTTGATATGCCCACGACTGATCAGCTTAAACGAACTAGGTTGCTTTGCCAAAGTAAATTCATGCAACTGGTTGTTTTGCCAATGATAGCCATAAGGAATAGAGAAGCCCCGCAGTGGGGTAGGGTCCGCTTTAAGTCGCCGGGCAGTCCCGTAATCAACCAGCATACAGCTAATTAAACCAATATCCTGGTCAGAAGCGACACGTAAACTGACTTGAGGTAGGCCTTGCAGGTATTGATCATGTTGGAGCGGTTTGGTCAGAAAGACAAGGCGCTGACTGGTTAGCTTAGTTGTCTTTAGGGTAAGCAGGTCATTTTCCCATTGGTCAAGATTATGAGTATAAAAGTCAAAATCTACTGGATCCAATTGATCAGTGAATGATGCTACTGGAACTTGAAGTTGACGTTGCGTCCTAAGCTGTTTTTCTCCTAGGTAGAGGGTTTGGTTAGGTTTTCCGCCCCAATCAGAAAAGGTATGCCAGGTAGCAGGTTGGCTATTGTCCTGAACCAAGACGTCCGGGAGAAGTTGCGGCGCCCCATTGTCGATGCCGTAGAGCTCATGGGAGAGCCACAGGTTCATCATGTCAGAAAAATCAAGTGACTGGAAGTTGTTGATATAAATATGTTGGCCCTGGTGGAGGATCAACTTACGGTTGCCCGATAGTGGCGCCAGTTTGTGCCAGAGATTGTAGGCATGGACGGGCTTGACATTTTGATCATTGAGGCCATGAACGATGAGAACATCAGCAGTAATATGAGCAGTATCTTTGAGATAGTTGCGTGCATCCCAAAAGGCATTGTAAGATCCAGTTGTCCGGTCTTGGCCAGCGGTTATCGCCGCCAGTTGCTCATGGAAACATTTCTTGATGTGAAGGTAATCGTTAGCTGCTTTTTGACGACTAAAGCATTCTTCGGCCAAAACATCGGCATCTTCACCAGGAAAGCCTCCAGGAGCAACAACTAGTCCGCCTTCACGATAATAGTCATACCAGTTAGAAATAGCGGCCTCAGAGATTACTGTTTTGAGACCGTCAACTCCGGTAGTAGCAGCAGCAGTTGCCAGGGTGCCGAGATAAGATTTGCCGGTCATAGCCACATTGCCAGTGGTCCACCAAGCGGTAATAGCGGTTGATCCCGTTCTATCGGTATAGGCGGGGCGGTTGCCGTTAAGCCATTCAATTACGGCCACTACCGCGGCTGTTTCGGCTGGATCACCAGTAGTTCTTACCCCATCAGAGTCCTTGGTCCCAATTCCGGCAGAATAGACGGCCGCGAAGCCCCGAGCAAGGAAATATTCATTCAACTTGACGCTTGGCTCAGTAGAAAAAGTTTCCGTGGCCGCTGTGACCGTATCGGTAGGAACCGTCTTTTGGGGTGTAGGCACTGTTGGTGCTTGATAAGCAATATCTGTGTAAGTTAGCGCTTGGACAGGCTTTTTGGTCAATGGCACGTTGACATCGTGCATCATCCGGTCCCCAGCTGCATCATTTGTTCCCTGGTTATACGGACTGGCAGTGAATACGACTGGGACCTGGATTCCTTGATTAGTTGCCTGTGGGCGAATGATGATAGTCTTTAAGCGGTCTGCGCGACCATCATGATCGGTATCTAAGTCTGATTCAACGTAGACAACTTCGCGGACAAGATTATCGGTAGCAAAAACGGGCTGGGCTTTACCATTGAAAAACAGCGGTTGTGGCAGGTTATCCAATTGATGGAAGTAGCCTGCTGCTGCCAGGTGATCGAGGTAAACATATCCGCCCTTAGTAAAGGTGTTGAGTAAGTTATACCATGCAGTGACGACATCACTGGTAGTAGTTAGTGGAGAATGATAGGGAAGGTGAAATCGGTTCATGGCAGGGAAAGGATCACCAATAGTAAAGTCTTCCCCATGTTCAAAGCCTAAAAGCTGGAGGGCAACAGTGTAGAAAGCAGTCGCATCAACTGCATGCCGGTTAACAAACTCAGGGACAGAAGTGGTAGGAGTAGCCAAATATTCTGCCACAGCCGCATTCTTCCCAGCTGGCGTCAAGGCCTGAACCTGGGTTTGCTGGAGCAGGTGCAACCACAGAGTCGTGGGGTTAGTCGCTGTGACCGTGAAGTCGGCCGGAAGGAAGCGTAATTGCTTGAGCTCTGATATTTGGGTTGCGAGATCAGGAGTATGGAATGCAAATTGATTAAATTTCATTGAGAAAATCCCTCCTAAATAATAATGATTTTTCTCAAGTTTACCACGCTTTAAGGGGGAAGCCCAAAATAACGCGAAAAAAATTCGTCAAAAATGTTGACGAAAATGAGAATTAAGTTATAATGTTTCCATAATCAATAATAAATTACTCAAAAGAAACGTTATGAACAGTAGAGTAGGAATCGGATATAGCTACAGAGAGCTCCTGGGTGGTGTGAAGGAGTGGTTGAAAGTTCTGAAGATGGACTGGGAATGGTGTTGACGATATTTAGTCAACAACGGGTTTGCACACGTTACTAGTGCAAGGTATTTCCTCAGGAGACGTCCTGGGGAGAAACCTAGAGAGGCTGGGCTCTGTGAGGGGCTCGGTGAAGTAAGGTGGCACCACGAGCAATCGTCCTTTATCAAGATAGTTGATAAAGGGCGATTTTTTTTGGGATAATTTAATTGGTTAGGAAAAAGATATCAGCAAGGATACAAGGGAGGAAATGAATTATGAGAAGAAGAAAGAATTTAATTATTTGGTTAGTCGTACTGGTAGCTATTATCGGAGGAGGAATTTTCTCACTTGTCCATAAACGGACCCAACAAAACAAAACAGTTACGGTTGGGGTAGTGGGGATCTCTAACCAGGATGAAAAGATTTGGGATCAAGTAAAGAAAACAGCCAAGGATAAGTATGGGGTAACCGTTCAGTTGAAGGATTTTACTGACTATAACCAACCCAACAAAGCTCTTCAAAATGGCGATATTGATTTAAACAACTTCCAACACACAGCATTCTTAAATGCTTGGAACAAGGCCAACAAAGGTGACCTGGTAAGCATTGGGAGTACGGTCATTGCCCCAATTCGGCTCTACTCAGAAAAGTACCACAAACTCAATGAGTTGCCACAAGGAGCTACTATTGCAGTTCCTAACGATGCCTCCAATGAAAGTCGGGCCCTTTATGTTTTGAAAAATGCAGGTTTGATCACTTTTAAGAAGGGAACAGGTAAATTAGCAACGATTGCTGATATTGACAAGAACCCTAAAGAACTTAAGATCAAGGAATTAGGGGCAGAACAAACTGCTCGTTCGCTGAAGGATGTGGATGCTGCGGTTGTTAACAACACATATGCAATTCCGGCTAAGTTAGGGGATAAGCAAACAATCTACGTTGAACCTTTGAACAAGGACTCTGAACAATGGATCAATGTCTTTGCTGCTAACAAGAAGGATAAGAACAACCAAGCATATAAAGATGTGGTAAAGTCTTACCAAACTAAGGAAGTTAAGCGCCTGTTGCACAAGTACTATGGTAATAAAGAAGTCACTGCATGGGATATTAAGTTGAAATAAGGAGGACCATATGGCAGACATCATTAAACTAGAAAATATTGAAGTGTCCTTCCAACAAAAAGGACGGACGGTCACTGCAGTTAAAAATGTCAACTTGAATGTTGAACAGGGGGATATTTTCGGAATTGTAGGTTATTCTGGGGCCGGAAAGTCAACGTTGGTGCGTACCATCAATCTTTTGCAAAAGCCAACAGCTGGAAAAATCACAGTTGCGGGGACAACGCTTTTTGCGGATCACAAGCAGCAGGTTACCCCCAAAGAGTTACAGGCTAAGCGGCGGAATATTGGGATGATCTTCCAACATTTCAATCTCTTGAATGAAACCACTGTGGCTGATAATGTGATGTTTGCTTTGCGCCATAGTCCCCTTTCAGATCAGGAGATCGAAACCAAAGCACTCAAGTTGTTGGATTTAGTAGGATTAAAGGACAAAGCTAACTTCTATCCAGTCCAGTTATCTGGGGGGGAACAACAGCGGGTGGCGATTGCCCGGGCGTTGGCTAATGATCCGGAAATCTTGATCTCTGATGAAGCTACTTCGGCTTTGGATCCACGCAATACCAACCAGATTTTGGACTTATTAAAGGATCTCAACCAAAAATTAGGCTTAACGATTGTCTTGATTACTCACGAAATGGATGCGGTCAAGCGCGTGGCTAACAAGATTGCAGTTATGCAACATGGAGAAATTATTGAACAAGGAAGTCTGCGGGATGTTTACTTGCGTCCCAAAGCAGAACTCAGTCGCCAGTTTGTGGGAGGGTCTTTAGCAGCGATTGAAACTCTTAAAGCCTTCAACTTGGGTAAACTGGGGACAGACCAGGGACTATTCCAAGTCGTCTTTTCCGCGGCTAACTTAACAAAGTCGATCATTTTGGACCTATACCGCGAGTTAGGCTTGGATGTGTCAATGCTTTACGGGAACATTGAGGTTTTAGGCAACGAACCAGTTGGAACAATGTTTATTCTAGTTAAAGGAAACGATGACCAGCTGGCTAGTGTTCCCGCCTTCTTAGGAGACAAAGATGTTGAAGTGACACGGATTGATGAACGGGGGATTTGGAATGACTAACTTTTTGAATGAATATTTGCCAAATGTAGTCAATTTAGGCTGGTCTGGCGATAGTGGCTGGGGAACAGCCATCGTCCAAACCCTCTACATGACTTTTTGGCCGGCTATTTTTGGTGGTTTGCTAGGGGTGGTCTTTGGGATTGCTCTGGTCGTAGCTAAACCGGATGGAATTTTACCTAATAAATTCTGGTTCGGTTTTTGTGACAAGGTAGTCTCCCTTTTTCGGGCCGTACCATTTATTATTCTGCTGGCGGTAATTGCTCCGTTTACGCAATTGATTGTCGGAACTCAGATTGGGACGACGGCAGCGATTGTTCCACTATCTCTGGGTGTCTTTCCTTTTTACGCCCGTCAAGTACAAGTGGCCTTGGAAAGTGTAGATAGTGGTAAGGTTGAAGCTGCCCAAGCTTTAGGGGCCACCAATACAGATATTATTGTGGATGTTTATCTGCGGGAAGCTCGGGCTGAATTGATCCGGGTTTCAACGGTAACCCTGATCAGTTTAGTCGGGTTAACGGCGATGGCAGGGGCAATCGGTGCCGGTGGTTTAGGTAATACAGCTATTGCTTATGGCTATAACCGCTTTAACAATGACATTACCATTGTTGCAACGCTGCTAGTTTTATTATTAGTGTTAATAATCCAGTTAGTTGGCGATGGTTTAGCCAAGAAGTTTAATCATCAAGCACGTTAATATAAGAAAAGAGATGTCTGATCATGGATAAGGCAAGTAAAATCAAGGTCTTGCGCGATTTATTGCAAATTGATACAGCTAATGGGAACGAATTAGCAGTTGCAACGTACTTACAGCGCCTGTTGCAACAATATGGACTAGCAGCCAAGGTTTTGGAATTTGCCTCCAACCGTGCCAACCTAGTTCTTGATATCGGAACGGGGGACCCAGTTTTAGGGATTACCGGACACATGGACACGGTGGCTTTAGGGGATACTGACCAGTGGACTTATTCCCCACTAGCGGCCCATGTCCAGGGGGACCGGATCTACGGACGCGGGGCTGCTGATATGAAAAGTGGGCTTGCTGCTCAGGTGTTAGCCCTCATTGAACTTGTCAGTGCAGGAAAATTACCCGGGCATGTACGGTGGTTAGCTACTGCTGGTGAAGAATATGGAACGCCGGGGGCCAACCGGTTGGAAAAAGCGGGCCTAGCCCGCGACCTAGCTGCACTAGTAGTCGGTGAACCAACGAGTGGGAATATTGTGTACGCACATGCGGGAAGTTTTAACTACCGGGTTGTCAGCCAGGGAAAAGCTGTTCATTCGTCCGAACCCAGTCAGGGTAAGAATGCCCTAGCAGCGCTAGTGGATTTTTGTGTTGCCGAACGAACTCTCTTTGCCGATGTGCCGGCGGATCCTTACCTCGGTGAGGTAAAGCATAGTGTCACGATTATGCATGGCGGAGACCAGGTCAATACGATTCCCGATCATGCTGAACTTTACGGGAATATTCGTGCCACTAAAGTCTTTGGCAATGAGTTAGTTAGTCAGAGATTGCAGAAACTGGTAACTCAAATCAATGCGCAAGGGCAGGCTCAACTGACCCTCGAAGTGCTCCACGATTGGCGACCGGTCGGAACGGATCCTGAGTCATCTTTGGTGCAGTTAGCATTAGCAAGCAGTCAGGCCGCATATGCAGCCTATCCAGATCATGCTGAACCAATGTTGACAACGATCAACGGGGCGACGGATGCATCGGTATTTGTTAAATCCAATCCTGACTTGCCTGTGGTACTGCTCGGACCAGATGATTGGAATATCGCCCATCAAGTTGATGAATATACTTCGATCAGTAGCTATTTAGCAACGATTGAGGCCTATAAGAAACTGATTGTTGGCTATTTTAATTAGCTATTAAATGTAACTGGAAAATAAAAGTCGAGGCTGGTGAGAAAACATTGTTTTCTTCCAGTTTCGGCTTTTTAGTAACAACCCTAGTAAAATAACACTAGATATTTTTAACTTGTTTTAACTTTTTGTAGAAAATTCTTCACAAATTCATCACAAATACTGCGTATGATAAAGACAATCAGTTAATAGCAATTAACTGACTCCCCTAAATTGAAAATTTTGTTCTTTTTCTCCCTAAATCCTAACGATGAACAAAAAAGTTTTCATAATTATAACCCTAACATTGGAGCGTGTTCATAGTAAATGGACCGCTCCTTTTTTATTCTTCACGTTATTGGTGTGTTATTAGTGAACAAAAATAAGGCTAGGAAAAAAATAGAATTTTCTTCCCGCCTTATAAAATTAGTCAACTTTATTTAACTTGCTGTGCCTAATGCCATAACTTAGGTAAATTACTGCTCCGATGATAAACCATACCAAGGATGCCAACAATGTTTCCGCTGGTAATTGGGTCATCAAGGCTAGACACATAATAACCGAAATAAGCGGTAAGACGGGATAGAAAGGAACTTTAAATCCCGTATTCTTAATATCAGGACGCTTACGCAGCCGGATAACACCATAGGATACAAAAGTAAAGGCTAGTAAGGTACCAATGTTGACCAAGCTAGTGATCTGATCCAAAGAAACTACCCCGCCAAAGAAAGCGATAATGATTGTTACAATGATCAAACTATTGGTAGGGACTTTAGTCTTAGGATTGATCTTTCCTAACGCTTCCGGGAACAACCCATCGCGACCGATAGAATAGATCAGGCGGGTGGAACTAAACATGGTGGAAATCATGCTAGTTGCCATCCCTGCCAAAGCCCCCACTGAGAGGATAGCAGCGACCCAGTCCTGGTGAACCAGCTGTAAGGCATAAGCCACTGGGTTGCTGACGTCTAGCTGTTTGTAATAAACTATTCCCGTGAGGACCACGGATACTGCAATATAAAGAATCGTGGTAATGACCAACGTGCCAATGATTCCCCGAGGCATATTTTTTTGGGGATCTTTGACGTCGGCGGCTGAAGCAGCCACAACGTCAAAACCAAGGTAAGCAAAGAAGACCAATGAGGAACCCTTGATAACCCCACTGAAGCCATATGGCATAAATGGGTGCAGGTTTTTGCCCTTAATAAAAAAGGCACCCACCACTACGAAGATCAAGATGATGATCACTTTGACGATTACCATGATGTCATTGACCCGTACTGAAGTCCGCGAACCATGAGCGAGCAAGAGTGCAACGATTAAAACAGAGGCGACGGCAGTGATATTAATATATGTACCGTGAGCCGGATCAAACGGTCCACTCAAAGCTTGGGGCATATGCAAGCCCAGGGCACTGATAAATGAGTTAAAATATGAAGCCCACCCTGTTGAAACAGCAGCTACGGCGAGCATGTACTCTAAGATCAAGGCCCATCCTAAAAACCAACCGATACTTTCGCCATACAGCACGTTACCGAAGGAATAGGCGCTCCCTGCGACGGGTAAAGCAGAGGACAACTCAGCATAGCACATCGCAGACAGGGAACAAACTAAAGCAGCGATAACAAATGAAAGACTGATGGCCGGGCCACTGTGCAGTGCAGCCACTGTCCCAGGCAAAATGAAGATTCCAGTCCCGATTACCACGCCGACCCCTAAGGAAATTAGGTCACGTGCGTTAAGTGTTTTAGTAAAACCCTTATCAGAAGCCAAGTAGCGGGAAAGATCTTCTTTTTGGAAAAGACGTTCTTTCAGCCCCATAAATTCACCTCCATAATATAGATATATTAAAAATAACAAGATGAGAATAAGATGTCAAAATTAATTTAGATCCCATTTTTATGCTAAAGGGATTTAGCTAGTAAGTAGGGCGGAGCTTGTATAAAATATGCTAAGAAATGAGAATAAAATTCGCCTCACGGAGGCGGGAATGCTAAACTAGAGAAGAAAATTCATCATCGAAGTGGGGGTGGAGCAGATGATTGATGAAGCGTTGGGTATTTTGCGGCGTAACAACTACAAGGTGACTAAGCAACGACAAAGTATACTGGAATATCTGAGTAATTTTCAGCATCATTTTATTGAAGTGACACAGGTAGATGCTTATTTGCGGCAGCTCTACCCAGGAGTTAGTCACAACACGATTTATCGAAATATCGAAGATTTTACCCGGATGGGAATTCTGGAAGCAATCAACCGGCCGACGGGGAAATGTGTGAAGTACCAATGCGATTTTCAGAACCATCACCACCACTTCATTTGTAAGAAGTGTGGGCGGGTGCAAGAGATAGCTGTTTGTCCGTTCGATGAACAGGTTAAACAACAACTGGCCGGGTGTACAATTGAAAGTCATGTTTTTGAAATCTATGGCATTTGTGCCCAGTGTAATGCAAGGCTAAAAAAAG
Organism: Ligilactobacillus saerimneri DSM 16049; assembly: GCF_000423265.1. Classification (GTDB taxonomy): domain Bacteria; phylum Bacillota; class Bacilli; order Lactobacillales; family Lactobacillaceae; genus Ligilactobacillus; species Ligilactobacillus saerimneri. Next base: position 29,972 of record NZ_AUHQ01000005.1, on the reverse strand, counting down.
AAACGGAGCGATCATAAAATGGCATACCGAGTACCACCACTGTTAACACCATTTGCGATTTTGTCAGCGGTGCTTGCCTTAGGAGCAACAAACGTTGCGGTCAACAAGGTGACTCATACATCAGAAGGACGCCAGATAACCCAAGTGTCCTCGAGTGTGAGTGAATCTATCCCAAGAGCAGACAGCAGTGATCAGAGCAGTAAAAAGGATAGTAGTTCGGAAGACAAAGATAAAAAACAAGATAGTTCTAGCGCAGATTCGAGTTCTGCTGCGACAAGTTCGGCGACAACGACGTATTCGCCGGATACTAATCAGGAAAATACCGGACAAAATAGTAACCAGACGGCAGATAGCTCGACTACAACGAAAAATGACACGACTACTGATAAGTCTAGTTCTAGTGCTGCTACGAATAGTAATGCTACTAATACGCAAAATCAAAACACAACAACGCAAGGCGGTGGGACCACTACCCAGAATGGTGGACAATAATTATAGAAAGGAGGATCACCGATGTTTAGTCTTTTAAGTATGATCAATGGCTGGATTGGCTACATTAACATGAATGCCAAAATAAAGAACCGTGTTTATACTGTGCTCGGCGGGCTGGGGAACTTCTATCTTCTCTATGTTGCTTACCGCTTTTATGCTAACGGTTTTGCGGGACGAGGCACATTGTTCATCTTAGCATTTTTGATTTTATTATATTTTACCTATTTAAATGTCATGTATTTCTTTACGGATCAGCCGGCGAAATTTGACATTAGTCCAGTGATTATGCAGTGGTTGCATATCACGCCCAAGGATCCAGAGGAAGAAGCACGGAAAAAAGTAGCGCGGGCCCGCGCCTTTTACCAGCAGCATGGTTATGTGCAGACGAATGGGATTTTTAAAGATGAAAATTTACTTCCTGCTACGCTAGCATTCTCACCCAAGCAGGAGGCCAATATCCAACAATTGGTGCAACAATTAGCAAAGATTCAATATCTGAATCTTGACTACGGAGGCCGAACTGATGATGATATTTATCAGGAGCTCAAAACAAAGAATCAAGGACAAGTTTATGCGTTAGCTGATCCGGTGGCTTTGCCATATTTCAACTTGAAAAACACTGGTGACCGGCTTGAGGTATACGGCGGTCTGAACCAAATGGAAAGTCAGTCTTTAGCAACGATTACTGAAATCGGCCTTATGCCAGCCACCCAAGCTTTGACCAAGTACCGCCTATCAATCGCAACGGCGGTTGTGGCAGGTGGACCATTTAAGCGCGGGGGCCGGTCCTCAGTGATGGAAGAACACCAACCATTTACTCTCAAAGTCCAACTAGCATATCAAGAAAAAACAGCCGTAGCTACCGCTCCAATAGCTCCGCCATCGTCCCAACCTGAGCCATCAAAAACCAATTCTAGCTCCGACCAACCTTTGCGACGGACCCAACATACTGATGCAGAGTGGAAAGACTCTTCGGATCAACCAAATAGTCTCGAACATTATAGTCGGACGGAACGGTATCACCGTTAATCGAATAATGAGAAAACAACTCACGATTAGTTCAGGATGAAAATCACTCATCCTGAACTTTTTTGTTATGCTAAGGGATAGCGCTAAGGTTATCCATAGCCGCGGTCTTTATTTACTAATGTCTCACAGATAACATGGGAAATAGTCGCAAGTCTAATATCTAAACTGCGAACGAAGGGGTGCTAACCATCGTCCTAGCTTAACCTAACGCCTGGCTGCAAAAATCAGCTCCCACCCACTTCTTAATGGTCAAAGACGCGAATAATTTCTTGTGGTAGGGGATTCGGCTTGATAATTCTGGTCAGATGAATTATTATTGAATTATTAATTTTATCATTTTTATTTAATCATACGTTAAGAAAAAGCGGTGAGTGACCTTGAGGAGGACAAGTAGATGGAAATGGTGGTAAATCCCAAACTCAACCGGTCAGAGCTAATCACGTTTTTTGATAGTGCAGGTTGGGATAAAGAAAACATTGAGAACTTGCGGAAGGGTTTGAAGAAGTCCCATGTTATTGCTGCCTTTGAAGAAGGCAAGCTAGTAGGACTTGTCCGGGCTATCAGTGACTATGCAACTACGGCCTATATTCAAGACCTACTAGTTTTACCTGAATATGAAGATTCACAGCTTGGGGCCGATTTGATTCGTCACTCGGTGCGGTATTTTGATTCGTTGAATCATATTGCAGTCCTCTCAGCCCGTGCTGACGACAAAACCGATCGCTTCTTCCGTTATTTAGGGTTTGATAAAGAGCAAGATATTGGCTATGGAGCTTACGTTTTAAGATAATGAAGATGACAAAAGAGGTTGGAAAGATAAAATTTTTCCAACCTCTTTTCGTTTACTATTAAGTTAGTCGATAATATGTTTGCGTTCTGCCCGCCGGTAGAAAATCCATGCGAGTACGCCAAAGAGAACAGGCCCAAAGGCAGTCCAAAAAGCAGTAGCGTAATCACCATCCAGAATTGGTTGCACACAAGTGAAGACGATTCCGACGGCAATAACTAACCAAACTATGATTGAAATGATCCATGTCCAAGTTTGGTTTTTGAAAAAGACAAACGGGCGATCGAGATCCTTTTTCATCTTAAAGAATGGGAAAGCCCCAATCAAGAAAAGATATGGTGCCGAGGATGAAACATTCATCATGTCGGTCAAAATGGTGTAGAACTGGTTAGCAGCATCGCCCCCAAAGGAGATGAAGAGGATGATTACTGATACCAGAGCTGCTTGACACCACATGGCAAAGGCCGGCATGCCGACATCATTGAGGGCAGTTAAGCGGCTAGGCAAAAGGCGGGAGTCGCTTCCTTCGATGAAAGATTTGATTGGGGAATAACACATAACAAAGGCAGCTCCCAAGCCCCCGAAAACATCACTCAGCGCAGTGATCTGGGAGAAAATCTTACCTAAGATGACAGCCCCGCTGGAACTTAGACCGAGCGCTTTACCGAGGGTTAACCCCATGTTGTTGATGAGGACATACTCAACATTAGCCAAGTTAACATGGGCTTTGCCTAACACTGTATTCCAGTTAGCAGCGACCCCACATAAGAAGATGGTCAAAATGTAGAGGAAGGTCATCATTAACATTGCAATGATCAGGGCCTTAGGGAAAGTTTTTTCAGGTTTATGAACAGAGTCAATCACCCCGGCCATTGTTTCTAAACCACCATAAGCAAACAATGCGTACACAATGAAAGACAAGATGGCGATTGGGGAAACAAACATCGGGTTAGGTGACTTGATCAAGTTAGTCGCTGTCATTGGTTCCGCTAAGTGACCGTGATTTAGTACCCACAGTAATAAGCTTGCCATGATAAAGATCACAGAAATTCCTAGGGTAATAACGCCCCCGACAGATGCAATCCGAGAAATCTTGTCGATCCCACGGGAAGCAACGAAAGTAACTATAATAAGGAAGATAACTTCTAGAATCCCCAGTGTTTTGTTGGCTGACATCCCTAGGAGGTGCCAACTTTGGGTAGTATCATGTCCGGTCAACATGGTTGATACTGAAACGAGGAAGAACTGCGTAGAAGAAACGAGCCAGACAATCCATGCGGATAACCAGATGAAAGTCCCGATGAAGGCCGGCTTTTTACCAATAGAACCTTCTAGCCAGGAGTAAATCCCACCTTTAGCCGCCTTGAAGGAGGCACCGTATTCAGCAAACATCAGAGCTGAAGGGACGAAGAACAAAATTGCAGTCAAAACGTACCAAATGATACTTGCATAACCCATCTGGTAGAAAGCAGTCATTGAGTTGCTAAACCCAAAAATTGATGAAAAAATCATCAAGACCAAACCGCTAAGGGTGATCTGCTTAATAGTTTTCTTGGACATAAAAATACTTCTTTCTACATAATGTATAGTTTTTTAAAATTAGTAATAATTATACACCTAAATTTATAAATGAGAGCCTTGCTTACAGGATGTTAATTAAACCCTAATTATCTACAAATGCAACGTTATTGGGGATATAATAACAATGAAAGCTATTACTTGTTATGCAAATGAGGCGATATTTATGAGTGAAAAAGATACTGTTACCGATGTAAAATTAATAAATTCTGTGCTCGACCAGTGCCGGACGTTGCGGTTAGGGTTGCGTGATGGGCAACGGGTATATGTAGTTCCTGTGCACTATGGCTACCAGGAAGAAAATGGGCATTACACACTGTATTTCCACGGACGGCCCAAAGGACGGCGGTATGAACTGTTAAAAGCAACCCACTATGCAGGGTTTGAAATTGACGACGATGATATTTTTGAACCGGGGCAAGATAACATGGCCTGTACCTACTCGGCGAGTTACAGGAGTGTGATCGGCGAAGGAAAAGTGACATTGGTGATGGATCCGCAAGAAAAACAAGCGGCATTTGGGCCGTTAATGCAGCACTATACCGGACAAACCGAATTTAAATATGATCCAAAGTCATTGGCATATGTGCAAGTTTACCGGTTGGATGTAACAGAAATGTCGTGTCGGATCCACCAAGCTGAATAAGTAATTGCAGGAATCGGGAATAGCACCTAAAAAATGAGGCTGAGAAATTTTTCAGTCTCATTTTTTAAGTGATGTAAGGTTCATGCAAAAGATGATTAATTTAAAAAGCGAACGAATAGAAAAAAGTACTTTTGGCAGAGGACACACGATATATAGTGAAATATGTGCAGAAAGGGCATTTAGAAAAACAGAGTTAATAGGAATGGGGAAGCTTGCACCTATATTTAAATATTGTCGTGTCAGTTCGGAAAAAGAGATCTAAAAGAAAATTTACTCGCAGTAAAAATAAAAAATTCCCAGCGGCTGTTCAGCAACGAACAGTTAACTGGGAATTGATAAGTTATTGGACATAATCTTGGAGTTGGGCCGCTAGTTGGGGACTGACCTCTGCTGTAATTTGGGTGCCAGTTGCGAGGTAATCGGTTTTGATGATTTGAGCTTCTTCATTGAGCTGTTGGACCAGCTGTCCTTCAGCAAAGGGAATGAGGAAGGTTAGTGTTTGGTAGCCAGTGAAAATCTTTTGGCGGATAACATCAGCGAGAACTTGCAGTGATTGCGAATCCCGAGCACTATAAGTAATTGCGTCACCAGTAACTAGAGGATACCGTGTATTGGCTAAGTTGGCTTTATTATATGCATAAATCATCGGAATATCATCAATCCCAATAGAAGCGAGTGTTTCTTCGGTCGTAGCGATCATTTCGCGGGCATGTGGATCGGAGGCATCGATGACTTGAACGAGCAAGTCGGCATTACGTGCTTCAGCTAGGGTTGATTCAAAAGCAGCCACGAGGTTATGGGGCAGCTTGCTGACGAACCCGACCGTATCGCTGAGGAGAAATTCTTTATTATCTGCAAAGTGAACTTTACGAACTGACGTATCCAGGGTTGCAAAGAGCATATTTTTGACAAAGACTTGCTTGTCTTCCTCCTGTCCGGTAAGTTGCAAAAGACCATTCATGGTAGTTGATTTGCCGGCATTGGTATACCCCACCAGGGCCACCTGGGGCAAACCAGAAGCCCGACGCTGCTTACTTTGGGTTACCTGGTCTTTTTGCACATCTTTGAGTTTTTTACGCAGCTGGGAGATCTGTTTTTCAATTACCCGCCGGTTTAATTCTAATTTAGTTTCCCCAGCTCCCCGGTTGGTAAAGCCTCCGCCGGCATTGCCGGCTGTCTGCTGGTCGAGTTTTTCCGCTGCACTTGTACGTAAGCGGGGAAGTTGGTATTGGAGTTTAGCAATTTCGACTTGGAGCTTGGCCTCTTTGGTCCGTGCCCGTGAAGCAAAGATATCTAGGATCAGGGCTGTGCGATCAATCACGGTGAGCCCAGTATCTTGTTCAAGATTCCGAATTTGGGTTGGCGAGAGTTCATCGTTAACGATCAGAGCGTCGGCGGCATGCACCTGGCCAGCCTGGAAAATTTCAGTTACTTTGCCCGTACCAAAGTAAGTAGCCGCAACTGGTCGCTCGAGCTTTTGGTGAACAGAGGCCACCACTTCGAGGTTGTCGGCTTCAGCAAGAGCTTGGAGCTCTTCCATAGTATAAGTAAAGTTTTCTGTTTGGTTTTCAATTCCACCAATTATGACGGCTGTCATAATATCACCCCTTTATCCTCTTAATTATAGCAAATGCATCAAATGATAAATATGCTCATAATTTCTTAATTTTAACGAAAAATAACGGCAAATAATGCGCAAATCATTACCGAATTAACTCCACTAATTAGTTGAAAAAAGAATCTTTTTAAGAACTACAATGCGTTTTAGCAGCAAAGAAAGCGGTTGTAAACAAACTTTCGCGCCCAATATGAGAAAGTTTTCTTGATTTTAATTTATTTATAATATATACTTTACTCAAGTTGCTAGGGATTTATTATTTCGTTGTTACATAGCTTAGCTTTTTTAGAAATGGGGTATAATTATGAAACTCAAAAAAGTTGCAGCTGCCGGGTCAGTTGTTTTCCTTTCAGCTTTAGCCCTGGCTGCCTGTGGTAATAAATCTGCTGATTCTTCCAAACAGGTTTTTAACTTTAGTGAAACTGGTGAATTACCGGGGATGGATTTGTCCAAAGCGACAGATACTATTTCCTTCACTAACTTAGCCAACACTATGGAAGGTCTTTATCGGATTGGTAAGGATAGTAAGATCGAACCTGGGGTAGCTAAGAAGACTGAAGTTTCTAATGGTGGGAAGACATATACTTTCTATCTGCGGAAATCCAAATGGTCTAACGGTGATCCTGTAACTGCTAAGGACTTCGTATATTCCTGGCGCAGAACACTTGATCCAAAGACTGCTTCTCAATATTCTTACCTCTTTGATGGTGTTCAAAACGCTAATGACATCATTGAAGGTAAGAAAGCTCCAGATACTTTGGGGATCAAGGCAGAAGGCGACTACAAGTTAGTTGTTAACTTGGAAAAGCCAATTCCTTACTTCAAGTTATTGATGGGCTTCCCTGTATTCTTCCCACAAAACCAAAAGGCCGTTGACAAGTTCGGTTCCAAGTATGCGACAGCTTCTGACAAGTTGTACTACAACGGGCCATTTAAGATGACAGGCTGGACTGGTTCTAACCTTTCTTGGAAGTTACAAAAGAACAATTCTTACTGGGATAAGAAGAACGTTCACCTAGACTCAGTTAACTACCAAGTTAACAAATCTGGTAACACACGTTACAATAAGTACAAGCAAGGATCAGTTGACTATATCACATTGGAAACAGATCAAGCTAAGAACTTGAAGAACAACGCGGATTACCACTTGATGAAGGAATCAACATTGGCTTACCTCGAATTCAATGAACAAGCTTCTAACCCAACAGTTAAGAAGGCCTTGTCGAACAAGAAGATTCGGCAAGCATTGTCCATGGCAATCAACCGTGACCAATATGTGAAGACTTCTGCCTTCGGTTCACAAGCAGCTCCTGGGATCGTGCCAGACGGCTTAGCAGTTCGCAACGGTAAAGACTTCAACAGTAACATCAAAGGTACTGGTGTAACTTCAGATGCTAAGGAAGCTAAGAAGTTATGGAAGGAAGGCTTAGCTGAAATCGGTGAAAAGAAGTTAACCTTGAACTTACTGGGTGACGATAATGATGCAGCTAAGAAGTCTGGGGACTTCATGCAAAGTAACTGGGAAACTACTCTTCCTGGTTTGAAGGTTAACGTGCAAAACGTACCATTCAAGACTCGTTTAGCACGGTCATCATCTGGTGACTTCGATGTAGTTCTGACCCTTTGGGGCGATGACTTCGCTGATCCAATCTCAACATTAGACCTCTTCACTTCTGACAACAGCCAAAACGATGGTAAGTGGAAGAATTCTGAATATGATAGCTTGATCAAGGCTTCTAAGACAACTGATGCCAACGATCCTGCAAAGCGTTGGGATGACTTGCAAAAGGCACAAAAGATCTTACTGGAAGACCAAGCAGTGGCTCCTATCTACCAAAGAAGAACACCATACTTGGTAAAGAGTAAGGTTAAGGGCCTGATCATCAACTCTGTTGGTGTCACATACAACTTCAAGAATGTCCAAATCAAGTAGCTAAAATTATGATCTAAATCTCAAGGCGGGGGCAACGAAATAACGTTACCCCTTGCTTTGTAATTATGAAGATAAAAACTTGGCCTGTGATTTGACCACTCTTTTATCTCACTCATAGCGAGTCTTATAAATAGAATGCGAGGTTAAAACAATGCGTAAATACCTACTCAAAAGAGTATTTTACATGATTTTGACGCTGTTCTTAGTGGCAACAATCACGTTCTTCTTAATGAAACTGATGCCCGGGACACCGTTCACAAATCAGCAAAAAATGTCAGCAGCGCAGATTGCAGTTGTGAATAAGCAATACGGTCTAGACAAGCCAATTTGGCAGCAATATCTGTCCTACATGCTCAATGCTGCTCATGGTGACTTTGGGACTTCTTTCCAATTCAGTAACCAATCAGTTTCGTACTTGATTTCTAGCCGGATTGGCGCTTCCGCCCAATTGGGTATCCAAGCGATTATCTTCGGGGTAGTGTTAGGAATTATTGTTGGTTCATTTGCAGCCATCAACCGTAATACTTGGATTGATACTTTATGTACAGTGCTTTCAATCATTGGTAAGTCAGTACCAAACTTCGTGTTGGCCGTGCTTTTACAGTACTATATTGCCTTGAAGCTAAACTGGCTACCAGTTGCCGGATGGAATGGCTTTAACTACACCATTTTACCGACGATTGCCCTTGGGGTAGGACCACTGGCTGAAACAGCCCGGTTCGTCCGGACGGGGATGGTGGACGTTTTGAACTCTGACTATATCGAATTAGCCCGGGCTAAGGGGATGAGTCGGTTCGGTATTGTTTACCACCACGCACTGCGGAACAGTTTGACTCCGCTGGTAACCCTGATTGGGCCATACACAGTTGCCTTGATGACTGGTTCAATGGTTATCGAAAACATCTTCTCAATCCCTGGGATCGGGGAACAATTCGTTAAGTCGATCACTACCAACGACTACCCAACTATCATGGGGGTAACGATGTTATTCTCAGCTGGGTTAGTGTTAGTGATCCTGTTGACGGATATTGTTTACGGCTTCATCGATCCACGGATTAGACTTGCAGGAAATGAGGGATAAAGATATGGCTGAAGAAAAACTGAATTTAACACCCCAGGACTTTGAGCCCGTATCTAAGAATGAAAAGGGCGACGATGAAAAGATCGCAGCTCCTTCCCTGACTTTCCTTCAGGACGCATGGCTGCGACTCAAAAAGAACAAGGGGGCAGTTGTTTCCCTGTTCATTATCATCATTATGTTAGTAGTTGCTTTCGGTTCAAGTTTCTTTATTACCAATGCCCAACTGGTAAAGTCCGCCCCACAATATGCAAACTTACCAGCTAAGATTCCAGGCATTGATATCAATGGCCTGAACGGGAAGTTGAAGATGGGGGGCGCATGGGTTGATGCTTATGCTCAAAACAACGTACCTGCTAACAAATACTTTATTTTAGGGACTGACTACTTAGGTCGTTCCTTGGCGCAAAGAATTATTTACGGGACTAAGATTTCCTTGATCGTTGCGATTGTAGCGACATTCTTTGACCTTGCCATCGGGGTTTCCTATGGGATCGTCTCTGGTTGGAAAGGTGGTCGTGTTGATAACGTTATGCAACGGATTATTGAAGTTATTTCTTCTGTGCCAAACCTGGTTATTGTGGTGCTGATGTTGCTGGTATTTAAGCCAGGGATGACATCCATCATCTTAGCCTTGGCCATCTCTTCTTGGACAACAATGGCCCGGATGATTCGTGCTGAAACGTTATCCTTAAAGACCCAAGAATATGTTCTGGCTGCCCGGACACTGGGCGAGTCACCAAGCAAAATTGCTTGGAAGCACTTAGTGCCGAACCTTTCCAGTATCATTATCATTCAAACAATGTACACTATTCCAAGTGCAATCTTCTTTGAAGCCTTCTTGAGTTTCATTGGGATTGGGATTTCTGCTCCGCAAACTTCACTTGGGGTACTTCTGAATGACGGACAAAAGAACTTCCAGTTCTTGCCATACCAAATGTGGTATCCAGCAATTGTCCTCTGTGTACTGATGATTTGCTTTAACCTGTTAGGTGACGGCTTGCGTGACGCATTTGATCCAAAGACAAGAAGGTAGGTTAGATTATGGCTGAAAGAATTTTAGATGTACAAAATCTTAAAATTGATTTCCACACATATGCAGGTGAAGTCAAGGCCATTCGCGATGTCAGCTTCCACCTTGACCGGGGGGAAACACTGGCAATCGTAGGGGAATCAGGTTCGGGTAAGTCCGTAACCACAAAGTCTTTGATGGGTCTGTTAGCAAACAACGCCAAGGTCAAAGGCGGACGCGTAATGTTCCATGGCGATGATATCCTGCAATATTCAGAAAAGAAAATGCAGACTATTCGGGGCAAGGACATTGCAATGATCTTCCAGGATCCGATGACTTCTCTGGATCCAACTATGAAGATTGGGCGGCAAATTGCTGAACCCCTGATGAAACATAAGCATGTGGACAAGAAAAAGGCGTTGGAACAAGCAGTTGAAATGCTCCGCTTGGTTGGGATCGTTAACCCTGAAGAACGGGTCAACGACTATCCACACCAATTCTCTGGGGGGCAGCGGCAACGGATCGTGATTGCGATCGCTTTGATTTGTTATCCAGAAATCTTGATTGCCGATGAACCAACGACTGCCTTGGACGTAACAATCCAAGCGCAGATCTTGGATTTGATGAAAGAATTGCAACAAAAGATTGAAACTTCAATCATTTTCATCACACACGACTTAGGGGTTGTGGCCGGAATGGCTGACCGAGTAGCTGTAATGTATGCTGGTGAAATCTTGGAATACGGGACTGTGGATGAAATCTTCTACAATCCTCAGCACCCATATACTTGGGGCTTGCTGAATTCCATGCCAACATTGGATAGTAAGCACCTGGAATCAATTCCGGGGACGCCACCAGATCTTTTGGATCCACCAAAGGGTGATCCATTTGCACCACGGAACCCATATGCAATGAAGATCGATACCGAAAAGAAGGCACCATTCTTCAAAGTATCCGAAACCCACTATGCATCAACATGGTTGTTAGCACCAGGGGCACCAAAGGTAACACCGCCTGCCGAAATCCAACGGCGGCAAAAAATCTATGCTAAGTTAAAGAGTGGCGAACTCAGTCGGACAGACGTCGCTAACTTGGCTGAATAGGGGGGAAATGTACATGCCAGAACAAAAGAAGAAACTTTTGCAAGTCAAGCACTTGAAACAATACTTCAACGTTGGCAAGCCAGATGAACTCCATGCCGTTGATGATATGACCTTTGATATCTATGAAGGGGAAACATTTGGTTTGGTAGGTGAATCAGGTTCCGGTAAGACAACGACAGGACGGGCAATCATCCACTTGTATGAACCAACCGATGGGGAAATTATTTTTAACGGTAAGGATGTTAGCCAGCTCAAGAGTCGGAAGGAACGGCTTGAATTCACGCGGGAAATGCAGATGATTTTCCAGGATCCATACGCATCTTTAAACCCACGGATGACAGTGCGGGATATTATTGCCGAAGGGATTGATATCCACCATTTGGCTAAGAATGAGCAAGAAAGAAACGACCGAGTAGCTGAATTACTGGATACAGTTGGTTTGAACAAAGACCATGCTAGTCGTTATCCTCACGAATTCTCTGGGGGGCAGCGGCAACGGATTGGGATTGCGCGGGCATTGGCTGTTGATCCTAAGTTTATCATTGCCGATGAACCAATTTCTGCCTTGGACGTTTCGATTCAAGCTCAAGTAGTTAACCTGCTCAAAGATTTACAAGAAAAGCACGGTTTAACATATCTCTTTATCGCCCACGATTTATCCATGGTGAAGTACATTTCTGACCGAATCGGAGTTATGCACTACGGTAAGTTACTAGAAGTCGGTCCGGCTGATGAAGTATATACCCAACCACTGCATGATTATACTGCTAGTTTGATCTCTGCTGTGCCTGTTCCTGATCCTGAGTTTGAACGGAACAGACGGCAAATTCCTTATGATGCAGCTGCGGAAGACGAAAGCGACGGCGTCCCACGTAAGCTGCATGAGATCACACCAGGTCACTTCGTACGGTGTACAGAGGCAGAAGTTCCGATGTATAAAGAACGGGCAGCCGAAAATGCTAAAAAAGCTCAGGCTCAAGCAGCTGAAAGAGCTGAACTCATTGAGGATTAAAGACCAATTATTAGTATTCCAACCAATTTTAAGTAAGTCTCTAACAGATGAACGGTAATAAGGAGAGAGATTTCTCACTCCACAAAAAACAGGATGCTGCTTAGCAGCATCCTGTTTTTTGTATAAGCAAGATAATGGTGATTAATTTATAAATATTATAAAATATTCTCAAAAAGAAGCGGGAAGTGATGAAGATGGCAGAAGCGATCATTACGATCAATGATCTGGATTATACTGTCGAAGATCATACTGTTTTACAGGATTTTAATATGCAGGTGATAAAGGGCGATTATTTAACGATAGCTGGACCTTCGGGAAGTGGCAAGAGTACCCTTTTGAAGCTGATGGCCGGCTTTCTCAGCCCTGACCGGGGAACGATCGTCTATCAGGGGCAAGATATAACGACTTATCCCATCACTGCCTACCGACAACAAGTTTCATATTGTATCCAACAGCCGTTACTGTTTGGAACAACAGTCATGGATAATTTTACTTTTCCGTATCAAATAAATAACCAGGCAGTTGATCACGACCGTATCCAGCATTTGCTGGCGGCAGTCGACCTGCCCCAAGAATATACCCAAAAGAAAATTACGGAGTTGTCTGGGGGCGAACGCCAGCGTGTGGCCCTAGTACGTAACCTCTTGTTAGAACCACAAGTCTTATTGCTGGATGAAGTAACCGCTGGTCTTGACGAACGGTCCAAACAAATCGTCCTGGATTTATTAGCCGTAGAACACCAGCGGGGAAAGACGTTGGTCAAGGTAACGCATGATACAGATGAGATCCATATGGCACACCACCTGGTACATTTGGAAAAAGGAGGAGTTAGCTAATGCAAGGTTTGGCAGTTTCCAACTTATCGTTACTACTGGCGTTGTTTCTGGTAGTTGTAGCGATGGGGATTAGTGTACGGGAGAAGTTAGATCTCCACCGGGATATTATCTACGCTATTTTACGGGCAATTATTCAATTAACAGTTGTAGGTTATGTCCTCAAAGCAGTCTTTCATGTTGCCAACATCTTCTTGACCTTAACCTTGACTCTGATCATTATTTTGAATGCATCATGGAATGCTTACCAACGAAATGGTCGCCAAAAACGTGGCTTTATCTACTCATTTATTGCAATTTTTTCAAGTACAACAGTGACAATCATGATTCTGGTGTTATCTGGTTCGATCAGACCGGTGGCCCAACAGTTAGTACCCATTTCAGGGATGATTGCGTCTAATTCGATGGTGGCGATTGGGTTAGCATACCGGGCAATGCGGACACAATTCAAGCAACAGGCCCAACAAGTCAATGAAATGTTGGCTTTGGGAGCAACTGGTTTTCAAGCTTCCCGGGCAATAATTCGGGAAAGTATCAAAACGGGTATGCAACCGACGATTGATTCGGCTAAAACGGTCGGGTTGGTTAGTCTGCCGGGGATGATGTCAGGTTTGATTTTTGCGGGCGTGGATCCGGTCTATGCGATTAAGTACCAGATTATGGTGACATTTATGCTAATGTCAGCGACAAGTATTGGATCAGTGATTGCTATTTATTTGTCGTACCGCAATTATTTCAACGACCGCTTACAGCTGATCTTACCAGAAGAATAATTATTTCAAAAGGATATAGCTAAAGAAATGTTCTGGGGGAATTTATCATGGTGACAGCTGGGCCCGTATTGTAGTGCCAGAAATGAGCTATTTGGGTACGGTATAAGGTTAAGCAGTAAACAAAAAGGAGCACCGCATTAGTGCTCCTTTTTTGGTATGTTAGTATTCTTGATCGTCGCAGGAATGATTGTAATAGTCAACCGTGACATCATCTGCAGTAACCGTAAAGCGGGTAACACTCCCGTTTTCCAGGTGTTCGCTGAGAATATCGAATTCAGGTTTGAAGCGATTAACCATATGGCGGATGAGGATACTGTGGCCAGTGATGAGAATGTTATCACCATCATGGGCAGTCTGCCGTAGACCATCTAAACCACGGTTGACCCGGGTCCAAAACTCAGTAGTGTTTTCAGCATCTTTGAACGGATCAGCTTCTTTCAAGAAGTTGAGGACTGCATCCATCCCGTAACGGGCTACGATTTCATCGTAAGTTTTGACTCCATGGGGCATTCCCGCCATGAACCAAGCCTGTTCAGCATCATTTCCTTCGAAGAATCCAAAACCTTGTTCACGGAAATCATAGTTGGCAACTGGGGTAGGTAATTGATCGCGGTAATCATTATTAGCAATCACGAGTTGGGCCGTTTTAAGGGTCCGTCCCACGCCACTATAATAGATTTTGTCGAATTTAACATGAGCAAGGTGGCGGCCGGCAGCATTAGCTTGAGCAATCCCTTCGTCATTGAGGTCAGAATCACACCAGCCTTGAAGACGGCGGTAGTGGTTGAGCATTGTCCGCCCGTGGCGAACGAGATAAAGTTTAAAAGCCATGTTTGAGTCGTCCTTTCGCATAGTTAGTCATTACGCTTCCCGATCTTTTGTTGCAATTCACGCGCGGTATTCTTATCCCCAGTTAGGAGTAAGTGGTCATACAGGCGGATACGCGTATTCCCGTGAGGGGCAATCGTCTTGCCGGCCCGAATGATCCGAGAGATCGTTAGCTTGTCAGTACCAGGCAGGTCCTTGATGTCGGTGCCATCGTACTTCGCATTCGTAACTTCAATTTCAAAGATACTGAAATCTTCTTGCTGAATAAACCGGAGCATTGATGGGGTTTCAACCATTGACCGGGTCATCCCCACATTAGTATCAAAGGCATCAAAGACTTCAATTCCCTGAGCAAGAAGGGCATTTTCGGTTGTATCCATTGGTTCACGGTTTTCAAGGCGACAGATTACCCGAGGAACCCCGTATTCCTTAGCAGCCGTCGCTAACTTGACGTTGGTTGAGGTGTCAAGGTGGGCCAATAAGAGAATATCAGTATCAAAAACTTCGTTGTCAATCAGACACTGGACATCCGTTGAGGCCAATTTTTGCACATTGGCTTGTGAATTATATGTGGAGTAGTTTTTCTCTCGGTCAGTAAAGAGGGTGACATCGTACCATTCTTTAGAAAGCTGTTGTGCAGCACTAACAGTAACCAAGTTAGCCCCAATAATCGATACTTGGGTTTTCTTCATATCTTCTACTTCTGGACGATAGAGTTTGTTGAAGACGAGGGGGCCGAAGATACAAGTCAGAATAGCAGCTAACATGAAAGCGCCCGACTGCTGGCTGGAGATTACGTGGAGTTCTTCAGCCACTTGCAGTGTTGCTAAAACTAAAGTAATGGTTGTTCCAGAAAGGAAGGATGCAGCCGCTGCATTTCGCTTGGAGAAGCGGCGAACAAAGCCAAAGTATGCTGGCAGTTTAGCAACGACATAAGCAATAAAGAACAACGGAATTAAGATCAAGGTTGTCGGTGATTGCATCAATGCGGGGATATCGAGCTTGACCCCAGTCAGAATAAAGAAGAAGGGAATCAAAAAACCGTATCCAACGGCATCGAGGTGGCGTTGGGTACTCTTAACTGGTTCGAGTAATTTAACTACGATCCCAGCGACGAAAGCCCCGAAGATGTTCTCAGCTCCTACTCCGGTAGCAGTAAGAACCAGGGCAATGATTACCATGAAAGAGAGGCGGATATCCAGCTGGGTGGTTGACTTGTTGATGTTGTCAAAGAAAGTAAAGAAACGCCGGAAACGGTGGAAAAGGAAGGCCGCTAGGATGAAAAGTAGGGAAATCAACCAGAGGCTGCCCCCCCGACCGCTATGGACGGAAGAATACACGGTTAAGGCTAGCATCGGAACAACTTCACCAAAGATGGCAAAGAGGAGGACTGCTTGCCCAAACTTTTTGCTCAGCAGTTCATTTTCTTTCAATAAGGAAATGACGATTCCTAAAGAAACGGTCGCAAAGAGGATAGTGGCCAAAGCGACATCGGTAAAGAGCCCGGAGACTTTGAACAGCATCGCTAGAATGAAAGAGGTAACGACGCTAAGAACATAGGCAATTGAAGCGGCCAACAGGGGTGAGGTGTTGGGAGTTGCTGCCATCCGTTTTTGTTCTAGTGGGGACGGATCAACGTTTTTCTTGAACAAGGAAAAGTCAATTTCAAGACCACTAAGGAACATCAGCATGATCACCCCGAGAGTTGAGAGGTAGGCGAGCGAACTATCAATGTGGATAACATTTAAGCAACTCTTACCGAGGATAATTCCGACCAAAATCTCAGCGACTGAGGTAGGAAGAATGGAAACTTTAAATTTGGCTAGTAACAGCGGGACGAAGAACGCCACGATTGTTACCAGTAACAGTGAAACTGTCATAAAAAATGAATACTCCTTTCAGGAAAATATTGACTACATTATAGCGAGAAAAACTATAAATGGCTACTGAAAGCAACAAACCGGTGAATTCCGCAGGGAACTCACCGGTTCGTTAATACTTATGTAATAATTGCTATTAGCTTACATAATTAATGCTTGTAAGCCAGTTGCAGCCAAACTACCTACTAATGGACCAACAAATGGTACCCAGGCATAAGCCCAATCAGCAGTAGTCTTGTTTGGTACAGGCAAGATAGTATAAGCAAAGCGTGGTGCCCAGTCACGTGCAGGGTTCATAGCAAAACCAGTTGCTCCTCCCAGTGCTTGACCGATAACCATAACCAAAAGCCCAATGATGAATGGCTTCAAACCTTCGCTGAAGTCACCCAGGTTCAAGAGAACGAAGACTAAGGCAAAGGTTGCGATGGCTTCACTGCAGAAGTTGAAGAAGTTGCTTCTGATCTGACCACCAGTAGCAAAGATCCCAACGTTGTTACCTTCTTCAGCTGTTTTGGTTTCCTTAAATTGTGGGTAGTAATGCACAATCACAATAGCAGCCCCGGCAAAGGCACCTAAGAATTGGGCCAAGATGTAAGGAGCAACTTGACTCCAAGGGAACTTACCAAAAGCTGCAAAACTCAAAGTTACAACTGGGTTCAAGTGAGCTTCTGAGCCCAAGTGACCTGCAACGTAGATGGCAAAAGCAAAAGCCAATCCCCACGCAAAAGTGACGTAGTGCCAGTTAGAACCAGACGCATGAGTTTTCTTCAAAGTTACTGAAGCGCCGATCCCAACCCCGAACAAGATAAGGACAAAGGTTCCGAAGAACTCTCCCAAAAATCCAGACATAATAATCCTCCGTAAACATTCTTACAATTTTAACAGTGATAGATTTTACCTGAAAACGACTTAAAATGAAAGTCTTTTTTGTGTTATTTTCATAACTTGTTTTCAAAAGCGAAAAAAGAAGGAGATCACTGGTACAGTAACATTTAATGGCATGGATATATCTAAAATAAAAAGAGAGTACCAGCGAATTATTCGTTCATTTACAAAAAACGCTTTCATGTAGTGGAGGGGGATTGTTTGAACCATAACTAGAAAAAATGCTACAATATTATGCTAAGAAATTGAGTGTTTAATAGTGATCAAACTAGGGGGCAAGCAAATGAGCTCGAAACCAGTTACTAAACAAGATGAACAAAAACGTATGGATATGGTTGTGGATAAGATCAAAGTTGCTGCAGCAGCCAATCAAAAGAAAATCGCTGCTGTTGAACGGGATAAAGAAAATATGCAGGCTGATTTTAATAAGAATCTGCGGATCAATACCAGTACCTATTCCGGGATGATGGATACCGCGATGACGATTCGCCAACAGCAACAAGCGCTAGCGGAGCGGGAGAATGCCTGGCAGAGTGCTACTCGGGAATTGGGAATGTTGCAAAAAATGGAGCACAAGCCCTACTTTGCGCGCATCGATCTCCAGGAAGCGGGTGAAGATAAGACCGAGGCAATTTATATCGGTCTGGGTTCCTTTGCAGATTCACCCGATCATTTTTTGATTTATGACTGGCGGGCGCCGATTTCCAGTGTTTACTATGATGGGCAATTAGGACATGTGACCTACAATAGTCCGATGGGGAAGCAAGAAGCTAAGCTCAAATTAAAGCGACAGTTCGTAGTTGAAGACGGTAAGATCATTACTCTCTTTGACACTGATGAAACTGTGGGGGACCAGATGCTTTTGGACGTGTTGGGCGATGCTTCTGATACTAAGATGAAAAGCATCGTGACCACAATCCAGCGGGAACAAAATAAGATCATCCGGGATACTAAGTCGGACTTACTCTTTGTTCAAGGGGCAGCCGGTTCGGGAAAAACTTCGGCTGTTTTACAACGGGTGGCCTTTCTGCTATATCGTTACCGGGGGAACCTGACTTCAAGCCAGATTATCCTCTTTTCTCCTAACCAGTTGTTCAATGACTACATTGATCAAGTATTGCCAGAACTAGGGGAACATAATATGGTGCAGATGACCTACTATCAATATACCCAACGGCGCCTACCTAAACTTAAAGTAGAAACTTTAGCTCAGCGCTTTGCTGAAGCAGACGACCGGCAAGCACGACGGCTCCAAGCGTTGAAAGATAGTTTGCGGATGTTCAAGGCCACTAGTAACTATGCCAAATACCTCAATCACAAGGGAGTACGGTTCCGCGATCTCAAATTCCAGGGAAAAACGTATTTTTCTAAAGAGGAAATTAGTGCAATTTACTATGGATTTAATGAATCATATAGTTTGCGCAATCGGCTTGAAGGCACAGTCAATAAGCTTTTGCATAAGTTACAAAGCCAGATCGGACGGCTAGCTAAGACCGATGAGGTGGAAAAAGCAATCCAGGACTTGAGTCAAGACCAGTTGAATGCTTTGTATGGCGATCATCCAAAAGACGCAGGTAACGGAACTGCGGAATTAAGCTTTTTAGCTAAACGTTATGTTCAAAAACAGTTGCAACCACTACGCAGAGCGATCTTAAAGGGATGGTTCTTTAATGTTAGTGGACAATTTATCCATTTCTTGCGCCATGTGCCTGACCTGGTCAACCTGGCCGATTATGGGGTAACACCCGCGGAATGGCAGGCAGATGTTGATGCAACAATTACCGCTATCAAAGCAGGTCAGATGGCGATGAGCAACGTGACACCATACTTATACCTGTATGATTTGATTACTGGTAAACGGGGCGATACCAAGATGCGGCATGTGTTTATTGATGAAATTCAAGATTATAGTGCCTACCAATTGGCGTACCTGAAGTTCCGTTTCCCCCGGGCTAAGTTTACGATGTTAGGCGACCTGAACCAGGCAATCTTTACGGGAGAAAATAGTCACAGTTTATTGAAAGAATTGAGTACGATGTTTGCTCCGGAAAAAACTCAAGTGGTGCAATTAACTAAGTCCTATCGTTCAACCCAGCAAATTACTGATTTTAGTCGGGAAGTATTGATCAATGGGGAAAAGGTCACTGCTTTTGCTCGTAATGGGGCGGTTCCTACAATCACGGTAGCCAAAAGCTCCGACCAGTTGCTGGCCGGAGTTATCCGCCAGGTCCACCAAAATGAAGCGGCTAAGATGACAACTGCTATTATTGGGAAAACGCTGACTGAATGTCAGGAATTAACCAAGAAACTTAAAGCACATAAGTTGCCAGTTACATTGATCAAAACGGAAAATCAACGGCTGGTTCCAGGGACGATTGTTGTACCGGCATACCTGGCTAAGGGGTTAGAGTTTGATGCGGTAATCGTGTGGAATGCCAACCGCAAGAACTATCATTTTGAAAGTGAACGTCAGCTAGTATATACGATTTGCTCACGGGCTATGCACCAATTAGATATTTTTGCAGTGGGTGAGTTGACCCCATTGATGGATAGTATTGATCCGGAATTATACGAATTAAGATATATTCAATAATTTTAATTAAACCCTCTCGAGTGTGGTCTACGATCGCTACCGAGAGGGTTTTTAGGTATTATTTGTTTTGTGTTGTAGGTAATCCATGCAACCATGCAGTCAATGTGTGGGCAATCTGTACTTGTTGTTCTTGGTTTGAAATAGTTGCGGAACGATCACCTTTTTGTAAACCATAACTGCCGAAGCCACTGTGATTGCCGCCAGGAATGGTAACAAATTGGGTGGTTGTTGGGAGGTATTTTTTGTTGTTGGAATATTTGTCCCAGTTCAAAACACCATCCCGATTCCCGGTGATATTGAGAACGGGTAGTCCGCTGTGGTCGAGACGTCCTTTTTGATCAGCATAAGCTGCGAGGAAAAAGACTCCTTTGAGGTGGGGGTTGTGCTGGTGGTGGGCATAGCGAGCGGCCATGGCTCCGCCTAGGGAATGACCGCCAAGTACATAGTTTTCATCGGAGCCAATAACTTCATGGACTTTATCTGGTGCTAGGACAGCCAGGTTGAGGGGAAAATGAACAATTTTCACAGTGTAACCAGCTTGTGCTACCTGCTGGGCCCAAGGAGCATAACTCGCTGGTTGTACAAGTGCTCCCGGATAGAAGACGACCGTTAGTCGGCTGTGTTTGGCTTTAAAAGTAGTGACATCTTTAGTTGTATGAGCAGAGCTAACAGCCTGCTGGGCAGTTGTAGTAGGGTGGTAGGTAGCATGGTGAAGGTACGCTCCGCCGATTCCGATTATTAACCCCAGTATGAGGACAAGGATCTTCCAAATGTGCTTCAAGCGATAGTGTTTCTTTGGCATGTGATTTCCAACTTTCAAAATAGGATATTACAGTATAACAGAAGAAACTGAATTGTATAAGGCGTAAATAAAGACTTATGAGCTACCAAAAAGTCATCGAAACCAACGGCGAAAGTTTGTAAAAAAGCCAAGCTGCGCAAATCAGGCGTTGCTTGGCTTTGATATTATTTGAACAGGTTCCGGTATTCTCCATACCCTTCTTTTTCTAGGTCAGCGACTGGGATGAATCGTAGTGCGGCCGAATTGATACAGTAGCGGAGACCACCACGGTCAACTGGTCCGTCGCAAAAGACGTGCCCTAAATGAGAATCAGCCCCCTTAGACCGAACTTCGGTACGTTCCATTCCAAACGATTGGTCACGCTTTTCTTGGAGCTTAACCAAAGGTTTAGTAAAGGCAGGCCAGCCACAACCAGAATCATATTTATCTAGGGAAGAAAACAAGGGTTCACCAGAAACGACGTCGACATAGATCCCATCTTCAAAGAAGTTGTCATACTTACCAGTAAAGGGCGCCTCTGTTCCTGCTTCCTGGGTGACTTTGTATTGCAATGGTGTTAAGTGTTCCAAATCTTTTTTGACCACAATAATCCCCTCCAATAATCATTCTTAAAAACCAGGTTACTCTATCAAATGACTTTTGGAAAGTAACTTGCTTAGGTTAAAGTAGAAGTAAACGGAGGTGCTAAGATGGCTTTTTACGACGATTATTTAGCAAAAATTGAGAATCCGGACCACCGGCAAAAAATGGCAAGGGTTTTGCAGTGGGTTGAAAAACGTTACCCCAATTTGGCAGGGCGGATTGCCTGGAATCAACCAATGTTTACGGATCATGGGACATTTATCATTGGTTTTAGTGTGGCCCAAAAGCATTTTGCATTTGCCGGTGAAGACGAAATCATTGAGGTTTTTGGTCCAGAGTTTGACCGGTTAGGTTTGTCCTATGGTAAAAAGTTAGTTCGCGTAAGTTTTGATCAGGAAGTTCCGTATGATCTCTTGGCTAAAGTGATTGAGTATAACATTGCAGATAAACAAGACTGTCAGACATTTTGGCGTCCACGCGCAAAGTAAGTTGGAAAGTTAGTAAAAGCTAAGGGGTTGGGAGAAAACACTGTTTTCTCACCAACCCCGCTTTTATTACTAATATTTCCCACTCACTTTCTTTAATAACCGACTAATTGCGGTTGAGTTGGGTCTTAATCAGAGGTAACAGGTGGTTAGTTAACAGGCGATAAGCATCCTTGGAATAGTGAATGCCATCAGTTTGTAAAAGTTTGTCAGAAGAATATTGCTGGCAAACTTGTTGCCAATTGAGGGTGGGAATTTTATTAGCTTGCCCGACTTTTAGAACTACTTGAACATACTGGTTCATTGTGACAAATAACGGTGTTGCTTGTTGGGCGTCTCTACTGGTGATTCCGGGAGTGACGAGGACACAGCGTTGGCGACCAATTTTGTCGATCATTGTTTGCAAGGCTGTCTGAAAATCTTTCGGACTGGTATTAGGGTCGGCACAGTCATTGGTACCAAAAAAGATAACAACGACTTGGGGATTAGCACTGAGAACGTCGGTTTGTAGCCGGGTCAAGGCTGTTCGGGCTTGGTCACCGATACCACCACGATTGATGATTTCATAGGTGCCCAAGGCATCCCGAATCATTCGTGAAAAGAGGGGGGAAGGGAAGCCATTAATCACACCAGCAGTGATGCTGTCGCCAAATAAGACGATATTATGCATTGAAAGTCATTCCTTTCTTTATCTGATTTTACGCATTTAAGTTTATCTATATTTTAGCACTAGCGTGTCAAGCTGTTGAAAACTTACTGTATGATAAAATTAAGCGTGAAAGGAATGGTGGAATAATGCTAACCAAAAAGTATCGCCTGGTCTTCGGCCTGGTTTTGATGATGGCTGGAGTTCTGAGTGCATGTAGTAGTACGGCAAATACTACTAATTCAGGCAATGAACAGCAGGCGCAAAAGCTTGCACAACGGACGATTGGAAAGCTCAATAAGCAAAAAAGTTTACAAGTAACACTAAACTCACGGGTCAAATCAACGACAACGAGCAAAAAGCGTAAAAAAACGGAAAATTATGAGTATGCGATGGCGGTAGCCTACCAGAAGAAACCGGATGTTATGCGGATTGATACAACTATTGTCACTGGAAAAAAGACCAGTGCTGCCCCAGTATATTTAAATGATTATGATGTATATACCAAACCCAATGATGGGCAATGGGTCAAAACAGCAGCTAATCAAGCGGGGTTTGACTTTGATACCCAAAAGGATCAATATGCAGCAGTGAGCCTACTCAAGCGGATGGCAACAAGTAGTAAGCTCCATGTGAAAACGCGTAAAGGGCAGTACATATTAACCTACCGGGGGCATGGTGATAGTGCAACCGAGATGGTCAAGGACACACTAGGCGTTGGCAATCCTGGGAATGACTCCGGAATGGGGGCTGTGATTGATCAGATGAATGTTGAATCCTTTGACTATCAGATTGTGATCGATCGGCATAGTTTGTTGCCACAGTCATACCAAGGCAAGATCAAGATGACAACTAAAGATGGAACTAAGGTGGCCCAAACGCAGAGTCTCAAGGGTAAGTTCAGCCAGTATAACCAAGTGCCAACGATAACTTTGCCTGAAGCTAAGCGGGTAACGACGACAAGTCAAACAACAAATAATTAAGACCAGTTTTTATGAATAAAGTGGAAGCGAGAGGAAATGGTTAGGCAGAGAAGCCGTTTTTCTTAACGCCTTCACTTTTCTGATGGGGTAACTTGTGTTGTTTGCCTAAGAATATGCTATAATTTTGGCATTATTGAGCAGAGATGCAGGAGAAATAAATATTAAAGATGGAAGATCAATTAAATTATTATCGGCTGGCTCGGGACGAGTGGCAACGCCTTCGGACCGGTGAAATGGTAGCGACTTTAACTGCAGATGAACTCCAACAGATTCAGTCACTGAACGACCGCATTTCATTACGCGACGTTGCCGAAGTTTATATGCCATTAGTCCATTTATTGCGGGTATATTTACGCAATCATCGGACTTTAAACCGGGATCAAACTAAATTTTTAGGTATCACGGAACAACCCAATCCCTTTATTATCGGGATTGCTGGTTCAGTAGCCGTTGGCAAGAGCACAGTAGCGCGACTTTTGCAGATTCTTTTGAGCAAGCTTTTGCCACAAGAAAAGGTTCAAATGATCACTACGGATGGTTTTCTTTATCCTAATGCGGAGTTGCAACGGCGGGGAATTATGGATCAGAAAGGCTTCCCCGAAAGTTATGACATGCAGCGGTTGATTAATTTTATCGATGATGTAAAAAATGGGCGCCCAGCCTATGCTCCCCGGTACTCGCACCAGGTGTATGACATTGTCGCTGACGAGTATGATACAGTGGCTAGTCCAGATATTTTAATCGTTGAAGGAATCAATGTTTTGCAGTTGCCATCCAACCAGCAGATCTATGTCAGTGATTATTTTGATTTTTCATTGTATATTGACGCCCCGGAGAGCTTGATACAGCAGTGGTACCTGGAACGCTTTGGGATGCTATTGGATACAGCCTTTCAGGACCCAACGAATTATTATTATGACTTGGCTCAACAAGACCGCAAGGAGGCTTTTGCCTTTGCCAAGCAAGTGTGGCAGAAGGTTAACCATACTAACCTGCACAAGTTTATCCTGCCAACACGAAACCGGGCTAATTTGATTATTCGCAAAGGAGTCGAACACCGGGTTAATGAACTGTGGTTGCGCAAGACGTGATTATTAGGATTAGGCAAGAAATCTTGCTAATCGTCCTAACTTGATGATATATTTCCATTACTGTACAATAGAAAAAAGCAATAATTCTTGAGAAATGATGAGGTGAATATCTTGGCAAATGTGGATATGCAGGCTTTCGACAAAATCATTGTGCTTGATTTTGGGAGCCAGTATAATCAATTGATTACCCGGCGGATCCGGGACTTTGGGATCTACTCTGAACTGTTATCCCATAAGATTACAGCTGCGGAGATTAAGAAGATTAACCCTAAGGGTATTATCTTCTCAGGTGGTCCGAACAGCGTCTATGCAGACGGAGCCTTCACAGTTGATCCAGATATCTATAAGTTAGGTATTCCAATTTTGGGGATCTGTTACGGGATGCAACTGATGGCCCACAACTTAGGTGGTAAGGTTGAATCAGCAAAGGATTCTGAATACGGTCGGGCAGATATTGAGGTTACTGACGACAATGCGGTAGTATTCAAAGACTTGCCTAAAGACCAGTATGTATGGATGAGTCACGGAGACTTGGTTACTGAAGTACCAGCTGGCTTTACCGCTACGGCTACAAGTGCTAACTGCCCAATTTCAGCGATGGCTAATGATGCTAAGAAGTTCTATGGCTTGCAGTTCCACACTGAAGTTCGGAATACTCAGTACGGTTTAGATATTTTACGACGGTTTGCCTTTGATGTCTGTGGTGCCGAAGCCAACTGGACGATGGATGACTTCATTGATTTACAAGTTGCCAAGATTAAAGAAGAAGTTGGCTCCAAGAAGGTGATTTTAGGTCTTTCTGGTGGGGTCGATTCTAGTGTAGCTGCTGTACTGTTGAACAAAGCCATTGGCGATCAGTTGACTTGTATCTTTGTTGACCACGGTTTGCTGCGGAAGAACGAAGCACAACAAGTAATGGATGCTTTGAGCCGTGATCTTGGGGTTAACATTGTTAAGGTTGACGCTGCTGACCGCTTCTTAGGCAAGTTAGCCGGGGTTACTGATCCTGAACAAAAACGGAAGATTATCGGTAACGAATTTATCGAAGTCTTCAATGAGGAAGCTTTGAAGATCAAGGATGTTGACTTCTTGGCTCAAGGAACACTGTATACTGACGTCATCGAGTCAGGGACAGATACAGCCCAAACGATTAAGTCCCACCACAACGTTGGGGGCTTACCAGAAGACCTGCACTTCAAGCTGATTGAACCATTACGGTCCTTGTTCAAGGATGAAACCCGTGAACTTGGTGAAAAGTTAGGTATTCCGCATGAATTAGTATGGCGGCAACCATTCCCAGGTCCTGGTTTAGGGATCCGCGTAATTGGTGAAATTACTGAAGAAAAGCTCCGCATCGTGCGTGACACTGATGCAATTTTACGCGAAGAAATTGCTAAGCATGGTTTGGACAAGGAAGTATGGCAATACTTCACTGTTCTTCCAGGGATTCGCTCTGTTGGGGTCATGGGTGACGGTCGGACTTACGACTACACTATCGGTATTCGGGCAGTGACATCCATTGACGGGATGACAGCTGACTTTGCCCAATTACCATGGGATGTCCTTCAAGAAATCTCTGTCCGGATGGTCAACGAAGTCGACAACGTAAACCGTGTAGTCTACGATGTTACTTCCAAGCCACCGGCAACGATTGAATGGGAATAAAAATCAAATATAACTTGGTGAGGGAATGCCTATAAATCAAGCTTTTGAAGAAGGTAGACCTACGAAAAACAGGGTGTATAAAGATAGTTGTTTGCCAAGGTTTGTTTTTTCCAGTAGTTTAATAGCTACTGGTTTTTTTGTAGACAAAAAGTAGTACTTGCGCTAAGTTAGGTCAAAAGATATATAGGGGTGAACTGAAGTAATAACAAAAATTAGTAATAGTAGTTCGCTGACGCTACTACAAGATTCAGCTTGTGAAGTTGGTGCGAGGAAGCCTAACCACCAATCCCATAAGCCTACCAATATTTTTGCAACTAAAGAGTGGCAGGAATACGATTATTACAAGGATTTAGTCGAAGACGAAGAGTTAGCTGAAGCCAACCCGGTAGGTAAAGAATGGTTAAGCTGACATACACCTTGATACTTGTGTGAAAGGGTAAAACTCCATCCTAAGTTTATTATGCGGGATGGAGTTTTTTATATTTACAGCGTCAATTCCACGATATTACTTTAGAAAAGTCGTCAGACTAAATAAAAATACTTGACCTACGTGAAGTATTAACCTAAACTGTAAATGGTAATAATTACTATTTAACTTAAAGAGAGGTTTTTTATGGCGACAAAAGCAAAGATTGCTAAGGCAAAGAAACGTGAAGAACTGGTAGCAAAGTATGCAGAGTTGAGAGCTCAATTAAAGGCGCAGGGTGATTACCAAGCTTTGGCTAAGCTTCCTAGGGATGCTAGCCCAGTGCGGTTGCATAACCGGGATGCTTTAGACGGTCGAGCCCGGGGGTATCTTCGTGAATTTGGACTTTCACGGATAAACTTTAGAAAACTCGCGTTGGCGGGAAAAATCCCTGGGGTTAAGAAAGCTAGTTGGTAGGTGATACTATGTCAAAAAGTGATTATGCAACGGCGTTACGTAATTTAAACAGTCCTAACATTAAGACGCGCAAGCGCGCTTTGAAAATTATTAAGCAATTTAAGCTACAAAAAGGACAAAAATAACTAACCGCTAGCAATTACGTTACTAAAACGTTGATTGCTAGCGGTTTTTTGATGGCGCTATTCAAAATTCACTTAGAAAGTTAGGTTTTATTACAAATGGTTTGAGTATTAGAAGAAACACGTGTTGAGTTATGTCTAGTCAATAATTAATTACTATTGTCATATAAGTTTTTGTGGTCAGTTACTTCGACAAAACGGAGGTACAATTGTTTTTGTTTTCGAACGTAAATCACCAAAACATCATCATCGTATAAGCGATACTCTCGATGATTCTGATAAGGACTTCTTCTTAAGATGTGGTCCTGATACTCTTTTGGAAGGATGCCATCATATTGCTAATATGATGATTGATTCACGGATTTCATCGATAATTTGACCGTACTCTTCTTTAATATATTTTTGTTTAAGTCGCTTAGCACTTCGCCAAAAGCCCTTACTAATCTTTACCTTATATTTCATATTCCTATTTTAAATTTTTTTCAAAAGCCTGGTTAAGACTTTGTTCATCGGTAAATTCATCAGCATCGTCAGGTAAATAACCCATTATTTTTAGTTCATCTTCGCGCAGTTTTGCCTCAAGTTCAGCATTGACTGGTTCAATAACTTACTAGCACTGCTAACTCTAGTAATTGTAGCATTGTTCTGTTGGCTCATAATCAACCTAATTACAAGTCAATTTAAACGTGATATTACTTCAAGGCAATTGGTTAAATCGCTATTGCGTCATGTTTCTTCTTCCAATATTAAGCTAGTCGCAGAAGAAGAAAAGCTTGCCAACAAGTGGCTTAAATTCGGCAGAATAATCCGCAAACGAGGAAAGCTCATGCTGAAAATCCCATGTGGCAACAACGTTTCTGTTGTCAATATCATAATGAAGCGGTGTGATGGTTATGTTAACCAATGGCTAGCTCAGAATTGTCCTCGGAAGAACTGGGCACCAATTGAAGTTAAACATGGGTTGTTCATAACCTGGCTATATGTGAGGGAGAAGTAATCTTATAGCGCCAACAAGGGTAAGGGAATGCACGCGGAGCAGGGCAAATTCCATTATCCTTGTTGGTGCAATCCAGGGGAGCGAGCTTGCTCGCGGGGGTGGAAGACTCCATAAATATCTAAAATGAAGCCAAAGACATTGGTGTATCAAGGTTTATACTCCTTTTCCTTTATCGAATGGGAATAAGTTATATAAAGTAAAACAGAAAGTCTAAGACTTAATTTTTGCTAAGTTTGAGTTAAAAAATAAAAGAAGCAGTTAGTTCATATACTAATACTATATGAGTTAGCTGTTTTTTTGCAGGATCAATTAAGGGAGAAAATTTTATGAAAAAGATTATATCACTTGCAATTGGCATAATCTGTACATTAATGTTAGTTGCATGTGGGAAGCAACCTGTAAAAAATAAGGTGAAGGTAGTTTCGTCAACTTCTAAATTAACAGGGATTTATCAACTTGATGAAAAATATCGAGATAAGGACAGCCAAGGTAATGAGCAAACGAGTTATATGCGTTTTACCAAAGCTGGTAAGGTTCTGTACGCTGAACCGGAAACTGGTGATGATAGCCATGGGAACTATGGAACTGTTAAGCGAGGAACTTGGCGTCATTTAGATGGAAATAAATTTCAAATCAAGTTGCATGACGTGTATGATAAGGATTATTTTACTATTACAGCTATCAAGGAGAATAAGAAGCATTTCCGAACACTAACTAATCTTAAAGGGGAATATCATTGGAGTGCTGATTCTTGGACACTTTACCCTACTATTATGACAGCTTCCGATTTTCAGAGTATGTTTGAACGGGCAGCTGAATCTTCCCAAGAGAAAATTCAACAAAATGGTTATGATAAGCCGGACAAAAAAGTGAATGACCCTAGTTCCACTGCCACATCTGAATCCACTTTATCCGTTCATCTAACTGGTGGTCAAAGTTCGATTGATTATATTACCAAGAAGATGGGCGACCAAGGATGGGAAATTGAGGGTGGTACTATGGCGGTGCTCACGGTGCACCAACTGATAGTGATTATGTGCCATACAATTCTGTTAGAAATGATTCCGGTGATATGTATCGCGTTTATCAAGATGGTCGAATCGAAAAAGAAGACTAGTTAAAATAGGCTAAAGTTGATTGTTATATTTAGCGTTTGAGCTTATAAAGCAAATTCCTCATCCATTACGGATAGGGATTTTTTATTTTCTTCGAAACCAAACTTTCTCTTTTAAAGTAAACGAACCATATTCTTTCACTTTTGCGCGGGGCGACCCGATATATAGTAAGATAGGTGCCTGGGTCAACAGTAAAGTTCTTGATTGGTGCTGGTTGTAGCTTGCGCCTATTTTTCAATATGACGGGCCTAGTTTGAACAAGCTGAGTAAACAAAAATTTGTGTCAGCAAAATCAGTCCATAAAATTTGTTTCAACGAGCAAAGATTACAAAAACATTGATTATGGAAATTATTTTAAAAATTAAAGTTACAAATTAGCTACAAATTGGCGATAGCATTGCCAAGCGTAAAGAAAATTGCGTAATATAAAAGGCAGATTGTAAAATTTAAGTTGAACATTTTAGTGGACAGAAAAACCCATAAAGGTCTTTAATGGTGTCGTTACAACATTCCATTAGAAA
>NZ_AUHQ01000004.1 GCF_000423265.1 Ligilactobacillus saerimneri DSM 16049 | reverse complement strand
ATTCACCCTTTAACCGGTGAATTTCATTAAAGATAGTAGTCTTACTAAAGCCCAGGTAATCAGCGATATATCGAAGAGATCGCTTTTCATGACGAAGCGTTTCGATGACAATTCGGTCTTCAAATGATAAGATAGTGGTGCCCATAAAGGTCCTTCTTTCTAATGGAATGTTGTAACGACACCATTAAAGACCTTTATGGGTTTTTCTGTCCACTAAAATGTTCAACTTAAATTTTACAATCTGCCTTATAAAAAAGCTGTTGACATGAGAAAGACCAAAAAATCATGATGGTGGAATTAAGATTGATTGATAACAACGATAAATATGTGGAATATTCAATTCACGACCATGATATAGAGCATAAGTTTGTATCTGTAATGCGGGTATATAAGAGAAATTTGCGTTATATAATTAATGGCAAAGAACTTAAAATTAGTAACAAGTTCGAAGCTCATGCATATAGGCAAATAAAGAAAATGATTGAGAGTAATTCATTCCCTAGAGTGTTTTACTATGGATGGGGATAGCATGGATAACAAGGTTCCAGTACATGTAAAAGGTGTAGAATACGCCGCCAATGCAGAAAATTCTAAAATGCATGTAACACTCAATGTAGATATTTTTGCGAAGCCAGCATTTTATAACATGAACTTAGTAGAGAGGCTGGGACGCAAAGTGAATGGGATTAAATCATAATATTTCGACCTGAGCATGTCGTTAAACTGCTTATTTTTTATGCAGTCAAACCCGTGGCACGGACCACGAAAAATAAACACGATAGGAGCGATTTCTCATGAAACGAGAGTTTTTGAAGGAACAGGGACTAAGCGATGAACAGATTAAAGCAGTTATGACGGAGCCACGCAATAGCAAGGCTGTAAGCGCCTTGTTAGATTGGACAAGGTATCTTTAAGTGACAATGGCTTAGAAGGCTTAGATGACAGTTAACAGCGCTTAAAGAGAGCGATAGTTACCTGTTTAATGTCAAGAACGAACCCCAACTAACTAAAAGCCCGGTAAATGTTGTTTCCGGCCAACCAAAAGGCGAGGGAACACCAACGATTAACCTTGCGATCGCTTCTTATCAAGAGATTAAGCAGTTCAAGGATAATCATCCGGACGAATACCAAGCACTAACTAAAGATTAGGAGGAAGTTAGCATGGCAAATTTACAAATACAATTAGCACAAATGATTGATCCGGAAGTTATGGCAACCATGTTGAATGCCCAACTCCCTAAACAAATTCGTTTTAGTTCCATTGCCCCTGTTGATCCTACTTTGCCAGGGCAAGCGACTATGGTTTAGCAGTTTTACCAGGTGCAATGCGGCGACTTTCGTCTAGACTTGTAGTTATTTTCCACGTTATCAGGTGTCATAGTGAATAAAAAAGAGGCTGATGAGAAAACAGAGTTTTCTCTCAGCCTCGCGGCTCCGATTGTGCCGTTAATCATCTTTGTAGTTGAACCCGCTCTCAAAGCAGGAAGGCCCACGTAGCCTGGTTTGTAGTTTCCTAACGATAATAATGGTTAGGCATACTAGCTGCCAGTCATTGTGAACAAAAAGTAAAAAGTGTTCGGTCAACCATACATTTATAAGATAACGCGTACACTTCAGATACCATCGTTATCCTAGCATAAATAGTATTAATTGGCAATTCAGTTGCTAGTATCTGATTGCTCTTGCGCGTGTTTAATTTTGGTATAGCGCTCTTTGAGGGCTGTTTCATACCGCCCAATTCCTTTAGGGCGGAAATAACTCTTGTGGATAAGGTTATCCGGGAGGTATTGTTGCTTGACCCAATCATTAGGATAATCATGCGGATATAGGTAGTTAACCCCACGTCCTAGTTTGTGGGCTCCTGTGTAGTGGGCGTCACGTAAATGGTCAGGAATAGGACCCGCAGCCCCATTATTAACGTCAGTCAAAGCTGCATCGATGGCACAAATAGCTGAATTTGACTTAGAAGAAAGACACAAGTCAATTACTGCAGTAGCCAGGGGAATCCGGGCTTCGGGAAAGCCAATTCTTTCGGCGGCTTGAACCGCTTGAACAGTGCGTGCTGCTGCTTGGGGATTAGCAAGTCCAATATCTTCATAGGCAATTGTGATTAGACGCCGAGCAATTGCTGGAAGGTCACCGGCAGCGATCAAGCGGGCTAAATAGTGAAGAGCGGCGTCAGTATCCGACCCCCGAATAGACTTTTGAAAAGCAGAGATCACATCATAATGCGCATCGCCGTCACTATCTGCCGTTAGGACCCTCTTTTGGAGGCATTCTTGGGCTACAGTCTGATCCACGTTAATCACGCCTGATTCGTCTGCGGGTGTGGATGTAACAGCCAACTCTAAAGCATTGAGGGCGCTGCGCAGGTCCCCGTTAGTAGCTTGCGCAAAGAAGTCCTTGGCAGATGCGGAGAGATTGACTTGATAATTGCCTAATCCGCGCTCTTTATCAGTCAGGGCCCGCTCAAGGCCAGTGACAATATCGTTAGGCGAAAGGGGCTTTACTTCAAAGATTTGGGTTCGGCTCCTAATGGCCGGATTGATTGCAATATAGGGATTTTCAGTGGTAGCACCAACGAGAATGATTTTTCCGTCTTCCAAGTGGGGGAGCAAGTAGTCCTGCTTGGGTTTGGTTAAGCGGTGGATTTCGTCCAAAAGTAGTACAACTTTTCCCGTTAATTGGGCCTCTGCCACCACTTGCTCTAGTTTTTTCTTAGCATCAGTAGCGGCATTGACTTTGCGAAGGGCATAATTAGCCGACCCGGCAATAGCAGCTGCAATACTTGTTTTACCGGTCCCAGGTGGGCCATATAGAATCATTGACGATAGACGTTGAGCTTGTACCATGCGCCAAATAATCTTTCCCGGGGCAATCAAATGTTGCTGACCGATCACTTCAGAAAGATCCTTGGGACGCATGCGAAAGGCAAGGGGATAACTCATAGCAACTCCTCCTTAAAAAACTAAAAAAACAACCTCCACCTGGAGGTTGTTAAGATTAACAAACGGTAAATTATTACAGCTTGTTGTAGTATTCAACGATAAGAGCTTCTTCGATATTTGCATCGAGTTCGTCACGTTCAGGTAAACGAACGAGAGAACCTTCCATCTTGTTATCGTCAAATGTTACGTATGCTGGACGACCAACAACTGCTTCTAAAGCATCCTTAACGATTTGTAAGTTCTTTGAACGTTCACGTAAAGAAATAACTTGACCAGGTTGTACTTCGTATGAAGGAATATCAACCCGCTTGCCGTCAACAGTAATGTGACCGTGGTTAACTAATTGCCGTGCTTGACGACGAGTAGTAGCTAAACCTAAACGGTAAACCACGTTGTCAAGACGTTGTTCAAGTAAGATCATGAAGTTATCACCGTGCTTACCAGTACGGATCTTGCCGGCCTTAACGAATAAGTTAGCGAATTGACGTTCAGTTAAACCGTAAATCATACGTAACTTTTGCTTTTCACGTAATTGCAAACCATATTCAGATAACTTACGACGAGCATTGCCGTGTTGACCTGGAGCATATGGGCGACGAGCTAATTCCTTACCTGTACCGGAAAGGGAGATACCCAAACGACGAGAAACTTTCCAACTTGGACCTGTATAACGAGACATAAAAAAATCCTCCAATAATTTATTTGGAGTAAAATAACGTTGTAACCTTAGTATTCGTGCAGTTTTTTTTGGATTTTCGCTCTTGCAGCCGAAGAGTTACTCACAGAACCGTTTATGGCAAAAAACTGTTGACGTTCTTACCGGTTACTGCTGCATTATTTTACACAAAGAGTAACATACCAGATTTAAGGGCAAAAGGCAAGGAAAATGGCACAGAAAGATAGGAGATATAATGGAAGTGCTTCCGTATTAGTGCTGTTTCTATGAGTTCGGTATGATATAATTATTAATGTTTATATGTTATGTGTAAAGGACGGGATCAAGTTATGGTTGCTTTTTTCGTGGTAGTGGTGCTCGCTGCGGTGGGGATCTACTTAGGAATATTATATTTACAAAAGAAATATACGAAATTGGTGGCAGAAAAGCACGCTGCAGTGCTAGAGCTGACAGATACTGAATTGAGTGATGATTTTAATAATTTAAAGCGGCTCAATTTGACAGGGGACAGTCTGACACAATTCAACAAGATTGACAAATCATATCGGTACTTGATGAACCGCCAATTGCCGGAAATATCTGAAAATTTAAATACGGCTAGTCAACACATTGCAGCTTATCAATTAATCGCTGCGAAAAAGAATCTTGGTCAAGTTGACCAGAGTTTGGCTGATGCGGATGAACAGTTTGCTGCTATTAAAAAAGAACTTGTAGATATTCAAAAGAATACGGAAGATCAGCAACGTTTGATTTTAACCCTCAAGAAGAAGTATCAAGCAATCCGCAAACAGTTATTGGCAAAGAATTTCTCTTATGGTCCTGTAATTGATAAATTAGAAGAAAACTTGGCCAATTTAGAAGATGAATTCGAACAGTATTCCAAGCTAACGGCGAGTGGCGATTTCGTTAAATCGGAAAAACCAATGAAGCAATTGGAAAAGAATACCAGTGAAATGGAAGCTTGTTTGGAGAGCATTCCGCCTTTATATAACAATCTTAAGACTGTATTTCCACAGCAGTTGGATGAGTTAGCTGCTGGTTACCAAAAGATGACAGCTGAGCATTACGGTTTTACTTCTAATGTGGAACAGATGTTGGCTGATATCCAAAAAGATTGTAAAGAAAACATGACCAACTTGACCCAATTGCAGATTAAAGAAGCAGAGGCGACTGACAAGCGGATCGCAGATATGATTGACCGGCTGTATGAGCTGATGTCTAAAGAATACACTGCTCAAATTAAAGTTCAAAATCGGGCTGAGGAATTACAACGGTTTATTACTCATGCAGAACAACATCAAAAAGATTTATTGGCTGATTTGGAACGGTTACAACAAAATTACGAACTGAACAATAACGAATTAGAAAATGCCCACCGGTTGGGACGAGAAATTCGGCAAATTCAGCAGCAGTTTAGTGCATATCGGGATCGGGATGAAGAAGAAAACGTGGTCTATACTGAGGTTTTAGCCCAACATGAACAAATGTTTTCATCGCTAGAACGGATTGAGAGTGAACAAAAGAAAATTCAAACTAGCGTGGCAGGATTATGGAAAGAAGAAAAAGAAGCCCAAGATGCAGTGGCCGAATTTGATGTTGAAATTCACAAGTTACGTCGTGCCATTGAACGCTTGAACCTGCCCGGAGTTTCAGCTGAGTATACGGACTATTTCCTGTATGTTAGTGACGAAATCGTTGCCCTGGATAACAGTCTCAACGAGCAGCGAATTAATATGGAAGAAATTACCAAAGCAATGCTAAATACCCAGTCAGATCTGGATGTTTTAAAGAGTAAAACCGAAGACATTATTGACAGTTCAGTTTTGGTCGAACGGTTAATGCAATACTCTAACCGGTATAAAAATAGGTATCCTGAAGTCGATGCGGCCTACCAAGAAGCATTGCGGTTGTTCAATCAAGAATATGACTATGTTGGAGCCTTAGATGCAATTTCACATGCCGTTGATAAAGTAGAGCCAGGGGTATTTAAGCGTTTATCGGACGAATATCAACGTCAAGTTGCTGATCGGCGCTAGACAAAAATAGTAGGTTTATTAGTAGAGGTTACTGTGGAAGTAACCTCTTTTTTGGTACCTAGTTTACGAATTAGTAAGAATCCTTTTGTTAGCAAACCTTTAGGTGAACTGAATTTGCTTGTTTCAGGGGGTAAATAGTTGAGAATGGCTTGATAATGTAGTAAAGTGATGAAATGACTAATAACTAGATAAGAAGGATAAGATAATGATTTACTTTGACAACAGTGCTACAACCAAAGTCGCACCAGAAGTCTTAACGACATATACGAAGGTGAGTCAACAGATTTGGGGGAATCCTTCTTCCCTGCATAAGTTAGGGGAAGTAGCCTATGGCTTACTAGAACAATCACGTAAGCAGATTGCAACTTTACTGGGCGTTGCACCCCATGAGATTTTCTTCACGAGTGGTGGGACTGAAGGCGATAATTGGATTATTAAAGGAACTGCCCTGGAAAAACAATACTATGGCAAGCATATTATTACGACTAGTATTGAGCACCCAGCAGTGTTGAATTCGATGGCGCAGCTGGAAAAATTAGGCTTTGAAGTAACCTACCTTCCGGTTGATAAGAACGGGCGGATTGATCCGCAGGATGTTGCGCAGGCAATCCGGCCGGATACGATTCTTGTATCAATGATGGCAGTCAATAACGAAGTAGGAACAGTTGAACCGATCAATGAAGTGGCGCGGATATTACGGGATTATCCCCGGATTCATTTCCATTTGGATGCCGTCCAAGCAATCGGTAAGGGGATTGAAAACCTATTAACTAATAACCGCGTTGATATGTTGACTTTTTCAGGCCATAAGTTCCATGCTCCCCGGGGTATTGGTTTTATCTACAAAAAAACGGGGCGGACGTTAGCACCATTGATGAGTGGTGGAGGCCAAGAAAAAGGCATGCGGAGTGGGACGGAAAACTTACCTGCTATTGCAGGCATGGCGAAAGCTTTGCGCTTGCTTTTGACTGATGAGGAAGCTAAAGTTACCCAACAACGCGCTATCCGGCAACGGATTTACGACCATGTTGTCCAAAAAGAAAAGGTGACGGTCTTCTCCCCAATGGATGAGAAGATTTCGGCGCCCCATATTCTTTGCTTTGCCATTAAAGGGGTCCGGGGCGAGACCATCGTTCATGCCTTTGAAGACCAGGATATTTTCATCTCTACGACGAGTGCATGTTCCTCCAAGAAGCACATGGTTTCAGGGACCTTGCACAACATGGGGATCGATGAAAAAATTGCTACTTCAGCTGTGCGTATTTCACTAGATGAACACAATACTATGGCCGAAGCAGAAGAGTTTATTAAAGTTTTTGATACACTGTACGAAAAATTTAAAGCAATTAACTCATAAAATTGTCCGAAAGGGGATCAGGAATGCAATATACTGAGATTATGGTTCGCTATGGCGAATTATCGACAAAAGGAAAGAACCGCCGTAGTTTTATCGACCGGTTGGGGACCAATGTACGCCATACTTTGCACGACTTTAAAAAATTAGATATCAAAGCTAACCGGGACCGGATGCATATCCAGTTAAACGGCGAAGATTCAGATAAAGTTATCAGTCGTTTGCGGGATGTCTTTGGTATTCAAAACTTCTCACCTTCAATCAAAGTAGAACGGGAACTAGATAAGGTTCAAGCTACCGCAGTGGCGCTCATTAAAGAAATGTTCCATCCAGGAATGACTTTCAAGGTTAATACGCGGCGGTCAGATCATGATTTTAAGTATGATACTAACGAGTTGAATGATCTGATTGGGAGTTATGTTTTGGAAAACATTCCTGGGATCAAGGTGAAAATGAAGGATCCGGATGTTACTTTGCGAGTTGAAGTTCGGACCAACGGGATTTTCTTGAGCCACGAAAAAATCAAGGGTGCTGGTGGTATGCCAGTCGGAACCGCTGGAAAAGGGATGATGATGCTTTCTGGGGGGATTGATTCACCGGTTGCTAGTTATTTAGCATTGAAGCGTGGGGTCGATATTGAAATGGTTCACTTCTTTAGTCCTCCATACACAAGTGAACAGGCTTTGAATAAGGCCAAGGAATTAACAGCACGGTTAGCCAAGTATTCTGGCCGGATCAAATTTATCCAAGTGCCATTCACTGAAATCCAAGAGACAGTCAAGCATGATGTACCATCTGGTTACCTGATGACTGTGCAACGGCGGTTCATGTTACAGTTGACGGCTGCTTTGGCACAAAAGCGGGACGGACTGGCTATTTTCAATGGTGAAGCTTTGGGACAAGTGGCATCACAGACAATGGAAAGTATGGCCGCTATCAATGAAGTAACCACGATGCCAGTAATTCGCCCAGTTGTTTCAATGGACAAAACAGAAATTATTGACATCGCACAAAAGATCGATACTTTCGACCTTTCAATTATGCCATTTGAAGATTGCTGTACAATTTTTGCACCGCCATCGCCAAAGACAAAGCCCCGGATTGATAAGGCTAAGGAATATGAGGAACGGCTTGACGTAGATGGGCTCATGGAGCGGGCCTTAGCTGGAATTAAGATTACTGAAATCAAGGTAGGGGATGAATTCCTCAACCAAAACGAACAGGCTTTTGCAGAATTGCTATAAACACCTTGACGCTCTATGGGTAAAACGCTAAAATACCTCTATAAGCGCTGAGCAAGAGGACTAATAGTGGTGCTTTTTAGAGAGAAGCTGGTTGGTGTAAAGCTTCAAGAACGCTGTTAGTTGTAGCTTGTGAGCTGTCTACCTGAACGACGAGAGTAAGGTAGACCGGTTTACGTCCGTTAACTAGTATTTGAGAGGGGTTAAAGGCCCAAATTAGGTGGTACCACGGCACTGTCGTCCTATGCTTGGACGATGGTGCTTTTTTAGTGCCCGCTATTAAAGAAAGGAAGGATGCAGATGACACGAGAAATCGCAATGTCAACTAAATATGATCCCAAACAGGTTGAACCTGGTCGTTATGAAACGTGGGTAAAAAAGGGATTTTTCAAACCAAATAACAACAAGAAAGCTAAGCCATATTCAATTGTTATTCCACCACCAAATGTTACTGGGAAGTTACACTTAGGCCATGCGTGGGATACAACCTTGCAAGATATGCTGATCCGGCAAAAGCGGATGCAAGGGTATGATACTTTATGGTTACCAGGGATGGACCATGCTGGGATCGCCACACAAGCTAAAGTGGAAGCACGGTTAGCTGAACAAGGGATTTCCCGTTATGACTTAGGACGGGAGAAGTTTGTTGACAAAGTATGGGAATGGAAGGATGAATACGCTGATATTATCCACCAACAATGGGCCAAGCTTGGTCTGTCTTTAGACTATGATCGGGAACGCTTCACTTTGGACGAAGGTTTGAACAAAGCGGTACGGAAAGTCTTTGTTAGTTTATATGAAAAAGGTCTGATCTACCGGGGCGAATACATCATTAACTGGGATCCTAAAGCCCGTACTGCTTTATCCGACATTGAAGTTATTCATAAGGATGACAAAGGTGCATTCTACCACGTCAAATATCCATTTACTGATGGGACAACCTTTGATGGCAAGGACTATATTGAAATTGCAACTACCCGTCCTGAAACAATGATGGGGGATGTGGCTGTTGCGGTTAATCCGAGCGATGAACGCTATAAGGATTTAGTTGGTAAAGAAGTAATTCTGCCTCTGCAAGGACGCCACATTCCAATCATTGCTGACCAATATGTTGATCCTGAATTTGGGACTGGGATGGTGAAAATTACTCCTGCCCACGACCCTAACGACTTCCAAGTCGGAAACCGCCATAATCTGGAACGGATCAATACGATGAATGAAGATGCAACTATGAATGCCAACGCGGGTAAGTATGAAGGCATGGACCGGTTTGAAGCCCGGAAGGCAATCGTTGCTGACTTAGAGGACCAAGGGTACATGTTGCGGGTAGAACCAATCGTGCACTCAGTAGGGCACTCCGAACGGACCGGGGTTCAAGTGGAAGCACGGTTATCAACGCAATGGTTTGTTAAGATGAAACCATTGGCAGAAATGGCATTAAAGAACCAAGAAACTGAAGATAAAGTTCACTTCCAACCAAGTCGCTTTGAGCACATATTTACCCAATGGATGGAAAATGTTCATGATTGGGTTATTTCACGGCAATTATGGTGGGGTCACCAAATTCCAGCCTGGTACCACAAGAAAACTGGGGAAGTCTATGTAGGTATGGAAGCCCCAGCTGACAGTGAAAATTGGGAACAAGAAACAGATGTCCTCGATACATGGTTCTCCAGTGCTTTATGGCCATTCTCCACGATGGGCTGGCCTGATACTGACGCAGAAGATTTCAAGCGTTACTTCCCAACCAATACGCTGGTAACAGGCTATGATATTATCTTCTTCTGGGTTTCCCGGATGATTTTCCAAAGTCTGGAATTTACTGGTAAGCGTCCATTCAAAGATGTTCTGTTGCACGGTTTAATTCGGGATGAACAAGGACGTAAAATGAGTAAATCCTTGGGTAACGGGATTGATCCAATGGATGTTATTGACAAGTATGGTGCTGACGCATTGCGGTGGTTCTTGACTAACGGTTCAACTCCAGGCCAAGACATTCGCTTCTCATATACTAAGATGGATGCAGCTTGGAACTTCATCAACAAGATCTGGAATGCTAGTCGGTTTGTTATCATGAACCTCGATGACAATACTCAGCCTACTTTGCCACCACAAGCAGAATGGAAATTGGCTGATAAGTGGATCATTTCCCGTTTGAATGACACGATCAAGGATGTTAACTACTTCTTTGATAAGTTTGAATTTGGGGAAACTGACCGGGCACTGTACAACTTCATCTGGAATGACTTCTGTGATTGGTACATTGAAATGGCTAAGGAAGACTTAAACGGTAATGATGCCCAGGCTAAGAAGAACACTCAACAAATCTTGTGCTATGTCTTGGACAAGATCTTACGCCTGCTCCACCCAATCATGCCATTTGTAACCGAAAAGATTTGGTTAACGATGCCTCATGAAGGTGAAACCCTTGTGACAGCAACTTATCCAACTGTTGACGAAGCAGTAATCGACCGCGATGCTGAAGAACAAATGGAAAACTTGATTGAATTAATCAAAGCGGTCCGGAACAACCGGGCGGAAGTTAATGCGCCAATGTCATCAGCTATTGATATTTTAATTAAGACGACTGCACCAGCCACTAAGGAAATTTTGGAAAGTAATCAAGAATACATCCAACGTTTCTGCCATCCAAAGAAGCTGGTTATCAGTCCAGAAGTAACAGCACCAACTTTAGCTATGACATCAGTGATTACCGGGGCAGAAGTATACTTGCCATTGGCTGACCTGATTGACTTAGACGAAGAAATTGCGCGGTTGCAAAAGGAAGTTACTAAG
The DNA here is from genome assembly GCF_000423265.1 of Ligilactobacillus saerimneri DSM 16049. Lineage (GTDB taxonomy): Bacteria > Bacillota > Bacilli > Lactobacillales > Lactobacillaceae > Ligilactobacillus > Ligilactobacillus saerimneri. Next base: position 67,285 of record NZ_AUHQ01000004.1, on the reverse strand, counting down.
TTAGAGAGTGAAGTTGCCCGGGGCACTAAGAAGTTGAGCAATGAAAAATTTGTTGCTAATGCGCCCGAAGCAATTGTAGCTAAAGAAAAAGAAAAATTAGCCGGCTACCAAGAAAAATTAGCTGCTACTACCAAGCGGATTGCGGAATTGCAAGCAGCCAAGTAGTAGGGTAGCGTTTAAAATTTATTAACTAAGGCTTAATAAGAGCAGGAAATGTTGCAACATTTCCTGCTCTCTTTTTACAATAAATGGTAATTAGGTATATAAGATGATTTATATGGGGAATTATATTTTGGGGATGCTTTCGACACTACTGATCGAAGTGCTTGTTTTGGCTTACGTTAGCAAGCTCAGGTTTGATCTCGTACATATAATTGGTTTTATCCTCCTGATGATAATCTGTATCCCGCTTAAATTAAGCAACTTGGTGATGATTATCGGGGGTGTGTTAATTACCTACCACCAGGATAGGGGGAGAAAAAGCTGGCTGACGTATATACTTTTCGTGATGTACGCATTTACTACAACTTGGATTTTACTAGGATTAGGACGTACGGAGCTTATATTTTAGTCGCAACTGCGATAAGTTTTGTCATGCAGGTGGTTACCGGGCTTGTGATGGGAATGTATTTTACCATCGTTGATAAAGTCACTATTCCTAGCAGTGCCTACCTACCAGCAGTAGGCTACCTGTTACTCGGGGCGGTGGTGGCCACTCTGGTTAATGCCCTGATTATCTTGCCGATCCGGTCAGAAGTAACTTGCAGTCGAATTGAGGCCATCATTGGGGCAGGAGCTGGTTTTATTGTTGCAACCTATATACCTTTAGGGGCCTTATCGTCGCATATTCAGGCTTTAGTCAAAATCTTTCCTAGCAGCTATGAGGCTGCAGCTTTGCGGGGATTATTTTTGCAAGCAACTTTTGATGCTCATTTGAGTTCTGCGGTTCGCAACCACTTACAGACTTACCTGGGATTACATTTTGCTACTCATGGGTACGACCTAAGTGGGATCAGACTAGCATTACCATGGTGGGGATGATTGGTGTGGCGGTAATACTAGTTGTGGTATCATCTTATATAATTGGTAAAAGAGATTTAAGACGTTAAGAATTCTTTTAACCAAAAGATGGCGGAAGGTGAAATCATGAATTATCAGGAAGCGCTGACTTTTATCCATGGTCGTCCCCGGCTCAAAAAAACACCTACTTTGGCCCGGATGAGAGAATTGATGGCGCGTTTAGGCGATCCCCAGAAGACGTTGAAAATTATCCATGTTACTGGAACCAATGGTAAGGGATCGACAAGTGCTTATGTTGCACGGATGCTTCAAGCCTGTGGGTATAAGGTTGGCTTGTTTACCTCACCGTACATTGTGCGGTACAATGATCGTTTTACAATTAATCAAGCACCGATTTTGGATGTTGATTTAGCGGCTATTACAGGGAAAGTTGCTGCGCAAGTAAAAGTGATGGACCAACTGGGAAATAGTCCAACTGAATTTGAAATTACCACTGCTATCATGTTTATTTATTTTGCACAACAAAATGTAGACTATGCTGTTGTTGAAGGGGGAATCGGGGGGACCTATGATTCAACCAATATCATTGACCAGCCTGTAATGGCGGTGATTACAACGGTTGCCCTGGATCACATGCGGATCCTCGGTAACACATTAGAAGCAATCGCTGAGCAAAAAGCGGGAATTATTAAGGCCCAATGTCCCGTAGTAATTGGGCACCTGCCAGCTGCAGCTTTGGCAGTGGTGACCAAGCGAGCCCAGCAACTAGAAGCACCATTGTCCATTTATGGACGTGATTTTAGTGCCCAGGTAACCACACCACTGCATACTTGGGGAGAGCGATTTACCCTTAACCCAAACTTAGGGGATGTCGCTACTTGGAATATCCAGTTGGCAGGAGCATACCAGGTGACTAATGCGGCTATTGCCTTGCAGGTAATGCGTATTTTGGGGCAAAACGAGGTTGCCTGGAGTGGGCAAGATTTATATACTGGTTTGCAAGCAACAACCTGGCCGGGACGGTTTGAAAAAGTTCACGACCAGCCCGTAGTTGTTTTGGATGGGGCCCACAACCAAGCGGCAATGCACGAAATAAAAAAGCTTCTGGTGACCAAATTTCCTGGGCGAAAGGTACATGTCTTGGTAGCGATTTTAGCTGATAAGCAACCACTTAAAGTGCTGGAAGAATTGTTAGCCATTCCTGATATTGAGATCACAGTTACGAGTTTTGCTGGGCCACGTCCTTTGGCCAACTTGCAGGTAATCAAAGACCACATTCCGCAAGTTCATGTTGAACCTGTTTGGCAGACGGCGTTACAGTCTTTGTTTGCACGGTTAGGGGGAAATGATATCCTGTTAGTGACGGGATCTTTGTATTTTATTGCGGATGTACGGAAAAAATTCATACATGGAGAGAGTAATGGAGACTAAGCTAGTAATTTTTGATATGGATGGAGTCGTGATTGATTCCGAAAACTTGTATTATACAGCCCTAGTTGAGCAGGCCCAAGCAATGGGTGTGCCTGGGATTACGCGGGAATACTACCGGCAGTTCATCGGTGGCGGAAACGAACGGATGGTAAAAATCATCGCCCATGACTACCACAGCGACCAGTTGGCCCATGACCTTGTCTGGGGGTCGATTGATCGGGTAGGTGATTTAGTTGACCAAGGGCACCTGGAACTCAAGCCGGGTTTTTTGACTTTGACTGACTACCTAATGGAACATAACATCCCCTTTGTGTTGGGATCAAGTAGTGAACTGAGTAACGTCAAACGCATGCTGGGTAAGCTGGGAGTTTATGAGCGGTTTGATGCCTTTATTACGGCTGATGATGTCCAGCAAGCCAAACCAGCGCCCGATATCTTTTTGAAAGCCTGGGAAATTGGCGGGCAGCCAGACCGGCAACAGACACTGATTATTGAAGACTCTGTGAATGGCATCAAGGCAGCTAATGCAGCGCAAATTCCTGTCATCATGGTGCCAGACGTTCTGCCCCCAACGCCAGCAACGCAGAAAGCAACTGTCGCAGTCCTGGATGACTTAGTTGCTGTGCGTGATTTTATCGCTAATTAGATCAAAAATCCTTCCTTTAACGTAGATAGTTAGGGGAGGGATTTTTTTGGCAATTACAAATCAGATTAATCGGGGCTATCTTCAAAGAAAAGTAAAAACACTGGGAATTGAATCATTGTCAGATCAAGAATTGTTAGTGTTGTTGCTTTTGCCTAAGCAAGATGTTAAACGGGCTAATCAAAGCGCCACAGCAATTATGACGGATGTTTGTTCCTTACGTGGGTTGGAAACATGTACACTGCACGAGTTACGCAACTGGTTACAGGAAGATTACTTACAGCTTGCTGCACCATTAGAGTTAAAGCGACGCTTATTAACAACACGAAAACTAACGTTAGGGCAAATGTGTTCTAGTAAGACGGCCGGACAATACCTGCTACCAAAGATGCAGAGCTTACAGCAGGAAGTTTTATTAGGATTGTATCTCAATACCAAAAACAAAATTATCGCAGAAAAAGAGATTTCACGCGGCACTATCAATTCTGCCAACGGGCATCCGCGCGAGATTATGCATTTGGCAGTAAAGTATGCAGCGGCCGGCTTCATTATCGCCCACAATCATCCTAGTGGGGATCCCACCCCATCACAAAGCGATATTCAGATGTCACAACGCTTGGCACAGTGTGGGCAACTGTTAGGGATCAACCTGATTGATCATTTGATTATTGGGGATGGAAAGTATCTTAGTTTACGGGAATATAATGTTCTGCCAGCTTTGAAGTATGCTGACTAGCAGGAGAGTATCGATTTGGCATGGGAGCAAATGATGACACCTAGCATTGATTTTGGTACTAGCTGATAAACTTGGTACCCAACGTCTTTTCCAAGCAAGTAAAAACACAGGATAAGTGGGTTTAAAAGATAGATCATATGAATGTTCGGGATCAACGGTAAAAACAACTGCAAATTAGATAAAACGCTACCAAAAAGTTGATATACCAACGTAAAAAATGGTGTGTTATAATTTGTTAGTAAAACATTATTTAAGGAGACGGCTATGTTAACGGGAACAGTTCACTTTTTTGATAGCGCTAAGGGCTATGGTTATATCACACCTGATTTACGGGGAGATGATATTTTTGTGCACTTTACTGGGATTAAAACCCCGGGCTTGCGGACGCTACAAGTGGGCGCTAAGGTCTCCTACGTGACAGTTGAGGGACGCCGTGGCAAACCGCAAGCTGTCAACGTTGTGGTCGAAGAACACTCCTAAATTATTTGTTAAGATTTACACTAAATTTGTTTTTGTAAGCCAAAAACGCGTATTCTAATACCTAATTATGACTTTAGGTAATAATATTCGTAAAAAAGCAATTGCTAATATGAAGGGATGAAAGATAGTGTTTGGAATTAGAAGTAATAACATCGGGATTGACTTAGGGACAGCCAATACGATTGTTTATGCTGAAGGTAAGGGTATTGTTTTACGGGAACCATCAGTTGTTGCCAAAAATACTAAGACAGGTGAAATCGTATCAGTTGGGTCTGAAGCCCGTGATATGATCGGTCGGACACCAGCTAGCATCGTAGCTATCCGCCCTATGAAGGACGGGGTTATTGCCGACTACGATACAACAGTGGCAATGATGAAGTACTACATTGAAAAAGCAATGGGTAAGCGGTCCAACAAGCCATATGTGATGGTTTGTGTCCCAAGTGGGGTTACCGAAGTTGAAAAGCGGGCCGTTATCGATGCGACTCGAGTGGCAGGAGCTCGTGATGCATATGTTATCGAAGAACCATTCGCAGCTGCTATCGGGGCTGGTTTGCCAGTTATGGATCCAACTGGGAGCATGGTTGTTGATATTGGTGGTGGGACCACTGATGTTGCTACTATTTCCTTAGGGGGGATTGTATCAAGCCGTTCCATTCGTTTGGCAGGGGACAAGCTGGATGATGCAATCATCTATTATGTACGTCAAAAGTACAACCTCTTGATTGGGGAAAGAACAGCAGAACAGCTCAAGATGGATATTGCTTCTGCATCTGTTGAAGCTGCTAAAGACCTGGATGATCAAACAATTCGGGGTCGGGACTTAGTTACTGGCTTGCCAAAGACGATCGAAATTCCAGCCGTTGATGTAGCGGAAGCTATCCAAGAAGTTATCCAGGAAATCATCACTGCTATCAAGGAAACACTTGAAGAAACATCTCCTGAAATTGCGGCCGATGTTATCGATCACGGGATTGTCTTGACTGGTGGGGGTGCACAGTTACGCCACTTACCAGAAGTTATTTCTGACGCTACTAAAGTGCCGGTGTTTGTTGCATCTGAACCACTGGACTGTGTAGCTATCGGGACTGGCGAATCACTCAAGAGCATTGACGTTATGAAAAAGAAATAAATTTTGACTAACAAAGTCGTATCAGATGGGGTGGAGGATGGTCAGACTGCCCAATAAGCAACTGGTACGGCTTTGTTATTTATTGGAGGATAAAAATGCAAAAGTATTTCTTGAATAAGAAGCTCGTGATCACCCTAGTGGGGTTAATCGTTAGTTTTTTACTGATTGCCTTCTCAATTATGGTGCGGAATAACCGCAATACCCCGACTTTTATTCAGAGTTTTGGCAATGATGCTGCTGGATTGGTCGACCGGGTGGTGGGCTATCCGGTTAAGGCAGTTAGGAGCGCCGGAGCAAGTACTGCGGACTTGTTGAACACATATCATGAGAATCAACAGCTCAAAAAGCAAGTGGATAGTGTGGCGGCAGAAAAGGCAACCAATGCAACTTTGCGTCAGGAAAATGCCGACCTCAAGAAACAACTGAAGTTAAATAAGAGTTTGACAGAATTTAGTAAGATTAATGCTTATACAATTTCACGGGCACCTTCAACTTGGCAAAACCAAATTGTCATCAGTAAGGGGTCTTTGGCTGGCGTGGTCAAAGGTTCTGCTGTACTCTCTGATCGAGGCTTGATTGGACGGGTGACTGAGGTCAATAAGTCCAACAGTAAGGTAGAGTTGCTTTCCACTAAGAACGACTCATCCAACCGTTTCCCCGTCCAGGTAGCTGCTAAGTCGGGAACTATTATCAATGGGTTGATCACAGATTTTGATGATGATACCAACCAATTAATCATGGGGCAAATCACTTCCAAAGATAAAGTGAAGAAAGGTACTAAAGTAGTAACTTCTGGACTAGGTGGGACAACACCTAAGGGCTTATTAGTTGGTACAGTAGCTAAGGTGAAAAATGGGGATGCCGGTTTACCAACAAAAATTTATATTGATCCAGCGGCAGATTTCTCTGATTTAAGTATGGTTACTGTGACATTGAGAAAGGATTGATCGGGGATATGCATAGTTCACGGATAAAGTACCTCTTTCCGCTCGGCTTGTTCATCGCCCTTTTTCTTGATGGAACAATCACCCAAGCATTTGCACCAGAGATGTTTACGCCAGCAGTTGCGATTGAAAGTCGCTTACTGCTTTTGTGGCTCATCATGGCAGTATGTTACAGTCAAGCAGAACACATTCTCTTGTGGGCAGGGATCGCCGGCTTTTTCTTTGACCTCTATTACACAGGGATCTTAGGAATCTTTGTAATCCTGTTGCCCTTGGTGGTTTATTTGACCCAAAAGACATATCAATTTTTCACAGGCTCTTTTATTGTGGTACTATTAATTTATCTAATTGATGTAACGTTATTGACTTTGCTTTTCTACCTTGTTAATTCTTTGATTGGATTTACAGATGCTGGTCTAACAACGTTCATTGCACGAACATTGGGGCCAACCTTGGCATATAACCTAGCAATGTTTGTTATCTTATTTATTCCACTTAAAAGTCTTTTCGAAAAAATGTGATAAGGAAGTGCCAGGATGCAAGCCGTAACATTAAAAGGTCATAAAGAAGGATTCGAAATCATTTTAGATTCACGGGTAAATTTTGCTGAAATTACCAGTGAATTGGAGAAGTTATTAAAAGAACTCCGGATGAATAATGCTAATCAAAAACAGACTGCATTTGACATTGCGACAGGGATGCGTCTTTTAACGGCAGAAGAAAAGAAAGAGATTGAGAAAATTGTTAGTCGGTTCGAAGGATTTTCCATTCACCGGATTACTGCGGATGTAATTCGGACCGATGTTGCTTTAGACTTGATGAACCAGCGTAGTACCCACCGTGTTGGGCGGGTGGTTCGCAATGGTCAGGTGGTCACGATCAAAGGCGATGTCTTGTTCTTTGGGAGTGTTCACCAGGGGGGCATCTTACAGGCGACAGGTAATATTTATGTTCTAGGTGAAGTACAAGGAATTGTTCATGCTGGTTATGAAGATAACACACGAGCAGTAATTGTCGGTGATTTAAATACTGCCCAACAAGTCCGGATCGGGGATGTAGTCACGATCGTGGCTGACCGCCCGGCGGACGAACCACTGGATAAAGTTGTTTATGTCAGTGATTTGCACAATCTTGAGTCAACCGATGTCCATACCTTGATGACTTTACGTCCTAAATTATTTGTGAAAGCAGGAGGTTTCTAAAGATGGGAAAAGCGATTGTTATTACTTCTGGGAAAGGTGGCGTTGGTAAAACAACGACCACAGCAAATCTTGGGACGGCCCTAGCCCTGTTAGGGAAAAAAGTTTGTTTAGTTGACTTAGATATTGGTTTGCGTAACCTGGATGTGATTTTGGGGTTAGATAACCGTATTATTTACAATATTGTTGACGTTGCTGAAGGGCGGGCCCGGTTACAACAGGCCTTGATCAAGGATAAACGGTTCAACGATAAGTTGTTTTTAATTGCGGCAGCTCAAAATACAGACAAGAGTTCTCTCCGTCCTGATCAGGCTAAAGCGATCGTTGACCAACTCAAAGAGGAATTTGACTACGTCTTATTAGATTGCCCAGCAGGGATTGAACAGGGCTTTATGAATGCAGTAGCTGGGGCCGATGAGGCGATTGTGGTTACTAACCCAGAAATTGCTTCGGTCCGGGATGCCGATCGGGTAGTTGGTCTTTTGGAACAACAAGATCTTGACCGGGCTCCGATGTTAGTGATCAACCGTATTAGAAGACATATGGTTAACGATGGACAAATGATGGATGTTGACGAAGTGACACGGCAATTATCTATTCAACTGATCGGAATTATTTTTGACGATGATCAGGTCATTTCCTCATCAAATGAAGGGCAACCAATTGTTTTAGATGAAAACAATATTGCTGGTAAAGGCTATCGGAACATTGCACGCCGTTTAGAAGGTGAAACGGTTCCGCTTTTGAACATAAAAGTTGAAGAAAACCAGGGATTCTTTAGTAAAATGTTCTCATGGTTTAAACGTTCTTAAAGGAGTAAAGAGGCTGGGAGAAAACAATACTGTTTTCTCACCAGCCTCAGTCTTTATTTACTAATGTTTCTCAGATAACGTGGAAAAATAACTGCAAGTCTAGTAGTTGCGGACGAATGATTGTGCTAATCATTGTCCTAGTTTAGCTTAATGGCTTGCTATAAAGGCTATTTTCCACTCGCTTTTTGTTGAGAAGGTAGGGAAAAACGATGCATAGTATGATAGGCTATATTCTCCTAGCGTTGCTTGTTATCAACACGGGCGGGGCAGTCGTAACTGTTTTTTGGGAGAAAAAAGATATTGCAGTAATCTGGGCATGGTTGCTGGTCTTAATTTTGCTACCTGGCGTAGGGTTCATCTTGTATTTGTTTGTTGGTAAAGGAATCAACAGTAGTAAAATTTTTGATTTAAAAGAACAAGAACGCTTAGGGATTAACCAGCTTGCAGAGCTCCAAAAGGAACAATGGGAAAAAAACCGGCTGATCTTTGCTGGAGAAAAAATATCTGCGGGTAATATGGAATTACCCCGCCTTTTTTTAGATATTGACCAAGCGATCCTGACAGAACACAACTATGTCGAAATCTTAACGGATGGGACAGAAAAATTTAAGGTCCTCTTAGACGATATTCGCCATGCGCAAAACCATGTCCACATTGAGTATTACACATTTTATAATGATCAAATTGGCAATCAGGTCCGCGCTGCCCTAGAAGAAGTGGCACGGCGCGGAGTAGAAGTCCGAGTGATATATGATAGTTTTGGATCACGGGGGACTACGCACCAATTTTTTAAGCGCCTGGAAGCACTAGGCGGACGGGCTGAACCGTTTTTTGGAACTAAGAAAGCCCCAATACATAGTCCCCGGCTCAACTACCGGGACCACAGAAAAATTGTGGTAATTGACGGGCGGATTGGTTATATCGGTGGGTTTAACATTGGTGATCAATATCTAGGGCGCAAGCCTAAATTTGGTTATTGGCGGGATACACACCTGCGGGTACAGGGAAATGCAGTCATTGCGTTACAGTCACGGTTTTTGATGGATTGGAATGCAACGGTAAAAAATACCCGCCATAACCAGCAAGTTAGTTATCAGGACCAATACTTCCCTCTGATCAGCAACGTTGGACACACCAGCATGCAGATTGTTTCTTCAGGTCCAGATAGTGAGAAAGAAGCGATTAAGCTTGGTTATTTCAAGATGATTAACAATGCCCGTAAATATATTTACATTCAAACGCCATATTTGATTCCCGATGATGCGATTATTGAAGCGTTGATGGTAGCCCAAATGTCAGGCGTTGAGGTGCGAATTATGATCCCGGCTTTTCCGGATCATCCGTTTGTTTACCGAGCAACTGAATATTATGCTAAGCACCTAACAGATTTAGGGATCAAAGTGTACAAGTATCACCACGGTTTTTTGCATGCAAAAACAGTGGTAGTAGACGACCAGGTGGCATCAGTGGGGTCGGCAAACTTGGACTTCCGGAGTTTTAAGCTGAACTTCGAAGCTAACGCCTTTTTATATGGGGAACAGTTTGCCCACCAATTGAAAACAATCTTTGAAAAAGATCAGGAACAAGCGGTGCTTTTAACCCCCGAATATTTTGCTAAACAGTCGTGGTGGCGTAAGTTTAAGCAGGAATTCTCACGGTTGCTATCACCGATCTTATAAACGCAGGATGTGAAAGAGATTATGATGAAAAACAAGCACAAACATAAACTAGTTTGGATAGGAACGTTCATTTTAGTTATTGGGGGCCTAGCAGGGGCGGCTAATTACCTTGTGGACTATGGGTTTGGGCGTGGCGAACCAGCGACTACGATGGCCAAGAAGAAAGCGCGACGCTTAACAGCTGACCAGCGCTGGCTCCGCCAGGTGCACAAGGAAACTTGGCAACAACAAGCAGTGGGAAAGGCGGTGACTTTGGTAGCGACTTACGTTCCCGCGGTACATAAAACTAATAAGACAGTCATCGTTGCCCATGGTTACCACGAAAATGCAAGTAGGATGGTAAGCTACATCCGGATGTTTCACGAAGCAGGCTACAACGTTTTAGCTCCAGATGATCGGGGATCCGGACGCAGTGGTGGTCATTATGTTACTTTCGGTTGGTTAGATCGCTTGGATTATGTTAAGTGGTGTCACCGGATTGTTCGGCACCAGGGGACTAAGGCAAGGATTGCGCTTTTTGGTGTCAGCATGGGGGCGGCCACGGTAATGATGACGAGTGGGGAAAAACTTCCCGCCCAAGTCAAGGCAGTGGTTGCTGACTGTGGCTATGCCAGTGTCCACGATGAATTGGCAACCCAACTTAAAGATCAATTCCACGTGCCCCAGGAGCCATTATTGACGCTTGCTCGGGGTGTTGCGCGGATTAAGGTTGGGTTTGACTTTAATGATGCCAGTGTTACCAAGCAACTGCACAAGAATCATTTACCAATTTTTATTATCCATGGGGAAAACGACCATTTTGTTCCCATTAAAATGGGGTATGAAAATTATGCTGCAGCCAATGCACCTAAGCAACTTTGGATTGTCAAAAATGCAGGGCATGCAATGGCATACTATGAACAGCCCCAGGAATACCGTAAACGGGTTTTAACTTTCCTTGAAAAATGGGTATAATAATATTTGTTCATGATAAAAGTGAATATCAAGCAAACACAGGGGGAGCGTTATGCTGAGAGTGAAGAAATTCTGACCCTTTGAACCTGATTCGTTAAGACGAGCGTAGGGATGTGGTGATGGACATTGCGGAATGTCTTTCTTTGTGTTGCTTAGGATTCATAAGCAAATAGCAAAGGAGGCATTATCATGACAGAAAAAACGAAAATTTTAGTTGAAGGCGCCCTATTTGCCGCGTTGGCAACCTTATTGTCGGTTGTTATTCCCAACGTGGAATGGGGCGACTTATCTTTAGGCCTAATTCCTCTGGTCCTATATAGTGTGCGGCGGGGAGTGCGCATGGGACTCTTAGCTGGTTTGTTATGGGGACTACTGATAATTGTTAGTGGGCATGCCTATATCCTCAATATCTGGCAAGGATTATTAGAATATCCGGTAGCCAACTTACTAGTTGGGTTGGCCGGACTCTATACGTCTGCCGTGCAACGCGCAATCCAGGCAGGCGAACGGAAAAAAGAACGAATATTGTTGCTAGCCGCAGTAGTAACAGCAGTTTTTCTTAAATACTTTGTTCACTTTATTGCTGGAATTATTTTCTGGGGTTCTTACGTTCAATGGGGCTTAGGACCAATTCTTTATTCGCTGGTTGTTAACGGCGGAAGTTTCATTTTGAATATTGTTGTGACTGGTGGCCTTCTCTTGGCAATGACTGCTAGAGATACAAGGTTGCTTCTGCCACAGAATAAATAACAAATAAAGAGCGGGGATAGTAGTGTTATTAGAAAACACGATCATCTCCGCTCTTTTTATAATTATAAGAATGGCTGGATTGCTACAACGACGACGCCCAAGATAGTAAAAATCAGCATCATCCAGACAGCAAACAGCGTGATTTTTTGGAATTTAGTTCTTTTCTTCTTTTTTGCCACTAGTTTCACCTTAAATTAGTTATTTACAATAACTATAGCTCAAAGCAGGGGGATTTTCAATTTTTCCCACTGGCTACCATTTAATCGCGCGATTTTATTTTTAAATTTCACCGCCAATTTCCTTTTTGCAAGTTAGACCCGGCATATTGGAATATATGGTGCAAAAGTGTGGTTTTGCAACTTAAAATGCGCATATTTTACGATAGGTCGGGTGGTAGCTTACAAAAGCGAGTGGTGCCGAGAAAATTATTTTGATTGTGTGCCAGTAAAAAAGATGATCGTGGTCAAAAAATTGCCCTATGGGATGAAGAAGTAGTCATTGTTATTGCGGAGCTTTGACTGCTTCAAGTATGATGAAAATAAAAAGAGTTGACATCCATGTATGATGGGAGGGACGAGTTATGAACCTAGAGAAATATTGGGGTAAGACTGTAAGAATAGTTGATATTAATGTTGAAGTATGGGAAGGAAAGGTCACCGGAATTGATTACGCTTTTAACTATGATGATATTGAATATGATGAACTTGAATTAAAAATTGGAAACAGGATTATTGTTTTTCCAGAAAATCATATCAAATCAATCGAGCTTATTAATCAGGGAGCAAAAAAGAACCTGGGTCCCCAAAAGAACCATTATTACATGTTGAATGATCTTCCTCACCGCGCCATGATTATCAAGGTAAATGAGTGGGGAAAAGAATTTTATTTCGATATTCCCAGTAAAAAGTGGAAACCCATCAAGATTATGATTAACTACCTTTGGCCATACTCGGACACTTTCAACATGTACGATGAGATGGAAGAAGCTGAAGCTCTGAAAATAGTGCAGTCGTTTATCAATGTGCCTTGGAGTTTTGAAGAAACAGATAAAGGGCGAAAGTGGCAAACGATGAGCTACTCGCAAGTAATCTTAAAAATGCTTGCAGATGGTGTTAATGGAAATGTGGAAAACTACTATAATTATTTTTCGGATTTGACAGCTAAGTTGGGTGAGGAAGAAGAGTTTGCAGAAGGCTGGCTACGAGAAAATGAAGAATTATATGATTTGATAAATGATGTAGAGTTGTTCTGTTTCTATGTTGAAGAAGACATCAGAGATAGAAAAATGTGCCAGGCCTTCTTGAAGCCATATTATGAGAAAGCAAAGAGAATTATGGAAAAATATTATTAAGTGGCAATCAACAAAATGATGACAAATTATAGCATTAAATGGTTATGTACTATGACAAAAACATTAAAGGTGACTTACCTCAGGGAAACTTGTGTAGCTTTTGATAAGGGAAAGACATATATTGCTACTAGTTATGATCCGATATTAAAGTGTATTTCCGTTATAGATGAAAGTCAGGAAGAGTATTTATATCCATTAGGTAGATTTAAAATTCATGGAGACTACAAAGAACTACCAATATCAATTAACGTATTTAGAGAATGAATTTCATAACCATATGATGATACTGAGCATAACGAACTTGATATGAAAATGGTGATGTACTATGGCAAAAACATTAAAGGTAACTTACCTCGGTGAAACATGTGTAGCTTTTGATAAAGGAAAAACATACATCGCAACATGTTATGATCCGAGATTAGACCGGATTGGTGTTATCGATGAAAGTGGAGAAGATTATATTTATTCTCCACGAGCATTCAAGATTCATGGAGATTATAAGCAGTTACCTAAAGTAGATTGCCGAGTTGAAAAATAATTAACAGCACTAGCCATAAAAAATGGCCAGTGCTATTTTTATACCCTAATTTAAGGAGGTGATGCGATTGATTCACTAATCTTTTAAAAGATTGAAAGGAGCAAAGTATGGCTAATCAAAAAACACTAGAAAATGCCACCAAAGATAAAGGAAGTACAGGCAATAAATGTTACTTGTAAAATTGTTTAAACCAGTTTAATATCCTCCTAGGGAGTTTGAATTTTAGCAGACAAACTCGTATACTTTAACAAGTATCATAAAATTAATATTTAATTAGGGAGCGTTATTATTATGTGTGGAATTGCCGGTTTTGTAACTGACATCGAAATGGGTGCAGGCGATCAATACAAACAGCAAGTAATGCAAATGGAAAAATGCTATGTGCACCGTGGACCAGATGATAACGGTGAATTTATCGACACCAATGTTGCGATGGGCTTTAGACGCTTGAGCATCATTGACTTGGAAGGTGGTCACCAACCACTATCATATGATAACCAACGGTATTGGATTACTTTTAACGGAGAAATTTATAACTATATCGAATTACGAGAAATGTTAGCCAAGCAAGGCTATGAATTCCAGACAGACTCGGACACAGAAGTCCTCTTGGCAATGTATGTCCGTTATGGTGAAGAAGCAGTTAAGCATTTGCGCGGGATGTTTGACTTTGTGATCTGGGATACCCAAGAAAAAGTTCTGTTCGGGGCGCGGGATCACTTTGGGATCAAACCACTGTACTATGCGCAGGTAGGTGATAAGTTCTACTATGCTTCAGAAAACAAGGCTATTTATAGCCAATTACAAAAGGACCAACGGACCTTTGATAAAGACGCATTGCAGGATTATATGACATTTCAGTTTGTGCCTGAGCCAGAAACTTTGACCAAAGAAATTCGGATGTTGCAACCAGGACACTACTTTATCAAGCGGCCGGGAGAAGACATCCAGATTAAACGGTATTTTTATGCACAATTTAAGCCAGTCGATCGCCCAGAAGACGAATACATCAAGAAAGTGCGCGATGTGCTGATTGACTCTGTTAAAGCACACATGCGGGCAGACGTTCCAGTTGGGTCTTTCCTTTCCGGAGGGATTGATTCGTCGATCGTAGTGGCGATTGCTAAGGACTTAAACCCTAACTTGGAAACTATCTCTGTTGGATTTGAACGCGAAGGTTACAGTGAGTTAGATGTGGCTCAAGAAACAGCTGATAAGTTGGGAGTTAAGAACTTCAGTAGCGTGATCACTCCAGAAGAGTTTATGAAGACCTTCCCTCACTTTGTGTGGAGCATGGATGATCCATTGGCTGATCCAGCCGCTGTGCCACAGTACTTCTTGGCTAAAGAAGCTCGGAAGCGGGTAAAAGTAGCGTTGACTGGTGAAGGGGCCGACGAACTTTTCGGTGGCTACAAGATTTACCACGAACCAGAATCCTTGAAGTGCTTCAACTACACCAAGCCAATCAATGGTTTGTTGCATAAGATTGCTGAAATTGCTCCGGAAGGAATGAAGGGGAAGAGCTTCTTGATGCGGGGCACTACACCACTGGAAAAGCGGTATGTTGGGAATGCCTTCATCTTTGATGAAGAGGAAAAGAAACAATTCATCAAGGACTACAATGCAGATCATTCTTTCGACAAGATTACCGCGCCACTGTACCGTGATTCAAAGGATTACGATCCAATTACCCGGATGCAGTTTATCGATATGCACCAGTGGCTAAACGGGGACCTCTTGCGGAATGCTGACCGGACCACTATGGCGCACTCGTTAGAATTACGGACACCGTTCCTCGATGTCAATGTATTCAAAGTTGCGAGTGAGATTCCAGCTAAATACCGGATCGCGCATGGCACTACTAAGTATATCTTGCGGCAAGCAGCCGAAGGCATCGTTCCTGCCCACGTCTTACACCGGCCAAAACTGGGCTTCCCGGTTCCAATTCGCTTCTGGTTGAAAAACGAAATGTATGACTGGGCCCGTCAGATTATCAATGACTCCCAGACAGACTACTTATTCAACAAACAATACTTCTTACAATTATTAGAAGATCATCGGCAGGACAAACGTGATAACTCACGGAAACTATGGACTGTTTTGACATTCATGATGTGGCACAAGCTCTATGTGGAAGAACCTCATTTGATGACGTCAAAAGAGGCAGCTGCAACCTTATAAAAATTAAAGGGGAGATTTGATTATGAAGATTATCGTGCAAAAGTTTGGTGGAACTTCCGTTAAGGATGAAGAAGCGCGTAGTCAAGCAATGAAGCACATTCGCTACGCCGTCGACCAAGGATTTAAAGTGGCAGTAGTTGTTTCTGCGATCGGGCGTAAAGGGGCACCTTATGCTACTGATTCCTTGCTTGATCTTGTGGGTGGTGAAGATACTAAACTTTCCGCACGGGAACTTGATATGATTGTCTCTGTGGGTGAAGTGATCTCTACTGCTGTCATGACTGAGCTTTTACGGACTAACGGTTTTGCAGCCACCGGGATGACTGGACCAGATGCGGGCTTTAGAACAAACAATGACTTCCAAAATGCCAAGGTGCTGGATGTTGATACAGACAATATCATGGAAGCCTTCCAAACTAATGATGTAGTTGTGGTTGCCGGCTTCCAAGGTTTATCACGGTCCCATCATGTAACCACGCTGGGGCGTGGGGGCTCTGATACGAGTGCTGCTTTGTTAGGGGCGGCTTTAGGTGCAGAATGGGTTGACATCTTCACGGATGTATCAGGGATGATGACGGGGGACCCACGCATTGTCAAGCAGGCCCAGTTCTTAGAAGCAGTGAGTTACGAAGAAGTAGCCAATATGGCCAACGAAGGGGCCAAGGTTATTCATCCGCGGGCCGTGGAAGTAGCCCAGCAAGCACATCTGCCAATGCACATTCGGTCTACTTGGGATGATGTTGACCAATCAGGAACCCTGGTTACTGATCGCAACTTACAAATTGAACATTATCGGACCGTTGTGGGTGTTACCCAACAAACGGATCTGACTCAATTTGTGGTTAAGACCAGGGCAATGGCAACAGCTGACGTGTTGAACTTGTTAGCCAACAACGGGATCAGTGTTGACTTCATCAACATTTCACCTGAAAAGATTGTCTTTAACCTCAACCGGAGCGAAGCTAAGCAGGCCTGCAACTTACTAACCCAAGCTAATGCTGATTTTGAAACTATTGCAGGTTGTGTCAAGATCGCAGTAATTGGGTCAGGGATGGCTGGTACTCCCGGGATTACTGCCAAGATTGTTTCCACTTTGGCTGCTAAAAATATTACTATTTTACAGACGACTGATAGTCATACAACGATTTGGGTATTAGTCAATGGCAAAGATATGGAAGTAGCAGTTAACGCATTGCACGATGCTTTCTTACTCAACCAGGATTAAGAGAAAGGCTTGACTTATGCTGGAATGGTGGGAGCAATTAATAATATTAGCCGTAGTCTGGTTGATATTGTCGTTGATCCGCAAAAAATGGCCTGGCTTTTGGCGTCGGCTACATGTTAAACGGTTAGATATAGTGGTGATCCCCTTATTTATTGGCGCTTGTGATCTCTCAACGCAGGTGTTCAAATTGTCACTGTTTCCGTATATTATTTTTTTACTAGCTGTGATGGGGATCTTAATCATCATTGGGATGGTAAGCCAAAACGGAGATTTGATTTATCGAACCTTCTTTCTGTATTTTTGGCGGTTAACCGATATCTTGATACTGTTGATTTACATCGTTTTATTGGGGTTACGACTCTTCAAATATTTATAAAAGTTAATGTTAATTTAGAAAGATTGAAATCGTTTGTGGTTTCAATCTTTTTTTATTTGTCAGAAAAGTGGGGAGAGTGGGATATTATGTGGTTGAAAGTGGGGAATTGTGGTAATATTTATTTTGTATAGGAAGGTGGTGTGACCAAATGTTCATGGGCGAGTTCCAACATACGATTGATAGTAAGGGGCGGCTGATTGTTCCGGCAAAGTTTCGTAAGCAATTAGTCCCTAATTTTGTTGTGACGCGCGGCATGGACGGATGTTTATTTGGTTACCCCATGGACCAATGGAAAATCCTCGAAGAAAAAATTCAAAAATTACCGGTGACGAAGCATAGTGCGCGGACATTCACGCGGTTCTTTTATTCAGCAGCGACGGAATGCGAGTTTGATAAACAAGGCAGAATCAATCTTCCAGCATCACTGCGCAAGCATGCAGCATTGGAAAAACAATGCGTGGTCGTTGGTGTTTCGAACCGGATTGAAATTTGGTCAGCAGAACGTTGGGAAGCATTCTCCACTGAAGCGGAGGAGAACTTCGATGATATTGCTGAAGACATGATTGACTTTGATTTATAGGAGTAGGGCGATGGCGGATTTTAATCACATAACAGTACTGCTCAATGAAGCAGTAGATGCGCTGATCACCACCCCTGATGGAACCTATGTGGACTGTACGTTAGGTGGGGGTGGTCACACCAAAAATATTTTGAACCACTTGAGTGCGACAGGACATTTGTATAGTTTTGACCAGGATGACACTGCGATTACCTATAACCTAAAGCAATTGGCACCGGCGATTGCAGCGGGACATTTGACCCTAGTTGAAAGTAACTTCCGTAACCTAAAGGAAGCATTAACTCACCATGGTGTGCAGCGGGTAACAGGGGTCTTATATGACCTGGGCGTTTCTTCCCCCCAGTTTGATGATGCAGAGCGGGGGTTCAGTTATCGTTATGACGCGCCATTAGACATGCGGATGGATCAGCGACAAGCCCTAACCGCCCAAACAGTGGTTAATGAATGGGAATATGGGCAACTAGTGAAGATTTTTCACCGTTATGGGGATGAAAAGTTTGCTAAACAAATTGCCCGGCGGATTGAAAAAGTACGCCAGGATCACCCGATCGTGACAACCGGGGAGTTGGTAGATATTATCAAGACCGCAATTCCTGCGCGGGCCCGCCGTACTGGTGGTCATCCCGCTAAAAAAGTTTTTCAGGCAATTCGCATTGCTGTTAACGATGAAATGGGGGCGTTGGAAGCTTCCCTCCACCAAGCATTAGATCTGCTTGCAGTTGGTGGTCGGGTTGCTGTTATTACGTTCCAGCCCCTAGAAGATCGGATTGTTAAGGATATTTTTCGGGAGCATTCTCAGGTGCGAGATGTACCCCAAGGCTTACCAGTAATTCCGCCTGAATTACAACCTGATTTTAAGTTAGTCACGCGGAAACCGATCGTCCCATCAGCAACAGAGTTAGCAAACAACCGGCGCGCTCATTCAGCGCGGTTACGGGTAATCGAGAGAATTAAATAGGCAGGTGCATTCAAATGCAAAGTACAGCGCGAAACATTAGCCCGGCCAGACAACCTCAAAACTTACACCACAGCAGTACATATGTCCGGCCTCAAACAAACCTTAATACATATCATAAAGTTGAAGTTGTAGCAGTTTTCATTGCTATCGCTTGGTGTTTATTGTTGGCAACCTTTGTCGTTGCATCAAGCGTTAGTGCGTCAGTTGCCCAGAACCAATTACAGGTTGCCACTGAAAAGGTGACCAAGTTAAAGACAAAAAATAGCAATGCCAAACAAGAAATCAGTGAATTATCTTCCCGTTCACGCTTGGAAAGCATCGCTAAAGATTCTGGTTTGACTATGAACTCCAAAAACGTAAGGAATGTTACTAAGTAAATGAGAATCAATAAGAAGCGACAGGTAGAAGCTCGCATTAGACAGTACAGTAGGAATCATTTTGGAAGGTATCTCTTTTTTATTGTGCTCGGTCTTTTTGTGATCTTTATCGGGCGCTTTTTTTATGTAAGCGTTTTTCATCGTGCTAATGGGAAGAACCTGACCGCAATGGTTCAGAAATTATACGCTAAAGAAACTATGATTCCGGCTAAACGGGGGACGATCTATGACGCGGAGGATCAACCGATTGCCGAAGATACCACCACATATTCTGTGTACATCGTTTTATCTAAAGAAGCGGTTAACTATGGTAAGAAAGAATATTTACCAAGCTCGCAAAAAGAGAAGGCTGCTCAGGTTTTAAGCAAGAACTTATCCATGAGTTATACCAAGGTTTTACGGGCGATCAATATGGGGTTGAACCAACACCTGTACCAAGTAGAACTAGGGACGGCAGGGAAAAATATTTCCCTGGAAACCAAGAAACGTATTCAAGCGACCAAAGTACCAGGGATTAAGTTTACCGCCCAACAAAACCGTCTTTATCCTAATGGAATCTTTGCGTCACACTTAATCGGGATTACCAAGAGTAAGGATGGTGATTTAACCGGGATTACAGGACTAGAAAAGCAGTATAATCGCTTGTTAAAGGGTGAGAACGGAGTGAAAAAATCTTCGGCTGCCGGACAAGGCTTGCAGGGATTAAAAACTGCCCAAAAAGAAAAGCCGGCTAAAAACGGTGATAATATCTATACGACAATCAATCCCCAGTTACAGACATATTTAGAAACGTTGATGTCTAAGGCTGATGAGACATACCATCCTGAAAACATCAATGCTGTCTTGATGGATGCTAAAACAGGTGCAATCAAAGCTGCCTCACAGCGACCGACGTATAATGCACAGACGCGTGAAGGAATGGACAAGATGTGGCGAAATACATTGCTGGAAGATGCATACGAACCCGGGTCTACCATGAAGGCCTTCACAGTAGCAGCTGCGATTGATTCAGGCCATTTTAACCCTAACGAGTACTATCGTTCAGGGACGTACAGCATTGACGGATCCAAGATAACCGACTGGAACCCAAGTGGTTGGGGCTATATTTCGTATGCTGAAGCCTTCTTCCGGTCCTCGAACGTGGGGATGGCTCATTTAGAAGAGAAGATGGGCTCGAAGACATGGCTCCAATATATTAAGAAGTTTGGCTTCTTGAAATCGACAAATTCTGGGTTGGGTGATGAAGCTCAGGGCTCGATTCAATACCAATACCCAATTGACAGTGCTAATACTTCCTATGGTCAGGGGATCAACGTGACTGTTTTACAGATGCTTCAAGCCTATACGGCAATTGCCAACAATGGTAAGATGATAAAGCCACGTTTGATTGATAAAATCGTTGATCCTAATACAGGGAAAACGGTCTATCAGTCGCATACGACAACCGTCGGTAAGCCGATTAAGGCAAGCACGGCCGCTAAGGTGCGTGAACTGATGGAAGGCGTAGTTTACGAAAAGAACGGGACGGGGAAGTCTTATCAAATTGATGGTTACAAAGTTGCCGTTAAAACAGGGACTGCGCAGATTGCCAGCACTGATGGTGGTTACCAACGTGGGGGAACTAATTATATTTTCTCAGTAGCAGGGATAGCCCCAGCTGACAATCCGCGGTATATTCTATACGTAACTGTTAAGAAGCCAAAGACCTTTGCTGGTCAAAACGAAGGACAAATGGTAGCTTCGATTTTCAATCCACTGATGAAGCAAGCACTGGACGAAGATACAAGTGGTTATCAAGCTACAAGTATTGCAATGCCTGATGTCAAAGGCAAAAAAGTTGCCCAAGCACAAAAGCAATTACTCGAAAAAGGCCTGCAGGTGACAGTGGTGGGCAACGGCACGAAAATCAAAGCCCAGTCGGTTCCAGCAAAAAGTAGCTTGATCAGTGGCGCACGAGTTGTATTATTAACTGCGGGCACCAAACAAATGCCGAATATTACGGGCTGGTCGCGGAGTGACGTGGTTGCACTCCAGGATATTTTAGGAATCACGATCAAGACCTCCGGTTCAGGCTATGTTGCCAAGCAAAGTGTCAAGGCGGGGACTAACCTCGCAAAGGTAAAACAAATTGAAGTAAAATTAAAATAAATTGGTGAGGAAAATGTTAGCAAGTCAACTGATTAATACATTACGATTTAAAACACGGCCGGTGCCGGATTTTGCAGACTTTACGGTTAATCTGGTTACCCAAGATACCCGGGAGATTGAGCCGGGAAGTATTTTTGTGGCTATCAAGGGGTTTAGCGTCGATGGACATAAATTTGTGCCAGCGGCTGTTGCCAACGGGGCTCAGCTGATTGTGGCCCAAGAGCCAGTAACAACGACGGTACCAGTGATTTATGTCAACGATACCCGGCGGGCCCTAGCCGAGTTAGGGGATGCCTTTTATGGACGCCCAAGTCACCAAATGCAGATTGTTGGGGTCACTGGGACAAATGGGAAAACAACGGTAACTCATATGATTGATGCAATTTTCAGGCACCATGGCGAGCAAACCGGGTTAATCGGAACCATGTATCGGCGTATTGGTCAGAAAAAATTTCCGACTGCCAATACCACTCCGGATGTTTTGACCCTCCAAAAAACACTTAAGCAGATGGTTGATAGCCAGGTAACGACAGTTGCAATGGAAGTATCTTCGATTGCCCTGATTCAGGGACGTGTCTGGGGGATTGATTTTGATACCGCAGTGTTCACTAACTTTACCCAGGACCACCTAGACTATCACAAAACCATGGCAGAGTATGCCCATGCTAAGAGTTTGCTGTTTGCGCAGTTAGGTAATACCTATGGAAGCAACGGGCGGCCTAAAGTGGCGGTGATGAATATTGATGATCCTATGGGAGAAAAATTCCAAGCTGATACCGCTGCTGAAGTTTTGACTTATGGGATTAAAAACCACCGCGCAATGGTGCGGGCCCAGAATGTTAAAATCCATGAACGGGGAACCGACTTTGACCTCATTGTTTTTGGTGAAAAGCATCATTTAACGGTTAAAACTGTCGGTTTATTCAATGTTTATAACTTGCTAGCTGCCTTTGGTGCAGGCTATGTCGCTGGGATTAGCACGGCAGAATTAATTGCTACCTTAGAGGCATTTCCAGGTGTGAAGGGGCGGTTGCAATTAATCACTTCAGCTTCTGGGGTGAGTGCAATTGTTGATTATTCCCATACGCCGGATGGACTATTAAACGCCCTTACTACTATCAATGATTTCGCACCCCGGGATGTTTACTGTGTCATTGGCTGTGGTGGTGATCGTGATCGGAGCAAGCGTCCGAAGATGGCCAAGATTGCCGTTGAAAATAGTGATCACGTGTTCTTTACTTCGGATAACCCACGAACAGAAGATCCAGAGGCAATCTTAGATGAAGTAGTTGCTGGTGTACCAGCCGGTTATCATTATGATCGTATCACTGACCGCCGGGCGGCAATTCAGACAGCAATTCACCAAGCTCAAGTCGGAGATATTGTTTTGATTGCCGGTAAAGGGCATGAAGATTATCAAATAATTGGTAAAACAAAGCATCATTTTGACGATGTTGAAGAAGCCACCAAGGCATTAGAGATAAAGGAGAAGAAGTAAGAAAATGACTAATCTTGAATTGGTAATACCGTTATTATCAAGTTTTATTTTGACCTTGATTTTCACACCGGTATTAATTAAGTATGCACATCAAAAACACATGGGACAGATGATCCGCGAAGAAGGGCCACAATGGCACCAGAAAAAAGCCGGCACGCCAACTATGGGGGGCTTTGTTTTCAACTTTGCAATTTTGATCACATGTTTATGGACACCATTGGTATTGCACCAAATGACACCACAGATTCTGGTTTTAGACTTCATTTTGATGCTCTATGGCTTTTTAGGTTTCTGGGATGATTCCATCAAGTTGCTCAAGAAGCAAAATGAAGGGTTGACGGCCCGGCAAAAATTATTCGGACAAATTATTGGTGCAGTAGTTTTCTTGATTGTTTACTGGTACTGCGGATTACCATTTTCATTGAACTTTTTCGGATATGAACTTAACTTAGGGATTATTTATGTTTTATTTGTAGCTTTTTGGTTAGTTGGTTTTTCCAATGCGGTCAACTTAACAGACGGGATTGATGGTTTGGTTACAGGTCAGGCTAGCATCGCCTTTGGCGCTTATGGAGTCATCGCGTATGTTGAAAACCATACAGATATTTTGTTGTTCTGTATTGCTGTTATTGGTGCCTTGTTAGCATTTATGTTTTACAATCACAAACCAGCTAAGATCTTCATGGGAGACATGGGGTCACTTGCTTTGGGTGGGGCTTTAGCAGCCACTTCCATCTTGTTACACCATGAATTGTCATTGCTGGCAATTGGGATTATCTTTGTGGCAGAAACCTTGAGTGTAATCCTTCAGGTGGCATCATTTAAGTTAACTGGCAAGCGCATCTTCCTCATGAGTCCAATTCACCACCATTTTGAAAAGTTAGGGTGGAGCGAATGGCGGATCGACATCACTTTTTGGCTAGTGGGGTTAGTCTTTGCGATCGTCACGGTAATGATCATTATTAACTAAGGTAAGGAAGTATCAACGATGAAGAACGTAACTAAATATCAAAATAAGCACGTTTTGGTGCTAGGTCTCGGTACAAGTGGGGTTAATGCTGCCAACTTATTACTTAAATTAGGGGCTAAAGTGACTGTCAACGATAAGCAAACACCGGCTGATTTAACTGTGGTTACAAAACTACAAGCAGCTGGAATTACAGTGGTAACTGGGAGTCACCCCTTGGAACTGTTGGACGGGGTTGACTTGATGGTTAAAAATCCCGGTATCCCGTACACTAACGTTTTAGTGGCAGCCGCGGTTACCCAGGGAATTCCGGTCATTACTGAACCTGAATTGGCATACGAAGTCAGCGAAGCACCGATGTACTGTGTAACGGGTTCAAATGGTAAAACCACTACCACAACTATGATTACGTTGATGTTAAATCAAGGACGAAAGAACGGGCGCGCTGTTGCTGTCGGTAACATTGGAGTTTCTGCCAGCAAGGTTGCTCAGGAAGTTACACCAGCTGATACTTTAGTTACTGAAATATCGAGTTTTCAATTGATGGGAATTACCGACCTCCATCCACACATTGCAGTCCTAACTAACATTTACCAGGCTCATACCGATTGGCATCAAACACACGCTAACTACATTAAGGCTAAGATGCGGGTCACGATGAACCAGACAGCGGATGATTACTTTGTGGTCAACTGGGATGTTCCTGAAGCCAGAGAAGTGGCTAACCATACCCAAGCACAAGTGATACCTTTCTCCCGCCAAGCACTGACAACTAATGGTGCTTATGAAAAAGATGGGGTTTTGTATTATCAAGACGAAGCAATTATGCCAGCTGCAGAAATCAAAGTTCCGGGGACCCACAATGTTGAGAATGCCTTAGCTGCGATTGCAGTTGCTAAGCTTTGTGGAAAGAGTAATCACGATATTATCGAGGTGCTCAAAACTTTCTCCGGGGTGCGGCACCGGACGCAGTTCGTAACAACGGTCAACGAACGTAAAGTGTACAATGATTCTAAAGCAACTGATATTGAAGCTACGCAGAAGGCGCTGGACGGGTTCACTGCACCAGTTGTTCTTCTAGCCGGTGGTTTGGACCGTGGTTTCACCTTTGATCGGTTAGTACCTGATTTGCAAAAGCATGTGCGGGCAATGGTTGTTTTTGGTGAAACAGCTGATTTGATGGCCGATGCTGGACAAAAAGCTGGTATCAAAGAGATTATTCATTCGCAAAATGCGGTAACCGCAGTTCCCGAAGCATATCGTTTGAGCCAGCCGGGCGATATTATTTTGCTCTCACCAGCATGTGCTAGTTGGGATCAATGGCCAACGTTTGAAGTACGGGGTGACCGGTTCATCGAAGCAGTTGAACAGTTGAAAGCACAAGTGGAGGTAGCAAAATGAGAATTATTGTATCTGGTGGTGGAACTGGGGGCCACATCTACCCAGCATTAGCACTGATTGAAGCGATCAAGCAAAAAGATCCCCAGGCGGAAGTCCTGTACGTCGGAACGCACCGTGGTTTAGAGAGTAGAATTGTTCCTGACGCCGGCATTCCTTTCAAGACAATTGAAATTCAGGGATTTAAGCGGTCATTATCGTTAGATAATTTCAAGACCATCTATCTCTTTTTAAAGAGTGTTCATGTTTCTAAACGGATCATCAAAGACTTTAAACCCGATGTGGTGATTGGAACCGGGGGCTATGTCTGTGGTGCCGTGGTTTATGCAGCTGCAAGATTAAAGATTCCAACGATGATTCATGAGCAAAACAGTGTGGCGGGAGTTACTAATAAATTCTTAGCCCGGTTTGTTGACAAGATCGGTATTTGCTTTGAAGATGCTCGAAACGATTTTCCAGCGCGGAAGGTAGTCTTTACTGGGAATCCGCGGGCTCAACAAGTCGCTAATATGCAGCCGACAGGACGGTTAACTGAGTATGGACTTGACCCTGAAAAGCCAACCGTGATGATCTTTGGAGGGTCACGGGGAGCACGACCTATCAACGAAGCAAGTATCGCTACTTTGCCCATGTTTAAGGGGGCTGCCTACCAAGTCCTATTTGTAACAGGACAAGCCCACTATGAAAAAACCAAAATTGCTTTGCGGGATGTTGCGGTTCCTGACAATGTTAAGGTAGTGCCATACATTCCGGATATGCCCCAGATTCTGCCAGAAATTGACTGCATTGTGGGGCGGGCTGGGGCTACTAGTTTAGCTGAAATTACTGCTTTGGGGATTCCAACTATTCTAATTCCTAGTCCTTATGTAACTAATGACCACCAAATAAAGAATGCACTGAGCTTGGTAAAACAAGACGCAGCTTTGATGATCAAGGAAGAAGATCTTAATCAAAAAACGTTATTTGCTAACATTCAACAAATTATGCAAGATGAACAAAAACGGCAGCAAATGGGGCAAAATGCTCGGCAGGCAGGGGTACCTGATGCTGCTAACAAAGTAATTGCTGTCCTACAAGAAATTATGCATTAATTACAGGGTGTACTTGAGCTGAAGGGAGGGAGCATATGAAACTAGGGCGTCATCCAAAAACTTTTCGTGCCCAGGGACCATTAACACCTTGGGAAAAAGCGCAAAAAAAGCGGGCCAAAAAGGTGCGCAAACAAAGAGAGATACCGCTATTTAAAAAATTGCGACGGAAAATGCCCAAGACAAACAATGTGCGCAAACGACGCCTCCACAAAAACGCCACTATTTTAGTGACGTTTTTTGTGGTAATTGCAGTGCTGGCATTTTATTTTTGTCTCCCAATCAGCCGGGCCAACAAGATTCAAGTTCGGCATGCTAACTCATATGTTCAAGCTAAAGTTATTCGGGCTAGCGGAATCACCTCTGGGGAGTCTTTCTTTTTGGTTCGCCTCCACCAGCGTGCTATTGAGCAAAAAATCAAGACTGATATCCGGGCTGTTCAGCATGTTTCCTTGAACTACCAGGCTGGCAAGGTGGTGTTGGATGTTAAAACTCATCAACCAGTGGGCTATCAAAGTGATGGGGATACATACCGAGTGATTGCCGATAACGGGGGTATCCTGTCGCAACCATTAACTGATATTAAGGATAATATCCCAGTGTTCTTTAATTTTAAGCAAGCAACACAATTGCAAGCGACAGCGCAGCAGATAGCCCAGTTACCGCCACGGATCCGCAATGCTATTTCTGAGATTCATTATGCACCAACTGAAACCAGTACAATGCGGCTTCATTTGTATATGAACGATGGAAATCAAGTTTTGATTTTGATCCCTGATGTTAGTCAGAAAATGAAATACTATCCAGGAATAGCAGGCAAACTTAAAGAAAAAAGTATGATTGATCTGCAAGTAGGGGCGTATTCATATACGTTGAAATAAAAAATTTTAAGACGAAATTACAATCCCTTGATATACCTAGTACAACAGGTGTTTCTTGTGGTAATATTAAGTTATTAAAATATGCATAAATTGTTTTTAATCTGAATAATTAAAAAGGAGGTCTGTAAGGTGGATAGTTCTGGAATATACGTAGGATTGGACATCGGTACGACTTCGATAAAAATAATCATCGCAGAATATGTAAAAAAGCAACTAAATATCATTGGTTATGGGAATACGCGTTCAGCAGGTTTAAACCGGGGTGTGATCGTTGATATTGACCAAACAGTCGGCGCCATTCGGGATGCTATCAAGCAGGCTGAACAGCGGGCTAACTTTGAAATTCGTGACGTAGTAGTAGGGATTCCTGCTAACTTGTTAGAAATCGAAAAGTGTCATGGTATGATCGCAGTTTCACAGGCTGATGGTAAGTCCAAAGAAATCACTGATGAGGATGTTTACGAAGTCACACAAGCAGCTTTAGTACAAAGTCTCCCTCCTGAAAGGGACGTAATTGATATCATTCCAGATGAGTTTGTTGTAAATGGTCTTGATGGTATCAAAGATCCACGCGGGATGGAAGGAGTCCGTTTAGAGATGCGGGCTGTTATGTACACTGGACCAAAGACTATCTTACACAATATCAAGAAGTGTATCGAAAAAGCGGGACTCCATATTAGAGAAACGGTAGTTGCACCATTAGCAAGCGCTCATTTGGCCTTAAATGAAGGTGAACAGGACTTTGGATCAATTGTGATTGATATGGGTGGCGGTCAGACCACAGCTGCGGTTATTCACGACCACAAGCTTAAATATACATATGTTGATCAAGAAGGTGGCGACTTCGTCACTCGGGATATTTCAGTTGTTTTGAATACATCAGTTGAAAATGCAGAACAATTAAAGGTTACGTATGGTTACGCTTTGAGTAGTTTAGCTGACAAGGACAATAAATTCCCTGTTCAAGTTGTTGGACAGCAGGATCCAGAAGAAGTCAGTGAAAATTATTTAGCCCAAATCATCGAAGCACGGTTGCAACAAATTTTCACTAAGCTAGCTACTGCTTTGGATAAAGTTAATGCCTTGAGTCTTCCTGGTGGGATTATCCTAACAGGCGGGATGACCGCTATTCCTGGGATCGAGGAATTAGCCGAAGACATCTTTGGGGTGCACGTCAAGAAGTTTGTTCCTCAAGAAATGAACCTCCGCAGCCCGGCATTTACTCAGGTGATTGGCCTGGTTGACTACGTGACAAGCGAAAATGAAATCGAACGGGTAGTTAAGAGTTCATTAGGGACAGCTGATTTTGAACAAGCTACTACTTATGACGAAGATGATAGCTATGGGGATGAACCTGATACAGTTCAACTCCCACCACAACCTAAGAAGCCTAAGAAAAAGAAGAATAAAGACAAGCGTCCTGGGGGTCTTCGGAGCTTGTTTAGCAATTTCTTTGATTAAATCGTAATGGAGGAACGACTATGAGCAATGTAGATTTTCAAATTGACGACCAACAATTAGGAACCAAAATCAAAGTTATCGGTGTCGGGGGCGGTGGCGGAAATGCCATCAACCGGATGATCCAAGATAACGTTAAAGGGGTTGAATTCATTGCAGCCAATACTGATATTCAAGCCCTTAAGAAATCAGCCGCTGAAACCAAAATCCAATTAGGACCTAAATTGACTCGTGGTTTAGGGGCCGGAGCTAACCCTGATATTGGGGCTAAAGCAGCACAAGAAAGTGAAGAAGCTATCAGCCAAGCACTTGAAGGGGCTGACATGATCTTCGTTACTGCAGGTATGGGTGGTGGTACCGGGACCGGTGCTGCACCTGAAATTGCCAAGATTGCGAAGTCCCAAAATGCTTTGACAGTTGGGGTGGTTACTCGTCCGTTTAGTTTTGAAGGACCAAAACGTTCCCGTTCAGCAGCTGATGGGATGGACAAGTTGCGTGAAAATGTTGATACGTTGGTTATCATCTCTAACAACCGCTTACTAGAAATTGTTGACAAGAAGACTTCTATCATGGATGCCTTCCAAGAAGCCGACAATGTTTTACGCCAAGGGGTTCAAGGGATTTCTGATTTGATTACTTCACCAGGTTACATTAACTTGGACTTCTCTGATGTAAAGACCATCATGCAAAACCAAGGTGCTGCTTTGATGGGGATCGGGACTGCAAACGGTGAAAACCGGGTTGCTGAAGCAACAAAACAAGCAATTTCATCCCCACTATTAGAAGTATCTATCGAAGGGGCAGAACAAGTTCTGTTGAACATCACTGGTGCTAACGACTTGGCCTTACAAGAAGCTCAAGAAGCAGCTAACATTGTTGCGCAAGCGGCTTCAAGTGATGTGGATATTATCTTTGGTACTTCTGTCAATGAAGACCTAGAAGGTTCAGTGGTTATCACCGTAATTGCCACTGGCATTGACAAAAATAAGAAAAAAAAAGCACCCGCTCGGCGAGTAGCCAGCGCTACTGATTCTCCAAACAGTACCAGTGATCAACGCAATGATAACGATCGTTTTAACAACTGGAACCTGAACCGGGAAATCAACAACGATCGGCAAGTTAACCGGCGCAACGATGTAGAAGAATTTGCTAATGTCGAAAAGAAAGATTTCGATGTTTTCCAAGCTGATTCTGATACTGATGATCATAACGATGATCTGAACATGCCACCTTTCTTGCGGCATCGGCGCTAGTTTGAGATATAAAGGAGGTTCTTAGATGTCATTTAGTGATCGGATTAACAATTGGTTTGGCAGTAGTGAAACGTATGAAGATTATGACGTCCCTCCTGAAAGTGAAAATAATACTAAAGTGATGTCTTTAGTATCAGCCCGTAAAGAAATGGAAGCACAAAAAGAACATAAAATTATCTTGTTTGAACCGCGTGTCTTTTCAGACGTAAAGGTGATTGGCAACCATTTGTTAAATGGTGAACCGGCGATCATCAATTTTCAAAGAATGGAAGAGGACCAGGCTTTACGTATTGTTGATTTTCTTTCAGGAATTGTTTTCGCCCAAAATGGAGATATTAAGCGGATTGGGGAACAAATTTTCTTGTGCACACCGGAACAGTACCGGGTCGAAGGTGACCTGACTGATTCGCTAGCACGTAAATATAGGAGAGAATAACGTACATGTTGTTTGTATTAATCAATTATTTGTTCTACGGATATTCATTAGCGATAGTAATTTACGTTTTTATGTCGTGGTTTCCGGGTGCATATCAGAGTACTCTGGGGCGGTGGTTGCGGCAGATATGTGAGCCGTATTTGCAGCTATTTAATTTTATTCCGCCGATTATGGGATTAAGTTTTGCGCCATGGGTGGCGCTGATTGCGCTTCGATTTATCCATTTAGGATTACTATTTGTGCTGGGAATGCTTTTGCGGATAGTGATGTAGTGAAGTTTTATTGGGATAGTATAGGTGACTTAAGTGAAGGACGACGTTTATCAACATTTCAAACGGGAAGAAGTACCGGTAATTGATGCTTTTTTCGACCGCATTAATCAGGTGCAAAATGAGTACCGACCGATCCTAACGGAGTTTCTTGATCCACGGATGCAATATATTGCCCAATCTTTAGTGGGGCAACGAGATGATGTCCGGGTAAGTTTCTTTGGTGGTTATGCAAATGCTGAACGAAAGCGTGCCCTGTTTTATCCTGAATATTTCACGCCTACTGAAGCTGACTTCAAGGTTGTACCATTGGAGATAGGTTATCCGCAAAAGTTTAGCCAATTGGCTCACGGACAAATTTTGGGAACTTTTGCTAACGCGGGCTTAGACCGTAATGTTTTAGGTGATATTATTACTGATGGGCAACGCTGGCAGATTTTGGTTAACCAAGATTTAGCCACATACCTGGTTGGGCAAATTGACCGGGTTGGGAAAATAAAAGTGCGCTTACAGCAACTGTC
Organism: Ligilactobacillus saerimneri DSM 16049; assembly: GCF_000423265.1. GTDB lineage: Bacteria > Bacillota > Bacilli > Lactobacillales > Lactobacillaceae > Ligilactobacillus > Ligilactobacillus saerimneri. Next base: position 36,002 of record NZ_AUHQ01000004.1, on the reverse strand, counting down.
CCTGGCCGATTTGCTTACCCCGCAAGCGGATGATGCTGAATTAATGGTTTTGAATTTAAGTTCTTCCCGACTCGATAGTGTTATTGCTGGTGCATATAACATTTCACGCAAGAGTGCTAAGGATCTAATCAAAGAAAAACGGGTCCACCTGAATTGGATGATGGTTGAAAAACCTGACCTGGAAATTGGCGAGCACGATATTCTTTCAGTGCGACGCTATGGTCGCATCAAGGTAGGGCCAGTATTAGGGATAACGAGAAAAGACAAGATTCGATTAGAAGTTAGTGTGGTTAGGAAAAAGAAACGATAACTTGGAGGTGGAAGGGATGGCATTAACCCCTTTAGATATTCATAACAAAGAATTTCATGTTAGATTACGTGGTTACGACCAAGACGAAGTAAACGACTTTTTAGATCAAATCATTAAGGACTATGAAATTGCACTTAAGCAAAATGAAAAGTTGCAAAATGAACTTGACCAAAGTTTAGAAAAGTTGAAATACTTCAATGACTTGAAAGATTCTTTGAATCAATCAATTATTGTTGCGCAGGAAGCCGCTGACAAGGTCAAGGCAAATTCTCAAAAAGAAGCAGAAATCATCAACAAGGAAGCACAAAAACAAGGGCAAGATATCATTGAACAAGCTAATGATAAGGCCAAAAATATTGTTGAAGAAGCTTCTGCCAAAGCTAAACGCCTGGCAGTTGAGACGGACGACTTGCGGAAACAAGCTCGGATTTTCCGCCAAAAGCTCCAAGTGATGATGGAATCACAACTTGAAGTGGTTAAGGGTTCGGAATGGGATGACATCTTAAAGCGGGGCGATACTAGCAATTATAGCGCCATTCAAGATGCAATTCGTCGCGATGAGACCCTTGACAATGATTCCGCAAAAGAAGTAAAATCTATTGCAAATGAAGAAAGTGTTGCTCCAGAAACTAAGGCAGACGAAGAACAAGCTGATCCACAATCAGTGGAAACAGTTGTTGTCTTCCCAAGTAATGATGGCGAACACTTTGCTAAATAAATAAGCGAAGAATACGATCATGGTTGATACCATAAGCGAGTTAACGGTTGGTGAGAGGTTAGCAGGTCCCTTAGTCATGGTTATCATCTTCATATTTGAACCTCTGAACAGTGTGAGTAAGAGGTTTCGGTTCATGACCGTTATTGAATGACTAAGTGAGGTTGGATTAGTTATAATCTCAACCTAATTTGGGTGGTACCACGAAGTCTCGTCCCATTGCGGATGGGACTTTTTTATTTTAAAAAAGGAGATGGAGAGATGAAGATCAAAGATACCCTTAACATTGGGCGCACCAAATTTCCAATGCGTGGTAACCTGCCAGTAAAAGAAGCTGAGCGGGAAAATATTTGGGAAGAAAATAAGGTTTACGAACAACGGCAAAAGTTAAACGAAGGTAAACCAACATTTATTTTGCATGATGGCCCTCCATATGCTAATGGGAACATTCACATGGGACACGCCATGAATAAGATTTCTAAGGACTTTATCGTGCGTTCCAAGTCAATGAGTGGGTTTAGCTCCCCATATGTACCGGGATGGGATACTCACGGGTTACCAATTGAACAACAATTGAAAAAAGCAGGTGTTGATCGCAAGACCCTGTCTGTGGCAGAATTCCGGGAAAAATGTCGTGAATATGCCTTGAAGCAAGTTAGCATGCAAAGAAAAGATTTCAAGCGGTTGGGTGTTTCAGCTGATTGGGATCATCCATATGTAACTTTGGATCCACAATATGAAGCCCAACAAATTCGGGTTTTCGGTAAGATGGCAGAAAAGGGCTTGATCTACAAAGGGAAGAAGCCTGTTTTCTGGTCATGGTCATCAGAATCAGCCCTGGCCGAAGCAGAAGTAGAATATCATGATGTAACTTCTCCATCCGCATTCTTTGCTGAAAAGGTAATTGATGGCAAAGGCGTTTTGGACAATGATACATACTTAGTAGTATGGACTACGACACCATGGACTATTCCTGGTTCAGAAGGGGTAACTATCGATGCCAAGTTCAACTACTCAGTTGTTAAGCCAGCTAATGATGACCGCAAGTTTGTGATTGCAACGGAACTGGTCGCTAAAGACGCAGAATTGTTTGGCTGGGAAGATTATGAAACCGTTAAGGTTGTTAAGGGTGAAGAATTAGAGTTAGTTAAGACTCAGCACCCATTCTATCCTGAAAAAGAACTCATCGTAATGCTTGGCGACTTCGTTACGCTTGAAGCCGGGACCGGTTTGGTTCACACAGCGCCTGGTTTTGGGGAAGACGACTTTAATGTTGGTAAGCAATACGGGTTGCCAATCTTTGTGCCAGTCAATGACCAAGGATATTTGACTGATGAAGCTGGGGCTGACTTTGCCGGGGTCTTTTATGAAGATGCCAACGATATCGCCTTAGATAAGTTAAGTAAGGCCGGCTTATTAATTAAGCAAATGGAATACAACCACAGCTATCCATTTGACTGGCGGACTAAGAAGCCAATCATTTTCCGGGCTACACCACAATGGTTTGCTTCGGTCGACAAGATTAGACAAGACATCCTTGATGCTATCTCTGAAGTTAAGTTCCACCCAGAATGGGGTCAAAAACGTTTGTACAATATGATCCGCGACCGGGGTGACTGGGTAATTTCCCGGCAACGGGTTTGGGGTGTTCCATTGCCAATCTTCTATGCTGAAGATGGGACTCCAATCATGACCAAGGAAACAATTGACCATGTAGCTGACTTGGTAGAACAATACGGATCTAACGTTTGGTTCGAACGGGAAGCAAAAGACCTCTTGCCAGAAGGCTTTACCAGTGAACACTCACCAAATGGTGTCTTTACCAAGGAAACTGACATCATGGACGTTTGGTTCGACTCTGGTTCTTCACACCAAGGCGTTTTGGCTGCTCGTGATGGTTTGACATATCCTTCTGATTTGTATTTAGAAGGTTCTGACCAATACCGGGGCTGGTTCAACTCTAGTTTGATTACCAGTGTTGCTTATTCTGGTCAAGCTCCTTACAGGGAAATCTTATCCCAAGGCTTCACGCTGGATAAGCAAGGGCGGAAGATGAGTAAGTCTTTGGGCAACACTATTGTGCCTGAAAAAGTTATTAAGCAAATGGGGGCAGAAATCATCCGCCTCTGGGTATTAAGTGTTGATACTTCCGCTGACGTACGGGTATCAATGGGAAGCTTCCAACAAATTTCCGAATCATACCGAAAGGTACGGAATACGTTGCGGTTCTTGCTGGCTAACACAGCTGACTTTGACCCTCAAGCTGACCGGGTAGCGTTTGCTGACTTGGAAAGTATCGATAAGTATATGTTGGTTAAGGCTAACCATTTCACTAAAGAAATCTTAGATGATTATGCAAATTATGCCTTCATGGATATTTATAAGAAGACGATGAATTTCATCATCTCAGACTTATCTGCTTTCTACATGAATGTGGCTAAGGACGTAGTCTATATTGAAGCAGCTGACAGTGCTAAGCGGCGTTCTATGCAAACTGTTTTATATGACATTGCTGTGCGGCTGACTAAGCTGTTGACTCCAGTGTTGCCACATACAACGGAAGAAGTATGGGAATATTTGAAGGAAGCTGAAGAATATGCCTACCTTTCTGAAATGCCAGCGGTTGAACACTATGATGGGGAACAGGCTATTTTGGAAAACTGGGCCCGCTTCATGAATGTTCGTTCCGATGTATACAAGGCCTTAGAAGATGCGCGGAACGCCAAAGTGATCGGAAAGTCCTTCGAAGCTGCGGTTAAGTTGTATGTTGCTCCTGGTGTCCAAAAGGACTTAGAAAGTCTTGATGCTGATGTGCGGCAAGCATTGATTGTATCCCAGTTGGAAGTCTTACCACTGGATCAAGCTGACGATACTGCAACTCGGTTTGGCGATGACGTGGCAGTAACTGTCGCTCATGCTGCTGGTGAAGTTTGCGACCGGTGCCGGCGGATTACCCAGGATGTTGGATCCGATGAAGTATATCCAACCCTGTGTGCTAACTGTGCCCACATCGTTCGGGAAAACTTCCCTGAAACAGTGACAACTGGTTTAGAATAAACAATACATTTAAAAGTATGTACAGAATGTACATGCTTTTTCTTTTTATTGAAAAAAGTAACTAATTAAGCGTATACATTAGGGGAATAATTAGCTAAAATTTGGATATGACTTGCCTTAATGTCGGTGCGGACAAAGGGTAAAGTAAGCAAATTATTCGGTATGATATAGGAGTAAGAAAAGATGTTAGGGAAGAATAATCACGCAGAATTAGTTAAGAAATATGCTGACTGCAAGTAGCGGTTTGCTATTCGCCAGATCGGATAGCTGCTTCTGTTTTGTTGGGGTTAATGTTTGGCGGCGGACATATGGCTTTGGCAGACGAACTTGGGAGTGCTTTTGCACAGCCGACAACGGTTGTTAGTTCGAGTGGAGAGGCAACGGAGGACTAAAGACTGGTGAAGGCCGATCAGGCTAATTTGCCAGCAACTTCACCGGCAAGCACCAATCCCAGCATGAGCAACCAGCAAGCAACAAATGCGAGCAAAATAGATGAGTCACATATGACTTCCCTAGCTAAAACAGAGAATCAAGCAGCCAATCCAGTGCCTGAAACACAACAGGAGGGTGGAGTAGCTACTGAGAGGACAACAGCATCAGCCGTGACAGAAAAAAAGCTATCAACACCACAAATGATACCAGGAGCAACAAGAACGCAACGGTTATTTGTACTACAAGAACCAGCTACACAAGCCCCATTTTCGTCGGCAGATTGGAATTATAATGTTGATATGGATAAGCATACGGTGACATTGACGGGATATTATGGAAGTGATAATAAGATCAAAATCGCTGGGCGTGTAGAAGCAAGCTTATATCAAGATTTTGCAGTAGCCGTCAATAATTTAAATTGGGGAATCAATTCAAATTGGATAACTGATATTGCTTTTGTTAAAGCTACTGATGGGACCAAGGTTAAGCAACTGGAAAAGCATTTGCAAATACCAGTATTGGATAATTTAACCAGTTTAGATCTTTCAGGTTTGGATACAAGTGATGTTACCGATATGAGTTCAATGGTACGGGGAGAACATGCTTTACGTACAATAAACCTAAATGGCGTGGATACCAGCAAGGTCACTAACATGAGTTATATGTTCGCATATTGTGAAAACCTACAAGTATTAGATTTAAGCCAGTTTGATACGAGCAATGTTACTGATATGAATAACATGTTTATAAAGTCAAACTTACCAAAACTAGACGTCAGTAGCTTTGACACTAGTAAAGTTACCAATATGAGTCACATGTTTGCATTCTGTAATAACGTGCAGGCCTTGGATCTAGGTCACTTTGATACCAGTAACGTTACCAATGTATTTTCAATGTTTATGAACTCAAGCAATTTACAGGCTCTGGACATTAGTGATTTTGATCTGTCTAAAGCAGATAATGCGGTATTCATGATGTTGAATCCCCATGCTTTACGGTTGGTTAATATGGCCAACGTCACACTGGATAAGTTGAGTGCCAGTGCCAAGCAATGGCTCACGAATGCCTTAAATAACCGAACTGGAGCGGTTGCAATTGTAGCTCATCCGGATGTCTTTACTCTAGTTAAGTCAGATAATTCAGGGACTGTAATTGGTCCACGTTTTCATGCCGGTGCAGGGCATTTTGCTGACGGGACTGCTGACCAAGCTTTGGTCAAGAGCCAAGACATTAATCCTGAAGATATGTATGCCAGCCTACCAAATAATGACCAGTTAAATATTACTAATGTTCCTCAACCCAACCAGTCAGGCTATAACTTTAAGGGGTGGAAGTTGGTTACTACTGACAATAAAGAGGTGGCAGGTACCACCAGCCAGGAAAGTGACATTCATGCCCTCCATCTTGACCGTGCGGGCTTATATCCATTAGATTTTGCAACGGTTGACTACATGGCAGACTATGTTGAGCAGCGGGACAATGAAAAGTACGGTGCAAAGCTGACTGCCAAAGAAGTACAGACCAAGCTGAATGTAATACCAGATGTGAACAGTGCTTTTTCTGATGAGGTTAAGAATGATAATCATATTAAGGAAATTAAGTGGAAAGATCCTAGCAAGATTGATACTGGCATGGATGCCGTTGGTAAAGTGGTAGCATACCAAGCAACGGTAACCTTCGTCGATGGATCAACAACAGAAATTACTGTCCCAGTGTTTGTTACCCCAGAAGATAAAGATCAGTACACCCCAACCATTATGCCGGATGTAACCGTGAAGAAGGGCGATCTAATTGCCCCTGAATCCGTTGTGACAAACCAGGATGACTTACCACAGGAAACTACAATTGCCTGGCAAACGGCTCCTGATACTAGTAAACCAGGGCAGACCACAGGTGTGGTAGCCATCACCTACCTAGATAAGTCCTACGTTGAGTTTACGGTGATGGTGCAAGTTAAGGACAGTATTCCATGGACGTTGATCGTGCCCGGACAAAAAGATAGTGTCAAGGATACTGCCATAGCCAATGGGCATGTAAAACTTGTCACTCCCGATGATTATAAGAACAATGCACAAATTCAGTCCCAAACCAGCCATCCCATCCAGAGTACAGACGATACTAAGAAAAAAACAACCAGTGTAGTACCTAGTCAGACTACTGTAAACACTGCTAAGTTAGTTAAGATTAACTCCAACCTGCCTCAAACAGGAGAGGAGGCTTCAGCCAAGGTTAACCTGCTCGGAGCCATCTTAGCTGCTATTGGCCTGTCTGGCTTGGGGATTACCTGGAGAAAAAAGCGTGTTGAGGAGTAACCATTCTTAAAAAGTGAATAATTTCAGGTCTGTTTAGGACAAAATCACCCCGCATAGGACAGGTAGTAAATACCCAATTCACCCCACTTGTGGGGTGTTTTTGTATGGCTATTGCGCGAACCAGGGCTTAAACTGTATCTTTTAGTGAATTTTTGCTAAGATGGTAACACGAATGTTACTTTTAACAAAAGGTGAGGCGGCAAAAGATGCAATTACTCAAAGTTCATGGGTCTGAAAATGACTTTTTTATTTTAGATGAAGAAAGCTTAGAACAAACAATTACGGACCAAGAGTTACGGGAATTGGCACGTAAGTTGTGTGATCGTAAGAACGGTCTTCATGGTGGGGCTGATGGTGTGCTCTATGTCACCCGTGGGCACGAAGGAACCAACGGTCGGATGCGGGTGATTAATGCTGATGGTAGTGAAGCCAGCATGTGTGGGAACGGCATCCGGACAGTGGCGCGGTACCTCAGTGAAAAGACTGGTCGGGATGATTTCAAGATCCAGACAATGTATGCTGATTTAGAGGTTAAGCGGACAGAACCATTTGCAGCCGGAGTGCCAGCGTTTGCAGCTGAAATCTCCCCGGTTTCGTTTGCGGCTCCAGATTTGGGGATGCACATTGGTAAAGAACAATTGCTGAATGACTACATTCCTGAACTATCAACGACAATTAAATTTTCAGCGGTTGCGGTTCCTAATCCGCATTTGATTGCTTTTGTTGACCATGAAACGATCAGTGGCGACAAACTCGGTGAAATTGGACGTTACTTAAACGATGGTCAGAACCCGCTTTTCCCAGATGGGGTCAACGTTAGTTTCATTGAAATCCTGGGACCAAACAAATTATTTGTGCGCACCTTTGAACGTGGTGTAGGTTATACCAATGCCTGTGGGACAGGGATGTCGGCTTCGAGTTTAATTTACTTCTTGGTTCATGGTGAGCAAACAGGGTTGGAACAAACAATTCAGGTAATTAATCCTGGGGGCATGGTTAAGACAATTATCCACCAAAAGCCTGATCAATCTTACTGGATCTCCTTAATTGGGAATGCAACGGAAACCGCCACAGTGGAACTTCCGGCAACAGAAGCTTTAGCTGGGGACTTTACCCACGTTGTATGGACAGATACCGGTGAACAAACAGCCTACAAGCAATTTGTGACTGCTTTGAAAGAGGGCAAGTAGATGGATTTACAAGAAAAAAAGATTAGTAGTGAAGAAATCTATAACGGAAAAATCATCCGGGTAGAACGAGAAACAGTCCTGACCCCAGATGGACAGCAGGCTTTTCGTGAGATTGTTCGCCACCAGGGGGCAGTTTGTGTTTTGGTAGTAGATGATCAAAACCGAATGTTATTAGTTCGTCAGTGGCGGGAGCCGTTACGGCAAGTAACAGCTGAGGTTCCGGCCGGAAAAATCGAACGGGGGGAAGATCCCCAAATGACAGTAGTGCGGGAATTGAATGAAGAAGTCCGCCTACAAGCCCAAGAAATTGCGTTAGTGAACACGTATTACACATCTCCCGGTTTTGCGGATGAAAAGATGTATTTTTATGTTGCACATCAACTCAGTCCAGTTGCGCAAGCGCGGCCCCAAGACCCCGGGGAGTTTTTGCGGTTGCAGTGGGTGACTTTGCCAGAAGCAGAGCAGTTGATTGCCCAGGGCGAGGTTTGTGATGCGAAAACCATCAACGCCATCTGGTATTGGAAATTACAGCAGCACGAGGAAAATAAGTAATGAAGTTTAAATGGAAAAAGCGTGGGGGACGCCACTTTGACGAAGATTCGCCAGATCAGGCGGATCCAGCCCCAACTACGTTTGATTCAACGGATGACGCCGGTCCACTGGATACTGAGTGGAGTCGGTCGTCCCAGATCGAACAAGAAAAACAGCTGAGCACAGAAGAAAAGACCCTGCGGTTAAAAAGAAAACTAAATAAGGCGATCATCATTTTGATCGTTTTAATAATTTTGGTCTTTTTGTTTATGCGATTTATTAATTTTTAAGGTGGAATATTGAGAATGAAGTACGGAATTATCTGTGCAATGGAAGAAGAAATTCGCATGTTACGTGATAACTTGCAAAATCTTCAAGAGCAAGAGTACGGAAAAATTGTTTTTTATAGTGGACAAATTAATGACAATGAGGTCGTTTTGGTTAGGTCAGGAATTGGGAAAGTTCAGGCCGGTGTTGTGACAGCCTTACTAGCAGTTAATTACCATGTTGACTGTGTAATTAATAGTGGTTCTGCTGGAGGAATCGGGGCTGGCTTGCACGTCGGGGACTTGGTCTTGTCAACGATGGCCGCCTACCATGATGCTGATGCCACAGCATTTGGCTATGAACCAGGCCAACTACCACAACAGCCCCAACGGTTTGCAGCGGATCCGGCCTTACGGGCTAAGATTAGCCAGGCAGCTCAAGCAACCGGCTGGCATATCCAAGAAGGTTTGATTGTGTCCGGAGATCAGTTTGTATCATCACAGGCTCAGATCCAAGCGATCAAAGCCATCTATCCGGAAGCTTTGTGCTGTGAGATGGAAGGAGCAGCTATTGCCCAGGTGGCTCATCAATTCCAGTTACCGTTCGTCATTATTCGCGCAATGTCAGATGTCGGAGATGAAGACGCCGGGCAAAGCTTTGATGAATTTATCCTTGAAGCTGGCAAGCGGTCAGCACAAATGATTCTGCAAATGTTAGCAGTAAAGAAAGGTGAGTAAAGTGGAGCATATTTATTTAGACAATGCGGGGACCACTCCTATGGCTCCTGAGGTTATCGCCCGCATGACCGATGTCATGACCAATGTTTTTGGAAATGCATCGAGTATTAATTATCATGGGCGGGCAGCGCGCAATATTTTAGATCAAAGTCGCCATGTTATTGCACAATCAATCAATGCACGTTTGGATGATGAAATTCAGTTCACCAGCGGGGGGACAGAGAGTGACAATACCGCAATCATTCAGACGGCAATGGCGCGGAAAAGCGTAGGACGTCACATTATCACAACCGCAATTGAGCACGAAGCTGTTTTGAAATCAATGGCTTATTTGGAAGAACAAGGTTTTGAAGTCACATATCTACCGGTTGATGAAACGGGCCACCTTGACTTGGCTGATCTCAAGGCAGCTTTGCGGCCCGATACCATCCTAGTTTCAATTATGATGGGAAACAATGAGGTTGGGAGTCAGATGCCGATTCATGAGATCGGTGAGTTGGTTGCCCCAACTAACGCTTGGTTCCATACTGACGCCGTGCAAGCTTACGGGCTAGTCGATATTGATGTTCAGGCTGATCATATTGACCTTTTGTCAACTTCAGCGCACAAGTTAAATGGGCCTAAATTCCTCGGTTTCTTGTACCGTCGTGATGGTTTGTTGTTCCCATCATTGATTAAAGGTGGGGACCAGGAATTGAAACGTCGGGCCGGAACAGAGAATATCCCAGCGATTGCTGGTTTCGCTAAGGCAGTTGAATTAGCTACTTCTGAGCAGAAACATGCCCGGCGAGAACAGTTCAACAAGTTTAAAGAGCAGCTATTACAAGGCCTACAAGCTAACGACATTGATTTTGAGGTCAACGGGGGCTATGGTGCAGGCTACCTGCCTCACGTTTTAAATATTTGGTTTAAAGGACACCAAAGTGATGCTCTATTGGTCAACCTTGATTTGGGCGGGGTATCTGCTTCTGCCGGTTCAGCATGTACAGCGGGAAGTTTGGAACCATCCCATGTTCTGACTGCAATGTATGGGAGTACTTCTCCCCGGGTCAGTGAATCAGTGCGGTTTAGCTTTGGCACGTATAACACTGAGGCAGAGATTGCCCAGACGGTTGCAACGTTGGTTAAGATCTTAAAGAGGTAAGAAAATGGCATATACAACAGAAGCACAAATCAAGGGGGATAGTCAGGTTTACGGGCTTTCTCCGCAAATTAAACGGTATTCTTTATTAGATGTTGGTTTTTTGGAATTGAAGAATGGCAAGTTTCAATTGGAACGGCCCCTTAACCCGGATGCGGGCAAGGCAGCTTTTTATTTGAAAATGACAGTCAACAAGGACCTTAAGAAGTTCAAATTAATGACGACCACGGCTAGCGGTTTGCAACAAGTTGACATTTTTAAGCGGAATGATCCAGCCATGTTAGAACAGTTACAGTATATTTTGGCTGAATTATTAGACCGCGATATCCTCATCAAGAAGTAAAGATGGTTGGTTTAGCTGGTAGTTAATGATATAATGACAAATACTGAATTTACGACCTTCAAATCGTGAAGATTCAGAATCTTAATGAAATGATGGTGAGTTTTTGTGAAAGACAACAGTAATATTCGAGTTGTTGTCGGCATGAGTGGGGGAGTTGACTCCTCTGTTGCTGCCTATCTTTTAAAGCAACAAGGTTATGATGTTGTTGGCGTCTTTATGAAGAACTGGGATGACACCAAGGATAGCGGTGTTTGTACAGTTACTGAAGATTATGAAGATGTTGCCAAAGTTGCTAATAAAATCGGGATCCCTTACTACTCAGTAAACTTTGAAAAAGAGTACTGGGACCGCGTTTTTACGTACTTTTTGGATGAATATCGGCGCGGGCGGACGCCTAACCCTGATATCATGTGCAATAAAGAAGTAAAGTTCAAAGCATTTTTAGACTATGCAATGAAGCTGGATGCGGATTATATTGCCATGGGGCACTATGCACAGGTGCGGCGCGATGCTGATGGAACAGTGCATATGTTGCGGGGTGGTGATCCTAACAAGGATCAGACCTATTTCCTAAGCCAGTTGAGTCAAGACCAATTGCAACGGGTTATGTTCCCAATTGGTGGTATGCATAAGGATGAAGTGCGCCGAATTGCTGAAGAAGCTGGTTTAGCTACGGCTAAAAAGAAGGATTCAACCGGAATTTGCTTTATCGGTGAGCGGAATTTCAACAAGTTCTTGGGAGAATTTTTACCAGCTCAGCCCGGGAAAATGAAGACCCTGGATGGAGAAATCAAGGGTGATCACTTTGGTTTGATGAACTATACAATTGGTCAGCGCCGGGGCTTAGGTATCGGTGGGAATGGTCAGAGCAACGAACCATGGTTTGTAGTTGGCAAGGACCTAAAGACTAATACTTTACTAGTGGGACAAGGTTATGAAAATGATTACCTCTATGCCAACTATTTGGAAGCCTCCAATCTGAGCTTTGTAGCGCCAATTACAGACCGGGGCCAAGAGTTCCACTGTACAGCTAAATTCCGTTACCGGCAAAAAGACGTTGGGGTTACTGTGCGGTTCAACGATGATCGGACCCAGATGACGGTTTACTTTGATGAACCAGCTCGGGCTATTACTCCAGGACAAGAAGTTGTTCTTTATGATGGCGATGAATGCTTGGGCAGTGGGACTATTGACCACGCTTATAAGTTGGTGGATGATCAAGCACAGTTATTACAATATGTATAAATAATATGTAGTCTGGCTTTACTCAGGTAAGGTCAGGCTTTTTTTGATGGCACTAGAGATTTTGGTGCTGATACTAGTTGAGGTTTTTCTAATCAACCGGTAAAGATCTCCTCCATAATGATATAATGGAAAGCGACATTAATTAACGAAGCGAAGGGGACTAAGATGACAAAATTTTACTTTGTCCGTCATGGCAAGACGGAATGGAATCTTGAAGGGCGTTACCAAGGGGCAAAGGGTGATTCTCCCTTATTACCCCAAAGCTACCAGGAAATTGCGCAACTAGGGAAGTATTTGGTCCAGATCAAATTTGATGGTATTTATTGCAGTCCCATTAAACGGGCGCGGACTACAGCCAAAGAGATTGCACGTAACATCCAGTACCAGGGGCAGGTGATTCCTGTGGATGCCTTCCGTGAATTTAACCTAGGCAAGATGGAAGGCATGAAGTTCACTGCTGTCGCTGAGGAATATCCAGCTGAATTGGATGGTTTCCGTCATCATCCAGACAAGTATGACCCCACAACCATTGGTGGAGAAACTTTCCAAGAAGTTTTTGCGCGCTTTGTGCCGGAAGTGAAGAAAATAGCTCAAGAATATCCGGATGGTAATATTTTGATTGTCAGTCATGGGGCAGTTTTGTGTGCGGCGATCCGTAACATGCTCGGAGTCCCATTGGCAGAAATTCGGGCGCGGGGCGGTTTAGCCAATACCAGTACAACTATTTTGGAAACCAAGGATCAGGGAGCAAGTTTCAAGTGCCTTGCTTGGAACAAGACCAGTTACCTACGCCGCAAGATTGATCCGACCGATATTGTCTAAGATATAAAGGAGTTTTTGCATTTTATGAAAGAACGTGAGTTACAAAAGCAACAAGCCCAGGAAAACATCAAACGTTTGATTGCTGAGGTGGATGCTAATCCATATGATGAACATGCTTATTACAATTTGGGGGCGTATTTAACCAAGTTAAAAAGTTATCCGCAGGCTGAGGAACTGTTCAAGCGGGCATTGAATGTTTTTGAAAAACAGCCGCAACGCCAAGATATTTTGCATTATGGGTTAGGCAACGTTTATTATGCCAGTGAGTTATATGCTGAAGCAATTCAGGAGTTCCAGGTGGTAAAGGATGACCAGCTCAAGGGGGATGCTTTCTTGATGATGGCCCAGGCATATTATGCACAAAGTGATTATCAAAAAGCACTGGCTTTTGCCATGACAGCTTCTGACCAGCTCACTGATCAAACACCAGCTGCTACATTGATGGGCAATATTTTCGTTGCTTTGGGCGATTTTACCCATGCCCAGGAATACTTCTTGCAGGTTGTTAACCAGCATGGAGATGATCTAGAAGCTTTATTTGGATTAGGCTTAGTGGACTTGGCTCAAGGCAAGGATGATAACCAGTACTTTATCAAGGTTAAACAGCTCGACCCAGCTTTCTATCAGAAAAAAGAAGCTAAATTAGCAGACATTGAACGTTTCCTGCAGATGCAAGCTCAAAAAGATCAGACAAAGTAAACATGATTAAGAAAAAGTAGCTAGGGGGAGGAGTTATGGCAGATACAGAACTTACTTTATTTGGCGAACAGGGGGATACCCCAACGCATGGATCAGTCACAGGTGAAGTAGATAGTATCTTCTTTCGGGCCCCAGACAGTTTTTTCAAGATTATTCGGGTCCACATCAAAGGAACTGATTTGACTTGGGATGATGATTATATAACGATAACTGGTGATTTTGGGGACTTAAAAGAAGGTAACACCTATTGCTTTAAAGGAATGTTAGTCAAGCATGCCAAGTACGGGATGCAATTTAAAGCTGTCAGTTATCAAAACGTAGCCACTTCAAGCCGCGAAGGGTTGATTACATATCTCTCTAGTGATGAATTCCCGGGAATCGGTAAGAAGACAGCGACGCAAATTGTTACGGTACTGGGAGACAATACTATTGAAAAACTTCTGGAAAATCCTCCGTCCAGGGATGAATTAGGCATTAGCAAAAAGCAATACACAGTTTTATTGGATCAAGTTCGGGCTAATAACGGGGTGGAGCAAGCTATTGTCCGCCTCAATAGCTATGGCTTCTCTAGTAGTATGGCTGCTAAGATCTATAATCAATATAAAGAACGTGTTTTTGAAGTTTTGGAAGACAACCCGTACCAATTAGCAATTGATATTCCCGGCTTAGGCTTTGGGCGGGCCGACCAACTGGCAGCACAATTGGGGATTGCGGCGGATGCCCCCAAGCGGATCCAAGCAGCAGTAGTCCATGCGTTACAACTTTTGTGCTTTGAAGATGGAAGTACATATACGACAGCTGAGCCCCTGGTAGCATTAACGCTCGATCTTTTGGAAAAAGGACGCAACATTGCAATTGATCCCGAACAGGTGGCAGATGAGATGGTTGCGTTAGCTCACGACAAGAAACTAGTTCCTGACGCAGACCGGATTTACCCCCCAATTCTGTATTACAACGAAAAAGATATAGCGACGGAAGTTTACCGGCTGATCAACGATGAACCTGCCACGCCGTATGATCAGGCTCAGTTAGACAAACAGCTGACGAAGTTAGAAGCCCAACTAGGAATAACCTTCGGCAACGAACAGCGGCAGGCAATCATGGCAGCAGTCCAAAATAAGTTCCTCCTGTTAACCGGCGGGCCAGGAACGGGGAAAACTACCATCATCAATGGAATTGTGGCCTTATTTGCGGCAATCAATGATTTTTCGTTGGATATTGGTGAGTATGAGCGAAAGAACCAGCCCTTCCCAATTATTTTGGCAGCACCAACTGGACGGGCAGCTAAGCGGATCACTGAAACTACCGGCCTGCCAGCGTCAACGATTCACCATTTACTGGGGATCAACAAGCTAGACGACCAACCTTTAGAAGAAAAGACATTGGACGGGCAGGTCTTGATTATTGATGAAACATCGATGGTAGACACAACGCTAATGAAATATTTGCTCCAAAGTGTACCGGCAACCATGCACGTTATTTTGGTGGGCGATAAAGACCAGCTGCCATCAGTAGGACCGGGTCAGGTCTTTTCGGACCTTATTGCTAGTCAAGTCCTACCAACAGTTAAGTTAAAGCACATTTACCGCCAAGATGAGCAGTCAACTATCTCAATTTTGGCGCAAAATATTAAGAATGGTCAGCTCCCAGCTGACTTTGCCCAGCCTAAGGCTGACCGCTCATTTATTGAATGTAATGCCAATCAGATTGCCAACGCTGTAACACGGATCATTGAGATAGCGCACCGAAAGGGCAATAATTATGATGACATTCAGGTATTAGCACCAATGTACCGTGGGGTAGCGGGAATAGATAACTTGAACCGGTTGCTTCAGGACCTCATGAATCCAGCTACACCCCAAACTAAACAGGTCTTGCTCAATAACCAGCACCTGCGAATTGGGGACCGGGTATTACATCTTGTTAACACACCGGAGAAAAACATTTTCAATGGCGACTTAGGAAAAGTAGTTGGGATAACACCAACCAACAAGGATAAAGCAGAGCAGGTGGCGGGGAAAGTTATTGTTGACTTTGATGGCAACGAAGTGGAATTTGCCGGTCCCGAACTCAAAAATCTGACTTTGGCATATTGCATGTCGATCCATAAGAGTCAGGGGAGTGAGTTCCCGATTGTGATTATTCCGATGGTTATGCAGTATGCACGGATGTTTGCTCGTAACTTGCTATATACGGGGATAACCCGGGCTCAGCAAAAGCTGATCCTCTTGGGAGAAAAACAAGCTTACTTGCAAAGTTTAGCGCGAAACACATCGAGCCGGCAGACGACGCTCACACAACGGGTTTTAGCACTATTTAAACCAGATGAAGTTTCCATCACCGCACAACAGGCGAGTTCTAATACAGATGATCTAAATACGGAGATGGTTCAAGAGCCGGATGGTCAAGAATATCTCCTTACCGCAGATGTGGTTACTAAAGAAGAGGTTGACCCCATGATTGGGATGGACGGAATTACCCCGTATGATTTGCTAGATAAATAAAATTAAAAAAGCACTAGAAACTACGTTACTGAAAACGTTGATTTCTGGTGCTTTTTGTTGCTATTGCTATCGTTTCATCTAAAAAATTGGTTTTCCCAGCCTTGGTCTTTATTCACTAACACGCGCAATTTAGATGCATTATTTTTCTTCTCGTTCTTTAACCGGAATACTGCTAGGGTTGATCCAGAAAGGATAACGGACAGATTTGAAGAGAACATCAAAATATTTATTCCCTTTTTCTTCACCATCAACCTGGTTAAACTCAAGCGAATTGACGCTGACATGAATAGCATCTTTTTTATAGTAGTGAACAGAGGGCAGTTTCAACTGTTTGCGGAAATAGATCATGATTCCTAATAAGATGAAATTGAAAATGTTCATGTTCTCGAAAATAATCAGGTCTAACTGGTGGTCACTGGCATTTGCTTGGGGGGTTAACTGGAGATTGCGCCCATTATAAAATGGGTGGTTAGCGATATTTACCAGGTAGGCGTGCTTATAAAAATCATATTGGTTATCTACTCGAACCCGAACGTTGAAAGGCTCCTGGTTGGTATGCGCTTCAAAAATATTGATGAGGTAGGGAATAAATCCCAAATGGAGTTTTTGAAGTAACCGGTGTTTCTTCATTTGGTTTTGGAGACTGACGATGTAAGCGTCGATTCCAATCCCAAAGTCATTCAAGAAATAGCCCGTTTCCCCGTGAAGGGTATCACTGTATGAACCGATATCATAATAAGTTGGTTCGGTAGCATTGAGGACTTGCTCCAGAGCCTTTTGTGGTGAAGCAGCGATCCCGATCCCAGCAGCAAAGCTGTTGTTATTACCGGAAGGAATGAAAGCAACCGGGACATCTTGTTTACCACTGGCTTTGATACCGTTGATAGTATCGTTCAAGGTGCCATCACCGCCAACTACGAGGATGACATAGTTCTCCAAGGCTAGGGACGGAGTAGTAGCGACAAAATCGTGCGCTAATTGATAGGCATCACCAGGCTGCGTTGTAAAATTTTTGTCATACTGAATGTTTTTGTGCTGCAGCACTTCTTCAGTCATGCTCCAATTCTGGGCGGCGATCCCATTATTAGCATGTTTATTAACAATAACAAAGAATTTGCGCATGAAAAGTGAAACCTCCTAAAACTCACTGTAAATTAAATACTGTTCAATTATACTACTATAATGGAATATCATGAAACAAAAAAATCCGTAAAACGTCGATATTACGCAATTTCACGGATTTAAAATTTATCGTGAAATGTCACGACCGACCAAAAAAGTATGAATTTTAGTATGAATTAAAAATTCACAAAAGCGGTATACTTGTCAGCTGTCCCTTTACGTTGCTCTGCCGTCACTGAGGTATAGATATTAAGCGTGATTTTTACATCTGAGTGCCCGAGTTGCGCTTGTAGCTCTTTAATCGGCATACCTCCCTGAGCTGCCAAGGTAGCGTAGGTGTGGCGGAAGCCGTGCAAAGTGATCTGATGTAAGCCAATTTCATCAGCCAATTTATTAGCTTTGAGGGAAAGGCCACTTGATTGTAAAAGTTTATTTTTTTTGGTTGTAAAAATTAGCTGATTTTTATCCAAAGTGTTAAAGCCGTTACTTAGTAGCCACTTAGCCTGCTTAGCACGCCACTCTTTTAAGACCTCCACCGTGTTGCTATCGATGTAAGCCTTACGGACACTTGCCACAGTTTTGGGCGGATTGATCACGGGCTGATTATTTAAGTCAGTGGCCTCCGTTTTAGTGACGTCCACATACCCCTCTTTAAAGTTGATGTCTGACCAGGTCAAGGCCAGTGCCTCGCCCTTGCGCAATCCTGAAAAAGCTAGTAGTCTAAAGAAAGTATAAGACTTAAAGTCGAGTGTTTTTTCAGCACTTTTTAGGAAAGTCCGAAGCTCGTCACGCGTGTAGAAGTTGGCCGAGTTATCGGCTTTTTTTATACGTGGCATGATAATTGCCTCAGTCGGTACACTATCGATCAGCTGAAGGTTGCGAGCATAACGTAAAATACGCTGCAATAAGCCGATCCACTTATTAAAAGTGACTGCCTCTTTGCTCCAGGAATTGACCGCACGCTGACAATCTAAAGTAGTGATGTCAGCAATTTTTTTATGCCCCAAAAACGGTAAAATATGTTTTTCCAGCATGATTTCAGTTAATTTGAAAGTCGACTCACGGACAGTGAGTTGGTAGGACTCAAGCCACATGTCCGCAAGTTCTTTAAAAGTGATATCACTAGCCTGGCTATATCCACCAGTATGGATTTGCTTTTCAAGCTCGTCCGCAGCGATTTTAGCATCACGCTTAGTCGCAAAGCCGGACTTTGACTTGAAGCGTTTTTTGCCAGTCAGTGGATCAGTGATACATACCTGATACCGCCATCTATAACCTTTTTTAGTTGTATATTTTTTAAAAGTTGCCATTATAAAACCTCCTAAACGGAAGCAAGAAAGACGTGGCAACAGCCGCAGCTTTTAAAGACATCAGGGCGTTGGTCATGAACTATCTGGAAATTCCGAATAGTTGACTGTTGCATAAAATGCAATAGTCATAAAAAATGCCTTCCATTCCACGCTAGGTAGAACAAAAGGCATTTCCCGCAACAGTCCCCGTAGGGATCCTGATGCTAGCTCCATACATATTCTACCATAATGTGGGCTTAATTTTTTTACAGTAAAGAAACTAGGATACTTACTACACCAGCTATAGCAGAAATTCCTCCGATTATGATTGTTCCCCAAAAGAAGCGCCTGTTTTCTTTTTGCTGATTAGTTTGGTACTCTCTTTCTTTTAATAGGGCATTCTCAATTATCATAGGAATATTTTTCTCTAGATTGTCAAGTCGATGATTAATGACTTCAAACTTAGCATCAATCTTAGTATTTAGTTTTTCTAACTCAGCTTGAGTTTTTGACTCGGATACCTTTAGTTCTGGATGTGTTACGTAATCGTTGTTCATGTTCCCTCCACCTCCGTCACCATCTTTATAATTATTATATTCCATAAGGTTGGAAACATTCGAGCCAACAATTAGATTTCTATTTTTTTGTGAATTATATGGTGTAGGAATAGGCTTGACCATTAATCATCCTCCAATTTAAGCGGAACGGTAGTTTTAAAGAAGATCCCTGATTCAACTGCCATAGCAACTCCCATTTCACCAGGATGCTTATCTGTATTGGAAATTTTTATATTGATATTAGGGTACTTCAGTTCATTGTTTTCTACTAAGATGTTTCGATCAATTTTAATGCCTGCTGTAATATCAGCAAGACCAGAATGATTAGGTATTTCGACATAAGCCTGATATAAATATATTTCTCTATTTCCCATTCCAGTCGTGATGGTTGTGTAAAATAGCCTATCTGTAATATTTTGATGTTCATCAAATTTAGGCAAAATAACAAAATTGGCATATGCTTTTATTCCCTCATTAGTAACCCTAATGTAAGGAGTGAGTTCACTCGGATCTGAATTTTTTATCGTAAGTGTAAACAACGATGGGCCTGACGGATACATTATGAGTCCTCCTAACTACAATTTATTTTCTCTAAAAAATACACACCGCTACAAAATGTTGGTATAGTAGGGCTGGTTTATTTTCTCTGAAAAATACACTAAATAATAACCTTGAAACCGTCGTCAGGATTGACCATGATGTCGGCGAGCTTGCTATTATTTAAGTATTGCTTCAGCTAATGCTTTTTGAATTTCGTTGATATGCTTATCTTTTCTGAATTGCAGAGATTGCACAGGTTCGGGTGCTCCAGAAATCCAGATTTTTAGCTCAGCATCTAGGTCAAAGTGACCAGCAGTTTCAACGCTAAAGCGTGAAATACTCTTATACGGAAAAGTCTTATAATCAACTTTCTTTCCTGTTACACCTTGTTTATCGACAATAATTAGGCGATAGTCAGTGAAAACAATTAAATCACGAACTAACTTATACGCTAAATTAATTGATTCTCCTTCAATCAAAACAGGCTCTAACTCTTTTGCTACCTGTTCATGATTTGCATCGGTAGCATTTCCCATAATTCCATTAAGTAAACTCATAAAAATTACCTCTTTCTTTAATTCAGTAACAATTACCATTGCTGGTTTTGGTCATAATCAGGGAAGTCCTCTTGACCGTTGTCCCAGGCATCGTCCCGCTGAGAAGACCAGTTTTTAAAGTTCTGCGTTTCATTACCATTGGAATCGACTATACCTTGTTCTTTAAGCCATTCATCCTGTCCTTTTACCCAGTCATCTGAATTGCCGTAAACATCTGATCCAGGAGCATGATCTTGACCAGGCATTACAGCATTACCTTTGGGATCGTAGCCACGTTGGCGATTGATTTCTCCTTGGGTTGGTTGCTGTTGACTTTGTTGAGCTTGAGACTGTTGCTGAGCTGCGGAGCTACTACTTGCCTGAGCTTGTTTCTCACTTTCCTGCTTAGCTTTAATGGATGAAGCTTTTTTACGACTTTCTTGCGCTTTTTTCTCACTAGCTTTTTTAGCTTTCAGTGATTCCTTTTTCTTCAAACTAATTGATTCAGCCTTTTTATCAGTCTTTGCTTGACTATTATTCCCACACCCTGCAAGCAATAGGGTAGATAACAAGGCAATACTTACTATCTTTACTTTTTTCATTTCCATATTTCTCCAAACTAACTAAATAACCACCAATCCAATAACTTTGAATTCGTCGTCAAGTGTGCTTTTTTTGTTGCTCTTTCCATTCTTCCTCTATAAAAGATAAAACACGCTGAAAATGTTTCTCATCTAATTTACGAATGAGCGTTAACGGATCTGGTTTACTTTGAGCAAATCGCAAATCGAGCTGTGAAGGTTCGACATCAAAGTAATTGGCTATCTTGAGTAAATTTTCTTTATTAGGGAGGGATGTTCCTTTTACATAACCCGTAAGAGTGCTCTTAGGAATCCCAAGATCATTATGCAGGTCAATCTGTTTTACATTATTTGCTACTAATAATGTATTTAACTTGGCAGAAAAGAAATTTTTATTTCCAATAGCTTGTGGCGATTCTTCAGTAACTAGAGCCGATATAGAAGTATCGAAGAATTCAGCGATTCTTTCTAGTTTTGATGCCCTAGGGTATGTTTTTCCTTTTAACCAATCCAGTACAGTAGTGTATTTAAAACCTGTTCTAATAGAAAAATCTTTTGCATTGATCCGTTGATCATTTAATAGTTGTCTTAAGTTCTTCGCAAATATCTTTTTACTATCCATTAATTAACCTCGTATCTAGCATATTCCTCCGCCACTTGATCACTTAGCTTGCTTGGAATCGCGAAGCATGACATGAAACGGTAGGGTTCGCTGATGTCGACGTCATGAGTTTCTGCCCATTCTTTTAGTATCTGAAAGGCGACAGCATTTGCATCATGTTCGGCCTTGCTATCGGCGGCCGATGTTAATAGGTAGTGACCATTGTCACCGTTCATAACATGACCAATCTCATGAGCCATTGAGAAGGGAATCTCATTTTTATATTTCCAGTTCAGATTAATCACGATGTTTTTGGGATTGGCTAATGCAAACGAGGGACAATCAGGCGACAAGTCTGTACTCATTGTCACGCCGATACCATGGTCAAAAGCATAGTTTGCTAACCATGAAATAATATCGTCCATAAAATCACCCCTGTAGTCGTTTTAGCAAGTCGTTGATTAGCTCACGGTCTTGGTCAGGGATCTGTTTTCCTTGATATGTAAGTAAAGCGTCCATATCTGCCAAATCAACTGAATTACTATCTTTTTCTTTTTTCTCCTCAGGGCGTCCCAGCAAGTAGTCGGTGGTCACACCGAAGTAGTCGGCGAGATTAGCCACAGCCGAGCTAGCGGGCTCAGCCTTGCCAGTTTCCCAGGCGGTAATAGTAGTCTGAGTTACCCCTATAATTTTGGCGAGTTCTGATTGAGACATCTTTTTTTGTTTTCTTAAATCTCTAATTCTTTGCCCTATCATAGTTTTTTCTCCTTATTTTTATTAAGTTTGCTTACTTAAATAATAGCATTGCTTAATATTTAAGTTAAATAAAAACCACGTTTTAGCAAAAAAATTAATAAAAGTTATTGACTTATTAAGTTAACTTAGTATAATAGAGTATGTAAGGTTGATTGATACCTTACAAATCTAAGAAAGGAGAAGGGCCATGAAAAAAGTACAAAAAAAGAAGAGGTCTTTTAAAGACTTCTTCCTCAAAATTGAATTGAAATTTTTCCCAGAAATTTCGTTCAAAATAGAGTTTGGATTTAAGCGTTAATCAAACTCAACTAAAGAAAGGGGTAATAACCCTTATCTTTAGTGTACATTTTATCATGGTAGGTCAAAAAAATGAACTGGAAGAAACTTTTATTAGGTAAGGTTAATTACACAAAGACCACTGACAACGGTAAGTATAACGTTAAAATCGACATTCAAGGTGGGATCTTATCAGTGGTTACAATCATCGCTTTGATAGCATGGTTGATTCATATTTTATAAGAGAGGACTGAATAAGTTGGATAGTCTTAAAGTTTTACGAGTGAGAAAAAACATATCTCAGCAAGAACTAGGAGAAGCTTTGGGAGTTTCGCAGATTACCATTTCATCATGGGAACAAGGAAAGACAAATCCTAGCAGTAAAAATGTATATGAGTTGGCAAAATTTTATAAGGTTGAGCCAACCGTTATTTTTAATGCAATTTTTAATCAATAAACTTAATAAAATTAAAGCTTATCGGCACGTTTTATTAATTTAAATGATAAGGAGGCTACACAATGAAAGATCTAAAAGTATTCAACTTCGATAATCAAGAAGTTAGAACGCTACTTATTGATGATGAACCTCACTTTGTGGGTAAGGATGTTGCAACAATTTTAGGGTATACGAATCCTCAAAAGGCGATTAGAGATCATGTTGATGAAGAAGATAAAACGGTGAACAAAACGTTCACCGTCAATGGCACAAGCCCTATTTTAATCAACGAATCAGGACTATACAGCCTGATCCTGAGTTCTAAGCTCCCAACCGCTAAGAAGTTCAAGCGCTGGGTGACAAGCGAAGTTTTACCAGCGATCAGGAAGCACGGGGTGTATATGACGCCTAAAACGATTGAAGAGATCTTGGATAATCCTGATGCGATCATTCAATTAGCAACAAATTTCAAGAGGGAACGAGAAGGGCGCCTGATTGCTGAGCAACGAGTAAATGAGTTGACACCAAAGGCAAGCTATTACGATAAGGTGCTGGCTAACAAGTCGCTGGTCACGATTACAGCGATTGCTAAGGATTATGGCATGAGTGGTCAGAGAATGAATGCTTTGCTCCATAAGCTGGGGGTTCAGTACAAGCAGGGTAAGACTTGGCTACTGTATGCCAAGTATCAAAAGAATGGTTGGACGCACTCAGAAACAGTGATGATTACAGATCGTTACGGCAATGAAAAAGCGGTATTGAATACCAAGTGGACCCAAAAGGGGCGCTTAGGATTGTACGAACTACTAAAAGACAATGGAATCCTACCACTAATTGAGCAAGACGATGACGTGGCATAGGAGGTGTGAGGGATGAAAGACAAATGGAGAGATTTCTGCTTTTTGGCGACTGAGTCACTAGTGGTGCCAATTGTTGTGGCAATTATCGTATCCGTATTGGTTACCTTAGCAGTCCGCCGATTAGGGTTGTGATAAGTGAAGTGATGAAGGCAACGATTATTGGAATTAATACACTACGAAACCAAAAGCAAGAATTGGAGTGATGAAGAATGACTAGAGAAGAATACTTAAAAGTGTTTAAAAGAGAGAACAATGTGTCAGATTTGTTTGGAGCAGACTTTGCAAAGGTTGGGACCGAGATTGTCGATTTGTTAAAAGAAAAAGACTTAACGCACGATCAAGCGTACGCAAGTCTTCAGTATGCATATAACCTAATTAAATATGAATCTAATTTTTTGAAACTTTAATAAGGCTAACGGGTTCAAGCTCGAAATCTTTTTCTACGAGCAAGAAAGGAATTTTTATATCTGTACCTAAATAAGAAACGTTTAAAAGTCTATATTCTGGATCATCAATATTTTTTTCAATTGTATTAACAAAGTTGATCATTTCTTTCAATAAAGCATACGGGTGCTTATACAGACTATCAGGATGAGAATAAGGTTTATTGAGATAGTTATCGAAACAAACTCTCCTGATGTCAGCTGGAAAACTATCTGGGGTGTCAACATTAATTCTGTTATTAGTTGTTGATAGATCTGAGTGGATATGAGGTTTGAGGACATAGTAATCTTCATCAAAATTTAAAGTATCGGCGAAAAATAACTTGTTATTACATTTCCACAGAATTTTATAAGTTGGCATCTTGGCGCTTTTACGTTCTTCGAAAAACTCTTTAAATACGTTTATGGAGTATTCGAGGTACTTCGCTTCAGTTAGCTTCATTTTATAGAAATCATCCTTTACAAATTATATTTGTGAATTTTTTAAAGGCCAATTCACAAATATAATCATAACTCTATATATAGATAATTACAAACGGAGGAACACAATATGTTGTGGGAAAAGATCAAAAAAAGAGCAGACGAGCAAGGAATATCGATCTACAAATTAAGCAAAATTGCAGACATTCCAAATGCGACATTTTACAACTATCGCAATGGATCGGATCCGTCGTTTAAGAATATGTGCAAAATTGCCGACGCCTTAGACGTCAGCTTGGACTATTTCAGAGAGGAGTCATAAGCGAAATGATTAAGTTGAAAGAGCTGCGGAAAGCACGCGGAGAAAGTATAAGAGAGATGTCCGAGAGGTTGGATATACCAGCTGACACAATTGCAAAATGGGGGCAGGGTACACGGAAACCTAAGCTAGAAAAAATAATTCATATTTGCCAAGTTTACGGCATTTCATTAGCCATCTTAGCACCCGACTTATGGGAAGAGGTAGTTGGAGCGGTTGACACGATAGATCTAAAAGACGAACTAGATAAGCGTGAAGACGAAGCACGATAATAGCAAACAAGCTAAAGGAGGAGAGAAAGTGACATCACTAGGGATCATCATTTTTTGCATCATCTGCGGGCTCGCAGTTGAAATCAAGAAACTATTTGAGGAGGACTAGCAATGATAAGTAGGAAACTAAGTGAGATTGTAATGGCAATTCTCTTTGGGATGCTTTTAAAGACGGACAATAATTTCGTTGCCGTCGTAACATTGCTTGCTATGGGGATGGATTCTATGTGGATTCTGTTATCACATCCCGAGCTGCAAGACTAGGAGGCGATAGTCGTGATGATCGACGACATGCAGTGGGTCGAAAGCCTAAGTCCTGAAGCTTTAAAGCGGCTGGCAGAGCGGATGGGTGAGGTAGTACCCACATCAACACAACAGACAAAAACTGAACGACAAGAACGGTTGCTACAGGTAGGACAAGCAGCCGAGTTCTTGGGGATGTCGACAACGACTTTTTATCGAAAACGTGAAAAATATCATCGAATTTTTAAGCCACTGGAATGTGGCGAGCAAGGAACAAAATTCAGACAGTCGGACTTAGAACGACTGATTGAAGAACATCCGGAAGTTTTATAGAGGAGCAAGAAAGACGTGAAAACAGTAAAACTTAATTTCCTTGAAGAAAGACAGTTAAAACACGCTTTAAGTGATTTGTTGTACAACAACCTACCGAGTAGAGCCACCACTGAAGAAGAACAAGACCTATATCGAAGTAACACAGAGAATGCACTAGATATATGCGAAGCGCTGGAGTTTGACGATTTAAGAAAGGAGTATGACGAGAACTATGACGAAAGTTGGTGATGGAAGCATAAAAAAAGAGCCTACTGCCATAGGCTCAAATATAAAACACTTACAAGAAAAGTATAGCACAAAAATCGAGGACTGGGAGTTGATAGCTAAGGCTCATAAGCTGGCTATCGATACCTTTGATGAACCAAGGGATGAGTTCGAGATGAAAAATAATGCAGTTATTGTGTCACGCTACAAACTAGCACTCGATAAAATTGCATATTACAAAAGACTATTAGCGGAGGTTACAGATGAATAAGTACGAACCGTATCAAGTGATTAATGAAGAAACTGCAAGCATTGCTTTTTGGGCTATTGAACAAGAAGAAAAGAAACTTGCATTATACAAAAAACAGTATGAAGAAACACTGAACCTTGAGATGGAAAAGTATCAAGAGATGTTAGCGGAGAAAAAACAAGCTTACGAGAAGGTCTGCGAGGAACCTAACCGTAAGATTGCAAACTGGAAGCAGTCGTTAATTAACTTCATGGAAGCACAGCAAGCAACTGATTCGAATTATCGCTTAAAGACAGTTAACGGTAAGTTGGTTCAAACACACCCTAAGAAGTGGCATGTTGATACTAAAAAAGTAGGTAAAAGACTAGCCCAGCAACCAGGCAATGAAGCTTGGTTTGAACCACAAGCGCCGAAGTTCAAGTGGGGCGAATATAAAAAGAGCTTGCAGGTATTGGATAACGGTCAAGTAGTCGACAGCAACGGTGAGATTGTTCCTGATGTAACGGTTGATCGGACTGTTGAATACCATATTAGGAAGGCTTAGGCATGTTCACACTACGCGACTATCAAACTGAAACGATTGATAAAGTTTATCAATCCATGCGACAAGGCCACAAGCGGATCATCGTCCAACAACCACCACGAACAGGGAAAACTGTCATTATGGCTGAAATTGCTAGGCGGACGACTGGTAAAAACAACCGTGTGATGTTTGTTATCCACCGCAAAGAAGTCCTTGCTCAAGCAAAAGCGACATTTAAGCAGCAAAACGTTGATATGGGCCTAGCTACCATGGGCATGGTTCAGAGCCTAAGTAGGCGTCTAGACAACTTATCTCCGCCCGACTTAATCCTAATTGATGAAGCCCACCATGCCTTAGCTAAAAGCTACGTTAGAATCTTGCAAGCTTATCCAGATGCATATGTATTATTCTTCACTGCTACCCCAGTTCGAACCGGACATGATCAGTTGGACCAAGTGGCGGATGACATTATCGTCGGCAAATCCATCAAATGGCTAACTGATCATCATTTTTTAGCACCGTATAAGTATTACGGACTAGGCGATATTGATCGAACTAAGCTTAGAAAACGTAACGGTGACTATACGGTGGAGTCAATGGACCAAGCCTTAGATCGTAAGATTTACGGCAATATTGTCAGACAGTACCAACGGTTAGCAAATGGTAAGCAAGCGGTTGTTTACTGTCACTCCGTTGAAAGTGCCAAACGGGTGATGGCTGAATTTGAAAAAGCAGGAATTAGTTCTGCGGAAGTTGATGGTAACACTCCAGCTAAAACCCGTGATGACTTAGTAGCTAAATTTCGGCGTCAGGAGCTAATGATATTGGTCAACGTCAATCTGTTTACCGAAGGGGTGGACCTCCCCAACGTCGATTGTGTCATCATGGCCCGACCAACTCAATCACTAGCCTTATACTTGCAGTTCTCGATGCGTTGTTTGAATCCGCGAGAAGGTAAAACAGCAATCATTATTGATCACGTTGATAACTTCTTGACCTTTGGGTTACCGATTAACGACCGTGACTGGGAACAAGCTATCGTGACCAAGGATAAACGGACAAGTAAATCAACCGGCGATGTCGGACCGGCTATTACGCAGTGTCAGGAGTGCTTTGGAACGTTTTACCGAAGCGATATGAAAGATAGGTGTTGCCCGTACTGCGGGCACGAGATGAAGGCCGAAAACAAAGACTATAAAGTGGTCAATGTTGACTTGCAAGAGATTAAGAATGCAGAACTGGTCAAGCACCGTAAAGATATGGCGCAAAAGATTATTCAGGACAACTTAATGAGTAATATTGCTGGTAAATCACCCGGACAACTACGAACGCTTCAGGAATTTCAAGCATACGCTAAGTTACACGGGTTTAAGCCAGGCTGGGCCTGGTACCAATATAAAAATAGGAGGAAACATTAATGATTCAACTACCTAAAGACGAACCGAGAAAGCCCCAACCGGAACCACATAACTTCTTTATCTGGGGCGCAACAATGAGTGGTAAAAGTTATTTTGCTTCGTTTTTCCCTCATCCATTGTCACTTAATACAGATGGGAATGCTAAGCAGGGTAGTGTACCTGATATTCAGATTCGCAATATTCGCGGAAAAGATGGCAAACTAACCCAATCAGTTATTGAACAGCTTGACGGGGTTATTACTCAACTGCAAACTACGCCACATACATTCAAAACGATCTTAGTTGATGTGATTGATGATATTTGCGTAATGATTGAACAAGCCATCTGCATTGACAATAATGTACAGACATTGAATGATATTCCTTTTGGAAAGGGATTTTCAACATTCAACAGTATTTTGCAGAGATTTGTGATGGACTTGAAAGCTTTACCAATGAATGTGATTTATATCAGTCGTGAATTGATTATTACGGACGAAAAAACTAATACATCTGAAGCTGTACCATCACTGAAAACTAAATACTACAACATTGTTAACGGTAACTGTGACTTGGTAATTCATACCCAAAAGTTTGGTAATGATACTTACACGAGGACAGTGACAGATCGGCGAGCAAAGTACAAACCAGAAAATATTAAAGACGCACGGGTAAGAAAATTGTTAGAAACTTGCAACGGAATGTTTGAAAAATAGGAGGACAAATAAATGAGTTTAGTAGATGTTTATAAGAAAGCAACAGAAGGTTGGGACGCAAAGAATGATTCAGCACAACAACGGGATCAAGGGTTACCTGCTGGTGATTATGATGTGATCTTAGACTCAGTATCACACGCAACATATAAAAGTGGCTACGAATGCTTGCGGTTTGTGATGACTGTTTACCAAGGGGAACACACCGGACGCAAGGAATTCATCAATGTTAGCTTGGCTGAAAAGACAAAGGATGGCAGACCGATGCCAGACTTCGTAGTTAGTCAAAACATTCGTTATGTGGCCAAGATCGGGGCGCTGGTCGGCCTAGATATGAAGCCGGAATACTTCGATGGAGTTGAAACTGACCTCTATGAAAACTTCAATCAAATGTTTCGACCATGTGTGGGCAAGTCCTTAAAGATGACGGTTATTCTTCGACCAAATAAGGACAAAACTAAAGATCCCTACCGCTCATATGATTTTGCCCCCGGAGAAACTATCAGTACTCCGGATCCAGTGGCAGCCGATCCTGAAGTAACCGATGACGATTTGCCATTCTAAAAAATAAGTGGCAGTGACCGTAACCCACCGCACGGGTGAAAAGCCCGTTAATAAAGGAGCGATAACATGCAAAACTTGAAGAACTACGCCAAACAATATGCCGAACGTGGTTTCAGTGTTATCCCAACGATTGGTAAAAAGCCATTAATAAAGTTTGCGGATCAACCAATGCTAACCCCTAAACAGATTGATAAGTTCTGGACTAGGAATCCATATGCCAATATCGCGTTAAAAACTGATCAGTTCTTTGTGGTTGATGTTGATCGTCACAGTGATGGCGAGGATGGAACAGTAGCGATTAAAGAACTTGGTCATCCGGAATGGTTTAATACATTATGCCAAAAAACAGCACATGGCGGCTTTCAATTCTTTTTTAAAAAACCAGCCGAACGGATCACGCAAAACATTGGCTTTCTGCCTGGGGTGGATATCAAAGCACATCCTAATAACTACGTGGTAGTGGCACCAAGCACGATTGATGGGGCAGCTTACCAATGGTTAAACCGCAAACCAATGATTGAACCTGCTGGCGAGCTAATTCAACTGATTGAAGAGAAAAGCAAGCCGAAACTTAGTGATAAGCAACTGCAAACATACAACCAGGAAGGCATGCGGACACGGACAACTGAGCTGTTTGAACAGATCGTTAACGGATTGGGGCCAACCGGTGGCCGGAACAATGCCTTAGCTGTATTTGTGGGTGCATTATTGCTACGGAATGTTAAGACAAGGGCTGTTTTAGAATTGGCCCGCTTGGCCAATAGTCGGACTGAGTTTGCTCTATCAGATGATGAAGTAGTAACAACCGTTAATTCAATTATCAAGAAGCGAATCCGAGAAAAAGGTGGTGAAGTAATCGATGGGTAAAGTATTCGATATTAATAACGCCAACAAATTAGACCAGATGAATGCAAAGTCGGGGGAATGGACTGAGGATCTTAAAAAGAACAAGAGCGGGGCTATTAAGGCTAACTCACTGGTCAATATCGAACTAATCCTTGAGAACGATATCGAGTTGAAGAATACATTCAAGTTTAACGAATTTACCACTGAAATTGATGTTGTTAGACCCAATCCCCGTTTGCATTTTAAGACGGGACAGTTAGTAGATGCCTATATTGATCAGATTGCATCGTATATTGAACAGCATTCACAATATGAGGTGCTGTTCGATAATAAAAAGATTCGCAGTGCGATTACCGTTGTTTCGATGGAACACTCATACAATCCAGTTTTAGACTATTTCAATCGAGCCGTTAAAGAGTGGGATGGAGAGAGCCGTTTAGACACTGTGATGGAAGATTATCTAGGAGTATTGCCAGATGATACTAGTCGTTTAATCACGAAACTATTTTTTGTTGGGGCAGTGGCCAAAGCCCACAATCCACGAATGAAATTTGACTTTGTTTTGGATTTAGTCGGTGGTCAAGGAGCCGGTAAAACAACGTTCTTGCAAAAGATTGCCCCGTGCGGATACTACACGGATCAGTTCTCAACGTTTGATAACAAGGATGATTTCGCAGTAATGCGGCGGGCCTTGATTATCAATGATGATGAAATGACGGCGACTAACAACGCTAGTTTTGAAATTCTAAAGAAGTTCGTAACCCTGCAAGAGTTTGAATATCGTAAGCCATACGGTCACCAAGCGGAGAGATTTGCTAAGAACTTCGTGATGGCTCGGACAACCAATGAATTGTACTACTTGAAGGATAAGACAGGGGAACGGCGTTTCTTGCCCCTTCATGTCAGCAAGGCTCGCCAAAAACACCACCCTGTGACGGATTTAACTCCAGAATATGTGCAACAACTTTGGGGCGAAGCGGTGTACCTGTATCAGAATGGATTTGACTTTGGTTTAACTCAGGAACAAGAAATAGCATTGAACCAGCACCGTAAAGAGTTCATGTTTACCGATGAACTAGAAGATAAGATTGAGGATGCACTAGTTAATGAGTGGTCTGACAAGAACTTCCTGACATCTGAAACAATTGGCTTGAAGGTGGCACCAGGAATCGACTTGGTAAAGAGCCGCAAGGTGGCTAATCAGATCGCCAACATTATGATCAATCGGTTTGGTTGGCGTAAAGGGAGAAAGTGGGTTAATGGCGAAGCACGACGAGGGTACTTAAAATCCTGACACATCATGACACTAAATGACACTAAAAAACGCGGTAGTGTCATGCGTTGAAACGTTGTTATATCAATGATTGCTAGCTATTCCATGACACTATACCAGTATATTTTATAAAAAGTATGTAGGTAGTAGTAACCATGACAGAGAGAGGAACACGCCGAAAAAAGTTTTGAACGGCTAAAATAGTGGCTCTAGTGGCATAGCCTTAGAGCCACAAGGGATTGAGTACATGACACATTGAAAAAATAGTGTCATGTACTGTCATGCAGAAAGGGGCAAAGGATGGAATTTTTATAAATGAATCAACCAGAACATAAAATTCAAGACGCAATCCGCGTCGCTTTGTCTGCTGCTGATTGTACTGTATTCAGAGTGAACGCTGGACAAGTGCGACTACCAGATGGTCGCTTTTTTCAAACGGGCGTGCCAAAGGGTCATCCTGACTTGTATGGGTTCAGGTGGGCAGACAATAAGATTTTTTACATTGAAGTTAAGACGAAAACGGGACGACCACGCCCCGATCAGATTAAGTTTCATCATTTTTTGCAGCAAAAAAAGGTGATCCACGGCATCGCCCGATCACCAGAAGATGCAGTAAAAATTGTGTGTGAAGGTCTGGTGGGGTATGGATTCGAAAATTAAAAAACGGCACTATTTTTAACAATAGGGTCTGGAAAATCGAGTTCAAAAATAAAAAAATGGGGCTTTTTTAACGATAGGATTGAAGAACTGACAATGTTACCGAAAGAAATTATGGAAAGATTATACAAAGCGAAGCACGAAGTGACCGAAGCGTATTACTACTACAAACTTAGTAGCGAATTAAAAGCACCGGTTAGAAACGCTATGGAAGCCGAAGACGCTTTTAGTTTCGCACTAAAGTATATTAACGAAGCAATGAAATATCTAGATGAGATGGAACAAGTTAGTGGCGAAACGGAGGCTAACCATGAACATTCAAGCAATTAAACAAGTAATTGAATCAGCAAGTCTAAAAATCGATGAGTTTAATACTAAGGCTACAAACATGCGGACAGAAGAAGGTAAGAGTTTGTGTGAGGCCTGGGTTTATCTGTATAAAGCGGGGATAAAAGCATTGGTCGATAAATTCGGGGCGTATGATGATGCACTAAAGCCTGACCATTATGCTAACGGCGAGTTTGAGTTGTTTGACATGATGGAAGCAACATACCCGAAAGAGCAAGTTGTTGGCTTTTATAAACTAAATGCCATCAAGTACCTAACCAGATACCAACAAAAGAACGGAATTGAGGATCTGAAGAAGGCAATGGTTTATATTAAACGCTTAATCCAATTCGAAGAGCAGGGCGTACGGGTTAAGAAGGTGGGCTAATGGGCAAAATACCAAAAGAAATGCTACAAGCTACAGATCGACTGTATGCACGCTATGGAGCGAGTTACATGAAAGAAGCTCCGACTGATGATCCTGATGTAAAAGTTATCTTAAAGTGGCGATCAAAGATAGCGCGAGAAAAGGCCTGGAAAAGTGTGCAGATCAAGAAAGATCCCAAGAGCCCGATGAATCATAGGAAATTTCTTAGAATGGATTCTGAGCATCGGCACCGCTACTTAAGAGCTTTAAAGCATGCACATCCTGACTGGGATGACAAAAGAATTTGTGCATGGGTTGGAATTAACATGATAGAGTATTGGACTTATAAGAATAAACAGGCAGCGACGACAGTATATAAATATCTTATTTTTACAGAAACTGGCGACTTCATTAATGGATATTTCGATTTGGACGAGATTGGTCGCCTCTATGATGTAGGTAAAAAAACTAAGCATTTAACAACTTTAAAGGCAGAGTTAAAGCGTAAAGGATATATTTTAAGGAAAAGGTGATGGCAGTGATAACGTTGTTTCCCCGATTGGACGAAAAAGAAACTGCACGGGCAGTCCGTGAGTATTTGAAGGAAGATTATGCTAAGGTGTGCCTTGCTTTAGGTACGTCACCGAGTAGTCTGAGGTCACCGCAGATATCTGGTGAGCCACGGGGAACTGTCGCTGGCAATCCAACGGAGGACGGATTGATTAAGCTAATTGATTTGGATGTTAAAGTTAAGGAAGCATATCAGCGTTTAGAACGGCTTAATCAATCAGGAGCTAAGTTACTTTATCAGTGCTACTTACTCCACATCAGCCCTGAAACAATCGCTGATGAAAGCTATCGCTCCGTGAGATATATCCATGGAAAACTACAGACTGCTTGTTGCCAGTTTGCGTCATGCCTGGCTGACATCACAGAGAGAGAAGTAGATCTCAGAGTGTGGAAGTAATAAGGAAGTCTACCGAAATGGTAGGCTTTTTTGTGTCTGAATATAGCTTGACGGGCTATGATATACTCTTATTGAAAGGAGTGAAGTGCTATGGAAAGTATCGAATTACAAAAACCTTTAGCTGTAGCAAACTTTGTAATTGAAATTGCTAAGGAAAAAGGCAATCCAGTAACGAATTTAAAACTACAAAAGATATTATTTTTTTTACAAGGATACTTTTTGTCTAACTATGGAGCCCCTTTGATCGATGGAAGTTTTTCTAAATGGAGATATGGCCCTGTGGAAGAAAAGGTATATCAAAGTTTTAAAAATTATGGCGCAACTCCAATAAACAGCGAATTCAAAGAAGCAAGTATTGATAGAGGAATCATATATGTCAATCCTGTGAGAATGAATATTACTGAATTAAGTGACAATTTAATGAGCGAATTAAAGGAGTTAGTAGAAAAACTAATTAATATAGAGCCGTGGGAATTAGTAGATATAACTCATAGACACTCAAGTTGGAAAAACTATGAAGACGAAATTCATTCATTTGAAGCTGAGGATTATACAAATGAAGAAATTGAGTCATGCTTCATTGATAATGAAAAATTCCTAATCGGAGAAGAAAATGAAAAATGAAGAACTAGTAAGTGTGTTTATGAATTGTTTTATCGATTATGCACGTGACAGAACACATGAAAATAATCAAGTTAAAAATTTAAGAGAGAATCTAATTACATTGAGTAAACAAGAAGAGGCTTGTAGAGAGTATTCAGGTATAAGTGAGTTTATTTATAAACTGAGTAACGAAGATTTTCAATTGTTAAAAGTATTTTTTGACTTAGATGAGAAAAATGAAGGTTACTATAAT
The DNA here is from genome assembly GCF_000423265.1 of Ligilactobacillus saerimneri DSM 16049. GTDB lineage: Bacteria > Bacillota > Bacilli > Lactobacillales > Lactobacillaceae > Ligilactobacillus > Ligilactobacillus saerimneri. The sequence continues at coordinate 1,169 of NZ_AUHQ01000004.1, read as the reverse complement.
GGTGCCATTGAACAGTTGACAAAGTTAACGGGTAAAGAAAAAACTACTGTTCATTACGAAAATCTAAAACATTTTGAGCGTCATGTGAAACTTAGTTGTCATCAGAGAGATTATATAAGTAACAATATCACGAGAGTATCTAAGGATATTGAAAATATTACATCGAAAGTAGACGAGGCCAGAGGTAAAGTTAGTGGTATCTACTCTGAATTCGTTGGAATACTAGGCGTTTTTACGGCATTATCGTTTGCGTTGATGGGTTCAGTACAAGTATTTGGTAATATCTTAAAGAACGTTAACAATCCAACCATGGGTAATATCGGTTATGTTCTAGTAGTTGGTGGATTATATTTGATACTCATTTACTTAATAACAATGACATTGTTTATTGCCATGAAGAAAGTATTTAATAATGATTCGAAGTATAAATTCGATGAGAGATTCACAAAAATCATTATTTTAGCATCTGCATCATTAACATTAGTGGGTGTGCTATTTGTTTGCGCACATGTATGGTTAAAAGTCTAGTTGGTTAACTAGGCTTTTTTTGTATAAATAGGTTGACTATACACTATATAACGTGTATCATAATAGATGTAAGGAAGAAAGCCTTACTAAATTAGGAAAGGAGTTAGCTATGATAAAAGAGGGCATAATAATAGCTCTAGCAATCAGCTACTTACTTGATAGACAGGTTGCACGCCGTAAATCAAGAGCAGAATCTAAAAAGCTAGAGCTAGAAAACATAAAACTGGAACAAAAGTTAAAGCGTAAACAATAGCTCCAGTAAAACCAGGGCGATCTAATCGCCTTGGTTTCATGTACCTCAATCATAGCATAAAAGAGATATGAGTTCATTATTATTCATGGTCTTAGCAGTTGCTGTGGTGGTTAGCGTATATTTAGATTTAAGAGTTAAAGCGCGATATAAGAAAGTTAAAAAACGCAATCAAGAGTTAAAGGATGTACTAAAAGATGACGACCAAATTAAGTGATGCAAAAAAGAAAGCTAACAAAAAATGGGACGACAAAAACAAGGAAAAGAAACGTCTGTACCAATATCGTTCCTATGCTAAAAAATACGTCAGAGAGCTTGCCAGCAAAAATGATCTGTTAGAATTAAAAGCGATGATTGAGGAACGATTAAGTCAATTATAAATCCGTGCAGA
>NZ_AUHQ01000003.1 GCF_000423265.1 Ligilactobacillus saerimneri DSM 16049 | reverse complement strand
GAACTAATCTCAAGACACTGACGGTTGATCACGGGAAAGAGTTCGCCAACTACCAATCAATTGAGAAAAATACCGGCGTGCCGTTGTACTTTGCCCATGCTTATTCTCCGCATGAACGTGGTAGTAATGAGAATCGTAATCGAGTGTTACGGCGATTTATTCCTAAGGGTCAGCCAATTGAAGAGATTAGTGATGATGAATTGATTCAGATTAACTGGTATCTGAATTCACGGCCACTCAAATGTTTGAACTGGCGAACTCCAATTGAGATCTTTTTGCTTAATCTGCGTCATTAAATTTGTTCAAGTTATTTATTGCAATCTACCTTACAATTAAAAAGGTGGTTCACCTTTTTTAGGCAACCACCATTCAATCTAACTATTTAGTTTCGTTATTTCCTTTGCAGGTCAAAACATCACACAGTGCTTCGCGTGTCACATAAGCAGCGACAGACCCCATCATAACCCGCTCGATAAAGTTACGTCCGGTATAACCTAGGACGATCAGGTTACTCTTGTATTCTTGAGGGAACTCACGCGCTATAATGCGCTTTGGATTGCCAAAGCGCAAATGAACGTAAACTTGGCTATCATCCAAGCCTTTTTCCTCAACAATTTCCTTCCGCAAGCGTAGCATCTCTTGTTCGGCTTCTTGTTCAATCTCATAGATCCGTTCGCCATCCAAGGCTACACCAGCGCCCCCATATTCTAGAGTATTGAGATCCAAAACCCGCAACACATCTAATCGAGTTGTGGTTCCCTTCACTAGGTTCACCGCATCTTCCAATGCATAGCGTGACCCTTGGGATCCGTCAACAGCAACCAAAATACGTTTGTAATTCATCATGTAAGCCATTATCCTCACCTCTCGACTAGATAACTCTAATATTAAACCCTTCTAATATTATGATATGTGTTTTCTAGTGAAACTGCAAGGACGATCCGCTGCAAATGCTAGATCCTGTCTAGCCCCATGACGATTGAAATGACACATAAAACATAGGCCACTCCTGCAGGCCAGTTAAGTAAGCTCCAGGTCAGATAGTGGGGTGGAATAACGTTGGCTTGAAGCCAGCTTTTGATTTGGCTAGCATGGCGAATTAAAAAGACCAGGCTACCCACTGCCATCACCAGCATAAACATTGAGCTGACTGCATTAATAGCGCCACCCCAGTGAACAGCAAGGATCGAAACTACTTGTCCAAACGCGTTGTTACAAAAGTGAACAAAGATCGACCACCGCAAACCGTAAGTCAGCGCCGTATAAGCTAACAACAAACCTAGGCAAAAAGCAAATGGTGTCTGGGCAATATTCATATGGTAGATTCCAAAAAAGAATGCCGTAACAAACACAGCTAACTTTTGGCTGTACTTGCTGAAATAGTGGAGCAAGTAACCCCGAAAAATAAACTCCTCGAAAATTGGTGCAACCACAGTGACATAAATAATCATCGACAGTGAATCTTTACCGTTGGCAGAAGCAGTTTCTAGTTGCGCTCTGGTTGTCAAACCAAATACCTGGAAAATATGCTCAACCAAGTTACTCCAAATCCCAAAAAACATATTTGCCAGCATTATCAGGGCTAAAAGAGTCACAATCGTTCTGGCAGTCGGCTTACGCGGAATAGTTCGAATTTGCTGCCAGATCGCTCGCTGGTCAATTTTGCTGGTACCAATGAAAATTACTAACAAGCCAGCTGCTACCCCGAGGTAGTATGGGATCCCTGAACTCATCGCAGTAGAAATCGAAGAAAAAAGGCGCCATGAAAAGGAAGCTACTGCCTGGAAAACAATAATATATCCGAGCATTAATGCTAAAGCATGGCGTGCTTCTTTCTTATACTGTACATCTAACATTTCCATCAATACCGCCCTCTTTTCTTAGGTATTTTCTTAAGATTGCAAAAACTCTTGGTGCTTTTGTTGGTAGCGGGCAAAGTCAGCCTCAGTCAAATTACCCAGTTCCACCAATTTATTTTCAATTGTTTCTAAGACTGCCACCCGGTCATGCTTGTTAGCCATGAAGTCATACTTGTCCCCATCAATGATCAGTAAAGGTGAGTAACTATATTCTTGCATCCAGATGTCATAGTGTTTCAGCAAACGGTGATAGTAGTCGCTCAAGGAAGGATCTAATTCCACCTGTTCATATTTTCGGCCCCGCTTTTTGATCCGGTTAAGCATGGTTTCATAAGAAACTTTGATCGTAATCATCAAGTCAGGTGATTTCTTGTGGGCAGCCAGGGGTAGTTCTTCCATCATATTATTGAGCAGGCTCTTGTAGATGTCATATTCCACCTGGGTAGCATTGCCCAGTTCGGTATTCATTTTCATAAAAATCTCGTCTTCATAGATCGACCGGTCTAAGACATTATTGTCATTTTCCATAGCTTTCTTGATCATCGCAAAGCGGCGATTCAAAAAGAAAGTTTGCAATAAATATGCGTATGGGTTGGTGGCTTCGGCATCACCGGCCGCCCGTTTCTTGGCAGCAATCTCATTCCCCTTATAAAAAATAGGTAAAACGGGGTTGTCTTTAACTGGTTCATAATATGCTGTGGTTCCGAGTTCTTCAGCCAAGATCTTGGTCAAGCTTGACTTCCCAGAACCAATAATCCCTGATAACGTAATCAAAATGATAGAAGCATCCTTTCGTTTGATTTTAGCTAGTCGTTTTTTACAATAACATACCTAATAATACTAGGAATCCCATTGAAAATAAAGCAAAGATTCTTTATCTTGTAGATAGGATTTAACATCCCACTACATCTTGTAAAATTATTAATAAGGATTGAATACTATGCAACAAAAATCTGTTTACTTAGCTGCTCCCTTTTTCAGTGATGGGCAACACACCCGTATCAACCAAGTTGTCACTGCTCTCCAGCAAAATCCTACGATCGGTGAGATCTTTCTTCCAGAAAAACATCCTTATTCGCAGGAAGAATTTGGTTCACTTGGCTGGCAGGATGCTACCTTCCGCCTCGATGTTAACCACATCTATCAGGCTGACATCGTCGTCGCTATTGCGGACTACAAGCTAGAAGAAGCCGACAATGAGATGGATTCAGGTACTGCCTTTGAAGTTGGCTTGGCCTACGGAACTCATACCCCGGTAGCGGTCATTCAGTTTGATCCTAAAAAAGAGATCAACTTAATGATTGCCCAAAGCCTGACCACTTACTTTGATCTCAGTCAGGACCACGGTTTGCAAAAGCTGGCAGAATATGACTTCAACGTTATGCTACCACAGCGGGCTAGCCGGCCAATAATTTAAGCTTAGTGCTGGGTAAAGATAGCAAAAGAGCTGCGAGAAAAATTCTCACAGCTCTTTTTTATGCCCTCACGGCTATCAATAGCTAATGTTATTTTTCACTATTCATGACGTAACCCAAAACAGTAGCTTTACCTAAAGCTAAGGCTGCCATTGCTTCTCTAATGTCGTCTACGGTAGTAACATTGTTTTGAACTACCATCACTGTTCCTGTGACACAGGCTACCCATTCCCGTGCACTGGCATCAGTTGTTAATGCTGGAGTTACTACCACAACATGATCAAATTGACCGGTTAGCTTTTCTAATACTTTTTGCATAGTATCCCGATCAAACTTGCTTTCCTGATCAGCGGCTAATGCTTTACCTGCTGGTAATAATTGCAGGTTTGCAGTAGTCGTGGCAACTGGCACCAGGTCGTCAGCAGTAGTCATTTCGTTCAAACCACTGTCTGCTGTCACCCCTAAGCGTTGAGCTAGTTGCGGATGACGCAAGTCCCCATCAACTAATAGGACTTGCTTGCCTTTTTTAGCCCACAATTCAGCTAGGTTGAGGGCCAAATCAGCTTGACCAATGTTTCCCGCTGGTGCAGTCACCACCAAGGATTTACCAGTGTTGACCAAATCAACATTAGCTTGAATAATCCGTGTGTTTTCAGGTTCAGCTCCTGCTTGCCCCATGCGACCCAAGTCAGTTAAACCAAGTTTGGCAACTGCTCGGGAACTCCGGATCTTCTTATCAGTCAGATCCAATACAAAGGCTAAAGCAAAACTAACAATGAAACCACCAGCTAAGCCTAAGACAAGCCATTTCAAACCACCTTTATGGCCTCCACCCATTTTTTTAACTTGTGGGGTCGCATCGATCTTTTCAATTTGATATCCGTTAACCGTATTCTTGTATTCCTTCTGGAAGGCCTTGGCTACATAACGGGCAAATAATTCTGATCTCTTAGGATTATCAGTTTGAGCACTGATAACCAATACTTGGGATTCTTCTTTGAAGTCTACCATGATAGCACGCCGTAAATCATGAGTTACAACATCGTGCATTCCATCCCGCCGTAAAGCCTTTTGGGCCTTATGTAATAAACCTTCATTACTTGCTAAGTCACGGAACGTTCCCATCACGTGAGCAGGGTTTACTGCTTCGACTTTAGTAGGCTGATTTTTTTGATTAATCAAAACTTGCACGCCAGCAACATATTGCACTTGTTCCTTACTTGCGTGCGCTTTGTATGCTCCTAAACCGCCACAGACAACAGTGACTCCCACAATCATTATCCAGTAACGCTTCAATAAGCGCCACAACCATGTGTAGTCAATTTGTACTTCTGGTGCATCCATTTGTTCCTTACTCCTCACTCAATGTTACTTTTGATAGGCCCAAGGATTGGCGTAATTCATTACTTACCCGTTGCCGTTCAGCTAATGAAACAACTTCATAGGAAATGCCATTAATGTTAGCTGACTTCCCTTGAGCATGATCTGATTTAACGTTACCAACGGCCCCCCGGTAATGTGCTGCCAGTTGGGTCATGTTGCTCATAGTCAAATCAGTTTGTGCCATGCTTGATACAGAATCTAAGAAATCATTGTTCAAGATTGACTTATATGATGCTGACTCCTTAAGCAGGGCCATGATGACTAAACGTTGCCGTTGTTGCCGCCCATAGTCCCCTTGGGGGTCTTCATGCCGCATCCGGCTGAAAGCCAAAGCTTTGGCACCATTCATCTCAGTTGCTTGTCCTTCAGTGAAACTATATCCGTCATAACTAAAGGTCAACGGTGAAGTAACTGTGACCCCACCTACTTGGTCAATTGCCTTTTCCAAGCCTCCCATGTTAACCAATAGATAACCGTTGATTGGCACATGGAAATAATCTTTGACAGTGTTGATTGCTTCCTTAACTCCACCATAAGTATAAGCAGCATTGATCTTAGCCGGGGAATTCTCTGAGTCACCGGCAAGGTTTACCCGCATGTCACGCGGAATGCTGACAATCGTTGTCTTTTTCTTTTGCGGGTTGACTGTCATCACCATCATGGTGTCGGTCCGCCCCTTATATGAGCGACCCAAAGCCCCCGTATCAGTCCCTAACAGTAAGAAACTAACGGGTTTTCCGTCCCCTAATTTACTCGACAGCTCAGCGCTAGAAGTAGCCCCACTTGGGGTATACATCTTCGAAGTGGCATTGCGGACGTTCATCCAGGCTTTGCCAGCAAAGAACAAAGCAATGAGCACTAAGACCCCGATCACACCCCAGAACCACCGTCCCCAGTGGTGTTTCTTTTGGGGGTGTCGCGGACGCCGATATTCTTGTTGTTCCGTATCCATAATTTTCCTCCGTATGGGTGGTTTTTCTCCTCAGCCACCAGCATTAACCAACTTTAAAATACACTTGTACAAACCTTAATATTAGCGGGAAAGAGACAGTTTTGTCAATATTTCATCCTATAAAAAGAGGCAATCTCAACAACGGTGAGAATGCCTAGCAGTTCAGTTAGTATTCACTTGTTCATTAGCTCCTGTTCCAAGTGCTAGTTGTAGTTATATATCCCTTAGTTTAAAAAGGTATAGAAAAACCACAACCCACCACAGGTCAACGCTAATTGCACTACTGCAACCAGGAGTTCAGCTAGCTTATATTGTGCAACCGCATTGCGGTCAACTAGATACCGGACAATAGTTTCCCCAATAAATGCCGGCCCAGCACTCCACATGATAAAGTACAGCGCTGCAACGAAACTATTCGCAACGATCAACATATACAAAACAGCTAGCCCTGCAAACGCTAATGTCAACGGATATTCACGCATTATTTCTCCCATCCTTTGTGAACGCGTTGGAACCATCAGTCCACCTCTTTCTTCTTTTTCCTCAGTCTATAATAACGGTTGGGGACGAGATTTTTCATCTTTTTCGTGCAATTTTAGTAAAAGTTAACCATCTTTTGACTACTCACTCCCGATAAATTGCGCTTCTACTTGGTTTTTTCGGCGCAAAGTGCATTAACATGTTATAATCACTGGTAAGATTTGGAGAAAATATGGAGGCATTTATCATGGATGCTAAATCACTCAATAAAATATCGTTAGCAGGGATGCTGGTAACACTCGGAATCGTCTACGGCGATATCGGGACCTCCCCTCTCTACGTTATGAACGCGATCATCAATGATGCTGGCGGGATGCGCAACGTCACTCCTGAATACATCGTTGGTGCAATTTCACTTATTTTTTGGACATTAATGCTCATCACTACTGTTAAGTATGTCTTGATCGCAATGCGCGCCGATAACAACGGTGAAGGCGGGATCTTCGCCCTTTATGCCCTAGTTCGAAACTACGGCAAGTGGCTTGTTTTACCAGCTCTGATCGGGGGCGCAGCCCTCCTCGCTGATGGAACTTTGACTCCAGCAGTGACGGTCACTTCGGCCGTCGAAGGGTTGAAAGGTAAAGACTTTAGTTTCTTTAGTTTTCCTAACTCGCAGATGTTGGTCCTCCTGATCACTACCGGAATTTTGCTGGCTCTCTTTATGGTGCAACGCTTTGGGACAGGGTTCATCGGCAAGGGCTTCGGTCCGATCATGATCCTGTGGTTTGGCTTCTTGGCTATTGCTGGGGTGGCTAATATCCACCGACACCCCGAAGTGATTGCTGCCCTTTTGCCTCACCATGCCATTGCCCTTTTGTTTAGTCCGCATAACAAAGCCGGAATTTTTATCCTCGGGGCTGTTTTCCTAGCAACAACTGGGGCTGAAGCGCTCTACTCTGACATGGGACACGTGGGTAAACGAAACGTTTATGCAACATGGCCGCTGGTGCTGACAGCATTGACCCTCAACTACTTGGGTCAGGGGGCATGGATGATGGACAATATTTCCAACCCGAAGTTTAGTGGTACCCGGGCAGTCAACCCTTTGTATGCAATGCTACCTAGTCACTGGCAACTACCCGCCATCATCATCGCCACTTTGGCAGCGATCATTGCTTCCCAAGCATTGATCACTGGGTCTTACACCCTAGTCAGCGAAGCCATCGGGTTGAAGTTCTTGCCGCGGATGATTGTTAAACACCCTAGTGACGTCCGCAACCAGATCTATATTGGTGACATCAACTGGATCCTTTGTATCATCACCCTTGGCGTTGTTTGGTTCTTCAGAAGTTCAGAAAACATGGAAGCAGCCTACGGGTTGGCAATCACTATTACCATGTTGATGACAACCGTCTTGTTATTTGAATATATCGAACACCACATCAGCCGGGCTCTTGCCATCCTGATGAGTGCGTTCTTCCTCACTATCGAAACTATCTTCTTCATCGCTAGTGTTGTGAAGTTCGTCCACGGTGGGTATGTCACTTTCTTGATTCTGTTGGCAATCTTAGCCGTAATGTACATCTGGTACTTTGGGAACAAGCGTCGGGACGCATACGAAGCAGAAAGCGAATATGTATCCCTCAAAGATTTCATCCCTCAATTAACCGAATTGGCTAATGACGAAGATATTCCTCTGTATACAACCAACTTAGTTTACATGACTAAGGTCAAAGACAACTACCGGATCAAGCGGTCTGCAATGTACTCCATTCTCGACAAGGGACCAAAACGGGCCCAGGTTTATTGGTTTGTGACAGTCAACGAAACTGACAAACCATTTGAAAGTAACTACACTGTTGATATGTTGGGAACTAAAAACATCGTCAATGTCCAGCTCTACCTTGGTTTTCGGCGGACACAGAGTGTTTCTGTTTACTTGCGGCAAGTCGTTAACAACCTGATCAACCAGGGAATTTTGCCTCCGCAAACGCCGAAGTATTCCACGATGAAAGACCGGAAGGTGGGGGGCTTCAGGTTCGTTATTGTCAATGAGGAACCAGCTGACCTGACTACTTCAGATATCAAGCCAGCTGATCGGCGCTTGATCGCTGCGCGGATCTTCCTTCAAAACATCACTGCTTCTCCGGTTGCATGGTACGGACTGGAGTTTAGCAATGTGGTCGAAGAATCAACCCCGCTTTTCATTAACAAAAACCACCATGAATACATGGTGCAGCGTAAGATCTATAATGCCAAAACGAAGCGGCGTCCGGTTCCAAAGCCTGACCTATTCCGCCACAATAAAAAGAAATAACCTGGCGTAAGCGCCCATAAGGCTCAAAAGCAGCAGTAACCTGTTTTTGAGTCTTCTTTTTTATTTTCAAGCGCAAATTAGCTATGATAGACATAGTTATTTAACATTAGGGGGAACAATCATGCCATACACAACTATCCGACAATTTAATGCTGAGTTTCGCACTCACTGGTGGAACTACGTCCTGCTCTTTACTGGGATCAGTATCGGGCTTGAAGTGATCTTTATTCCCTTCTTTCGTTTGTTAGCGACCTACCTCCTCCACCTCGGTCAGGTCCCGGTCTTCACGTTGACCAATATTACCATGCTGATCACCCAGCACCCATGGGTTTCCTTGGCTTTAGTTGGAGAATTGCTCCTGATCTTGATCGTCGGCTACTGGCAGTTCGCCTTTTTACTCTTGGGAATTCAGGCTATCCAGCAACGCCGTTTTTCCTTCGGAAGTATCCTGGGTGATTCATGGTGGGCTGTCCGGCGACTCCGCCCAGCGGCCCTCCTCGTTCTTCTGGGCTATATTTTATTACTCCTCCCCGGTGCTAGCTTTGTCTTTAAGACCCAACTATTCGCTAAGGTGCATGTCCCTGGGTTCATTTTAGACTTTATCTTTAGTGGTCCCTTAATGGCAACTGCTTATAGCGTCTTGTTTATCGGCGCAATGTTCATCGGTCTCCGCTTAGTTTATGTCCTCCCCCTGCTAATTTTGGATCGGCGTTCTGCCAGCCAGAGTATCAAAACTAGCTGGCAAATGACCAGTCGGGGACAGTGGTGGGTACTGCTTAAGCAAATCTTGGGTGCTGCTTTGCTCCTGGGATTAATGCTGGTAGCAGTGATTGTCATCGTGATTATCGCCCAAGTGGGATGGGATCGGTTACCACAGCCTTTTCCCCTCTATTTGGCAACCGTAGGCCTGACTATCATGGAAGTGGGACATAGCCTTTTGGAAATGTGGTTTTCTGTGGTAACTCTTTCTTTGGTAGCCGCCCCCTTTAGCAGTCCGGGGTATAATTTTAGTTTCTCCCAGCCACCGCGGGGAAAAATGACCAGCTTAGTTGTTGGGGCCTTAATTATTCTTGGGCTTTTAGCGATCCCCAGCAATTATTTCTACCTCAAAAATAGTGGTGGGGCCCGTCCTCTATTGATCTCCCACCGCGGGGTTGATGACCATAACGGGGTCCAAAATACCATCCCGGCCCTCAAGCGGACCGCCAAAGAACATCCCGATTACGTAGAAATGGATATCCACGAAACCAAAGACCACCAGTTTGTTGTGATGCACGATGAAAACCTCAAAAAGTTAACCGGGGTTAACAAAAGGCCCCACGACCTCACTTTGGCACAATTGACCCGACTGACCGCCCGCGAAGACGGACACGAAGCACCCGTGGCAAGCTTTGACCAGTACCTAACAGCAGCGGAGAAGCTCCACCAAAAGCTCCTAGTCGAAATCAAGACTACCCCTGCTGATTCACCCCAGCTAGTGCATAACTTCTTGACTAAGTATGCTCACCGCCTTCAGCGCGATCACTATGAGCTTCACTCCCTGGACTACGGGGTAGTCCAACAGGTTCGCCACCATGCACCTGCGCTCAAGATCGGATATATCCAACCGTATAACCTGACTTATCCTAATACCAACGCTAGTTTCTATTCGATGGAATACTCAACCCTGGATGATAGCTTTATCCTCCTGTCCGAACTCCACCACCAGCCGGTGTACGTCTGGACAGTTAACAGTTCCGACAGTATGCAACGGATGCTTTTCTTGGGTGTCAATGGTGTTATTACGGATAACCTTTCCGAATTACGGGATGAACTAAAGGACTACCACGACCCCAACTATACGATGCGGATCCTCAATTATTTGAATAATTTTGAAGGTTAAAAATCTGAATAATTAATTTACTACACAAAGCAGTTTTTAGATGAAACTACATCAATAGGAACAACAAAAAGCACTAGAAATCAACGCTTTCAGTAACGTAGTTTCTAGTGCTTTTTGAATTTTTAGACTTTTTTATAACCTTGGTCTTTATTCACTAATGTTTCACAGATAAGGGGAAAATAACCACCAGTCGCCGCACTTTAAGCCAACAGTCGTCTTGACTTAGGTCGACGACTTGCTGAAAAAATTATTTTCTATTCACCTTTTTATAATAATCATTATTTTTAAATGGTAAAATATCGTAATTTTAGCACCAGGTATGTCAACCGATCACGTAAAGATAAACTAGGCTCTACTTTCCGATAACTCCACCGTAGTTTAGCAAGTAAAGCTGTCCGTTCTTCTGGCATATCCTTTAGTAGCCAACGGTATTCCTTCAACAAACGATAAACTAACCGGTAATACCACATAAGGAGCTGAGGATTTTCTCCCATAACTGCATAACAAGTTTGATATTTCCGTTCCAGCATATATTGCAAATCTTCAAAACCTTGCAATGTCTTGCCACTTCTGTTTTGATCAATAATTGATCCTGGCCGGTCTACCCGATGACAGTAGCCCAAGGGGGCCATATGCAAGAGACAAGCCCGCCGTGCCTTAGTAAAAAGTTGAGCCGTGTAGTCTTCATCCTCAAACAAACGTCCGGTAGAAAAACGGACATCACCGATAAATTTCCGCCTCGTAATATAGGACCAGGCTGTGGTTTCGATCTTATATGGTAACAAGCGTTGTAACAACTCATCCCGATCGATCACCTCCTGGGCGGTTACTGTGGTTTCCTGTCGCCACTCTGGTTCGGTATTCCAGGCAAAATTGCTCGTATTGGCGCAAACAATATCAATATCTGTCTTTTGAATAGCTGCCATCATGTTCTTCAAAAAATCGTGAGGTAATAAGTCATCAGGATCAAAATAATAGATATACTCCCCCTGTGCGTTTTCTAACCCCACGTTTCGTGCAGCCGCTACCCCTTGATTGGTTTTATGTTGAATAATATAAAACCGTGGGTCTTCATGAGCAAACTTCTGAATCACAGCTAGCGAATCATCAGTGCTTTTATCCTCCACTAAAATCGCTTCAAAATCGGTAAAGCTTTGTTCTTGTAAGGACTGCAACGCCGCAGCAACGTAGTCTTGAACATTATAAATTGGAACAATGACCGAGAGTAATGGCTTTGAATTAGCCATCACATTCTTATACCCCATAGTAAAATTCCCTCGTACTCTAACTCAAATCATTAAATTATCTTTCTAAACTTTTTTACTAAGTTCCACATATACTGGTAGCTTGGTGTCCGGCCGTATACCACAGTGAGAACTATCAACAGGCTAAGCACCATCACGGCCAGATTGAATACCAACTGGATAACCAAGTTGAAGTGCAACATCTGATCAAGCCAAGTGATCCCCCAATTGATCAAGAAGAGTACCACTAGCATAAATACCATGTTCATCCAGTAAGTTCGGAAGTAAAAACGTTTAAACCATTGTCTTTGTGACCGAAAACCACGGCTATAAATCATCCATGGCTCAAACCATGAGTTAAGCAACAGGTTGGTTAACGTCGTCCCCAGCAAGACCCCAGCGATCCCCAAATGGCAGCCCACCAAAAGAAAGAGTGACAGTGCCAAGTTGATAATTGCTTCAAAAACAGACTTCTTCCCGTTCGGCACAAAGAGCCCATAGGCACTAACAAACGTAATGCTGGTCTGCCGAAGCATATCAACAAAATAATTAATAGCAATTACCGCTACCGTTACCGTTGGTAAGACATAGTTAGGTCCAGCCCATAATTGAATAAAGGTGTTGAAAGCCGTCAGTAAGCAACCTGCTGTCAAAGTTACCAAGAAGAAATTGATCATAAAGTGATCCAGATAAACCCGGCGAACATCCTGGTCCTCCCGTTCAACGATCAAGTTCCCGATGCTGGCAGTTACCGAACTAACCAACTTGGTCAAAACACTGACAACACTATTGACGATGAGGAGGTAGTTGGAATAAATCCCTACAACCGCTAACCCCGCAAAAGTCGAAAGGAGGAGGTTATCGGTCGACCGAACAACCACACTTCCGATCCGAGCTCCAATCATCCCCGCTACATTATTGCGGATGCTAACAAACTCTTCATGACTAACCCGTTCATGCTTGTGCTTGGCTAAGTATGGGTACTGCTTATCCACCTTTCGTGAGATCCGTAAGTTGGACAACAAGGTACAGATGATAGCCACCCATAGGTATAGTGAGTATGCCTTAAACACAAACAGAACAGCTGCTTGGAAGATCGTCTGTAACAAAGTAAAGTTGAACTGGTTCAACGAGCTAACGTATTCCTGCTGGTCAGCGATCAATAGCGAACGCTTATAAGTAAAGAAATAACTGACAACCGCATTAGCCAGATACAGTAAATAATACATTGGAATATGGCTAACTGCGTGGTAGTCCTTGATCAAGTAGGGTAAGAAAGGCAAGAGAATGATCCCTACCCCCGCCACAACTAAACCAATGACATTGTATGCCCGCCGGAAAAGGTTCATTAAAGCGGTGACTTTTTCTTCGTCATGCTCGGCCAATGGTTTGTACAAAGCATAGACAATCGAAGTATCAATTCCTAAGTCAGCAAACCCTAGTATGTTGATGATATTCAAGAACAACCCGTTTAACCCCAGGTACTTCTTACCCAGGTAGTGAATAAAGATTGTCTGCGTGACAAAGCGGAGCAAGATCGTCAAAACCTGCAGGACCGCTAACACGGATGAGTTAATTAATGCGTTATGTGTTCTACTAGACTTCACAGCCTTCTCCTTTATCGTTCAAAGATTGACTTGGTGGGGAACTTCTCCGCCAAGGCTTGGTTGAGTTTGGTAATATCGGCCACATAGTTATCTGTTTCGGTATCGTTGATACAGAGGACTTTGTGGTTTGCTGCTTGCAGATCGCTTTGGATCCGATCCCCATCTGTAATTGTGTAATATTGGCTAAATGTCAGTGCCCGTGGGGCAAACTGCCCTAATTCCATACGCAAATAGCAAATCAGCCACAAGGAAATCTCATTTTGCTTGCGGAAGCGGTGGGTACTGGTCTGGGCAAACTCTTGTGCCCAGAGTTCTCGTGCCTGCTGAAAATCACTCTTGGTAAAACTAAAGGCACTGTGAGGATTGTAGTAACCTGTGACCCATTTCCGCAATAATTGCAAGGAATTATGGAGGTTGTTGCGCCCGTAACCACGGTTAAACAACCCCTTCTTGGTGAGGGGCCACTGTCCCTTGATCACATCACGGTTAATCAGTTTCAAATTGGTAAACTGGATGGAATCAAAGTCCTCTTTCGGCCGTAAACTGAAGTAGATCCGCGTATCGCGCGGAGCACCATTGTCGTCAAAAAAATCTGCTGGTTTAACTGGTTTATTCAACAAGACGTCGTCATTGAAATAAACAAAATGTTCCGCTAAACCGGGAATCTTATCTAAGCTTAATTCGATCGCATTGGAGTTAAAGACCGGCAAATCATCCGGCTTGAGAAAGTCCGTATGGTCGATCACCGTTAACTTAGAAGTATCACGGAGCCATTCCGGACGCTGGTTGTCAGTTACCAAGAAGACATGGTTAACCCAGGGAGCATACTTTTCAATACTCCGTAACAGGTAACGCAGGGTGCCATAGTCACGAAAACGTTCTGCGGTCTTGCTATCACTGTAATTAGATTTAACATTGGCGTACTGATCCTTTTTAGCCAACCACTTGGGATCAGTACTATCCACCCATGTAATCACAAAATCAATCTTCATGTGCGTTTCCTACCCCTTCTATTATCTCACTCATATTACGCCCAAAGGCTTGGCTGGAATACTTGGTGCTTAGAGCTTGCAAATCAACTGGAGCTACCTTTCTAGCTAGTAGGGTGGTCATTTTAGTGCCAATTGCTTTAGGGGTGAGTTGACTAACAAACTCAACCCGCTCACGGTAGGCAAGAAGATTTTCCACCTGGCCACCCGTAATTGGACAGAGGATCTTGCACCCCTGGGTCAAAGCTTCGATATAAGTTAAGCCAAACGGTTCGGCAGCGTTTAATGAAACAAAGACCTTAGCCCGGCGATAATAGTTAATAATTTCCTGGCGGGGCTTGCTCCCAACAAAAGTAACATCGACCCCACACTCTTGGGCTAAAGCTTCCATTTCTTTGCGGTCAGCCCCATCCCCAACCACTGTCATCTTGGTCCCCTGGGGAAGATACTGGAGGGCACGGATAATCTTGGCAATCCCCTTAGACTTCACAATCCGCCCGACATAGATCACATCAATGTCCCGTTCATTCTGAGGATAAGGGTCAAAATAGGCGTCTTGGATCGCTAAAGGCAGGGCCTGGTCAACAGGGTTGGTCAACATCTCACGGTTGATCATCTGAGTAAAAGCACTATTTCCCACTTGCAAATCAAACCGCTTTTGCACCAGTTTGTTTAATATCCACCACACTAACCGCTTCATCAACGGATAGTTAGCCGCATTAACAAAGCCGTGAACAAAATGTAGTTTCCATCCCCCCTTAGCAAAGGCCACAGGGAAACTATACTGCAAACTCGACAGGATATAGTCAGGCTGCAACTGGTTGATTCGGGCTTTAATTTGCCAGAGTCCTTTTGTACATTCAGTTTTAAACGCTGGATCCCCTTCTGGGTTCGCAGTAGCTGTGACGACGATCACTTCGAAGAAAGGTGCCAATGCTTTGGCAGCCATCAAATCAAACTCGGCCACCCCACCAACACTTTTGCCATCACGGTCAGGAAGAGGGCCCGCAATTACTAACCTTTTCATACCTACTTTTTCTTTCCTTTATAATTAAAATAGTTCTGTGCTGTATCAATAATAAAATGCACTGTGTCTTTCACCGGGACAAAGCCGCCAAAAACAACCCGCCAATATTGCTTGCGTAGTAACGGCCGTAAAGCCCGATAAAATGTAGCTGCTTTCTGGTTAGCACCAGTGCTATACAGTGCCTTGATCAGGTTGGTCGTAACTACCACCTTTTTTTGCGCTACTTTGGCTGCCAGTGCCGGTGCTGCCTGCATTTCAGTAGTGATCAACTGGTAGGCATCCTGTTCATTTTGCCCCTTGCGCAGGACATCCTCAGCTGTCAACCGGCGTTCAACCATACTATTTTCGTTAAGACGGTAAACATAGGTGATATTTTCAGAAACCGTATGGGAAGTTGCCCCACACTGCATTAGGTAACGGCAAACAAACTCAAGGTCCTCACACATAAACAAGTGCTCATTGAAACGTAACTGGTGTTCTTCCAGAACAGAACGGGCAAACATTTTGTTCCAAACATAACCCTGGAACTTGTTAAAGCCTAAGATATACTCCCCAATTTTTACTGTTGTTACCTGGGCTTGGTGAACCTGGGTATTATCTATTTCCGCTAAGGTCGCGGGAATATCCTTGGTCCGACGATAACTCGTAGCAGATAGTCCCCCCTGGTCGTCCATCCCTGCCACCAGGATCTGAATGTGATCAGGCATAACAACGTCATCATCATCAACAAATGTTACATAATCATGGCTAGCAGCATCCAAACCTTGGTTGCGGGCATGAGAAACTCCGTGCCCCTCATCGTTGTGCAGTACCTGCACTGGCAACTCGGTTTGGTGCTTAAATTCATTGATTAACTCCAATGAATGGTCTTGTGACCCATCATCAACAATAATCAAGTTGACCTGCGGATAAGTCTGGGAAGCCAGCGCATTCAGACAAGCTGTTAGGTATTTTTCACTGTTATGGACAGTTACAATAACATCAACTGTTGCTTCTTTCATCTTCGTACCCTTACTTTGCTGGTTGGAGGCGTTGTGCCGCCCACCGTACGAGCCCCCAAGTAAATGGCAGTCGCTTGAACAAAATCATCGGCCAGCGATACTTCTTCTTCAACCCGGCCGGAATTGGTATTTCCCGCAGGTACCGTTGGGCTTGGTAATACAGGTCATCGTGCTCCATGTATAGACAGTAACGCACTGCCACCACCAGGAGATATTCATGCGCTGCTTGGGCTGCTTGAGGGTAATTTCGTGCAAAATATTCATACTGGACAGCCGCTGCTTCGAGCGAGTCACGAATGTTTCGCTTACTGAGCGTCGTCACAATGCTATTAGGATGTTGGACATAGTGATAGGTTGTCACGGGACAGTAACTGATCTTAGCCGCTAATTCTACCAACTGATAGAAAATGCGGATATCTTCATAATTCTTGCCTTCCAAGAACTGGACATGTTCAAACAGATGAGCTCGAAAGGCTTTACACCCAACAAAGTTCCCCATATCAAGATCGGAAGTCTTGACCATGACTTCATCCTTAGCCATCAAGCCCACTGGATGAGCTAGGAGGTGCTTTTCGATTGCGGCTCCTTCTTCCCGCAAATAACCCATGATACAGATGTCAGATTCATATGTAGTCATATTCTCCACAGCTAGGCGACAGTAATCTGGGTCAACATAATCATCCCCATCGACAAACATCAGGATGTCACCGGTGGCCGCCTTAATTCCCGTGTTTCTGGCTGCTGATAATCCCCCATTTTCTTGAGTTATTACCTGAATCCGTTCATCATTCTGAGCAAGTTGATCTATTACTGCAGAGGTATTGTCAGTCGAACCATCATTAATAATGATGATCTCGATATTACTATATGTTTGAACGCTTAAGCTCGTAATACATTTTTCTAGTGTCGTAGCATTGTTATATGCTGGAACAATTATACTAACTTTCACTTTACCTCAACCTCTCGTGATTTATTATTTACCAATACCGCTAGCAAGATCAAAAAGGCATTGTACCCAAATCTAAACGGTATATTTTCTGTCACTCCCACTAGAACTAAACATAGGATCGGGGCTAAATATTTGCGATACTTCGGCTTGCACAACTTGTACAAGGCCCAACCAATAATAACAGTAATCGCAACAGTCGGAACTAACCCCTTCCGCAACAAGGTATTAAGGTAGCCATTATCAAGGGTACCTACTTCTACCCCATTATTGTGGAAGTTGAGTTGCTGGCCCCACATGTTAACCGAATACCGCTCCATAAAATATGATCCCAAGTATAAGCGGTTGGAGAGTAAGCTGTTGAGGAGGGCATAAATCCCTGTCGGTTGGTGCATGTACTTATAAGTAACGAAGTAAGAAAAGGCCAAGAGCAGTAGGGGAAAGACTGCTAATATCCATTTAATCTTGCCAAAAATTCTATCTTCATACTCAAAAAGCATCTGCAAGCCTAAAAAGGCAACGTATATCAATAAACTTGTCCGTGACTGTGTAAATGCCACCATCAAAATAAAGCTGACAATATTAACGCTCCAAGCAAGCCATTGGGGAAGAAGTTTCCGCAAAACAATTGCTTCCATAGCAATCATCAAAAGCATTGTTGAAACACTATTAGGATTGTAAAAGCCCAATGAATACCGCCATCTGCCTGTGCTGGCATTAAAAATATTAACTGTCCCCAATACAGGTGAAAGAATGATTATCAAATATGTCACAATCGTTCTGACCTTGAAATCAGTTAGGAGTAGGCGTTCGCCCCCGACTGCTGGCACTATGAACGGCACTAAATAAATGTACAAGATCTGGTCGTATCCTGTATGCCGGTAAGTCAGTAAAAACAGGAGGGCCATCACTATAAAAAGCGCCACCGACCGCCTATTAGTCAAGAAGAAGGGAATATTCAAGACGATTAATCCCAACAATACTAACATTCCTAGATAAGGAAGGGCATAGAAGACTATTTTGGCGCCATTAGTAATAAAGTATGAATTGTAACTCACCTGAATTACTACAAAAATCCCATACGCTAAACATATGATTGAATTATATATATTTCGCATATCTCTCTCGTTCAATGATTTCTACCGCCTTAATCCCTTAAATAATTCATAGTACTTACGTGCAGAATTGTCCCAATTAAACGTATCAGCCAAATCATCGCCAGCAAATGAATATGTACCGTTCGCAAAAAGTGCCTGCTCAAATGCTGTTAGGTCCCCGCGTGCCACCACTCGGCCCCGAGTGGGAGTAACCACTTCCTTGATCCCACCAACATCAAAACTGATAACTGGTACCCGTTGCAGTAAAGCTTCTACGATTGAAACCGGTAAGTTCTCACTCGCTGAGGTACACAGGAACTTGGTATATTGGTTGAATTCGATCCGATCAACCTGACCTTGCAGATGGACAAATGGATATTGCCGTAACTCAGTAGCAATTTTTTCATCAACGATCTTACCATAGATATCGACCGGAGGCATCCGAGTTGGGTCCACCTGTTTGAAAACTGCTACCGCATAGCCGTATTTTCGTTTATCAACATTTCCTACCATCATTAAGCGGTCATGTTCTGGTTGTTGTTTGGCCTGATCTCCCGTTTGTTTGATCCCATTATAGATGACGGTAGATCGTTGGGCATACTGCCCCGAGAACCGTTTTTCCATATAATGTGAAACGTTGACCGTTACTGCCGCCTTGCGAATTGTTTTTTTATACATCGGAATGAAGAAAAACGACTTCAAAAACATCTGTCCGCTTTGATATTTTACATCCGGCCAGTTCCCATGGTAGGTATGAATATAGGGGACGTTAGCGTCCGCCAGCATCCAGCCAAAATGGTCGTCTGAATACCCTACCCATTCTGGGTCCCCTGCAACTAGTTGTTGAGCAGTAGTTTTCAGGTCACGACTTTTAGCAACCATTTTGAACTCAACCCCGGCAACTTGGGTCCCATCAGTCCGCATGGTAACGACTACCACCCTGGCAAACTTATCCTTGATCCGTTTTAACAACTCGATCGTCGAAACAGTCGCTCCGGTATACATCCCAAATTGGCGTGTTAATACTACTAATTTCATCATTAATCCCCACTAAATATTTCTCAGTTTCTTGATGCTGCCATAGAAGTGGCTGTATAAGTTCATCCGCACCAACAAGACTTTGATCCGTTCAGCTTTGCTCATGCCGGCTGGAATATTAGCCAGGATATCTTGTTTGAGCTGCTTGAGCTGCGTTCCGTGACCCCCAATTAATGAAAGAATCTGGTATTGCATCATGGTAATATGGAAGATCCAATCAGTTAATAAGGGTTGATAAGGGCCGGTTAAATCGGCTTGGAGCTGCTGCTTGATCCGTTCCAAGTCAGTTACCTGGTTTATGGATGGAGTCTTGGTAATTGTTCCTTCTGCTTGAACATAATAATAGTAGGTCCCTGGAATCAATGCTACGCGGTTAGCCTGCATCATAACCTTATAGGTTGAAGCTACATCCTCATAGTATCTGCTGGCAGTCAGGTGTTCGAGTACCTGCAACCAGTATTCACGTTTCGTAATGAAGCCCCAACTCATGTTCTTGAGTTCATCTTTTCCTAGGCGCTGAACGGTTTCAACACTGGAGAGTAGTTCTGCTTGGTATTCGCGCTTGAGCCCGTACTTTAGCTCATGCCCTTCCTGGTCAACTGATACAAAACCAAACATCCCCACATCAGCGTTGTTCTCTGTCATAGCTGTGATACAGTCTGTCAGCCAGTTGGGAGTGACATAATCATCAGCGTCAACTGTCGCCACATATTCACCTGTGCAAGCTGCAATAGCATTGCGCCGTGTTTTCCCCAAACCTTGGTTAGCCTGGGTAATCACCCGGCAAGAAGTAGCATAGTTGGCGAGTATTTCTCCCGTTTTGTCAGTAGAACCGTCGTTTACAACTACGATCTCAGCTTGTGGATATGTCTGGGCTAGCAGGCTATCCAAACATTTGGTAATCGTAGTTTCACAGTTATACGCCGGCACGTATATTGAAATCTTTGGTTGATTCATTGCTTTCAATCCCTAATTCTTTCTTAGCGCTTCTGGTGCTAGTTTTCATAATCTTGACTATGCCTCAAAGCTTGCTGCTAAAAGGCAATATACGGTTTAATATTACCACTATCACTTGATCTCACTCAATATCAGAATCATTACAGACCGTTACGGTACATGATTTTTAAGAAAAAATTAAACCACCACTTTTTATATAAAGATGACAGGCTAATAATTCACCTATTGTTTAATAATATAAAAACACTCTCATTATAAATGTTGTTGCTGTTTGGTTTATGTCATATAATTTATATATAAATATATAAATTCGTAAACAAAACGGAGCTTGAAATGCATATTTTTCTTTACTTTGTGTTTTATGCATTATCATAGAAATTATAGGATTTTATGTAGCGATAAAGTTCATTGCTTTTCTAAGTAATATAATAGACAAACTGTTTTCTAAAATTTTAATTGCTCATAAAAAGAAGCAATGGATCACATGGAATGATATTAATTCTTACTTTTTCATACGCTTAAGTAGCGACTATTTTTCTGAAATACTACACTTTCTTGACAAAAAAGTTGTTTTACCCCCAAAAGGGCAGTTAATCTGGTATCTCAATAGTGACAAAAATATTAATCGTTTTTACTTATGTAAATTGCTGACCTGTAATTTTACAGAACTTTCGCTTTCAGAATTGGCCTTTTTAAAGAACTTTATGGAAAATAGTTCCCCAACACACATATATAAAAGCTATATAGATAGTAACGCTATATTTTCTCTTACTATAAGCTTTTGCCTTCTCGCTCTCCTGTATCATGTGCCTAGTCTTGTAAAAGGTTTTACATTATTTAACATTAACTTCAACAGCTTACATATTCGCAATTTCCATGATTTATTGCCCTATACTTATTCGCCAATCATAGCCACCTGCTTAATAATTTTAATATATATTTTAATTTTACTTTCACAACGCAATAAACAACGATTACAGATTATTGAAATCTTTCATTCCGCATTGTCTGCAGCTTACTCTATCAAAAGTAATAGTAAACAAGGTAATATTTAACTTTATTTTTTATTTAAAAAGCCCGCAGTACCAATCACCGTTGGCACTGCGAGCTTTCTTCACTTATCTACAATTTTTATGTAGTACCTTTTGATAGATCAATTTACGGGCCTTATCAGGCAACAACGTATTGGCGGTCATCGCAACGTTACTGGTGAGCTCGGACTTCCAGTCCCCTACGCCCATCTGACGCCACTTGCGCTTCATCTTGATATAGGTCTTGAGGAAGTCCATCCCCCCGCGCCGGGAGTACATCCCGGAGCTGACCCGCATCTTAACGAGGTATTCCGGCAAGTTCATCAGTTCATAACCGTTGGCAATAAATCGAATCCACAAGTCATAGTCCTCAAGGATATTCATCGTCGGATAGCCCCCTAAGTTAGGGATAGCTTCCCTTTTGAACATCACTGCCGGGTTATTGATCGGATTACGGTACTTGGCATAGTTACGAATCTCATCATTAGTCAACGGAACTTTCCGCTTGCCGACGATATTATCTTCTTCATCAGCGAACTCTAGGACATAGCCACCAACCACTGCCACTTGAGGATGTGCAACGATTGCTTGCAGCTGCTTTTCAAACCGATCAGGTAGACAAATGTCATCCGAGTCCATACGGGCAATCCACTCCGTAGTAATCGTGTCAATTCCGGCTTGTGATGCCCGGCCCCGACCCTTATTTTCTGCCAGGCGAACAATCTTAAATGCTTCTCCAAATGCAGTTTGGTGGTGCGCCAACACCCGATCTAATTCAGGTGTCAAAGGCCCATCAGTCACCACGACAATTTGGTCAGGGCGGACTGTCTGTTCGCTCACGCTACGTAAAGAGCGGTCTAAAAATGCTGGCTGTTCTTTTTCATAAACTGTCATTAAAACAGCAAACGTAGGAAATTTATCGCCTACCTGCTTGTTCTTCATTATTCTAACCTCATTGCTCTATGCCGTTTTCATCTGGCAGGTACGAGTCCGCCAGCCTCGCCAACGGCATTCAAAATAATCGCGTTTTCTTTCACCGATCCATAACTATATATGCACCTGTGATCGACGCTTAATATCATTTTCGTTCAATTGTATTCTATGTATTCAGTTGTCTTTTTGTTTCCCAATGATTAAAACTACAAAAAGACAATATACATATTTATATTATCATTATGCTTAGGCTATCCACAAGAGCAAAAAATACGCTCGACATGCCTAATACTGCTGCAAACAAAAAGGCACCCCACTCCGCCTGTTTCTTTCAGCTGGAGCAAGGTGCCCACTTAAACTTAGTTATCTAATTTAATTCACCGAGATATTCCGTGCTCTTAATGCCCGAACTAGCGCCCCAAGGACAATAAAGCCCACCAGACTTTCCACCGGCCAACTGATCACTTCTTTCGGCAACCGTACCCAAAACAACTGGGTAAATGGTGCCCCGTGTATGATGTGCAGCCACAAAGTGTTAAAAATCACATTCGTAATCGTGATTTGGACCAATTCGTAGGCAAATAGCCGTGGTAAACTAATCCGTTGTTGGTGCAAGAACAACCCGGCAATCACCCCCGAGATGAAAGCACTCAACGTGAACCCCGGGAAGAAACCAGCGCCCGTCGAAAGGATCGTATTGGCAATGATATCATCAACGATCATCACCATACCGCCTAACCACGGTCCCAGGAAATACCCGATCATCGCAGTTCCAATGAAACCCAGACCAACTTTGAGGACCTGGGCATCACCTACGGAAAGCTTCCCTAGTACCACTTGCACTGCAATCAGCATCGCAGCTACCGTCAACGTCTTGGTAGTCAGCTTAGGACTACGCCAGGAAAAATACTTTGTCATGTTAATCAACTCCCAAAAATTATTTGCGGGAGGACAGACACCAGAATCTTATTCAGTTTCAATTGGTGAATGCGGAAAAAACACGTCGGTCACATGACTTTGACCACTCCTCCATCGTTCACATTCCGTTCCGAGGGAGCGTTGCGCGTAGTTTCCTACCCCTACGTTGACTAACTATACCACAATATTCTTTTAAGTCCATCACTGAGTTTTTTACTATATTGTGGATCAATTTTTCTGCCTAACACTCTGCACTCTACCTCATTAGTCAGTGCACAAAACTTGTTGCAATAAATTTTTTCGGCACAATTTATCAACTTGAGCACAAATGACACGAAATATATTACAATATGCGCCATTTCTCTGTAAAAGCATAAAAAGCAATCCACTTTTGCACCTATATTACGATATGTCGGGTGGGACACTTCACAATGCTCATGGAGCAAAATAATTTTTCTGAAATTTCACGCTCATTTTTCCCAACTAAAACAGCCCACCACATCCTAGTAGTGAGCCGCACAATTAATTATCTGTTCTTAAATATAACTTGGCTACTTGTTCCTGCACAGTTGGGTGAGCCAAGAACTCATCATACGTTGTATCAAAGCGGTCAACCAAGCCATTCGGCCCCACTTCGATAATATGATTAGCAATTGTCTGAATATATTCATGGTCATGAGATGTAAACAGGATGGAACCACTAAAATCAATCATGGCATCATTCAGCGCTGTAATTGACTCCAAATCTAAGTGGTTAGTCGGATCATCCATCAAGAGTACGTTAGGTTGCTCTAACATCATCTTTGCCAGGATACACCGCACCTTCTCGCCCCCAGACAAGACTTTGATCTGCTTGGTAATATCATCACCTGAAAATAGCATCTTACCTAAAAAGCCCCGCAAGAAAGTATTATCATCCTGCTCCTTGGAAGCAAATTGACGCAACCAGTCTAAGATGCTGAGCTCATCATTGTCAAAGCTAGCATTAAGGTCTTTAGACATATAACTACGGTTCGTTGTTTGGCCCCAAGTTACCGTCCCTGCATCAGGTTGCAATTCTCCCGCCATGATCTGCATCAATGCTGTTGTTGCCCGGTCGTTACGGGAAAGGAAAGCAACCTTTTCCCCAGGCCGGATGATGAAGCTAACATTGTTGAGGAGTTGTTCGCCGTCAACAGTATAGGAGATGTTTTCTACCTTGACCAAATCGTTACCTAGTTCTCGTTCCAGGTCGAACTTGATGAACGGATACTTCCGCGAAGACGGCTTGATATCATCAAGGGTAATTTTTTCTAACTGCTTCTTCCGTGAAGTTGCCTGCTTGGACTTAGAAGCATTAGCCGAGAACCGGGCGATAAACTCCTGCAATTCCTTGATCTTTTCTTCCTTCTTTGCGTTCGCATTAGCCTGTAGTTTAGCTGCTAACTGGCTAGATTCCAGCCAGAAGTCATAGTTCCCGACATAGAGTTTGATCTTGCCAAAGTCCACATCACACATGTGAGTGCAGACTTGGTTGAGAAAGTGGCGGTCGTGGGAAACCACGATTACAATGTTTTGGTAATCAGCTAGAAAGTCTTCGAGCCAGGCAATAGTGTGCACATCTAACCCGTTGGTTGGTTCGTCCAGCAAGAGGATGTCCGGTGAGCCAAAGAGGGCTTGAGCCAAGAGCACTTTCACCTTGTCACTTTCAGCCAGTTCACTCATCAGCAAGTTATGCTGCCCCTCTGGGATTCCCAAGGATTGCAGCAGCTGAGCCGCTTCGGCCTCAGCATTCCACCCATCCATTTCTGCAAATTCCGCCTCTAGTTCTGCTGCCTTGATCCCATCGGCTTCGGAAAAGTCTGGTTTGGCATACAAGGCGTCTTTTTCCTTCATAATATCGTATAGCTTCTTATGCCCTTGAATTACAGTTTCCAAGACCGGAAATTCTTCAAAAGCAAAGTGGTCCTGTTGCAAACTAGATAATCGTTCGTTTGCACCGATCGTAATCGAACCCGTTGTCGGCTCGATTTGTCCTTCCAACAGGTGGAGAAAAGTCGACTTGCCGGCGCCGTTAGCACCAATAATGCCGTAACAATTACCGGGGGTAAATTTCAAATTAACATCATCATAGAGTAAACGTCCCGAGAAGTTTAAACTCAAATCATTTACAGTAATCACAGATTTGCCCTCATTTCTTTATCGTTACATAGAATGTAACACAGTTCACTAGCAAATTAAAAGCGCCATAACAAAAAGCGGGTGTTCACGAACTCCCGCTTAAATTTCAGTATTTACTTCTTTTATAAGTTGTCGCCAGCCCACAGCAAGCACCCCTTGATCC
Source organism: Ligilactobacillus saerimneri DSM 16049 (assembly GCF_000423265.1). Lineage (GTDB taxonomy): Bacteria > Bacillota > Bacilli > Lactobacillales > Lactobacillaceae > Ligilactobacillus > Ligilactobacillus saerimneri. Next base: position 88,819 of record NZ_AUHQ01000003.1, on the reverse strand, counting down.
CAGCATCATCGCCTAAGCCAACATGAACAATGTAATCTTCCATGTTTGGTGTATCGAGATAACCATTGAGCAATTCTGCTGTTTGCTTCCGAATCTTGTCAAAGAGTTGTTCTTGTTTCATTACGCCCCCACCAAAGACAATAATGTCTGGTCGGAAGGTCACGGTGTAAGTAGCGCATGCTTGAGCTAAATAAAATGCTTCATAGTCCCAAACTTTGTCATCAACTGCCAAGAGGTGACCTTTCTTCCCAGCCCGGGCTTCCACTGCTGGACCAGCTGTCAGTCCTTCGATACAGGAACCATGGTATGGACATACACCCTTAAAATCATCGCCTGGATACCGCCGTGGGAGCATATGGCCGCCTTCAGGGTGGCTAAAGCCCTGGAAGAATTTGCCATCTTGAACATAGCCGACACCCACACCGGTCCCAACAGTTACATACAAAACATTCTTGTGGCCCTTAGCAGCGCCAGCCTTGTATTCACCGTAACCAGCAATGTTAACGTCCGTTGTCCACAAAATCTTTACCCCTGGGTATTGTTTCTCCATCGCACCGACGAAATCAAAGTTCATCCAACCTGGCTTTGGCGTGCTGGTAATGTAGCCATATGTAGCTGAGTCTTCGTTAATATCAATCGGTCCGAATGACCCAATTGCGATCACTTTAACGTCGTACTGATCGAAAAATTTAAAAACGTTGGCCATGGTTTGCTCTGGTGCTTCGGTTGGAAAGCGCACGCTGTCCTTGATTTCACCATCTGGTGTCCCGACTACACAGACAAACTTTGTTCCGCCTGCTTCAATTCCGCCAACTAATGTTGCCATAATAAATATCCCCTATCTTGGTATGATTACAACTAAATTATAATATTATGAAAGCGCAAACACCAGTTACTATTTGTGTCAATCGTTTATCATAATACTTACTATAATAACAGTTATAAGCAGATAGCGCTATCATTATCAGGATATTCACTAAAAAATAGCTGTCTTTCTGTCCTTTTTGGCTGATTTAAAAGCTTTTTTGTCCCTATATAATTAGCAATACGGACATTTTTCCGAGCGCTAAAAGAGACTTTAAGCAGAGTTTTTCAACTGATGAACTCCTTCTTTTTTCCGAAAATACCCATTATTTTCCTGGTAAAAAGTCCTTATCCAGACTATTTCTCCATAAAAATACGCCCCAGATTAGTAGACCTAATCTAAGGCGTGTCCCTGATATAGACTATCGATGAACCGGTTCAACCACAACTGACCGGTAAGGTTCGCGACCCCGAGAGTATGTTTTGACGTGGTCATTGTAGGCCAAGGCTCCATGAATAACTTTACGTTCAAACGACGGCATCGGATCAAGATATTGGCTCTCTCCCTGAGCGATGGCGTTCCGTGCAACCCGCTTAGCCAAGCGCTCCAGGGTTTCTGCCCGCCGCTGCCGATAATCAGCCACATTGAGCTCAACCCGCACATGGTGACGCAGATGCTTGTCCAAAAAGACTTGGGCCAAAAGTTGGAGCGAATTGATTACCTTCCCGTGCTTGCCAATCAGGAGCCCTTCCGTTGGAGTGGTAAAGTCGTACCGCACCACATGGCTTCCTGGAGTCACGTCGATCGTAGTTGTAATCCCCATTTGTTTGGTAATATCCGCCAAATAATAGCCCAACTCACGAAAGGCTTGGTCCCGTTGCTGACGTGCAGAACTAACCGGCGGTTCCACTGACGCCTGCGTCGGATCAGCTTCAGGTGTTTCTACCTTGGCTGGATCAGGAGTAGGCGTTGCTTCTGATTTAGCAGCTTGTGTCGGCGTCGGTGCGGGTTCCTCTTTAACAGTCATTGTGATCACAGCGTCACGCCGTCCAATTCCCAAAAAGCCCTTCTTCGGGGTGACTATGACTTGATATTCTACTTGTTCAGGTTGCTTATTCAGAGCCTGCAACCCAGTGGCAACAGCTTCAGCGATAGTTTTACCTGTATATCTCGTTTTCATCGACCTCCATGGAATTGGCGCGGATTAACGCGCTATATTTATGCTAATTATAACAAAAGTAACATGCTGAATGTAGTACCGGATCTTGGGTAAGGCTAACATTTTAGTTTTACTTTCTTATTTTTTAAGAATACAATTAGAATGAAACTTGTTGCAAGTTATCATGGCATGAAGAGAGGTTATATTTATGCGTAGCATCATTGACACATATTCCCTGAGTAACGGTACCCAGATCCCCGTGGTTGGGTTTGGAACATGGCAAACTGCTCCAGAGATCGCCAAATCTGTGGTGAAGTCTGCTTTGGTTTCAGGTTACCGGCACATTGACACTGCCGAAATGTATGGCAATGAAAAAGAGGTTGGTCAGGCCATCAAAGAAAGTGGGATCAGTCGCCGCCACCTCTGGGTTACTTCCAAGCTTAACAATTCTTTCCATAGCTATGACCTAGCTAGCCAGGCAATTGATCAAAGTCTTGCTGACTTAGGGCTTGATTATCTCGACTTATTCTTGATCCACTGGCCAAATCCAGTTGCCTTTCGGGATGAAAACTGGGAAGCCCACCTTCAAGATACTTGGCGCGCATTAGAAGATGCTTACCAAGCTGGTAAACTCAAGGCAATTGGGGTGTCTAACTTCCGTAAGCACCACCTCCAAGTTCTCGAACAGACCCAAAAAGTTGCCCCAATGGTTAACCAAATTCGGATCTGCCCGGGTGATCTTGATCAAGAAACGATTGCTTACAGCCGCGACCATGGCATGTTACTTGAAGCATATAGTCCTTTGGGAACGGGGAAGATTTTTACAGATCCAACCATGCAAGAAATTGCACAAGAAACTGGCAAGACGGTGGCCCAAGTTTGCTTGCGGTGGTCGTTACAACACGGATTCTTGCCGTTGCCAAAGTCGATCCATCCTAATTATATTGAAGATAATACTAAGATTTTTGATTTTGAACTTTCGCCAGAACAAATGCAACGGATTGATGCTCTGGATGGGGTTGTGGGTTATGCGACGGACCCGGATACGGCTGGTTTTTAAGGAAGTGCTGAGTAGTGCAGTTAGAAAGCGTGATCTAACCTAGGGTAACGAATGATGAGCATCATCAGAGAAAACCACAATCAGACACCGCTGTCTATATTCACTTCACATATTAACTAATTGACCGAGGCTGGGAGAAATACTGTTTTCTCACCAGCCTCGGTCTTTATTCTCTAATATTTCTTAGATAGTCTGAAAAATAACCACAAGTCTAGTATCTCAGTAACTTGCTACAAAGGTTATTTCCTACTCATAGCTCTTTCAATGTTTATTTCTCTGCCCGGTCTAAATAATCTTCTAGGGTTGCCAGGACCCCACCATTGTTGTTATCCGCCACTGCTAAATAATTAGCCGTAGCTTTAACGTTAGCATTACCATTGGGCATGGCATAAGAATACTTGGCTAGCTGCAACATACTCAGGTCGTTGTCCCCATCACCAAAAGCAATCAAATCATCCGCGGTTAGGTGCCATCTTTGTAACAACTGGGTCAACCCCCACCCCTTGTTAATCCCTGGTTTGGTGATGTCAATTGAGTCGTTCCCACTAGGAGTAATATCCAATTCACCGTGGAATTTCGTATCAAGTTGGGTCTTGATTCCAGGAACAGCATCATCCTTTACCAACATCGAAATTTGGAAAATGTCATCTGCTGGCAAAGGTAATAAGTCACGAATAACGTGTTTAGGATAATAAAAACCCATGTGCTCCATGAATTCTGACGAAGTATTGCGCGGGAAATATCCTTGCTTACTTCCAGATAAGGCAGGCGCAATCCCCAAATCTTGTTGGAGGAAGGCTACTGCTTCATGAACCTTATTCCGGTTTAACGTTGAAGCTAATACTTGTCGTCCCCGCTCCAGCGCTTGCGCCCCATTTTCCGCTAAAATCGTCAATTGATCCGTGTACTCGGTAAAGTATTGTTGGAGGATCTGGGCAGGATTGCCACTAGCTACAACCACCTGCACCCCATGGTCTTGTAACCGGTGAAAAACATGGTTGAAGCGGTGATAATCATACTTCTTATCATCTTGTAAAAAAGTGCCGTCCATATCAAAGGCAACAACTTTAAATGGTAACGTCATACAAAAACTCCTCTACTCTTAATTCATAGTTCAGAATAGCATATATCTAGAAACGCTTACAATCATTATCAAATAAAAAGAGACTACAAGCAGGTCGCTTGTAGCCCCTCGTCATACTAGTATGCCTAGTTTTTTATTTATCTTCGTAAGTGCGCTTAACTTTAGCATTAACCTTTTCCGCGGCTTCCAGGTCAGGGCCATCAACGCGCGACCGAACTGCCCACCAATAGAAGATCAATGAAGCCCCGATAATTACTATGAAGTCGAAAGGATATCTAAGGATGTCCCGTCCCCCAAAACCGGTACTTCCAAGGTACGAAACCACAGAGATAAATACCAAGTAAACCAAGAGCCATAAGGCCCCTTTTAGTTGCCACCGCAGCGGTACATGGTTGTAACGCAGGTCATAGTAGAAATAAATTGGTAGACCTAACAACACAATTCCGATCACTTCAACCGTGGTTGGCCACATTGCCCAGTAAATGACCAAACCAGTCATAACAAAGGATACTGGCGCAACCCATGCCAGGTGACGTGAGTTAAAGGGGCGGGTAAAGCGGGGACGCAGTTTGCGTAAAGCCACTGCTGTCACTGGCCCGGTAGCATAAGCAACGAAAGTCGAGATCGACACTACTGTTGCCAATTTGCTCCAGTCACGGAAGAAGAACACCAAGACCATCGCTAAAAACAGGTCTGCTAGCATCGCTAGCCGCGGAATCATATAACGGCGGTTCATCCGCCCCAACCATGCTGGCAAATTACCATTCCGTGTCATCGCCGCTAAAGTTCGGGATGAAGTAGCCACGAAAGTTACCCCTGTTCCAAATGGGGACACAAACGCATCCACGTACAATAGTAAGGACAACCAGTGCAACCCTAATAAGATTGCCAAATCAGCAAATGGGGAAGCAAAATTGATCCCATGCCAACCCACCCGAGCCAGATCACTCGGGGCAACTGCGCCAATAAATGCCACCTGCAGGAGGATATAGATCACTGCCGTAATTGACAATGAGATCCATACCCCACGGAAGATGTTCTTCTGAGGATTGACCATCTCACCGCCCATATTGATTACTGTTTGGAAAGCATCATATGAAAGGATAATCCCGGATACAGCCACCGCTTCAAAGATCCCCCGGGTTCCATACGGCATAAAGGTCGCAGAGTTGTGTCCAAAGTTGCTCCCGTGAAAACCAGCGATAATTAACATCAAGATCGTCAAACTCGGGATTAGAATTTTAAAAACTGAAATCAAACTGGTAAAGTGCGTTAATAGTTTGACTGACCAAAAATTAATCAGGGTAAAAACAATCATAATTGCAAAGACAACTAATAACCCTTCCGTAGTGATGGTCCCATCTGCCATAAACTTTCGGGTCCAGTTAGCCCAAGCCCATGGCCAAGAGCTCATATACTGGACACACGCCACGGCTTCGATGGGGAGCAAGGTCACCAACGAAACCCAGTTAGCCCAGGCAGCGATAAATCCTAACAAGGGGCCGTGGCTGTACTGTGCAAAACGACTCATCCCCCCGGATTCGGGAAACATCGTCCCCAATTCGACATAATTAAAAGCAATCATAATCATGATAATCGCCCCGATGATCCATGAGATCACCGCAGCTGGTCCCGCAACCCGGGCAGCTGCGCCGGAGCCAAACAGCCAGCCAGACCCAATCAATGAGCTCAAGGCGAGCATTACTCCAGAAAAGAGGCTAATTTTTCGTTGACGCATGCTTGTTCCTCCATTCATCCTAACTCCCCCATTATACACAGGGTACATAATTTCCAGTATAGCACACGCTCAGCGTGTATATCAGCTAGGGTTCAAGTTTTGTCACTTTTTATGAATGGAAAACATTGGTAAATAAAAACTAAGGCTGGGAAGAAAATAATAATTTCTCCCAGTTTAAAATAATCGTAAACAAACTTGTTGACTTTAAAATAACATAAGTTATACTAGTGCATGTCAATAATAAAACAACAAAGGAGATAATACTTATGAAATATGCTATTACTGCTGCCACAGGCCACTTTGGACAATATGCAGTCGCTGCGCTCAACCATGCCGTAGGGGCTGACAACGTTATCGTTATTGCTCGCAACCAAGAAAAAGCCACCAAACTATTCCCTAATAATGAAGTTAGAATTGGGGACTATGACAGTGCCCCTAGTATGACGGAGGCTTTGCATGGTATCGACCGAGTTCTCTTTATCTCATCCCAACCTGGAGGACCAGTTGCCCGGCTCGACCAGCATCAAAACGTGATTGCTGCTTTGCAAGCTAACTACGTTGCTTTGACTGTTTATACTAGTTTTCCTCATGCTGACCAAGCGCAAAGTGCTCTGGCCAGTGACCATCGGGCCACCGAAGTAGCAATCCAGGCTGCGGGGCTCAAACACTCTTTTGTCCGTAATAACTGGTATTTAGAAAACGAAGCAGGCTTTATCCAAGCTCTAGCTCACCAACAGCCAGCTGCTTATTGGACTGACCAGGCAATGGGCTGGGCGGCTGAACAAGACTACGCCCGGGCTGCTGTCAAAGTTTTAACCATGGATGATCCCCAACCAAGCTATGAATTGGCCGGTCCAATTCGGACTTATGCGCAACTTGGACAAGACCTTGCTAGTACATTAAATATTACCAACACTGCTACTTTGGTAACACGGGAAGCCTACATTGCTGGGCTCGAACAGGCAGGATTTGACCACGATACAGCAAGCCTCTTTGCCTCTTTCCAAGAACCCGCAGCCGTGGGAGACCTGCGCCATGCCAGTGCTGATTTGATGAATCTGTTGGACGGTGACTTGACCCCATTGACTACGGTTGTCACGCGGCTTGTTGAACAAAAATAAGCAAGTTGATCGTTCCTTTCTGTTAAATATGGTATCCTTACACCATGACAATTAACGCGAAGGATGAATGCCGATGAAATTTTCTCATAAACTAAGCGATGCAATCCATATCTTGGCCTATCTGGACATCTTTAAAGATGGTGACCGGTCAAGTAAACAAATTGCTGCTAGCATTGAGGCCAATCCCAGCGTAGTTCGGAGTCTTATGTCGGATCTGCGCCGGGCCGGTTTGATCCAAAGTCAACAGGGGGCACCCAATGCTACCTTAGCCAAAGATCCTGCTAACATCACTTTGTTGGATGTTTATCATGCTCTCAATATGAACCATGATTTACTCCATATTGATCCGAAAACTAACCCTAACTGTCTGGTGGGAGCCAATATCCAAGATACTCTTAATGAAGTTTATGCTCAGGTTCAAGTAGCAGCCGAAGCACAATTGCAGGCAACTACTTTACAAGATGTCATCACTGGGATCTTGCATCGTCATCAAAATAAGCATTAAAAATAGCGGTGACAGAATGTGAAATTACATTCTATCGCCGCTATTTGCTTTTCAACCTATCTTTCTCTTTTAAGCATATATTCGGATAAGAAAGATAGTTTAAGCCGTATTTTATAAATTCATGAAAGTGTCAACTACATTGGCAACATTCATACCCAGCTGATCTAATACCAAATCGCCAGGAGCAGAAGCACCAAAGTGGTCGATCCCGATGGAAGCACCATGGCTGCCAGCAAACTTAACCCAGCCAAAAGTTGCAGCCGCTTCAATTGTCACCCGTTTAGTGACCGCAGCTGGCAAGACCGCTTCTTGGTAAGCAGGATCTTGTTGAGCAAAGCGCTCCCAGCTTGGCAAGGAAACAACGCTCACATCTTGCCCTTGGTCACGGAGTTCACTTTGAGCTGCCAATGCCAGGTTGACTTCTGAACCAGTAGCAATCAAAATTCCATCTGGCACTGCCTTAGTGGCTGGTGCTACGACGTAACCCCCTTTGTCAACTCCCGCAAAGACTGTTGCTTGATCAACCGGAAGGGTTGCAAGGTTCTGCCGGCTCAAGACAAGCAGCGTTGGCTTGTCAGTAGTTTGGAGGGCAGTTGCCCAAGCTGCGGACGTTTCATTCCCGTCAGCTGGTCGCAATACCTGCACATCGGGGATGGCCCGCAAACCAGCAAGTTGTTCGATTGGTTCGTGAGTTGGCCCATCTTCACCAACCGCGACTGAGTCGTGTGTCAGGACATAGATTACTGGTTGGTGTTGCAGGGCTGACAAGCGAATTGCTGCTTTCAGGTAATCGCTAAAGACGAAGAAGGTCCCACCGTATACACGTGTTCCCCCGTGAAGAGAAATCCCGTTGAGGGCGGCTGCCATCGCAAATTCACGGACACCAAACCACAAGTTGCGGCCGGCATATGAACCTGGCTGGAAGTCAGCTTCACCGTTGATCATCGTCTTATTGGAACTAGCCAGGTCAGCAGCCCCACCCCATAATGTTGGTAAGACTGGGGTCAAGGCATTGATAGCTTTTTGACTTGCATTCCGAGTTGCAATGCTGGAATCAGCTTCGTAATGAGGCAATACTGCTTGGAAATCAAGCTTCAAATCATTAGCAAAGCCAGCTGTGAATTCTTGGGCTAACTCTGGATATTCTTGTTGATACTTGGCAAAAAGATCCTGCCATTGTTCCTCGGCTGCTGCGCCCTCATCCTGAATTAACTGGTGGAACCGAGTAGCTACTTCAGCTGGAACAGTAAAAGCTGGATAATCCCACCCGTAGGCCTTCTTAGCATAAGCAACTCCGTCCGCCCCTAGTGGGTTACCATGGACGGCATTAGTGCCTTGGTTTTCGGCCCCAAAACCAATAGTGGTCTTGACTTCAATCAATGTTGGTTGGCTAGTATTCTTCTTGGCAAGTGTCAAGGCCGCATCGATCGCTGCTAAGTCGTTACCATCTTCAACTTTGATATGTTCCCAACCATAGGCCTTGAACCGTTCACCGACGTTTTCGGTGAAAGCAGCAGTAGTTGGCCCATCGAGAGAAATGCCGTTTGAATCATACAAAACAATCAACTTACCTAACTTGAGGTGCCCAGCTAAGGAAGCCGCTTCATGCGAGATCCCTTCCATCAAGTCACCATCACCAACGATCGAGTAAGTGTAGTGATCCATCACTGGATAGCCGGGTCGGTTGTACTTGGCAGCTAAGTGGGCTTCAGCCATAGCCATCCCAACGGCCATGGCGATCCCTTGCCCAAGAGGACCAGTAGTAGCTTCTACCCCATCGGTGTGGCCAAATTCAGGGTGGCCAGGCGTCTTAGAGTTCCATTGTCTGAACTGTTTCAAGTCATCAATGGATACTTCATAACCAGCTAAATGGAGTAAGCTGTACAGCATCGCTGAACCATGACCAGCTGAGAGGATGAAGTGGTCGCGGTTAGCCCAGTCAAGGTGGGTTTTCGGATTGAGGTGCATATGGCGAGTCCAAAGAACGTACGCCATTGGTGCTACCCCCATCGGTAACCCAGGGTGGCCGGAGTTGGCTTTTTGAATAGCGTCAATGGAAAGGGTCCGAATGGTATTGACCCCTAGTTGGTCAATTTGATCAAACATCCTTTATCCCCCCTAGTTCTTTTGACTAGCTTGGAATTCTGCCCAGTCCTTCATGAAGCTGTCCAAGCCCTTGTCAGTCAATGGGTGCTTGAATAACTTACCAAAGACACCTGCAGGAATAGTAGCAATATCTGAACCTGCCAAGGCTACCTCTTCAACGTGTTGTACACCCCGGACACTAGCAGCGATGATTTCAGTCTTGAAACCATAGTTGTCTAAAACTGTCCGTAAGTCTTGGATCAAGCCAACGCCGTCACCACCGATATCATCCAACCGGCCTAAGAATGGAGAGATGAAAGTAGCACCAGCCTTAGCAGCCAATAAACCTTGGGCAACTGAGAAGATCAAGGTAACATTAGTCTTGATCCCTTCCTTGCTAACAACGCTCACAGCTTTAAGCCCTTCTTCGGTCATTGGGATTTTAACTACGATGTTTTTAGCCCACTTGGAAACTTCCCGTGCTTGTTCAATCATTTCTTCTGCTTTAGTTGCTGTGACTTCAGCAGAAACAGGCCCGTCGACAATTGTCGTAATTTCCTTAACCACTGTTTCAAAGTCCCGACCTTCACGGGAAATCAGTGTTGGGTTAGTAGTAACCCCATCAACTAAGCCTAAAGCAGCGTACTTCCGAATATCATCTGTGTTTGCAGTATCTAAGAAAAATTTCATGATTATTACCTCTCTTTTGCTATTAATTATTTAAATTCTTAACCAAGTTTGCTATCTGGAATAATTTCTCTGGTGTTTTGATTTCTAAAGTCGCCATCACTGGCTTGTTAACTACTTCTCGTTGACGATGATTAAACCATATTGTCGCCTTGCATCCTGCTTGTGTCGCAGCATACACATCATTCAAATAATTATCACCAACATATATCATTTCATCCGTTGGTCTTCCTATTTCTTTTCCCACTTTTCTAAACAACTCAGGATCAGGTTTGCTAACTCCAAATGTCGCCGAGATAAAAATCCTATCTTTTGCCACATAGTCTTGTAATCCTAGAGTAGTTACTTTATTCATCTGATGTTCATAGCTTCCATTGGAAATAATTCCTACCTGAATTTTTTGATTTCTGAGTTCAACCAACAATTTCCTCATCTCAGGAAACATCACAATCTGTTTGAGTTGTTGGTTATATATCTTTTGGAACTCAAGGATCGTTACAGAATCATATTTATTACCCTCATTTAATGCAGATAATGTTCTATTCATTCTGTCAATCCACATCTCCTCTAAATGCTCACGGTCATTGGGATATAAGGGAAAGACTTCATCAGATTTTTGACGAAACAATTGATATAGTTGATTCCAATTGTCTACCTTAATTTGAGGAAATGCCTTTGCAAAAGCAATTTTGAATGGTTGTGCTTGGTCATAAATAGTATCATCTAGATCAAAAAACACCTGCCACATAGCTAAACCCCATTTCTTTTAAAAACAATTAAGCGATTGTCGCCTAACATTTTATGTCGTAACAATCGCTTAACCTTTAATTTTGATTAGATGTTTTCCACATCAGTTGTCAAACCTGTCAAATTCAAATCAATGACATATTGTAAGATTGGACGCTTGATGTGTTCCACGACGAACCGTTGAGCATCAATGCTGTTAGCGTTCAGGTTAGCGAATAGCTTTGCTACTTCTGCCTTAACTTCAGGATCGTTGAAAGCATAGTGTCCAGAAATATCGAGAATCTTTTGTGACAATTCTTCATTGGCCAAGATATCATCGACTTTCAAGTTCACATCGTCACCTTCCATCCACTTGCGCCAACGTTCTGTCCGAATAGCTTTATCCAAGAGAACATCGTACAAGTTTGATGGATCTTCAACTAATCCCTCTTTAGCTAAACGTTGTTCTACCCGTACTAATTTGAGATAAGCACGTGTTTCTTCAGTCCCATATTGTGGAGCAACATTGGAAGCGGTGATGTGAGATGGGTTGTGAAGTAACAATGTTTCATCATTCATGTAATCTGCATTGTGTTCTTTCAGACCAACCCCATACTTAGCAGCCATCTTAGCCAGGTCAATCGCATTGGCATAGTTCCAGTGTCCAACTTGTTCTGTCAGACGAGTTAAAGTCCCAGTCTGACCAACAATAAATGTTGGCATTGGCAGGTCACGCTTACTCAATTCTTCTTGTAAACGTTGAATGAAGAATTCATACTTATCAGTTGAAGTCAGACCACCATTGGTTTCTTCGGTCCCAACTTCATATGCGATTTCTGGTAAGTTACGCTTTTTACGTTCTGTTTCGCAATATTCAAGCAATTCTACAGTCCAAGTAATAACCTTATCCAGGTCAACTACTTTCCCCATTTGGAACGGATCCTTGGTTGGGTCGATCATCAAAAGATCAAAACCTGCTTCAATATCTGCTAAGTATGATTCTTTAGCGAGTTTCATCGCTTCTTCAACAGGCAAGTGGGCATTTCTTTCTTCATCCCGTTGCCATGGACCGCCGTGGTCGCGGCATAAGTAGTACAATCCGTTGAAACCAACTTTGTCAGCAACTTTCTTAATATCAGCTGCAAAAGTCTTTTGATTCCATCCGTTAACGTAACCGCCACCGAGTTCGTCTTTGTCGACCTGGTTCCGGCTGGCAATGAACATCAGCGGGAAGTCATAGTCACGAGCCAATTCAAAACTTGCCTGCAAGAGGTTAGGTGACATAGGTCCAATCCCCACTAAGGTTGAATAGCGGTTCTTCTCTTTTTGTAACTTCAGCATATTTTGAACGGTTGCCCGTAATGAAAGTGTATTTGTTTCTGTCATTCTTTTTTCTTCCCTTCCGCTTCTCTTATGTTTTTTTACATCTTCAATAATTTCTTCATTAAAGCATCTGATTTAGCAATAATTTGTTGGGCTTTCAGTTGAATAACTTTTTTCCCTTTAAAACGCTCTGTACCTTGAATTTCTACATCATTAGTCAAGATAACGTAGTCAGCATCTTTAATATCATCTGCTGTCAATACATTTTCAGGGCCAGAACTGCCTTGAGTTTCAACCTTTACTTCGATCCCATTATCTTTTGCAGCTTGTTCTAATGATTCAGCTGCCATATATGTGTGTGCAACACCACTTGGGCAAGATGTAATACCAACAATTTTCATGATAATTCCTCCAAAGTAACCTTCTTAAACCTGAATTCAATTAAAATGTTTCTACATCAAAGTCGAATTCATCATCAGCGTCAGCGCCAACTTCTGCAGCTTCTTCTGTCCAATCCTTCTTCCATAAACCAACGATTACCGCAGTTACTAATGAACCGATCAGAACAGCACCGATATACCAGAGACGGTTTTCAACAACTGGTAAAGTAATCAAACCACCCCAAGGAGCATGACTTGCAACACCAAAGTATGCTGAGATCATACCTGCAACGATAGAGCCGATTGTGTTGGCTGGGATAACACGCAGTGGGTCAGCTGTTGCGAATGGAATAGCACCTTCAGTGATACCACAGCAACCCATCAAGATACCTGCTAAACCAGTTTGACGTTCTTCAGGACTGAACTTCTTCTTGAATAACAATGTAGCAATCCCCATTCCGATTGGTGGAGTAGCAACAGCTGGTCCCATGATCCCCATCAAGAATGGTAATTTATCTACCTGAGTTTGACAGAAAGTAGCAGCAACCTTGTTGATTGGACCACCCATGTCGAAACCAAGCATCCCACCGAGCAATGCACCCAATGGAACCTTAGCAGCACCACTTAAACCAGCCATGGAATCAGTCATCCATGTCATAAATGAGGCTACTGGTGCACCAATGATAAACAGAACGATCGCACTTGGAATCAATGTACCCACTAATGGATATAAGAAAATTGAACCTAATACCTTGTAATGGGTAGAAATCTTAATTTTTAATAATTGCTTTACGGTTAAACCTGCTAACAAGCCGCCGATAATCCCACCAATGAACCCAGTGTGGACTTGAACGGCTAAATAAGCAGTAATGAAACCTGGGGCGATCCCAGGACGACCAGCTAAACTGTATGAGAAGTAACCACCTAATGCTGGAATATAAAGTGCCAAACCAGCTGCACCAATCATATTTAAGCTATAAATCCAACCGTCTTTTGGCGTTGGAGCTGCAGCTTGTCCAGTCATCATAACTGTAACAGCGTAGATAATACCGCCGGCAACAACGAATGGAATCATATAACCCGTGTCGGTCATTAAGTGCTTTTGCGCGGTAGCCCACCAAGGAGTCTTCTTCTTTGTATTTCCCATCATGACATCTCCTTTACTTCTTTAGGGAGTTGAGTGAAGTTTCATACATCAATTCTTTAACCTCTTCTGCGCTTAGTGTCCGAAGGCCTTCACGGAAGTCTTCGTGCATCAAAGACCGTGCTAGTTGTGCTAGAATCTTCAAATGCAAGTCACCAGCCGATTCTTTAGGAACTGCTATTAAGAAGATTAAGTCAACTTGATTATCATCTGACCAAATAATTGGTTTATTCAACCGTCCAACTACAACAACCGCATTCTCAACTTGTGTACTCTTGGAATGTGGTAATCCGATCGAATGACCAATGTAAGTTGGCATTTCATCTTCGCGGGCAAATACGTCTTTAACAAACGCATCACCTTCTTTAACGTACCCTTGCTCAGCTAAAAAGTGACCGATTTGAGTAATAGCATCTGCTTTAGATGTTGCATCTAAACCAAAATACGTTTCAACACTAACTGGTCTTTTTTCGTTTTGTTCGGGCATCCTAACACCTCGCTTCAATTCATCGTTCTCTTATTCTGGTAAAACTCAGGTTGATTAATGAAGTATCGCGATAACATTGTCTTCCTTTTGTTTACAGTCTTAATTATATTTATATAGAAACCGCTTACAATTTCTGAAAGTAGTCTTATTTTTTATTCCTGTAAACTTATTCGAATAATCCCCGTATACTTTTTAATAAGTTTACTGAGGCAAATAAATAAAAGCCTAGGAAATTAATATTTCTTGTTTCCTAAGCTTCTCTTTTCTAAATTTATATGATTTATCGTTATTTTTATTAAGATACTTATTATTGCCTATTTTTTTACCGCTTTTGAGGCTTTTATCCTGTGTTATTATTCCAAAAAAGTAAACTTTTAATTAGTTCAGTAAGCCTTTTCTTCCCAAGCTTTTTTTATAAAAGTATACTTATTATGTATAAACATTACTTAATACGTATCGCACAAGGAGATGATCGGTGTGGCAACGCGGGAATCACCCCAAGCAATCATGGATAAGATTATTGCACTCATTCTAGCTAAAAAACTTGTCCACTATTCTGATATTCAAGAATATACTGGTTTATCTAAACGTACTGTTGCCAAGTATTTAAAGGATACCGAGAAGTTCTTAGCTTCTAAGGGTCTTAAATTAGTCCGTAAGCGTAATAAGGGGATCTATATCGAGGGAGATATTTCACTCTTACAGACGATTTCTCCACAACGACAAGCACCTAGCAATATTTCTTCAGCATTGTTCGGTTATCTCTTAGCTGCGCAACGGCCCGTATTAATCGAAGAACTAGCCGATATGTTCTTTGTTAGTCGTTCGACTCTCCTACGGAAAATTGATTATCTCAAAGAAAAATATGAATTAGAGATATCTAGTTCAAAATATGGTATCTGGATTAACACTGATACTAGTGCTGCCAAAGATGCATTATCTAATTTCATCCAGCAGCACATCCACTCCGAAATCATCGATAATAATGGAGTATTACATTATAACTACGAACTAGATGACCATTTAGGGGATTTTTTAGCTGACTCAACTTTCAAAAAGGTTGAGCAAGTGATAACAGAATTCATGCGGTTGACTGCGTTTAAAATTGAACGCCGTGAGTATGAATTGTTTTTAATTCATACGGTAGCTGAAATGTCTATTTATCTCAAAACAGGATTAACTAATTCTAAAAGTGAGTTCGCCGATTCAGAAAATCTGAATCTTTATTCCTATTTACTAAATGCAGAATTTAACTGTCCTGCTGATAACGGAAACTTTCCTTATGTTAATCGCGATTTACTTATTATTGAAAACTACAATCTAAAACGTAATTTCATGGCAAATAATATTGAAATTACTAAGGCTAACCTCCGCGAAATTCTAGAGAGAATTTTGGATACTTACGACGATACTTTAATCGATAATTTAGCCAATCATCTGCGTGAACTAATCGGTCGTGCTAAATTGGGTGTTAGTGTACCTAATCCCTATCAAAAAGAAATCAAAAATCGCTATCCAGCTGCCTTTGATCGGGCTTTACTTTTGGGAAGACATCTTAAACAGATCTTTAATATCGAAGCTAGTGAGGGAGAAATAGCCTTCCTAGCACTTCACTTTGAGTCTTTTATCCGCCGTCAAGATGTTTCTGATGATCGGATCCGTGCAGTCATCGTCTGCTCCACTGGTTATGGCTCATCTGTTTTACTAAAGCAGGAAATTGAATATAAATATGGTAGGGACATCCATGTTATCCGCACCATGTCTGAAGATGAACTAATTACTCAAGGATTCGTCGATGCTGATCTAATAATTAGCACTATCAGTATTAACTATCCTAAGATGACAGTTGTTAAAGTTTCGCCATTGTTAACAGATCAAGATACTATTATCTTAGAGCAAAAAATAACTACGTTAAAAAAGAAAAAGTATGACGATAATGTTTTTTTGCGCCTGATCAAACGCAAGAATATCCTTTTTGTGGATGATCCAACTCTAACACCTGAACAAGCCATTACCAAAATTGTTAATAATCTTAAGCAAGCAGGCTACGTTCATGAAGGCATGCTTGAAACAGCATTGAAACGTGAGGAACAATCTTCAACCGAGCTTCGCAATGCCGCAATCCCCCATGGTGATCCGCGCTTAGTAATCATCCCATCAATCAGTATTCTTTTGAATCGTTCTGGTATGCAATGGGGGAAGAATCATATTAAAGCTGTTTTCTTTATTGCAGTAAATGAACAACTTGATAGTGAACTCGATCGGCTCTATCAGCATTTTTACCTTCTAGTTCGTGATAATCAGGCAATCGAACGAATTGCTCAAGCTCATTCGGCAGAAGAAGTCTTAAAAATTATTGATACCATTTAATGCTAGGAGAGCTATAAATGAAAACTATTCGTCGTAAAAATATTGCTATTAAGACTGTCTTTGACATCGCAGCTCTTTCTAAAAAAGAAGTTCTAACTGAAGTGACAACTAGTTTATTCAATGATGGAATTATTAGCGACCAAGCGGGTTTTCTACACGACCTATGTTATCGTGAAAACGAATTATCGACCTATATTGGGCATTCTATCGGTCTCCCGCATACTCGAAGTAAATACGTCAAGCGTCCTGTTATTTTAGTGGGGAGACTATCCCATAATATTTCCTGGGACCAGGATCACAGTGTTAACTTTTTAGTGCTTATTGCTGTTCCTGAAACAGCAACAGGGTCCCTCCATCTTCGAATCCTGGCTCATTTATCAGGATTACTAATTCATGACGATTTTCGAGAAAAATTTGTCAATGCATCACCAGTAGAGGCGCATAAAATGTTGACCCGTGCTTCAGCAAAATTCATTCATAATGAACGTCGCCAATTTTTTAAAGATAAATTCTTCAGTAAATTTTTCTGGCATTACTTACAACAAAACCTTATGACAGCAACTGGTTATATGATTCCGTTTATTGTTTCCGGTGGTATTCTATATGCACTATCCATCATGCTTGCTGGAGTTGATACTGACCCTTTAATGAGCAATTCCATTGCCCGTCTTTTGGCACTTGTAGGCCAAGCCGGGTTACACTTATATCTTCCGGCTCTTGGAGGGTATCTTGCATATAGCATGGCCGGACGACCTGGGTTAGCACCTGGTTTTATTACTGCTTTACTAGCTGTTCAAATTAACAGTGGGTTCATTGGTGCAATTGCTAGTGGCTTTCTGGTTGGCGGAACAGTTTTAGGGCTCAAAAGGATACACTTGCCACAACCTGTGCAATCATTAGGTCCGATTTTTCTATATCCATTGGTTGGAACAATTATTCCGGCTACAATCATCCTACTAATACTAGGTCAACCGATTGCTTGGTTTGTTGCTACCATGACTCATTATTTAGCTTCATTAAGTGGAACATCGCGTATTCCCCTAGGTGCCATTATTGGTGCAATGATCGGTTCGGATATGGGAGGACCAATTAATAAAGTTGCCGCTACGTTCTGCCAATCACAAGTTAATACGCTTCCTTTCCTAACTGGTATTATGGGGGTAGCTACTGCAACTCCTCCATTAGGAGTAGGGCTTGCCACCCTTCTTTTTAAAAGGAAGTTCACTCCTGCAGAAAGGAATAATGGCGTTGCTGCTCTTTTAATGGGAAGTTGTGGTATCACTGAAGGAGTTCTCCCATTTATCCCGACTAATCCGATCCTGATTGTTAGCGCCTGTATTATTGGCACTCTAACATCAGGTGCATTAGCTGGATTCTTAGGTGTTACTAACCATGCTCCCTGGGGAGGATTAATTGTTTTACCAGTCATCGGCAATCGTCTTGGCTTCCTATTAGCACTATTAATCGGAGCAACAATCACGGCATTAATTATCGGCTTATTGAAAAAAACTCAGACAAGTCCTAAACCTAAGCGAAAAGATTTCGATTTTGAAATTGAGGTTCTATAATTTGTATGCGGAGGAATAATATGAAATTAGTTGCTGTTACTTCTTGTCCTAGCGGGGTGGCCCACACCTATATGTCAGCTGAAGCATTGAAATATGCCGCCAAACTGTATGGTGTGCCTATTAAAGTCGAAACCCAGGGACTCACTGGTGCAGAAAACCCGCTGACTTTAACAGAGATTCAAGAAGCTGATTATGTCATTTTGACAAACGATACCGTAATCTCTGGTATGGAACGTTTTAAGGGTAAAAAAGCAGTCCGCTTACCCGCACAAGATATTATCGATAACGCTGAAATAATTGTCAGTCGTTTGGTCGAAAGAAATTAAATATATACTAAAAAATGTCGGACGTAATGGAATTGAGCCATTATATCCGACATTTTTCTTAATCAAACACAGGTTGCCATTGAGGATCTTTGTAGGCCTCAAAACACATCTGCACCTGTTCAACCGTCGTTTTGTCTGCCATCAAAGGTGGTAATTCATCTTGGGCAAAATATTCATAGCCTAAAGTTTCTGAATTTTCGTGGAATTCTCCCCCGGTTACCGTGCACAAGCTGAAAACTTTGCAAATTCCATACGCATATAGGGGTTCATTGTGGAGATTCCGATCATGCAAAGCAATCAAGCGTTGCGGAATAGCATCCAACCCTGTTTCTTCTTTGACTTCCTTAATCGTATTATTCTTAACCGAGAGGTTCACCTCAACCCAACCACCTGGCAGTGCCCATTGACCGTTGCTCTCTTGCACCAGCAGAATCTTGTCGTCCTGAAAGATCGCTGCCCGACAATCAAGTTTAGGTGTTTGATATCCTTTTTCATTACAAAATAAATCTTGGACCCGTTCAACTGGTATATCGGCATGGACCGCCATGATCTCAGCTGCAATCTCCCGAATACGCTGGTAACGTTCCTTGTCATATACATAATGTCCATAGTGTAAACCTGCTTGGGCCAAACTCTGTAACTCAATCGCCCAATCCAACCATTGTGCCATAATATCCGCTCCTTTTGATAACGCTTACTAACTATATGATAAAACATTTTTTATTCATCAAACAAATAACCGTCAGGTTTAGGAAATAATTATTGTTTTCCCTAAATCTGACGGTTAACTGTGAATATTGATAACCACTATATTTCTCGACAAAATAGCCCCACGCTTTCACGTGGGACTACCCTTAGCTTGCTATTAATTTCTACCGTGAGCACTCTTAGCCCGCAAGCCCCAGAGGATACATACCGTATCTACCACTTCCTGGAGCATCGCGCCGATAATTGTTGGGACCCAGCCGGTTGAACAAATCAACATCAACGCGGTACAAACAGCAATCCCAATCCACACGGCCTGCTTAGCGATCCGTAATGTATCTTGGGCAATTTCCACCGCTTCAGCCACCTTCTGCAGGTTATCTGTCAGGATCACCACATCCGCTGACTCACTGGCTGCCGTCGACCCGTGTGCCCCCATCGCGATCCCAACATCAGCCACTTTGAGGACTGGGGCGTCATTGACCCCATCCCCCACCATAATGCTCGGTCGCTGGTCTGGGCGTAAGTCGTTGAGGTGGCTTACCTTATCTTTGGGCAATAAGTCACCATATACTTCATCAATTCCGACTACCTGGGCGATCTGATCTGCGATCTTTTGCTGGTCGCCCGTCACGATCATTTGGTGACTAACTCCGGCTTTACGAAGGCGGTTCAACGTTTCGCTCGCTTCTGGTCGGAGCTGGTCCTCTAATTCAATCCGGCCCCAATATGCACCATCAACTGCTACATATACTGCTGTAATAGGCACTTGGAGGATCCGGCTTTCGTCAAGTTCCTCCACAATGAAGGCATGCTTTCCGACCTTTACTTCGTGGCCCGCCACGGTCGCAATAATCCCCTTAGCGGTCACTTCATTCATCGTAGTCGGATCGGTCAACGTCAAGCCCTCTTCCTTGGCCCGGCTAACAATAGACTGAGCTAGGACGTGACCCGAAGTCTGCTCAGCGCTAGCAACTAAAGCCAACAATTCGTGAGGATCGCGCCCCGATACAGGAACAACTTGACTTACTGCCAAGTTTCCCCGTGTTAAAGTTCCTGTCTTGTCGAAGGCTGCCGTTTGAGCGGTCGCCATTTTTTCAATCACTGCCCCCGTCTTAACTACAACCCCTGCATGGGAAGACCGACTCATCCCCGAAACAAAGGCAACTGGGGCTGCTAAGATCAAGGGACACGGTGACGCCACCACTAAAACTTGCGCAAACCGTACCGGATCTTGGGCTACCCACCAAGCAATCCCGGCAATAATATATGCAACGATGGTAAACGGTAGAGCGTAACGGTCCGCCAAGCGGACAAAGTCAGCTGGTGTTTGGTCCGCTTGCCGAATCAATTCCACCAATTGCTGGTATTGACTATCCTGGGCTGTCCGCTCAACCCGCATCGTCAAGGACACATCCCCATTCAACGAACCCGAAAGCAGCTCGTCTCCAGGTCCTTTATCCAGGGGCTTTGATTCCCCCGTTAAGGAAGATTCATTCACCGTACTGTTCCCTTGGACAACGATCCCGTCAACCGGGACTAATTCACCTGGTCGCACCACTACTTCTTGGCCTACTTGGATGGCTTCTACGGGTTGGTCAACCAACTCGCCGTCAAGCCTGACATGGCCGATCCGCGGACTATTGTCCAGTAACGTCTTGAGCTCACTGTGCGCCCGGGCATTAGCATAATCTTCCAGGGTATCACCACCGATAAGCATCAGTAGGATCACCATTGCCGCCCAGTATTCTCCCACGGCCAAAGTTGCGACAATCGCCGTCACTGCTAACAAATCCACTCCGTAGTCACCAGTGCGCATCTTTTTGACCATTTCAATCAGCATTGATAGTGCAATGATTCCCCCAGCAATCGTATTAATTGCTTGGGCCCACAAGGCTTGGTGCAATCCCCACTCACAAATCATGGCCAGGACTGCTACCCCACCTAGGAGCATTAACTTTTGTTTATGTGCCATCATCCGTAACCCCTTTCATCTTTCTTCTATAACTATTGTAACAAAGATTGAAATAGAATGATTTATATTCCCCAGCTTTTGCCTATCCCAGCTCCGCCAATGATCAAATTGCTACTTTAGCCCCAGCAAAAATAAAAAAATCACCGCTAGTTTATAATTTTTAAAAACTAACGGCGATCTAATAATTCTTTGCTAATAATGCTTGGACCTCAGCCACCCCAAATTGTCGTGAACGTACTAGTTTCCGCCCATGTTTATTCAGCAATTGCACCGCCCGTTGGTGCAACTTCTCCACTTGCTGATCAGGATGCTGGACAGTTATTTGGGCATAAAAAGATATTTCTTGCAGTTTGAGCTCGACCTGTGCTCGTAATTTTGTCAGGGTTAATGTTGCTGCTTCATTCCGATCCAGGCAATAGTATTTATTCTGGCGGCGGTGGAGCGCATAGTTACGGGCATTGGTCATGATCCGGTGCCGGGCTTGCGGCGTCAAATTCAACTGACTCAACCGCAACTGAAAGGCCCGCACCAATTGGGCTAATTCTTCCCAGTTGGTTAGCGTTGCTTGATAACGTTCCTGTTTTTCAGCTGGTGAGAGCCGTGGTTTGTCGGGACGTAGCAAGCGACGTAACCGCGCAACATCGTCTGCTAATAATGGCAAATCAACCTGGTCAAAAAGATTGCACCGCTGGTAAAAAACACTTTGCTCCCTACCGGCAAACCCGTGCTGCTGGACCACCCGCTCATAAAGAGCATGCGGGAACCGCTGCCCGCGTTGGTAGGCTACCAACACGCGGTCAACATACAGGTTGATCGCGTTCAACCCCTGCTGAATTTCACGAACAACCTGGTGGGGGATCGCTGCATGTTGGGCAAAATGCGCACTCCCCAACATCAAAACCTGACCCGTTCGGCGTGACTTGAGGATGAATTGATTTTTCAAACGTCGCCCACAATCACAGTACAAATTCGTCCCCCCGTGTGCATGTGCCATATGGTACCACGGATCAACTTGTACACCTTGAAAGACCCAGTCAGTATTGTGCAAATAGTGGCGGGTGTGAAAGCGTGACAAGATTGTGAACCGGGTAAATTCCCCCAGCGCCTGGACCTGGGCAGCTGTCAGAGTTGCCATAATCTTCAAACGCTGCTCCCTTGTCAGGGCAGTAATCTTGGTTGGCATCGCCAACTCTCCTTTCCAAAGATACTGCTCTAAGATTACCATATCACTTCCGCCAGAGGAAATTGGCTAACAAACGATCCACTTGCTGGCTTTCATGTAACCGACTATGTTGGGCATCATGTCCAGTAATTTTATTTTCCTGGTACGACCGGGCCCTAGTAGCTACCAGGTAGCGGTAGGAGCGGGCTGAGGCAACTGGTACCGCCCCGTCATTTCCATCTCCCTGGTCACCGTAAATATTAAGGACCCGCGTTGTTTTGGGGAAAGTATGGCGAAGTGGCAGTAACGCCCGGTAACCTGGTAGCATTCGGTCGGGTTTTCCCGTTTGCGGGTCAATGTTTGTCTGTTTGGCACCAGCTTCGCCATTAAAGCCGTTAAAGTGACCGGCGATTGCAACCACATGGTCAATTTGTGGTAAGTGCTTATTATGCGCGTTGTTTTTGATATAGTTGGCTACCAAAAGGTTACCCATCGAATGTGCCACCAAATTCATGTGTTTAAACCCATATCTTTTTTGCATGGTTACCACAACGGCTTTTACATACTGACTGCGTTGGTCATAAACTTTGACAAAATCCTTCCTTTCCGTGGCGGTCATCTTATTGTTATCCAGGTTAACCAGAACGATGGGATTGCGGGCTTTTGGAGGAATAGTTCCGTGCCAGGTCACCCGCCCGTTGCGGGCCACATTCGCCCGCACAACAGTATTAGTCACGCCTTGTTTGCGGGCGTAATTTGCCATCTGGCGTTCAGCCTGGTAGCTCGAACCATAACCATGAAAAAAGATGGTTGGCGTAGTCGTCTGCCGGTATTGGCGGGCCAAAGCTTTTCTTTGGTAAGACCGCAGCCCCAACCCGCCGCCAGTAACCAACAAGAGGACGAGCAGGCCGCCGAGAACCCACCATGTTACTTTTTGCTTGTGCATAACTTCTCCCTTCTAATTAAAAAACTTATCCACTTGGGGATAAGTTTTAGTAATCACTTCTTACTAGTCACTAACCTTAACATAAGCCTTAAAACCCTTTTTATATCAATGCTTAAGGCATATTTGGTTGCAATTTGGTTGCAATTTATAAGGCGCCTAGTTTTTGGATAATCTGCTTATCATTTTTAGCCTTGTATTCATCAATTAAATAACTGTATGTGTTTAAAGTAGTCGTTATGTTGCTATGTCCTAATCTTTTTGAAATAGCGTAAATGTCTACCCCTTGTCCTATCAAATAGGCAACATGAACATGGCGCAATGAGTGGAATGTAAAATAATTCTTACTGATCCCAATACTAGCTAATATGTTATCAATCGCTTTATTTAATACCCCGCTATTTGGTATTTCCCCTAGTACGTTTTGAAAAACCATGATAGAGTGATTAGCCCTCAGATCAACAAGCTTGTCTAATAGCACCCGGTTAACTGGAATAGTCCTATTACTGGATGCATTCTTGGTTGGTTTAACTTTCTTTCTGAGATCATCCCAAGACTTAGTAATTGAGATGGTACCATGCATAAAATCAATATCATTCCATGTTAAAGCCTGGATCTCAGACTTACGAGCGCCCGTATAAATAGCCGTTAGGATCATGTAAGGTGATACGGATTGACCACCAAGACGATTAACAACAGCATCCTTGAACTGGATCAGTTCGCTAGTGGTTAAATACTCTGGTTTACGCTCTCTGTTCTTATCTGCTACTAATTGAACTCTTTTAGTGAAGTCCTTAGCAATAATATCATCATCAATAGCATATCCAATGCATGACCGAATATGACCATTTACTTTTTTAACGCTTACCATTGCATGGCTTTCCCCGTACCAGTTAATAAAACGCTGGTAATCAGATCGCTTAATGTCTTTTAGCATGGTGTCCTTAAAATACTCAATGATGGCGTTTAAAGTGTTTGAATATTTGATGCAGGTATTATCAGCAATGGAAGCTTTTTTATATGTTTCATACCAGCGCTTAAAATAATCAGCCAAGCTAATATCCCTTAGATTAAGATTGATTTGGTTTAGTTCTCTTTCTAACTCATTAGCGGATGCAACGGCATCTTTTTTGCGTTTGAACTTGCCCGCAGATTTCCCCCGCCGTTTGTGATCCTTATCATAATAATAAACATAGCTCCTATATAAGCCGTCTTTCTCTTTTCTAATAGATATACTCATTAGTCTCAGTCCTTTTTGATGACCGGCTACCAATACGACCATTTAAAAGGATTGGATAAGTTAATTAAGAGTAATCATCGTCCTTAATACCCAAGTAATCTCTATGAATTACCTTTTCTATGCTACTCATTGCATCTTTAGCTTTCTCGTCTCCGTTATAAGCTTTTAAGCTCATTTTAAAAACTTCACCTATTGTATCTCTGATGGTGTTAGCAGTAAGAATATCATCAATATTACTGATTATGTTTGCATTCTCTTTTATCTCATCAGGAGAAAAAAGAGCACTGGTATTTAATGATAAACAAAGATATTCAAACTTTCTTGCATCTATATCCCTTAAAAATGAAGTGCTTTCTGCTCTAAAGTTCTTACCAAAATAAGCATTACCCGCTTTATCCTGATGAACCGCCGTAACATTGACCCAGGCATTGAATGGATCATCTTCATTATAAAAGCTATCTCTTACCTCAGACGTTCCTTGTATGTATCCAATAGAGACACCGAAAAAATCTGCTAAAGCTTTCCAAGTTAAAATTTTAGGCTCATTAATACCTTTTTCCCACCTTGAAACAGTAGCATAAGAGACACTCTTTATATAATCTCTATCCTTTTTTGTAAACTCATTGAAAGAACTTGCAAAGTCTTTTAAAGTTAACCCTTTTTCAGTTCTCAATTCTTTAATTCTATTCATGAAAAAATCAGTCCTTTTCAACATACTATAATAAATTACTTTGCACTTTTTGTAAATAATCGCTTGAATTTGCAAAAAACGTAAATTATAATTATTTACGAAAAATGCAAAGGGGGTGATGATATGGAACTAACAGCAGATCAATTATTGTCTTTAAGACGTTTTAAAGGTGAGATGAACATTACTATTACCGATCTAGCTAGTGAGATTGGCATCAGTCGCTTTCCACTTAGCAGAGCTTTAAAAGGTCAATCAATCACTAGTAGCAACGTTAGAAAGATTGATGATTGGTTAATTAAGCAATATCTCAATAAGGAGGATAACCAGGATGCAAGCAGTCAAAATGCAATTACCGGATGAACTGAGAGAAGCAGTTACCGACTTAGCCCGAACCGCTTTAATGGTTGCTATCACTGAGACTAGGAACAACCAGCAAGCGCCCGGGTATCTCAAGGCAACAGAAGCAAGTAAATATCTAGGTGTTTCAAGATCTACCTTTTATGACTGGATCAAGAAGCACGGCATCCCAACAGTAGAAATAGACGGGGTTAAAAGATACAGCAGACAATCCCTTGATGATTTTATGGCGCAATATGAACACTAAAAAAATAGACCGGCTACCAATAGGACTATTTAAAGATAGGAGAATAAAAAATGATGGATGATCAAGAACGAATTTCAGACGAATTGCAACTATTCTCAATCAGTTTGCATGCTTTAACTGAATTGGCGGGGCAAGTCCTATCATGTAAGGATGATCCCGATCAAAGAGCTTATTTTTTGAATTACAGCTTGCCTAAAATGCTAGACAGTATGCAATGCTTATCATCCCGACTGGATGACATTAGCGCATTCATCAAGGAGGGAAAAATTAATGATTGAATTACTATTGATGGTATTAGCGGTGTTTTTCTTTGCTTATGCAAACTATCTGATAGCATCGATTGTGCTATTTTTCCTGGTTGCTTTCTTAAATATTCGCTTGCTAGGAGGTTTCAAATATGGGAATGACGGACAAGGATCTAGAAGAATTAATTAACATACTTTTTGACTATGTTTTTTATGATGCAAGACCAATAAAAAAGATAGGAGATAGGAAAAATGAATAATATTGATGAACTCATAGAAAAAGCTATCCAAGTTAAAGCTCTAGCCGGCGGACTAACCAACACTATTACAGATATTAACGAGATGGGCAATCTCAAAAAATATGAGTTTGAACGGCAGTATGAATTTATGTTTGCCGTTCTCTCAGCAATAATTTCAGCATCAAGTTGCTTAATTGACGAATTAGAGCAAACAAAAACCCCGGTCAACGACCAAGAAGCACCGGGGGAACAATTAAAGACATATAAATAATTGTTTGCTCTTATTTTAGCAAAAATAGGAGGTTTACAACATGACAATTCCTAACGAGATGAAAGAAGTTAACCGCTGGTGTATCTATGTTTTAGGAGATGGGCAAGGACATAAAAGAGAAAAAGTTCCTTATAGTCCTATCACTAGGAGAAAAACAGCAACTAATAGACCATGGGAATGGGTAAGTTATGAAACAGCATTAGAAGCTTATAACAACGCTAAAAGACCCCAAGATTGCGGGCTTGCCTTTTTCTTAGGTGATGGATGGGGTTGCTTAGACGTTGATAATATCGCCCCTAAACTTGATCCCCAAGACATTAGTAATCAAGCCGTATATAAAGCCTTAGACCTTACCGGATGGGGTTACAGCGAAATAAGCCAATCAGGAACGGGCATTCATTGCTTTTTCAAATTGGAAGAAGAACCGCCGAAACACCATAGCAAGAACAAGGAAGCCGAAATTTATACCGGCGGGCGGTTTATTGCTATGACGGGGAACAAGATCCAACCAGATCAGCCCCCAAAAACTAGCTTTTTAGATCTGGATCAGTTCAAGTTATTACTTGATGCATACGGTTTAAAGGAGATTAGCAAGGCAGAACAGGCAATGACAGACCCGGATGCTATGCTTAATATCCCCCCTAATCATCCAGATTATATTGTTATGATGAAAGCTTTAGCATCCAAGACCGGGCAACGAGTAGCAATGCTATTTTTTGATGGTAAGCATCCAAATCCTAAAACCGACCAAGACGACAGCGCAAAAGATTTATCGCTATGTAACGACTTAGCCTTGTTTAGTGATTGTAACCCGACTCAGATAGATAGACTTTTTAGAAAATCTGCTCTATATCGCCCAAAATGGGACAAACGGCGGGGCGCCCTAACCTATGGGCAACTAACTATCAACAAGGCAATTAACGGGGTCAAGGAGGCGCTATATTGAGCAAATTTAAAGAGATCAAAAGAGAATTAGCCCAATGGGGCAACGATTGGCGGGCGGATCATGCAAAGATGAACAGTAAGACGGGCGAGACCAAGACAATCCCAGTACCCGCCCGAGTTATCGCAAACAGATTGAAGCAGAGTTTGAAGCTGGTTGTAATTGGTGAGGATGATAAGGAGCTGGAAAAAGCCCCCCTATCTTACTATGACCCGGATGCTGGAATTTATGTTAATGGATCCCGGCGCATCCAGGAGCTAATGCTTGCTATTGAAAGCACAATATCCAAGAGATGGCGCAAGGAAATTTTAGACTGGTTGCAGATTGAAAGCCCGGCGGTTAAGTTGACGGATGATCCCGACTTAATACCAGTAGGGAATGGCATCATCAATCTAAAAGATAAGCGGTTGATCCCGTTTAACCCTATGTATGTTTTTACTACCAAGATAGCAACTAACTATAACCCGGATGCAACAGAGCCGGATTTTAACGGCTGGAATTTTACTAGTTGGATCAAACAATTATCATCCTCAGACCATGAAAAAGAATTATTGCTATGGCAATTCATCGCTAGCATTGTTAGAGGTAAAACCGGCTTAATGTTTATGCTAGTAGACGCCGGGCAAGGTAGAACGGGCAAGAGTACCATGGAACAGTTTTTGATTAACCTTGTTGGCAACGGTAATTACAAGGCTTTAATGCTGGATCAGTTCGATAACGATTTTTTACTCGCTCAAGGATACGGCGGACGCCTATTGATTGGTGATGACAATCCCCCAGAGCGCTACATAGATAACGGTAGCAATCTAAAAAGTATCATCACTAATGAAATTGTATTGATTAATCCAAAAGGGTTAACGCCGTTTACAGCAAGATTTAATGCTATTGTTATCCAGTCTATGAACGGACTACCCAAATTCAAGGATAAGACAGGCGGGCTATATCGCCGGTTTAGGATGATTAACTTTCCTCATCAATTCCCGGATGATCCAGCAAGCAAACAGGTCAAAGATACCTATATCTATGATAAACGCTTGCTTGAATGGGTACTAAAAAAGTCCCTTGATATTAATCTGGATCAGATTGTAAACCCTAAAGAGAGTAAGGAGCTTGTAGAAAATACCAGGTTGGATAATGACCCCGTAGCTTACTTTGCTAGCAATTACATTGATCCCCTAGTTAGTGAATGGCTACCAAGCAAATTTTTATTTCATTATTTTTTATGGGTGATGGAACGGGAGAACAACAAGCAAACGATCTCAAGAAGAAAATTCACTACTAGAATTAAGCCCCTGATGCATTCCATGGGTTGGAATTTTTACAAGACAGGTAGACAACCAGGAGACAAATTCAAGCAAGCGGATCTAGACTTGATGGATAAGTACGATCCAGGAACTGGACTTGATATTGACAAGCTCTATAACTTGGAAGAAGAAAAAGACAAGATGCAAGGAATTTTTAGTAAAGAAACTAACTAATAAAAAAGTTGGTTAGATGGTTAGTATGATAGTTAGCTTTAAAAAACGTTGTTATATCAAGGATAGAATGCTTATATACTAACTATCTAACTACCTTACTAATATTGCCAGTATATATAAATATATCCCGTATATATACATATATATGCAACTTGGAAGCAAAAAATTTAGTTAGAAAGTTATTTTATAGTTAATGAAGCTTACAGCCCCAAGGGTTACAGCGTCTAACTAACCTTATTTTTTGGTTAGTTTCCTAACTAACTTAGTTATATAGCGTGTTTATTTAGGCTAGTTGAATTATTAACACGCTCTATATAGGAGGATGATACAAGATGATTGATTGGAATAAAATTATAAATAGTAGTTTGGTTGTATCAGCTTATAAGATGGCTAAAAATGATGGCTTTAATACCAGCATCCAGGACATAGCATCTATGCTCTTACAAGAGGGAATCATTGACCAAGACGGCGAACCAACAGCAAGAGCAATTAAAGAGGGGTTAATATCTGTTAGAATGACGATTAATAAAGAGCCTCAGCCAGTAGCAGAGTTTAAAGCAAAGTATCCTATTTTTAGCTTGCTACCAGACAAATATTTTAAAGTGCTTGATGGTAGAGTATGCATCAGTGAAGCGGGGCTCAAAATCCTAGGCAAAAAATTAAATAGAGACTTGATAGGAGAGTTAAAAGAGAAGTTTCCAGATAAGTATTAACAGCAAGTAACCTTAGCTAATCAGCTAGGGTTATTTTTATTCAGTTTTTGCCGACTATAAAAGGGCGTAGGCGGGGCATTCGATATGATATAATTGCTTACGTAGTAAAAAAATTCTTATCTGATAACTTTCTTTTTTGGCTCGCTATCCATTAAATGGACAGCGGGTTTTTTTGCTACCTGGAATACGGGAACTATTCACATATTTTTAACCAAACCATTTTTGGCTTCGTCTGCTTACTATACGCGCGGGGGCTATTCAATGTCGCAAATCGCGACACCAGCCCATAACTACTTAAAATGCTGACTTTTGCTGACATTAAATGCTAGAATTTGCTAGAAAAAATTGGACAATATTGGACATTTAGGGGCTTTTTTAGACCTTGCTAATTGCCAAATATTGCCGTATTGGCGGTGTTTTATGTCAGGTTTTATCAGGTTGTAATGTCAAGGCGTAGCAATTCACAAAAACAGGCTTTTATGTGATGTGCTATACTAAAATACAGAAAATGATTATGCAATAATGCAGAAAGCCCCAGCTTTACCAGCTAGGGCTTATTTTTTGCATAAATGGCTTATTTTCAGTAATTGCGGATATATAAAACGGGTGATTTGAAATAACCTGTTTCCAGGATGTTCAGGACATCCCCTAGCCTCAGCATTAAAAACTTTTGGCATATAGGATTATATATACTATCTCGGTCAATCAAATTGACCCACTAACAGCAAATAAAAAACAGGTCGCTCAGAACGACCAGGAAAAAAACCTAACTTACCAAGTAAGGATGAACAGACCGAACCCGCCCAATACGAACAGCAGACAACCTAACGGCAACACCTCCTATTTAAAGACAGCCAAGCCAAAGATCAAGCCAAATTCTAATAGCGCCTGGTTGAGTTTGGTTGCTACTGTTGAATGACCATAGCCCAAGCGTTCGCAAAGATCCAGGATGCTTAGGCGACTGAAATATTTTAGTTCTAGGAGCTTTCTATTATCTGCTTGCATCTTATCCATGGCATCCCGTACTTGGTCAACGGTAGCAACGGCATCAACCCCGGTTATTTGCGTTCTTTCTGCTTGATCCAATAAACCACCAGAGACGGCAACAACCGCCGGCATCCCTGACTGAATGGTATATCTTGAAAGAGAGAGCGCCTGGTATTTTTCCAGATCGTTCCTAAAAAAATTGCGGGCGTTCTTAATCGTTGCCTTTTCATCAATGGCTAGCATGGCATCATCCTCCTAGAGAAACTACTACCACCATTATAAAAGAAAAATAATGCTCTATCTTAAAAACGGCTTAATATAATGGGTCAAGGTATCGTTTGAATTCATTTTATGTCTAATTATACATAGATGACTTAAAACGGCTCATAGTTCCTCTATTGGCGTTATATGCAATCTGATTTAAATAAGTCTTATAAATAGCCCTATAAACAAGGACGGATGCAACAGTATTTGCAACAGTCGTTTTTTAGCTAAATTTCAGCATTGATGATCCCGCCTGATGATATAATTAAATTAATCAGTTCTTTTTATACCAGCTCTTTATTATGGGGCTGGTATTTTTTATATCTCAGACAATAAAAAAACCGCCTATTAAGACGGTACTTTTAAACAGTCGTATTGATAGCCGGTTAAATTTGGTTGCAACTTGGTTGCAATTTATTTTTAAACTATTGTTTTTCAGTGTCGAGCAAATAATATAAACCTTGATTTAATAGGCTTTCTACAATTACAAACACCAGTAAAAGCGCATTAAATCTTAACATAAGCCTTGATGGTCTTCCGGTCAGCCATATCCTGGTAAGCAGCATTGATTTCATCTAAAGTATACTCTTGAGTAAAGACCTTCCCCGGTTCAATCGCTCCATCCAGCACAGCCTTAAGTAAGACTTCCTTGTCGTATGTCGTCACTGAGGCTGGGCCACCAGCCAAAGTAATATTCCGATAGAAGGTAGCAGCTGGATCCATCTTTTCGCCATGGGGCAAGCCCACCCGACCAATTCGCCCACCAGGGCGTACTACCCCAAAGGCTTGGTCAGTTGAAGCCTGGGCCCCAACACATTCCAGAACTGCGTTGGCACCAGTACCACCCGTTAATTCCACCACTTTTTGAATGCCTTCTTGGCCCCGTTCAGCTACAAAGTCCGTAGCCCCAAAATCCAGGGCCATCTTTTGCCGATCTGCGTGCCGGCTCATGATGATAATTTGGGAAGCACCCAGCATCTTAGCAGCAATAACAGCGCATTGGCCTACTGCTCCATCGCCAACAACGACCACTTTATCGCCCGCACCAACATGGGCCGTGACAGCAGCGTGGTACCCTGTTGCCATAACATCAGCCAAAGTTAACAAAGACTTGAGCATCCCTTCGGAATAATCTTCCGGCTGTCCGGGTACTTTCACCAGCGCCCACTGTCCATGCTGGAACCGAATATACTCAGCTTGATTGCCATTAGTAAAGTTATCACTGTGGTCTTGACATACACCATCAAATCCCGCTAAACAAGCTGGACAATGCCCACAACCATGGGTAAAAGGTGCAATCACAAAGTCACCCTTCTTAACCGTAGTAATAGCCGCTCCCACTTCTTCAACGATCCCGATGGCTTCGTGACCAGTGTTTTCTGAGTGAGCTTCTTTAGCATCCCCAGCTGAGTATGCCCAGAGGTCTGACCCACAAACACAGGTCCGAACGACCTTGATGATAACATCATCATCTTTTTCAATAGTTGGCATCGGCGCTTCCACAACACTCATCTTTCCCGCTTTTTCAAAAATAGCTTTCTTCATATTCAATCCATCCTTTCTTTACTTCTTTTCATCAATCAACATTGTTCCCTGAGGCGGATTAGCCGTCAATGGCCCCACAATCCGATGTGGCTGGTAAGGTTCTTCTAGGTACGCAATATCAGGCGCTGTTAAGTGAACATTCGTTGCTGCTACGGCATCACGGTAATTTCGAGTTTTGGTTCCGCCAACGATTGGGGCTGTTACCCCCTTAGCCCACTGCCATGCTAAGGCAATTTGCGCCATCGACACCCCGTATTTTTGCGCTAGATCATGGACCCGACCAATAATTTGTAAATCATTTTCTTTGGCGTCATCATATTTGCCCCGAGCCACGCGGTCAGTCCGGCTCCGCAACGTGGTTGCCTCCCAGGTTGGGCGCGTTAAATGCCCAGCCGCTAGCGGACTATACGGAATTAAAGACACCTGATTTTGCAGACAATAAGGAATCAACTCTGCTTCATCTTCACGATAGAGCAAGTTATAATGATTTTCCATTGCTTGGAATTGGGCCCAACCATGGTCAGCAGCAACTTGTTGCATCTGAGCAAACTGGTCCGCAAACATTGCCGACGCCCCGAGGGCCCGCACCTTACCCAGTTTGACTACATCATTGAGGGCTTCCATGGTTTCTTCGATCGGAGTGTCATAGTCAAAACGGTGAATAATATACAGGTCCAAGTAATCCGTCCCCAACCGTAACAAAGTTCCATCAATTTCCCGCATGATTGCTTGGTAAGAGAGACGTCCAGGATTGAAATACACCTTAGAAGCGATCACTACTCGATCCCGTTGAGTATTAACTTTTAAGGCTTTACCTAGATATTCTTCGCTTGTTCCCCGTGAATATGAATTAGCAGTGTCAAAGAAGTTAATTCCTAATTCCAAGGCTGCGTTCACCATTTTGGTGGTCTGTCCCTGGTCCAAGGTCCAGTCATGCATCGTTCCCGGCTGTCCGAAGCTCATCGCCCCCACACATACCGGTGAAACCATAATGTCTGTTTTTCCTAATTGTACATAATCCATAACTAATCACCTGCTATTCAAAATCACCCAGCACTGGTAACGTCGCCTGGGTTAGGTAGGTTGCATAGGCCTGGACTTGTTGTTCCAGTTGTTCCTTACCAATCGTCGAAGCCCCCACTGTGATAAAGGGTT
Source organism: Ligilactobacillus saerimneri DSM 16049 (assembly GCF_000423265.1). Classification (GTDB taxonomy): domain Bacteria; phylum Bacillota; class Bacilli; order Lactobacillales; family Lactobacillaceae; genus Ligilactobacillus; species Ligilactobacillus saerimneri. The sequence goes on along the minus strand of NZ_AUHQ01000003.1, from coordinate 55,091 downwards.
TAACAAACTTCATCCCAATCAGGCGGCTTGTTGCCTGGAAAGGCCGAAGCAATTCTGTGACATGGTACTTGGCAAACTTATCCCGGTCATAATTATCTGCTCCTGGTGAAACCGCAATTACCAACTCCTTGCCATGGAGTGCATCGCCTTTTGACCCGTAGGCCCAACCATATTCCAAGACATCATCTTCCCATTGCTTGAGCAAAGCTGGCGAACTATACCAATACATTGGGAACTGAAGCACGATTCGGTCTGCATCCGCCAAGACTGCTTGTTCCTGGGCAACATCAATTTTAAAATCTGGATACAATTGGTACATGTCCCGCACCTCGATCTCTGCCGGCAAGCCTGCTGCCAAAGCACGGTTAACCCGGGATGTATTTAAATCTGGGTGAAATACTAAAACAACTGTCTTCATTTTCTACCATCCTTTTTTTCTGCAAAGTGGAGCCAATCAGCCCCTACTTTAACTTCCCCTCTTTCATAGCGGGCAACCTTGCCTTCTAGCCGGTGAATCGATTTGTCCAATTGTTCACGCTGGGTTAATAACACTGCTAGCTGCTCCTGCAAAATCTTTTCCCGGGCGGGGGCGGTTTCATCGCCCTGTTGCAATAAACTACAATATTCAATCAGCGGTTCAATCGCCATCCCTGACGCCCGAAAACACAAAACCATTTCTAACCATTCTTGAATACTCGGCGGATAATAACGGTTCCCGTTAGTCCGCCGGGGTACAGGTGGCAACAAGCCAATGCGCTCATAATAACGCAGGGTATCTGGTTTCACGTGAAACTTTTCTGCCACTGCGGAAATCGTCAAATCTGCCATCTTATCTCCCTCCAGCTATAATTTCTAAATTCATCATATTACTTGGAGTGAGCTCCAAGTCAAACAATATTTTTCAAAAATTGAACTTTTTGCGTTCAGGGCTAATTCTGTGAAATCAATAATATTTGGGCTAAAATATAAATAACAACTCATTGACTACACATGAAAGGATGACCTGAATGACAAATAAACAATATCCAATCAATGAAGCATTGCTCAAAGATGACCTCTATCAGGCCGTTAATGGTGAATGGCTCCAACATGCTGTCATTCCAGCAGACAAGCCAACTACTGGGGGCTTTGCTGATTTGGCTGACAACATCGAAAAGACCTTGATGGCCGATTTCCAAGCCATGCTCGATGGCAAGGATATCCCGGATGATCCTTATTTACAAGAATTCATCAAGTACTACCGTAAAGCAGCCAACTTTGATGAACGGGAAGCCCTTGGTTTTGCACCAGCACAAAAGTTCCTGGACCGCATTTTGGATCTTAAAGACCTCCAAGATTGGCAGGAAGCCTTACCAGAGTTGACCATGAGTGGCTACCCCACACCATTCCCAATGTCAGTTGACCCTGATATGAAGGACACTGCCCACTATGCCCTCTATGCCGAAGCTCCTCACTTGATCTTACCGGACAAAACCTACTACACAGACGAAAAAAAGGATCAGGCAGACCAATTGCTGGCAATTTATCAAAATATGGTTCGTAAGTTGTTCTCCTTGGCCGGTTATAGCGCTGACTTCGCTGAGGACCACCTCCAGCGGGCGTTGGCTTTTGATGCTGCTCTGGCACCCCATGAAAAAGACTCTACTGAGCGGGCTGACTATACTAAGATGTATAACAAATATACTCCAGCAGAATTTGCACAAACCAGCAGTGCCATTGATCTAGTAGCTTATGCGCAACGCTTAGTTGGAACCACGGTTGACCAAGTAATCGTCACCGAACCTAACTATTATGCTGCCTTAAACCAACTAGTAACACCCGCTACTTTCGCTCAAATTCAAAGTTGGATCGTGGTCAAGATGCTGATTGCTATGGCACCTTACTTAACTGATGAAATGCGGGTTACCAGTGGTGAATATGGTCGGGCTCTATCAGGATCAAAGGAAGCAAAAAAACCGCAAAAAGCGGCCTATTACCTGGCAACTAACCAGTTTGACCAAGTTGTTGGGCTCTACTATGGCCACAAATATTTTGGCCCTCAAGCCAAAGCTGACGTCCACCACATGGTTGAAAAGATGGTCGCTGTCTACAAGCAACGGTTAGAAAATAACGACTGGCTGAGTGCTGCCACCCGTAAACAAGCCGTTGTTAAGCTCAATACTCTGGGAATCAACGTGGGTTATCCGGATGAGCTAGACTCGCTCTACACTAAGTTCAGTGTCGATGAATCTGCTTCGCTTCTGGATAATGATCACGAGTTTACTAAGATCATCCTCAAAGACCACTACGGACGTTTAACCAAACCTGTCGATCGGACCCGGTGGGGAATGCCAGCACACATGGTTAATGCCTACTACAACCCATCGTTCAACATCATCGTCTTTCCCGCTGCTATTCTCCAGGCACCATTTTATAGTTTGGACCAACCGGCCAGTGCTAACTATGGGGGAATTGGGGCCGTTATCGCCCATGAAATCTCCCATGCCTTTGATAACAACGGGGCGAAGTTTGACGAATACGGGAATATGAACAACTGGTGGACTGATGCGGACCTCAAACACTTCCAAGAACTGGCCGAAAAGATGATTAAGCAGTTTGACGGGCTCACTACTCCTGCCGGCAAGGTTAACGGTAAATTGGTAGTTTCTGAAAATATCGCTGATGCTGGTGGTCTAAGTTGTGCTTTGCAAGCCGCTAAAGAAGACGGCTCTGCTGACCTGCGGGCCTTCTTCATCAACTGGGCGCGGATCTGGTGCATGAAGTCCTCTCTTGAACGGCAAAAACTCTTACTGGCAATCGATGTCCACTCTCCACACGAGCTTCGGGCTAATATTCAAGTTAAAAACCTGGATGATTTCTACCAACCATTCAATGTTCAACCAGGCGACGGGATGTACTTACCTGCAAGCGAACGGGTAAACATCTGGTAACTTGAACCTAACGCAAATTATTCACTAATAAAAAATGGCAAACCATGGTATAAGTACCAGGAGGTTTGCCATTTTTGTATTCTATTAGATTAAGTGAACGCCTTTATCTACATAAATCGTATCCCCAACTACTCCGGTTGCTAAGTCCGACATTAGAAAGGCACATGCCCCACCAATTTCTTTTGTTGTGACAGACTGACCATCAACAGTCCGTGCGGCTGACATTTCTAATAGTTCAGCGTGGCCCTTGATTCCTGTCACCGCCAAAGTCTTGACTGCTCCAGCTGAGATCGCATTGACCCGCACGCCATACTTTGCCATGTCGCGCGCTAAGTAGCGAACATTTGCTTCCAGCGCTGCCTTAGCAACCCCCATGACATTGTAGTTCGGTATAGCTCGTTCCGAGCCAAAGTAAGTCAAAGTTACAATGCTACCTGGATTGTTCAGAATTGCTTGCCCATACTTGGCAACAGCTACCAAAGAGTATGCTGAAATGTCTTGTGCAATTGCGAAGTCCTGGCGTTTTGCATCCATGATCGCACCGCCCAAAGCCTCCTTGGGCGCAAAGGCAATAGCATGAACAATCCCGTCTACCTTACCAAAGCGCTCCTTGATTGTCGCAAACGCAGTCTGTATGCTTTCATCCGCTGCAACGTCACATTCAACCAATGCTTCTTCGTCTGCTACCAACTTATGTAAACTTTTCTTTAAACGATCGTTCTGATAGGTAAAAATTAGCTGAGCGCCTTGCTCCATCATCATCTGAGCGCAGCCCCACGCGATCGACCGCTTGTTAGCCGCCCCCATAACTACGATTTTTTTACCAGTTAATAGATCACCCATGTTGCTCCTCCTTAAAATTTTCTGAAGCGCGCATGCCGGCGAGCTACCAGCTCATGTGGAGTTAACCTCTGAAGTGATGCTAGCTCCTCAACTAGGACACGCTTAATATTCTTGATTACTTTACGGTGGGAGTTTGGTTCCGCAACAATTCCTTCAATAACTCCCTGCTGCAATAGTGCCTGCGGTGTTACCTGCATCACTTCAGCAGCTTCGGCAGCCCGACTACTATCTTTCCACAAAATCGTGGCAAACCCTTCCGGGGATAGGACTGTGTACATACTGTTTTCCAGCATATATACTTTATTAGCGACTGCTAATGCCAGGGCTCCACCGCTGCCCCCTTCACCAAAGATAAGCGCAATGACCGGCACTTTAAGGTCGCTCATCGCTAACAAGTTCTGAGCAATGGCTTGCCCTTGGCCACCTTCTTCGGCTGTTGGGCCCGGATAGGCGCCTGCAGTATTGATGAGCGTTATTACTGGTCGCCCAAATTTTTCCGCCTGCTTCATCAAGCGTAATGCTTTCCGATAGCCGTTGGGAGTGGGACCACCAAAGTGTTTGGCAATCCGTTCCGCAGGTGTTTTTCCTTTATCAATGGCAATCACGGTTACCGCTATATCGTTTAAAAAGCCAATTCCGCCAATGATCGCAGGGTCATCCGCCCCACTGCGGTCCCCATGGAGCTCATGAAACTCTTTAAACAGGCCCTTGATCAGCTCTGGGGCCGTTACTTTTTGTTCCGCCCGAGCCGCTTTGACGACTGCGGCTGCAGTTCGTTGTTCTCGTGGCTTATGTTCAAATAGACTAACCATGAGCCACCCTCCTTTTCTGATTTGTGGCCAATAAGAAAGCAATTGTAGCCTTCTGCTGTGCCCGCGGAACAATTGCGTCCACAAATCCTTCTTTGAGTACCGTTTCAGCAGCCTGTAAATCTTCTGGCACGCGTTGGTGGATCGTTTGCTCAATCACTCTTTTACCAGCAAACCCTACTAGGGCGTGGGGTTCGGCCACAATGATATCCCCCTGCATAGCAAAGCTAGCTGTTACCCCACCCGTTGTTGGGTCAGTCAGAACGGTCAAATAAAACAATCCTGCATTAGCATGGTGCTTGACTGCTTGTGAAACTTTAGCCATTTGCATCAAAGAGAAAATTCCTTCCTGCATCCGCGCCCCACCAGAAGCTGTAAACAAAACCACTGCTAACTTCTTTTGGGTAGCTGTTTCAAACAAGCGGGTAATCTTCTCACCTGCAATTGTCCCCAGTGAACCCATAATGAACTTTGGATCCATAATTCCCAGGGCAAATTTTGCCTGCCCAATCTGCGCAATTCCCGTCAAAACAGAATCATTGAGCTGAGTTGCCGTTTGTGCCTTGGCCAACTTAGCTTGATAACCAGGGAAATCCAAGGGATCTTGGGTTTGCAAATCTGCATCCATTTCATGGAAATTATCGACTAGCCAGGCCAGCCGTTCCCGAGCACTGATCCGAAAGCCATACTGGCAGGAAGGACAGTCACGGTAAGGACCGAGATCTTTATGATAAAAAGATTGGTGGCACTTGGGACAAGAGATCCACAGACCAGTCGGCACTTTATTTTGGGCTTCCTTGTCTGCCTTAATATGCTTATGTCCCAGTGTCTTGAGCTCATCAAACAGTTGCACTAGCTACCCCTTCTTTCCACTGTGGTAAAAATTTCTTTTCCAGATAGTCAGTTGTTACCTGGTCATGCAAAAACGTCTTGGTCTGAAGAATATCCAAATGAATCGCTTGGTTAGTTGTGATCCCCATAATGACCATTTCATTCAACAAACGTTTGACCTTTTCAATCGCTTCGCGCCGATCATGTCCCAAGGCGATTACTTTAGCAATCATCGAATCATAATACGGCGGAATCTCGACCCCCGAATACAGGTCGGAATCAATCCGCATTCCCAAGTTACCAACTGGGAAATATAGATACTTAACCTTGCCCACAGATGGCAAGAAGTTGTGCGCTGGATCTTCAGCATTGATCCGACACTCAATCGCATACCCGTTGGCCTTGATATCATCCTGGCTAAAAGGCAACATTTCCCCAGCTGCAACTTTCAGCTGGGCTTCTACCAAGTCAATCCCCGTCACCATTTCGGTCACGGTATGTTCTACTTGGATCCGGGTATTCATCTCCATGAAGTAAAAATGATGGTCCTGATCCATTAAAAATTCAATCGTTCCGGTATTTAGATAATCAATGGCATTGGCTGCCCGCAACGCAATTTGCCCGAGTTCTTGTCTTTGGGCAGGCGTAATGATTGAACATGGACTCTCCTCGATCATTTTTTGCTTGCTACGCTGAACCGAGCAGTCCCGTTCAGGAAAATAAACAGTATGTCCCGCCTGATCGCGGAAAATCTGCACTTCAATGTGTTTAACATTTTCCATAATCTTTTCCAGATACATCCGGTTATCCCCAAAGGCATTTTGAGCTTCGCGCCGGGCTTCTTCAAAAGCCTGGCCTAACTCTTGGGCATTGTTTACCCGCCGAATTCCTTTTCCTCCGCCACCAGCGGCCGCCTTTAAGAGGACTGGAAAACCTACTTTTTGAGCAACTGTTTGGGCTTCCTGCACATCAGCAATAAAGCCCTCGCTACCAGGAATAACCGGCACATCATTAGCTTGCATTTGCATCCGAGCATTAGCCTTATTCCCCATCAAATCAATCGTTTGGGACTTGGGTCCAATAAATGTCACACCACAAGCTTCACACATTTCCACAAAGCGACTGTTCTCCGACAAGAAACCAAAACCGGGGTGGATCGCTTCTGCCCCCGTCCCTACGGCTGCTGCCAAGATATTTTGCATATTCAAATATGAATCCTGTGGTCGGGCTGTTCCCACACAGACTGCTTCATCAGCTAACTGCACATGAAGGCTTTCCCGGTCAGCTGTCGAATAAATCGCCACTGACTTGATGCCTAACTCTTTCAAGGAGCGAATAATTCGGACTGCAATCTCGCCCCGATTAGCAACTAAAACTTTCGCAAACATTTCTACCACCTATCTAACCAATCATGAAGGTTAGTTCGGCCGTACATGCCTTTTGTCCAGCAACCATGGCGATAGCCTTGCCCAGACCAACATTGTTGCGAATTTTTTCCAATGTTACTTCGATCCGTAAGGTATCTCCAGGCCGAACAACCTTTCTAAACTTTGCTTGTTTAATTCCTCCAAAATAAGCCGTCTTACCCTTGAATTCATCCATGGATAACAGGGCCACTGCTCCTGTTTGAGCCATTGCTTCCACAATCAAGACACCGGGAAGAACCGGGTTACCAGGAAAATGGCCATTAAAGACCTGTTCATGAGCCGTTACATTGCGAATGGCCACTGCTCTTTTCCCGACTTCCAGTTCTTCTACCCGGTCGATCAAAAGCATCGGGTACCGGTGCGGAATAATTTTTTGAATTTCTGTTACGTCTAAAACCATTTTTTAACCTTCCTGAATCTCAAAGAGTTGTTGTCCAAATTCTACTAGTTCTTCGTTGGCAACCAGAACTTTGGTAACTACACCATCAACATCTGCCTTGATTTCCGTCATCATTTTCATCGCTTCAATGATGCAGACCACATCGCCCTTATGCACCCGGGAACCTACTTCCACATAAGCTGGTTTATCTGGTTCTGGCTGCAAATAGATACTCCCCACCATCGGGGCTGTAATGTAGGTTTCATCTGGGATTGTTTCTTGTTTCGTATCATCTGTGGCATTGTTAGCTGGCACCGGTGTTCTTCCAGCCTTAGTATTCGTTGCTGCTGGAAGGGGCTTAAATGTATTTTCATTTTTACTGAGATGAATATGAAAACCCTCAGTTTCAATTTCTAATTCCCGCATCGGCGAGGAATTGAATTCTGCCATCAGTTCTTTTATTTCTTTAAAGTCCACTCTTAATCACTCCACTTTTTAAATGCAATAACTGCATTGTGCCCACCAAAGCCAAGTGAGTTGCTCAATGCGTATTCAATTGGCACCGGCAGGGCATTTTGCGTTACCACATTAATTTGACATTTTTCATCCTGCTGGGTCAGACCAATATTGGCCGGGAGTTGCCCTAGCTGCAATGCGGCCACCGTTGCTACTGCCTCGATCGCACCAGCTGCCCCCAACAAGTGGCCAGTCATTGACTTGGTCGAACTTACCCAAACCTGACTATCAGCGCCAAATACACGGTTTATCGCTTTGGCTTCTCCTTCATCATTGGCATGGGTTGCGGTCCCGTGAGCGTTGATATAACCGACTTGGTCTGGTTTAATCCCGGCCTCATCTAGAGCCGCCTGCATTGCCCGTGCTGCCCCTTCGCCAGATGGATCAGGAGCAGTGATGTGATAAGCATCACAAGTGGCACCATAGCCAACAATTTCTCCGAGAATTTTAGCTCCCCGCTTTTGTGCGTGTTCTAGGCTTTCCAAGACAAGGGTAGCTGCTCCTTCGCCTAAAACAAAGCCCGAGCGCTTGCTGTCAAACGGCAGGGAAGCTAACTGCGGATCTGCTTGCGTTGAAAGAGCAGTCAAAGCCGCAAACCCAGCGATTCCGATTTCATTGACCGAAGCTTCAGCACCCCCGGTCAGCATAACCTGGGCCCGCCCTTCTTTAATCTGGCGGTATGCCTCTCCAATCGCATTGGTTGCTGATGCACAAGCAGTAACAACCGCCGTACAGATATTCTTAGCATTGGCTGCAATCGCCACGTTCCCAGCGGCCATATTGGCAATCGCGGTCGGAACAAACAGTGGGGATACTCGTTGGGGTCCTTTTTCATGCATCTTGATCACTTGTTCCTGGATGGTAGTTAACCCTCCAATTCCTGAACCAATAATGACCCCCATTTCATATGGGTCAGTGTTTTCAGCATAAATACCTGCTTGCTCTAATGCTTCCAACGCTGTATAAACTGCATATTGCGAATACAGGTCCATGCGTTTAGCAGCTTTTTTGCTTAGTCTTAGCTGTGGATCAAAATCCTTCACTTCCCCTGCAACACTGATCCCCGTTGCACTGGCATCAAACTTTTTGATCTTGTCGATTCCTAACTTGCCAGCCAGGAGATTGGCAATAAATGTTGGGGTATCATTGCCGATTGGACTAACCGTCCCCATCCCTGTAATTACTACTCTTGTCATCTAATCACTCCTAGATTGTCATCCCGCCATCAACTGTTATTACCTGCCCTGTGATGTAGTCATTTGCGGCTAAGAAAAGAGCAGTTTGGGCAATTTCTTGAGCATTGCCAAAACGGTGGAGAGGAATCTCCTGCATAATATTGGCTTTGACTTTGTCACTTAAAACAGCGGTCATATCACTTGCAATCATTCCTGGTGCAATTGCGTTGACCCTGATATTGCGTAGTGCCCCCTCCTTAGCAATGCTTTTGGTTAAGCCAATAACTCCCGCCTTGCTGGCTGCATAGTTAGCTTGCCCAACATTGCCGTGCAGACCGATCACACTAGCCATATTGATGATGACACCAGCTTTTTGCTTGTACATCTTTTTTAAAAACGCCTGACTCAGCATGAAAGTCCCAGTCAGATTCACGTCAATAACTTTGGTAAAGTCATCTGGTTTCATCCCAATCGCCAACTTATCGTTAGTAATGCCGGCGTTATTGACCAAGATATCAACCTTGCCAAAGGCTGCTAGCGCTTCTTTAACCATTCGCTGAACATCTTGGGCTTGTGAAACATCTCCCAAGACCACAGCTACCTTGCCACCATAGGCTTCGATCTGTTCAACCACTTCTGGGTCAACTGCTTTGCGAGCGTTCAAAATCACGTGACAACCAGCTTGGGCAAACGCACAGGCAATTGCCTTGCCGATCCCCCGTGATGATCCAGAAATGAACACAACTTTTTCTTTCAAATCCACTTTAATTACCTCGTACTTGTGCACCGTAAGCCTGGTAAGTAGCCAAATCTTCAATGTGATAGCGGGCCAGGTTACGGTCAATTTGTTTAACGAATTTACTCAGCGTTACTCCCGGGCCAATTTCCAAGACGCCGGTTACTTCACACTTTGCTAATAAATATTTGATACAGTCTGCAAAATGAGTGGGCACACACACTTGACGGCTTAGAATCGTTGCTACGTTGTCCTTAGTAAAGGGCTGGCCCGTAGTATTGCTGATAACCGGCACTTGGGGTTCAGTGAATCCAACTGTCTGTAAGCGCCGCTCTAATTGACTACTACTGTTTTTAAAAAGCGGGGTATGAAACGCCCCGCTTACTTGCAACGGCACCACTTTTTTCGCCGCACCAGCTGTCTGTAATTTTTCAATTGTCTGTGTCACGGCTGCTGGACTGCCCCCGATCACTACCTGTTTTGGTGAGTTGTAGTTAGCCACCGCTACGGGGTTCTCTGCCTGATTTACTTGCTGACAAATAGCTTCAACCTGCGGGATATCTGGACCCAATACCGCAGCCAGCATACTGACATTCGCGTCCGCGTCCGTTTGCATATATTCCCCCCGAGCACGTAAAAGGCGCATGCCTTCGCGCTCATCCAAGGCACCACTTGCCATCAAAGCACCATATTCGCCTAGCGACAAACCGACCATTCCTGCAATGTCTAAGGTATAATCTCGCTTCAACATCGCATAAATTCCTAGGCTAACGGCAACTAGTGCCGGTTGTACATAGGCAGTTTTATCCAGTTGTCCGTCTTTGTTAGCCAAGATCTTAACCAGATCTAACCCACTAGCCTGACTGGCTTGATCAATTTTCTCCTTGAATAATGGATCATTTTGATACAAGTCCAGGCCCATTCCGCTATACTGTGCCCCTTGTCCAGAAAATAATAAAATTAACTTTTCCATTCAGGCCACTTCCTAGCTTATTTAGCGTCTAGTTCCTTTTTGACATAGTTCACAACATCTTGGATTGTCTTAACATTTTCGTCAGCTTCTAGCTTGATGTCCAAATCATCTTCTAATTCATTCATGATTTCAAAAACATCCAAAGAATCAGCTGCCAAGTCATCCTTAATATCAGCAGACAATGTTACCTTAGCTTCATCTACATCAAGTTGTTCCACAACAATTTCTTTTACTTTGTCAAAAATTTCTGTTTCAGTCATAACAATTTATCTCCTTTAAACTAATATCTAATAATTTGGGTTCCAACGGTCAAACCACCACCAAAACCACTCAGCGCAATGATTTGCCCCCGTTTAATTTGTTTTTGCTTAACTAATTCATCCAATAAGATCGGTTCGCTAGCAGCAGAGGTATTACCATATTCACTGATATTGACCGCAAAGCGTTCCCTTGGTAACTGTAACCGTTTGGCAATGACCTTAATGATCCGTTCGTTGGCCTGGTGCAAAATGAAATGATCCACTTTGTCTACAGTTATCCCTGCCTGGTGACATGCCCGGCGCAAAGACGCAGGCACTTCCCGCGTAGCAAAATTGTAAACTGCATGTCCATCCATTGCAAAAGCTGAAATGGTCCTAGGATTAACCCCGCCCCAAGCTGCTAACGGTGGGTTAACCCCTGCACTCAGCTTGGCAGCTTCCTGTCCAAAAGTTCTCAGGTCTGACGCCAATACCGCAGCTTGATCGGTACTAGGAGCTAACAAAACACCCCCGGCGCCATCGCCAAATAATACTGCAGTTGTCCGGTCCTCCCAGTCAACTAGCTTGGACAAAACTTCACCACCCAAAACCATTACCTTCTGGGCCCGGCCACTTGTGATAAACTGACTTGCAACATCAAAAGCATAAGCAAAACCAGAGCAGGCAGCCCCTAGGTCAAAAGCAAAGGCATTAGCAGCGTTAATGTTTCCTTGTACGATGGCTGCCGTAGCTGGAGTATAGGCATCAGGCGACATCGTAGCCACGATAATCAAATCCAATTCTGATGCTTGCCATCCGCTGGCACAGAGTAACTCTTGCGCTACTTTGGTACACAGGTCTGAAGTATTGGCTGACAGACTGATGTGGCGACGTTTGATTCCGGTTCGTTTGCTAATCCATTCATCAGAAGTAGCCATCATAGAACTCAAATCATCATTAGTCACTACCATCTCTGGGACGTAATGAGCAGTTTGTATGATTTTAACTTTTTCCAAACTTTCTCCCCTCGAAATTAAGAGTGTTCTCGTAAGAACTGTTCCAAATTCCACAGCGCTTTTTCAATTGTCTTAATTTCTGTGGCATCCAGATCTTTGAGAAAACTTTTTACCATCATATTGTGAAATGCTTCATGGGCCCGGTAAACAACCCGGCCCTTCTTGGTTAAACCGAGGCGAATTACCCGCCGGTCATCCTCAGACCGTAACCGGATAACATAACCTTTCCGCACCAAGCGGTCAGCCATCGAAGTCAGCGTTCCCGGTGTTAAGTGCAGTTCTTTGGCAACTTCAGAAGTCGACTTATGGTCGTACATTGAAATTGCGTGAATTGCATGCATTTCGCGCATAGTCAGGTCGTTAAACTTACTCTTGCGCAATTCATTTTCTTCAATCCACATGATGTCGCCGTAAATTCTTACTAGTGAGTCATTGATAGCTTTATTTCTTTCATCCATTCTATCTACCGCCTTATCCTAGTTAATCGAATAGTTTGAACATCAAAATTATAACAAGAATTAAGTTTACTTCCTTAGATTTTTTCCGTTCGTTCCTCTACCACAAACATCAATTCTGCCGTACAAGCCGGCTGACCTGCAATCGATGCTACGGTTGTGACTATGCCCATGTTAGCGCGCTTTTTCACCATCTTGACTTCTAGTTTCAAGACATCACCTGGGCGGACCATCTGCCGAAAACGCGCATTTTTAACTGAACCCAAGTAAGCTGTCTTTCCCAGAAACTCCGGAGATTTCAAAATCAAAATCGAAGCTGCTTGTGCTAGTGTTTCGATGATCAAAACACCTGGCATCACTGGGTTACCTGGAAAATGACCGGCAAAATAACCCTCATTGATCGTCACGTTCTTGGTTGCAACGATTCGTGTTCCCGGTTCGAGCACATCTACATAATCGATGTAGCAAATCGGATAGCGATTGGGGATTAGAGCCATAATCTCTTGGGCATCCATTACTCGCACACTTGGCACCTCACTTATTTAATTTATTTCGAACATCAAAATATTCGATAGGCAAATAATATTACATCAAAATAAATCTGTCAACACAAATAAATAAAAATGTCGCATTCATAAATTTGATTTCTACTGTTCTCCCATCACTGATAAACAGCATATTCATCACCAAAAAACGCTGTCATACCAACATTTATTGCAAACTACTTTCTTTTTGTTTGTGGCTATTATATTTCTCAAATTAATTTTTTACTGCAAAATAAAAGCACCTTATTATTCGAGGTGCTTTTTAAAATTAATTTGATTATCAAAGTTATATATTTATATATTTAAAAAAGAGCAAGTTCCATAGGTTTTTCCTAGGAAACTTGCCCTAATATTAGTGATCTTCACGCTCAATTTTTTCCGGACGAGCGTACAGATATCCCTGCCGGTAAGGAATATGTAACTGGTCTGCCAGTTGTTCTTGGTAGAGACGCTCAATCTTACCCAAGATCATCCCTACCTGAGCTTTTTGAGTTGCTAGCTGCCATTCGCCTAAAGTCACTTCAATCCAGTGCGTAGCTGACTTGTTGAAGGCATTGGCAACAAATTTTACATGGGTAATATTCTCTAAAAAGGGAAGTAAGCGACAGTACATCGTATTTGCCCCACTATACGCATACATCGTATTACTGACAGCCGTTTGGCTCCGTTTGATAATTCCTACAATACTCGAAAATTCTACCGTTTGTGACTTCCCCCACAAAGTGGTCTGGTTATAGACATCCATATTAGCGGTAATCGCTGCATAGTTGACCCCGGCAGGACTCTCAAAGTAGCGCATATATTTGCGCAGTGCGTCCCGTTTCGGCAATGTGTCTGCATCGTTACTCAAGATATACTTACCCTTAGCAAAAAACATCCCTACGTTAAAAGCATGCGCCTTGCCTTTATTAGCTTCGATCCGAACTACTCTCAGATTCGGGTATCGTTCCTGCAACTTCGCTAAAATAGTCGGTGTCTGATCTGTACTCCCATCATCAATTACTAAAACTTTATAATTAGAATAACTGAGCTCATTTAACAAATATTCTAGGGTTGACTGTAAGACCACTTCTTCGTTATGTGCTGGCACCATTATTGTATTGAACTACCCCAACTTATCCTAATAACGGTTTGAAGTTGGGGATTCTAGGAACACCCATAACTTGCTATTTAAAACGTATTTTAAACAGTAGAGGTTTAGGCTATTTTACTAAGGTACGTTCCATACCTTTTTTGTTTAAGCTGGAGTTTTTAAACCTCATTTTCCTTAGAATTATGTCTTTATTTTACCAAAAAAGAAACATGAAGTATTTCAAAAGGTAATCCATCTGCCGCTTATAGAAGTGGCAGTATTCTCGCCCTTTTGGGATAAAAGCACTGGCTAAACAAAAAACAGCGATCATTCCACAGGCAAATGCTAGTACCGTCAGCAAGAACGCAATGGTCATCATCCCTTCTGGATAATGCCAAAAGAACCAGCCATAGCGCCCCCGAGTGAGGTGAGCAACATAAGTCATCCCTGTAATCACACCTGGAATAATAAAAAGTAACCAACAAACTAGGGTTACTACGGTTTGCCAGATTTTAAGCCCCCAGTGACCACGGGCATAGAAGTCGTCCTTGAAGTTTTTCTGCTCGTTATTTTTATTATTTCCCATGTTTCCCTCTCTTTCTAATTCCTCTCGTTTTTTAGCAATAAGTTATCATAACATTACTATATATTTAATTTCAAATACTCTTTAACATACGAAAACAGCAAGGCAAAAGATGTTCACCTTGCTGTTTTGAATTCAATAGCTCTAATTTTTGAAAATGAATTACGTAACTAGTTATTGCTTATTGTTGGTTGGATGGTGTCTTTATTAACATATTCACATTCTCAGATCCCTATCTCTAGCTTTGATCTCTTGCAATGTTCAACATTGCTACGAGTTTATGTGCTAGCGCACGGGATCTAATCGAGGATGTTCACACTTCTACGCCTTTTACCCGAACTGGTTCACACTTCTTTAACGTGCTCCTCACCCAACTCCCTATCCCTAGTCATAAACTCTTGTGATGCTTGCGCATCACCGCGACTTCATGCACTAGGGCACGCACGGGAGTTAATCGGGTTCGTTCACACTTCTTTAGTCCACCCGCACAATCCAGCCTTCTGGCGCTGGCCGGTCACCAAACTGAATCCCCGTCAACTCTTCATAAAGCTTCTTCGTCACTGGGCCCACTTCTGTTTCCGAGTAAAATTCATGATAAGTATCACCCACTTGGAACCCAGCGATTGGTGAAATAACCGCTGCCGTTCCGCAAGCACCTGCTTCAGCAAAACGATCCAAATCATTGATGTAAATGTCACCTTGTTCTACTTCCATCCCAAAATTATGTTCCGCCAAGTAAAGGAGGGAGTACTTTGTCACTGATGGCAAGATTGATGGTGACTTTGGAGTCACAAACTTTCCGTCCTTGGTAATACCAAAGAAGTTTGCGGAACCGACTTCTTCAATCTTTTCATGGTTAACCGGATCCAAGTAGATGCAGTCGGAGAAACCAGCAGCGTGGGCCTTACTCCCTGGCAAGAGGCTAGCTGCATAGTTGCCCCCAACCTTGCTAGCTCCAGTTCCCCGGTGAGCAGCCCGGTCATATTCTGAAACCAAGAACTTAGTTGGTACCATACCACCCTTGAAGTAGTTTCCAACTGGCATCGCAAAGATACTAAAGATGTATTCCTTAGCAGCATGGACCCCGATGTTTTCACCGACCCCAATCATCATTGGCCGTAAATACAGTGTCCCCCCAGTTCCATAAGGTGGAACGAATTCTTCATTGGCCTGCACTACTTCCTTGCAGGCATCAATAAACATTTCTACCGGTACATGAGGCATCAGGAGGCGGTCACAACTGTCCTGAAGGCGCTTGGCATTGCGGTCAGGCCGAAATAACTGCACATGATTATCCTTAGTTCTATAAGCTTTCAAGCCTTCAAAAGCTTGTTGTCCGTAGTGTAAAGCTGGAGATCCTTCGTTGATCACCAGGTTAGCATCTTCTTCTAATCCTTGCTTGTACCATTCACCGTCTTTCCAATAGGCACGGTACCGATATGGCAAGTCCATATAGTCAAAGCCTAGATTTTCCCAATCAATTGTCGTCACAGGCGCTTTTGCTGTCATAGTTAAGTCCTCCTAATGCTTCGTTATGTTTACTATACTAAATTTTTTGAGAAATAACAGCCCATTTTAACTACCGAATGCAACTCTATTTCTGGCAAACAAAATTTCACCTATTTATATACTACATGTCCTAACTTTTAAATTAATGCGTTTTCAGGGGTTGCAAATATTTTCAATAGTGCTAAATTATTGTTAACCATTTTATTAAAAAATGATTAATTTGTAATTAGTTGATAATGAGTTTCAGGTTAAAAAGGAGATGTGCCTATGGATAAACTATTTTTTAATTGCAATATGTTTGACGGAACAACCGCTACTTTAACTGAAAACGCTTGATTTGTGGTCAACGAAGCTGGCCGGATTAGCAACCAAGGGACGGGAAAATATCCAGATGTCGCCGATCGTACCGATCTTCAAGGCAAGTTTGTGATGCCTGGTCTGATTAATGCCCATACGCACATTATGATGAATCCCATCACTAATAAAACAGAATACTTAACTGAAGCTGAAGCAACCGTGCAAGCACTACATAATCTCGAATTACTCCTTAAGAGTGGGCAAACTTATGTCCGCGACTGTGGCTGCGCATTTAATGTCGATATCCAATTGGCAAACTTTTATCGCGAAGGGCGGGTTTTTGATTTCAAAATGCCAGAAATTATGCCTTCCGGGCGTCCTCTTTCAATGACTGGTGGTCACGGTGATTTTACTGAAGGACACGACGGTTGCACTACCTGGGGCTACTTAACCGATTCACCTGACGAAGTCCGCAAGACCGTCCGCCAGGCATTCAAGCTCGGTGCTCAAAACATCAAAGTTATGGCTACGGGCGGAATCATGTCAGCTACTGACCAAGTTGATGATACCGAACTCTCACTAGAAGAACTGAAGATGGCTGTTGCCGAAGCCCATTCTAAGCATATGACTGTGGCTGCCCACGCTGAAGGCCGAGCTGGTATTCACAACGCTATCCTCGCTGGGGTTGATTCAATCGAACATGGTTCTTACCTGAGTGATGAGGACATTGCCGCTATGAAAGAACAAGGTACTTTCCTAGTAACTACATTAATTGCTGCTTGGACTATTCCTGAATATGGCGAAGGTAAGTTACCTCAATACATGTTGGACAAGGCTAAAGCCTTTATTAACGATTACTTCGAAAACATCGGCAAAGCCATTCGAGCCGGGGTCAAAATCGCTTTTGGGACTGATGCCGGGACGCCTTTTAACCGCTTTGAAGAAGCTCCCTATGAATTACAGCTACTAGTAGAAAATGGTGCCACTAATTTCCAAGCCCTCCAAGCGGCCGGAAAGTTCTCATCCGAACTACTCGGCATTGAGACTGATTACGGCACACTCGAACCAGGGAAATTTGCTGATTTCTTAGTTCTAGATGCTGATCCATTAGCTGACGTCAAAGCCGTCCAACAAAAGGACAAGCAAGTTTACAAAAAAGGCCAACGAATGTTCTAAATTTTTAAAGAGAGGAAGCTGCTTATGGAAAACCTACTTTGTTTTTTGACCATCATGGTCGCCATGTTCCTGGGTGAATGGGTATCTAAAAAAACTCATTCTTGGATCCCATCAATTTTTGTTGTTGCGATTATTTTCTTGATCGGTTTTTGGACTGTTTTCCCCAAAGACTTAATTGCCCAAGCATCATATTCTAAAGCATTTATTACCATTGCCATCGGGATCCTGTTGGTCCACTTAGGAACTTTAATGAATTTAAAAAAGTTGGTTCAACAATGGAAAGCCGTTTGTATCGCCGTATTAGGGATGTTAGGAACTTTAATCTTCACCCTGACAATCGGGCTAGCATTCTTTGGACGTGACCTCGTTGTTTCCACTGTTCCAACCCTTACCGGGGGCTTGGTAGCAGCCGCTTTGATGACTCAAGGGATCCAAAAAGCGGGAATGGTAGCTTTAGTTGCCTACCCAGTAACAATGTTTGTTTGCCACCACATCATTAGTTTTCCTATGATTTCAACTTGCCTCCGCAAGGAAGGGGCACGCCTGAAGGTTGTTTTCCAAAAAGATCCGGCAACAGCGAAAGCAGCGGTTGCCAGCGATACTGGCTCTGGTAGCAGCAACGACCGCCAACGCTTCTTTAGCCTCGGCGCCGAATATGACACACCTGCTTTCATCATGGCTAAAGTAGCCCTGGTCGCTGTTTTCAGTTTTTGGATTTCTAGCTTACTCCATGGTGTGATCAATGCCAACGTTCTCTGCCTAATCTTCGGGGTAGTAGCCCATGCGGCTGGCTTCTTACCTGATGATGCTTTGAATAAGGCCAAAGTTTTCAACTGGTTGATGTACGGGTTGCTGGTTTTCGTCTTGGCCGAATTAAACGCAACAACACCAGCTACAATCGGTAAGATCCTCCTCCAAGCATTGATCTTAATCGCTTTAGGCTTACTCGGGATGTTTTTGGCATCAGTTATCCTGGCTAAGCCGTTCGGCATGAGTCGGCCCATGGCTTTTGCCTGTGCTCTCACTGCCCTGTGTGGCTTCCCCGCTGACTACATTTTAACTACCGATGTGGTTAATAGTTTAACTGACGATGCCGATGAACGGGCCTTCCTTTTAGACAACATGCTTCCTAAAATGCTGGTTGGGGGGTTTGCAACTGTTTCGATTGCATCCGTATTGATCGCATCCTTCTTCCTCAACATGCTTTAATTTAGAAAAGAGGCTTTGCTTATGACAGTAGATATCAATGATGTTGAAAAGTTTGTTGCTGCTGAACTTGAAACCAGTGCTAAATATTTAACTATTCCTAGTGTTTCCGCGCAGGGACGGGGAATTAAAGAAACCGTTACCTACCTCACCGATTGGTTCCAGGACTTGGGAGCTGACCAGGTCAAAGTTTTCGACCAGTACCAAAATCCCGCTGTGTTTGCCTCCTTCACTGGCAACAGTGCCAAAACAATTTTGTTCTATAACCACTATGATGTTCAGCCCCCAGATCCCTTGGATGAATGGGAATCCGATCCGTTTGACCCAACCGTCCGTAATGGCAAGTTATTTGCCCGCGGGGTCTGTGATGATAAGGGGGAATTGATGTCCCGCTTGGCCGTAGTCCGGTATTTTCAAGAACATGGTGGTCTCCCATGTAATTTGAAATTCTTCATCGAGGGTGAAGAAGAAATTGGTAGTCCCAATGTAGGTAAATATGCCCAAGATGCTGCTGAGTATCTCAGTTGTGACGCTGTTATCTGGGAAGGTGGCGGTAAAAACGAAGCTGAAAAGTTTCAGATTATCGCTGGGACCAAGGGGGTGGCTTCATTTGAAGCTGAAGTTACTACTGCCCAATCTGACGCTCACTCTTCTTTGGCTCCTTACCTGGACAATGCTGCTTGGCGCCTCGTTCAGGGGCTAGCAACACTATATGGGCCAGACCGCAAGATCAAAGCTGAGCATTTCTATGACAATGTTCAACCATTGTCACCGTATGCAGCCGAACAAGTTGCCCAGCAAGAACCCGACTTTGACACTCAAGCAGTAGTTGATACCTTTGGTGTTAGTCACGGTAAGCTTCCGGTAGCCAAACCGTTTACAGCCGTAATGACTGAACCAACCATCACTATTAATGGCCTTTCAGCTGGCTATGAGGGTGATGGGGTCAAAACTGTCATCCCTCGACGTGCTAAGGCTAAGCTTGACTGCCGTCTAGTTCCAGGGCAAGACCCAGAAACTATTGTCGGCTACCTGCAGGATCAACTTGTAAAAAATGGTTTCCCTGATATCAAGCTCCACTTCCTGTTAGGAGAAGATGCTTACCGGACTAATCTAGAAGATCCGTTCGTTCAGCTTGGTAAACGCGTAGCTGCAGAAGTTTATGGTCAAGATCAGGTTGTCCTAGTTCCTAATCAACCTGGTGGTGGCCCAATGCTTCCATTCTTTGAAGTCACCCAAGCACCACTGATGGGGATCGGTGTTCACTACGCTGCTAGCACCCCTCATGCTCCAAATGAAAACATCCGTTTGACTGATTACCAGCAAGCTTCGGGTTATCTCGCCCGCTTACTTGAAGAATTCAGTCAGCAAGCTTAACTTATACTTTCTAACCTATCTTTTCTTTAGCCATTAAAAAGCAGAGTGCCGTTCTCATTAAGAATTGACACTCTGCTTTTGTGTTTATTTAGCGCAATTTATTATCTGGATCCATCAGTATCGACAATGCTAGCGTGATTTCATCATAAAACCGATAAATATCATCAGTTAGTTCTTCTTTTTGTGAAATCTCATCAATATACCGCCATTCCTGCATCAACGCCCAGGTCAAGGCTCGTTGTTCCAGTTCTTTTTCGCCTTGCGTCAGCTCTGACACGCTAGTCCGACGCCATTCTTGCCAAAAGTCCCGCTGGCTAGTTCGGTTGGCCTGGTCCGCTAAATCATACATTACCCGTTGCCGCACCCGGGGTGGCAAGTAGATCTTTTTGACTGCTTCGCGCCCGGCCCGTACCATTTCAAGACGAATCCGATCCCGCGTGGCGTCCGCCTCAGTTGGAGGCGTAGCGGCTGGTAAGATAAAACGGAACAGGACTGTCGGAACAATCATACTTAACAGGATTAAAAAGATTTCTGCCAAAAGTACCTGGTTAAACTGGGCACTAGTCAGACCACTTTCTTCAATTGAAAAGACTAAAGCCATTGTGATCGCTCCCCGAACCCCGCCGAGAGCAAAGACCAAGCTCTCATGGTGGGATACGTGTTTGAACCGCTTGTACAGGTAACGTACTAAAAGATTAATCCCATATAAAAGGGCCCCGGTTGCGATACTGATACTAAGGTTGACCAAACCGAGTTCAGCACGGAAGATCCGCACCAGCATCAAGCCCAGAATCACAAACACCGCGCTATTCAGCAAAGCCTGGGTAAAGTTCATTAATACCAAATTGGTATGAAACTGCTTCACATGGGCGAAGCTACTACGCGATGACTCACTGTTTTGCACCAACCCGGCCATCACCACTGCGATGATTCCTGACATATGGAAGTGTTCAGCAATCAAATAGATAAAGATTGGGGTCAATAAGTACAGGATTGCTTGACCATTATAAGTCGAATTCTTGGTAAATAATTTCCGAAAAGAAATCATCCCAAAAGCAAAAAGGAAGCCGAAAACTACCCCGCCCCCAGCTGCAACAATAAAGGACATGATCGAACCTTGCACATCCAAGTGGCCCCGTGTCAACCATAGTGACGTAGCACTCAAAAGCACAATTCCGGAAGCATCGTTGAACATTGATTCTAACTTGAGGGCGTGTTCCGTTCGTTCAGGGACTATCAGGCCGTCGGACACTGCTTCAGTAGCTGTTGCATCCGTTGGGGTAGCTAGGGATGCCATGATAAAGGCCAAAGGTAAGCTATATCCCAATAAATAATGGACTGAGAATCCTGCTGCAATGGTAATCGCTAACGCCAAGACCAAAGCTAGGGAAATGATCGCTCGTACTTGCCGCCAAATCAGATTCAGCCGCGTCGCCTGCCCTTCGAAATATAGCAGTGGCGCGACTACAAAGAGCATGAATATTTCCGTATTGAAGTTGACCACCAAATCATTCAAAAACGGGATAAAGCCTATGGCAATCCCAAAGGCAATCGCAACATAACTTCCTGAAACCCGGGGTAAGAACTCATTGATAATACTAGCTAAGGCTGCCACGATGATGATCGTGCCACCGGAAATAATCAATTCCATCTAACCATTCCTTTCCTAATTTTCTTCGTGTTACATAGTTCTATTAATTAACACATATTTCAGCTGAAATTGCTACTAATTTGATGTTTATGTAAAAAAATAAAATTAAAAAAGAATAAAACTGAAAATCATCTAATTTCAGCTTTATTCCATTAATCAATATTATTCACGGAGGTCCGGATAGAGCGTAAGCTCACCATCGTCTTGAGCAAGCCACACCTGAACTGCATCGACCCATTGAGCTAAGTTAGGCACGATATAATCAGGAGTCGTTGCACTTGTTCGGTCTGCCAATGCTACCCCATGGCCTCCTTTTTCATACAAGTGATATTCACACGGCACTCCCGCTTGCTGCAATTTGAGAATAAATTGCGTTGTCGTCAGGGGATTAACCGTTTGATCTTCGTTACCCTGCCAGATAAAAGTCCGCGGCATATGGGCAGATACGTTTTGCGTTAAATCCAGTTGTAGGATATCTTCGCGTGCCATTAAATCCCGAAAAGCATCCCTTTCTTTGACGTTAACTTCAGTTGCTGTCAACATCGGATAGGCCAAGATCAATCCCTGTAAGGTTAATTGGGTAAACTGCACCCCGAATCTTTTTTGCCATTCGGGATCACGATAGTTTTCAGCAACGGTTCCTACCAGGTGGGCCCCCGCCGAAAAACCTAATAAATATATCCTGCTTGTTTCAATAAACCAAGCGTCGCTGTTTTCTTGGATAATATTTAACGCTTGAACTAAGTCTTGAACAGCATCAGCGATCCGAAAGCCCTGGTTAATTACGCCTGGTTCACCGGGATTTTTTGGTCGCTGTTTAAAATAAACAGAATAATCAACCAAGACAACATTGTAACCCGCACCCAAGAAACGAGCTACCACTGGTTCACTCTCGCGGTGGGCTAATGTTAAATAACCACCACCCGGACAGATAACCATCAGAGGCCGCTTGATATGGCGGCGATGAGTAATTTCTTCGTCCAAGATATATGCCTTCATCATCGCTGTCCCAGTAGTCCGTAAATTTATTTCGTGATAATACATCCGTACTTCCTTCTTCCTACTAAAAGCAAAGGCTGGGAGAAAGTCTTCCTTTCTCACCAGCCTCCCGTTCAATTGTACTCCATAACTTACTTGGTCATTATTATTTAGTAATTAAAAATCACTTCATCCGGATCCTTGCACTGCCCACCTAAGTCCTTCAAAGCGAAAATTTTTGCCATTTCTTCATCAGTCAGTTCAAAATCAAAGATCTCCATGTTTTGCTTAATTCGGTTTGCATGCACTGACTTTGGCAATGGAACCACGCCTTGTTGGAGGATCCAGCGCAGACTAACTTGGGCAGTCGTCTTACCATGAGCAATGGCAATTTCTTGCATAACTGGGTTGGTTAAAACAGTCGCTCCCTACCCACCAAGTGGTCCCCAGGCTTCAACTACAATGTCCATCGCTTGGAGTTCCTTGATCTCTGCTTCGTGCGTCCAGCCAGGATGGATTTCAATTTGATCAACCATCGGTTTGATTGTTGCTGTTTCCAGTAACTTCTTAACATGGTGGGGCATAAAGTTACTCAAGCCAATGGCCCGTACTTTTCCTTCTTGATATAGCTCCTCAAAAGCCCGCCATGTTTCTGCATTAATCTTAGCCGCATCAGCCCCGAACTGCTTTTCATTGGCTGGCCAGTGGATCAGATACAAGTCGAGGTAATCCAATCTTAACCGGTCTAAGCTGGCTTGAAATGCTTGTTTGACGTTTTCATAGCCCCAGTCAGAAGTCCATAATTTTGAAGTAACAAATAAGTCTTCCCGCGCTAACCCAGATTCTTTGATCGCTTGGCCTACACCTGCTTCGTTTTTATACAATGAAGCTGTATCAATATGGCGATAACCTGCTTGCAAGGCAGCCTTGACCGCAGCGGCTGTTGCGGCTGGTTCTGTCCGGAAAGTCCCGTAGCCTACACAAGGAATTTCTACCCCGTTATTGAGTTTTACTGGTGAATTAACATCGACTAGTGTTATTGTAAAGCCTCCCAATTACTATTATTAACGGTATTATTATACAATTCGCCGTAACTGTTACTAAAGTAATTTGCTTACTAATAGTTAGCTTTCACATTTGTTAATCCACTTTCTGGATAAATTAACAAACGGGCAGAACTTATCTTCCACCCGTTTTCATCCGTATACTAGTAAACTTATACTACTCCCTGAGCTTCCATCGCTCCAGCTACTTTTAAGAAGCTAGCAATATTAGCTCCGGCTACATAGTTACCCGGCATCCCGTATTCAGTAGCTGTAGTTGTAATATTAGTAAAAATATCCTGCATAATCTGGCGTAACTTAGCATCAACTTCAGCAAAGCTCCAGTATAGGCGTTCTGAATTTTGACTCATTTCCAGTGCCGATACGGCTACTCCACCAGCGTTTGCTGCTTTGCCTGGCAAGAAGGCCACCCCTTGTTCTTGGAGATAAGTTGTCGCTTCCAGGGTGGTTGGCATATTAGCTCCCTCTGCTACTACTTGCACACCGTTAGCCACCAAAGCCTGGGCATCTGCCAAATCCAACTCATTTTGCGTAGCACATGGTAGGGCAATATCGGTCGCTACTGTCCATACACCCCGCCCGTCATGATATGTGGCACTTTCTCGAACTGAAGCATATGCTGTCAGCCGTTCCCGGCGTTGCTCTTTAACCTCTTTGAGTAAAGCTACATCAATCCCGGCTGGATCATAAACCCACCCTGAGGAATCAGACACCGTAACGACCTTGGCTCCCAACTGTTGGGCCTTTTCAACGGCATAGATTGCGACGTTACCAGCACCTGAAACAGTTACTGTCTTGCCTTGGAGATCTTGTCCTTGGCTCGCTAATAAGGCTTCTACAAGATAAAGCAAACCATAGCCCGTAGCTTCAGTTCGGACCAGGGAACCACCCCACGCCAGGCCTTTGCCTGTTAATACCCCTTCAAAGCGGTTGGTCAACCGTTTGTACTGGCCGAACAAATATCCTACTTCGCGGGCACCGGTCCCAATGTCACCGGCTGGAACATCAATATCTGCCCCAATATACTTGTACAGCTCTGTCATAAAGCTCTGACAAAAAGCCATAATCTCGCGATCCGATTTTCCCTTAGGGTCAAAATCAGAACCTCCCTTAGCCCCACCAATAGGTAATGTCGTCAGGGCGTTTTTGAAAATCTGTTCAAAGCCCAAAAACTTAAGAATTCCCAGGTTAACCGTAGGGTGCAACCGTAACCCTCCCTTGTAAGGGCCAAGCGCATTATTAAATTCTACCCGATAACCGTTATTTACTTGAACTTGTCCCTGGTCATCCACCCATGGCACTCGGAACAAAAGTTGCCGGTCCGGTGTTGTCAACCGTTCCAGGAGCGCTAATTTACGATAACGTTCTTCCTTTGCTTCGACCGCTGGCCGGATCGTCTCTAAAACTTCTTTGACTGCTTGGTGAAATTCTGGTTGAGCAGGATTTTGCTGTACCAAGCGGGTGTATACATCATCAACATATGCCATAAGATGACCTCCTTTAGGACAAAAAAGTGTCTTTTTTATTAGTATAATCGTTGTTTAAATTAAAAATCAATAAGAAATGCTCATTTTAAGTTAATTAAAACCATTTCCCACTTCCATATTCGCGATAACTTTTTCTTCCTTCATATCCTTCAAAGTGCTATGATTTAGCAGCGGTAATTTTTCATCAATAAATTAACCCGCTTTGATAGACGATCAAATCATCTTTCTATTAACGACGGGCATAAACATATTTAAATAAAAAAATAAACGATAATTACCATAAGCACATACTTAATACCAAGGGAGTGATATGATTGGCGATGCTCAAGTTTACCGGAGTAAAGAAACAATTCGGATCCAATGTTATCTTGCAAGACATCTCATTTGAAATCGAGGAGGGCAAGTTCTATACCATTTTGGGTCCTTCTGGATCCGGAAAAACTACCATTTTACGTTTGATTGCGGGCTTTGAATTTCCTGATGGCGGGACAATTGCTTTTGATGGCCAAACCATCAACCAAGTTCCAGCCAACAAGCGCCAGGTAAATACAGTCTTTCAGGACTATGCTTTGTTTCCCCACCTCAATGTGTTTGACAATGTTGCCTTTGCCTTGCGCTTGCAACGGGTCAACAAACAGGAAATCACTGCCCGGGTGAATGAAGCCTTAAATCTCGTTCACCTAGCTGACTTTGCTGACCGCGAGCTGGATGAATTATCAGGAGGACAGAAGCAACGGGTTGCGATTGCCCGCGCCATCGTCAATCGGCCCAAGATTCTCCTCTTGGATGAAGCACTCTCTGCTTTAGATCATAAATTGCGCAAAGAAATGCAAACAGAACTCCGCCAGCTCCAACGGCGCTTGGGGATTACCTTCATCTTTGTCACTCATGACCAGGAAGAAGCGTTAGCTATGAGTGACCATATAATGATTATCAATAACGGGCTGATCGAACAGTCAGGAACCCCAGTGGATATTTATGATGAACCTTTGAACCACTTCGTTGCTGACTTTATCGGTGAGTCTAACATCATCCCCGCCACAATGGTTGAAGACTATGCAGTTGAAATTGATGGACGACAATTCTCTTGCCTTGATGGTGGGTTTGAACCTGACGAAGCAGTTGAAGTCGTTTTGCGTCCCGAAGATCTCGATATTACCTCAGTTGCTAAAGGGATGCTCACAGCAACGGTCGAATCACAACTCTTCCGTGGTGTCGACTACCAAATCGTGGTCCGTGATACCGAAGGGCATGAATGGACGATTAACTCAATCCATAAAACCGTTGTTGGTAAGCAAATTGGGATCACTTTTGATCCCGAAGACATCCATGTCATGCGGTTCAATGAAAGCCAAACTGATTTTGATGCCCGTTTAGCTACTTACCAAGAAGGAGGCGCTCATGAGCAAGAATAAGCACCTGGTCTTTACCCTGCCTTATATCTTATGGCTGGCATTGTTTGTAACCGCACCGTTGGTTTTGATTTTTTATCAATCATTTCTTAATATTAATGGTCATCTGACCTGGGATAACTACCGTGACTATATCCATTCGGCAACCTACCTCCAAATGACCTTTAACTCCGTTTGGTATGCCCTGGTGATCACCGTCATCACCCTAGTGGTTGCCTACCCCGTAGCCTATGTCATTGCCCAACTTCGTAGTAAAGATTTTTGGCTAGCGCTAATCATCCTCCCCACCTGGATCAACCTCCTCTTAAAGACCTATGCGTTCATCGGGCTTTTGGGACAACATGGGTCTATTAATAACTTTCTGCGTTTTATTGGGGTAGGAAGTCACCAATTGCTCTTTACTAATGCCGCCTTTGTTTGGGTGGCCGCTTACATTGAACTACCATTTATGGTGCTCCCAATTTTTAATGCAATCACAGCGATTCCTACTTCGCTAATCAATGCCAGCCTCGACCTGGGAGCCAGCCGGTGGCAAACCTTGACCAAGGTGATTTTCCCCCTGAGTAAAAGTGGGGTTGCCGCTGGGATCCAAGCGGTTTTCATCCCATCGCTATCCCTCTTCATGATTACCCGTCTGATTGGGGGAAACCGAGTCATCACCCTAGGTACAGCAATCGAAGAGCACTTCTTGACTACCCAGAACTGGGGCATGGGGTCGACCATCGGCGTGGTTTTAGTCCTGGCAATGCTGATAGTCATGGTACTAACAGACGATAACAATAAAAAAGGAGGTGCCTGAGTTGCCTCAAAAACGTTTTTCTATCGGCAGAATTTATCTCGCACTGGTCCTTATAGTCATGTACTTGCCCATTTTTTACTTGATCTACTATTCATTTAGTTCTGGTGAGCGCATGGACGGTTTTCATCACTTTTCATGGGTCCATTATCAGGCCCTCTTTCAGGATACCCGCATGATTAGCATTGTTCTTAATACTTTAGTCTTGGCCCTCCTCTCCGCCCTTCTAGCTACCGTAGTGGGGACCGCAGGAGCCCTCATGATCAATGGAATACATAACCGCTTGTGGCGGCGTAATATCCTGATTTTAAATAACATCCTCCTTGTTTCACCGGATGTTATCATCGGGGCAAGTTTCTTGATTTTCTTCACTTTCCTCGGTTTTAAACTGGGTTTTTGGTCCGTATTGTTCAGCCATGTGGCTTTTTCCATTCCGATCGTAGTCCTTATGGTCCTGCCACGGGTTAAAGAATTACCCAAATCACTTAAAGATGCAGCTTATGACCTGGGAGCTACTAGGTGGCAAGCTTTCTCCCAGGTAACTATTCCGGGGATCACGGATGGGATCATGGCCGGCTTCTTTATGGCCTTGACTTATTCATTGGATGATTTTGCTGTAACCTTTTTCGTTACCGGGAATGGTTTTTCAACTTTATCAGTTGAAATTTACTCCCGGGCGCGCCAAGGGATTGATCTTGAAATCAATGCCTTATCTACAATAATGTTCCTTGTATCACTGATCTTAGTCTATATTTACTACCGCTTTTCTACTAAGAAAGGTGCTAAAAGGAGGCTCAACCAATGAAGAAACTCTTATCAGCCGTGATCTTCCTGCTCGCTGTTATCGGCGGTTTGACATTATGGAACCGGCAACTTACTACTAGTCGGCAGGCTTCATCACCTACTAAAACATTGGTCATCTATAACTGGGGGGATTATATCGATCCTGCTTTGATCACTAAGTTTGAAAAACAAACTGGTTATCATGTCGACTATGAAACATTTGATTCTAACGAGGCGATGTTGACCAAAATCCAGCAAGGAGGGACTCGGTATGACCTCGCAGTCCCTAGTGAATACACCGTTACCAGGATGGCCAAAGCCCACCTGATTAGACCCTTAGATCACCAACAATTGCCCAATCTGCAAAATATCGATCCCCGGTTGCTCAATCAAAGCTTTGATCCCCGTAATAAATACTCCGTTCCTTACTTCTGGGGGACCCTGGGCATTATTTACAATGATCGCCTGGTCAAAAATCCCCCCCAGCACTGGAACCAGTTATGGGAACCCCGTTTTCACAAACAAGAAATGCTTCTTGACAGTGCCCGTGACATGATGGGGATCGCGCTGATCACCCAGGGACACTCGGTTAATACTACTGATACCGCAACTTTGGTAGCAGCTGAGCAAAAGCTCACCCACCTGATGCCCAACACCCGGGCAGTGGTTGGTGATGAAATGAAACTCTATCTTGAACGAAACGAAGCAGCTTTAGGTGTTACTTATTCAGGTGATGCAGCAGAGATGATGGCCGTCAACTCGCACCTCCATTATGTTGTTCCTAGTGAGGGAAGTAATATCTGGTATGACAACTTTGTTATTCCTAAAACAGCCAAAAATACCAAGGCTGCTTATGCTTTTATCAATTTTATGCTTGAACCTAAGAATGCGGCACAAAATGCCGACTATGTTGGTTATGCTACCCCGAACCGGCAGGCTAAGAAGTATTTGGATCCTGAGATAATTAATAATAAGGCCTTTTATCCGGATGAACGGACGATGGAGCATTTGGAAGTATATAAGGACTTGCCTCGCAAGGTTAACCAAACATATAATGATTTGTTTTTGAAGTTTAAGATGACAAAATAGAAGTGTGAACATCCTCGGTTAGATCCCGTGCACTAGCATATGAACTCGTAGCAATGTCAAACATTGCAAGAGATCAAAGCTAGGGATAGGGATCTGAGGATGTGAGCACGTTAAGGAGTAGAAGTGCTGAGTAGTACGGTTAGAAAGCGTGATCTAACCTAGGGTAACGAATGATGAGTATCATCAGAGGACCCGTAGTTAGATATAGCTTTCTGCACGACGAAGCACGACAATAGCAGTGTGATCGAACCCGGGTAACTCCCGTGCCCTAGTGCATAAAGTCGCAGTGATGTGCAAGCATCACAAAAAAGCTGGGGCTTGAACATTTTCGTGTTCAAGCCCCAGCCTTTTTAAATTAGAGGTAGTTACTTAGGCGTAACGCTTAAGTTTAGATGAATTCTGCACGCCATGGGTCGATG
This sequence comes from Ligilactobacillus saerimneri DSM 16049, assembly GCF_000423265.1. Taxonomy (GTDB): domain Bacteria; phylum Bacillota; class Bacilli; order Lactobacillales; family Lactobacillaceae; genus Ligilactobacillus; species Ligilactobacillus saerimneri. Next base: position 25,318 of record NZ_AUHQ01000003.1, on the reverse strand, counting down.
CCTTCGTAAAGGGCAGCCTTACCAACAGCATTGAACAATTCGTTCTTGTGGTGAACAACCTTCTTACCAGCTTCGATTGCTTCTGGGAAGAGGGTGTTTGGATCCCAGCCATCGTTTTCAGCTAAGATTTCACGTACCTTAGCAAAGAATGCGTGCTTGTAGTCAGAGGAGATATTAACCTTGCTGATCCCGTTAGCAACAGCGTCGGCAATTTGGTCATCTGGGTTTGATGAACCACCGTGAAGAACTAATGGTGTATCTGGTACAGCCTTAACAATGTCTTTCAAAATGTCGATCCGGATCTTTGGTTCAACATCAGATGGGTAGATCCCGTGGCTAGTCCCGATAGCAACTGCCAGTGTGTCAACACCAGTTTCCTTAACGAAGTCAGTGGCTTCTTCAACAGTAGTGTAGATACCTTCTTGCTTGTGACCTTCAACGTGCATCCCTGTTTGACCGATAGTCCCGACTTCACCTTCGACAGTAACGCCTACACGGTGTGCCATTTCAACAGTAGCAGCAGTTTCTTTGATGTTATCTTCCCAGCTCTTCAAAGATAAGTCGATCATTACAGAACTGAAGCCATCATGAATTGCCCGGGTCACGCTGTCAATTGAATCACCGTGGTCCATGTGTAATACTACTGGAATCTTGCTGTTGCGAATCCGTGTTAAAACGTAGCTAATGAAGTCATCTTTGCAGTATTCCAATTCAGTTGGGTGGATAGCAATGATTGCTGGTGCATAGTCAGCTTCACATTGTTCGATTGCCATCCGGAATAATTCCATGTTAGATACATTGTATGCACCTACGGCGAACTTGTTCTTCTTAGCAACTTCTAACATTTGAGTCATATTAACTAAAGTCATATTATATATCCCCTTTTAAACCGTTTACATTTTTTCTGATAAAAATAACTACATTACACTTTTTTCTGCTGAACCTGAAATCTTGATGTATTCTTTGACCACTTCCTTCGCTGGTTCTAAGGTCGTTGCCATAATTTCAACGTAGTCCCGTTCAGGGTTACGTGCGAATTGTTCTTGCAAGGCATTGGCCTGAGCATGCATAACATCGGAACCAACATTAATCTTATTGATCCCCGCCTTCACGGAAGCCTGGATGTTCTCTGCTCCACATCCTGACCCACCGTGCAAGACTAACGGAATTCCCGTTACTTTTTTGACATTTTCAACGATGTCACAGTGGAATTCTGGCACATACCCTTCCGGCATAATCCCATGAGAAGATCCGAAAGATAGGGCGCAGACATCAATTCCAGTTTGTTGGATAAAATCAATTGCTTGCTCTGGATCAGTGAACATATCTCCATCTGTAAAGTGTTCACCAGCTGTTGCTCCCATTGCTCCGATTTCGGCTTCAACAGTTACCCCATAATCATGAGCCAACTGTACGATTTCCCGAGTAATTCGGACGTTTTCTGCGTATGGATGTTCGGACATGTCAACCATCACCCCGGTAAACCCGGCTTTGATAGCTTGCTTGACATACTCTTCATCTTTCCCGTGGTCTAAATTGATCGCTACTTCCACCGTAGCTGCTTCAGCTAGACGGCGGATTGCTGGGAGGACAACTTCCATTGGCAAATCTGTTTGTATATGTTGCATGAGAAGATCCAAGATGATCGGCGCATGCATTTCTTCGGCGGCTTTAATAGTCAAATAACTACTTTCAAGATTGAAAACGTTAATGGCCAACACACCGTAGTTTTCACGGTTTGCTCTCTCTAGAATACTACCCATTGAAACTAGCATTCATCTACCCCCAAGTTATGAGCCTATTGTAAAGTGATACCTGATAAGTCTACGTCTTCTTCCTTGTCATCATCAGTATCTAAAGTGCCGTTGTATTGATCATCAGATACAGGTCGCTTTAAGATTACCAACAAGATAGCTGTTACTAAGGAACCTGCTAACAAGGCGATAACAGCGATCAATGGCTTGGACATTGCTGGAATAACGAACACACCACCAGATGGAACAGGACTTTCGTTCCCAAGGCTGTAACTGATCATCCCTGTGATCCCACAACCGATCCAAGTACTTGGTAACACTCTCAGCAAGTCATTCATAGCAATCGGAATAACACCTTCAGTGATCATGCAGACACCCATTGGGAAGGCAACTTTGATGTTGTCAACTTCTTGCTTAGTCCAGATTCTCTTTCTGAATAACTTAGCGATGAAGTAAGAAATAGTAACACCAAATGGAGGAACCATAGCAGCAAGAACTTTGATACCTTCAGGACCTTTGATCCCTTCAAGCAACAGACCGTCACAGATCAGGTTAGGAATCTTACTGATAGCTCCACCGTAGTCGAAGGCTCCGATCCAACCGATCAAGAAGCCGTACATAGCTCTTTGGGAACGATCCAAGCCAGTGATGAAGTGGTTCAAGCTCTTAGTCATCAGTTGTAATGGATCACCAAGAACGAAGAACATAATTACGGCAGTTAAGATTGCTGTCAAAGTTGGGATAATCAACATTGGCATCAGACCACTTGCCCAGTTTGGTACCTTGAGGTACTTCTTGAGTAACAATGCGATGTAACCGGAGATGAAACCACCGATGATCCCGCCTAAGAACCCTGCTCCTAAGAAGGAAGCAATTTGTCCGGCTAAGAATCCTGGTGCAATCCCGGGACGGTCAGCAATAGAATAACCGATATATCCTGAAATGAATGATGGCAGTAAGCCCATCCCGAGAACCCCAAGCGTCGTCATCGCATTTGGGAAGTTCATCTTCGCCATGGAGGTGACGTTTTGACCACCCATCAAGTTACCAATCGCAATCAACAAACCAGATGCAACAACCAACGGCAACATGTAAGAAATTGACGTTAATAAGTGCTTTTTAATCGCATTTCCGACCTTCTTAGCACCTGATAAATTATTTTTTGCCATATTAATCACTCACGCTTTCTATTAAGCCTTCTGTGCGTTAACTTGTTCTTCAATTTTTTGTAAGAGCTGTTTTGGAGCCTTAACCACGATGGAAGTCCCTACCTTGACTGTTGGTAAGTCCTTGAACCGTTCGTTCCCGCTAGTTGCAATATCAACTGCAAGAAGGGCTACATCAGCCTCTGCAATTTGTTCAGGAGTCAATTCGTTTTCAGTTCCGATTGTCCCTTGAGTTTCGACGTGAATCTCATGGCCTAAAGCCTTTGCTGCTTTCTCTAACTTTGCCTTTGCCAAATACGTATGGGCAATACCTGATGTACAGGCACAAACACAAACAATTTTCATAATATTGACATCTCCTAACTTATGCACCTAGAAGTTCAATCAACTGTTCTTTGGTCTTAACAGAGTGCATTGCTTCGATAAAACCATCATCTGACAATAGAATCGCGACCTGTTGGAGCAACTTGAGGTGAAGAGTATCTGCATCCTGATCACGGACTGCAAACAAAATCACTGCGGTTACTGGTTCGCCATCCAAGGTTTCCCATGGAATCGGGTGATCACTCAAGCCTATTGCGATCGTTGTATTTTGAACTGCAGTCGACTTGCCGTGCGGAATCGCCACACCCTGGCCGATCCCAGTTGCGCCTTCTTCTTCCCGTTTGAAAACGTCAGTTACGAAGGCTTCTTTGTCAATAACGTCGCCATCCTCGGTCAATAAATTACTGAGTTCGTCGATGACTTCTGCTTTTGTTTGTCCCTTCAGATGCAACTCGATCAAGTTAGCATTGATGATTTTAGCAATATCAAATTTTTCATCAGCCATCACTACTCACCTCTCTTCACTTAAAATTGCACTAACTTCTGCGACTGTTTGTGCTTGGCTAACGCGCCAACAAAATTGTTCGTCAGCCAGCTGGGTTATCATTTCACTAATCTCTCTTATCTCTTGCTGGTGCACCAAGGTTCGCTGGGGAACAGCGAAAGCCAATAAAAGATGCACTTTAGTTCCATCCAGGCAATCCCAATCTTCCAGGGGACTGGCGAGGAGGCCCACGCAAATTTGCGGGGTAAACTCCTTATCAATGATGATGTGAGGAATCGCTATACCACTGATTAATGCTGTATCAGCAAGGGCTTCACGCGTCATTAACGTCGCTTTAACTTCTATCTCGTCAAGGTTAAGAGTGGTAGCGGCAGCGTGCGCTAACTGCTGCAAAGCCTCCTGTTTGTTCGCTCCGGTCAATTGTTGACCAGTAACCAAACTACTTTTTCTCATTTTGGATCCTTTGAACAACTTTTTTGACCTGTTGTTCATCCTTCTCTGTGAAAAAGGCACTAACCTGTTCGACTGGCACATCAACCTCACTCTTCAGTGGTACTGTACTAATCAGCAACTCGATATTTGGACTTGAATCAAGAATTTTCTCGATGTCAAATGTCGAAGCTATACCAACGATCTCAATTTCAGGGATTGCATTTTTAATTTTGGTGGAAATAATTCCCGATGTCCCGATCCCTGTCGTACAGATCACATAGGTTTTAACCCGATTTTCGCGGGCGGCAACGTAGTATTTGACAAAGTACAAACAGATAAAGCCTGCTTCGTCATCTGAAATCCGGGGAAGAGAAAACTCCTCGCTGATGACTGCCGATGCTTCACGCGTTGCTGCAAACACCTTAGGGTATTCGAGCTTGATACTGTTTAGTAACGCATTGGGCAACGAAATGTTCATCTTTAACCGACTGATCATCGCGAGAATATGACTCCTGATATCTGCTCGAATTGAATCGTCAAATATGAAGTTCAACTTCTCGGATACTAGTGCGACGAACTGGTCGGTTACCTTGTCTGAAAGCTCCCCGTCACCTAATACCACCCCGTCAAAGGAATTGAAACGGGAAGTTACTAGGTACTCAAACAGGTAATAGGCTTCAGACTTTAAGGTGTTTTCCCCCAGGTGCAAGTACTCACGGATATTCGTGATAATAGTCTGGCAAACACTGAAAATTTCTGGATTGTTTTGGAATTCCTTCTGCAAGTCCTTCTCATTTTCAATGGAAGCATCAACTAATTTGTACTTGCGGGCCCGGCTGAGCAAGATGTAGATGTGGGCAAAGAAATTAACGTTGTAAGGATATGGCAATAGCCCATTCAAGGTGCGCTCTGCAATTTCCACTTGACTGAGTGCCATATGAAAATCATCTTGATTCATCGAATCTGAATCATTTTTCAAAGCATCGATGTCAGTCGCATTACTCAAATGGAATACGACTTCGATCAGAGCATCACGCACTGCCTTCTCACTTCCAACTACCCGTAAGGACCGCTGCTTGCGTACCAGCTTGAGGTCCCACTTCTCTAGGCGTTGACCAATCTCTTTGACATCTGTCTGCAATACCGACTCGCTGATGTAGAGTTTGTTTACCAAGTCATAGATCATTACCGCATTTGGAGCGGCAAACAGTAACTTGGTAACAATATACTCGCGTCTGAGTTTGACTGAAGAATTGGTTTGCGAATTTTCATTCGCAACATCCAGGTATGTGGCATAGTCGAGTTTGTATCCTTGGCCTCTTTTAGCATTGATAATTTGTTTAGAAAACTTTTTATTGATACTACCGATATGCCGGGTAATCGTTTTGGACGATACACCCAGTTCACTTGATAGCTCATCAGAAGTGGTGAACTCGGTGTGAGTTAATAAATAATCAATAATTTGTTGATCAATATCCTTCAGCATCGTTTTCCCCCTCCTGACAGTTTTAATTCTATCTTTAATGAAAGCGCTTAAATTACCGATAAATGTCCGTTGCAAGGGTCAGCAACGGACATTAAAGGACATTTACAATTAGGGACAAAGGACACTTAGATTTGGTGTCCCTTGCGGTTGAGCAGATGGAGGCGGTACCACGAATAAAAAGCTTTTCCCTCCGCTTTGCAATCATGTTATAATGAAAAACGACTCTGGGATTACTTACCATTTATCAGGTAAGCTTGGTTGCTGTTTCCTGCATTTTCCCTTGTCTACCAGCAGGCAAATGTTATTTTGTTTCTCCCCACAGGCTTAACCCACCATGTGCGGTATCCAGATCAACTATGGCTTGAACCGACATGCTGACATGTTCGAGTCGATAAAGTCTGGGTTGTGAGAGTAAGATGCCATTTTGACAACAACGATCATAGTTGACCAGAGATATACAACAACTAAGTACGAGCGACCCTTACCCGGTCGCTTTTTTGCATTCAAAAAGATCAGGATGCCCATCGTAGCATCCTGCACTCATTTTATTTAGCCAGTCTATCTTGCTTAAAATCTCTTTTTCAAACCAGTAACCGCAAACCCGGCTAACCCTAAACTCACCATTCCCAGTGCCGTTAAGACTGAAGTCTCACTGTCACCTGTTTGTGGCAATGTTGCCTTAGCTTGAGCCCGTTGAATCGGCCGTGCTTGAGTCCGCATTCTTGGCGGAACCGGTGCCGGCCGCCGGTAATTCATCACCTTCGGTGCTGGCGCCAATGGTTGTTCTGGTTGTGGTGGCAGTTCTGGCGTCGGTGTCTGCCGGTAGACATAAACTACCCGAAGCTTGCCTTGGACTACCGTTCCCGTTGGATCGGCTGATCCCTCACCTAAACGATTGAAAGTGTAACCTGAAAACTCCCGTTGGGTAGTGGTATAACCTTCACCCACCGGAACATTATCCTTAACGACAGTTTCGTCACCGCCTGGCAATGGGTTACCCTGCTCATCAACGTAGACAACCGTCACTGTTCCCCGTTTAATTTCTGGTACCGGATCAAGATTCTTACTGTAAACGTAGATCACGTGCTGGGTACCTGGGGTCACTTTCCCGTTAACAGTCGCTGAACCAGTTCCCATCCGTACAAATGTATAACCCGCAAAGTCCTTTTGGGTGGTGCTATAACTTTCACCTACTGGGACGTTATCTTTAACCACTGTAAGGTCACCACCTGGCAGAACGTTGCCATGTTCATCGACGTAAATTACGTCAACCGAACCCTTTTCCACAACGGGATCTGGAAGCTTGTCATAAGTATAGATGACATGCAGGGTTGTGTCGGCTTCAACCTTACCACTAGCAGCGGCGGATTTTTCATCCAGCCCGGCAAAGGTGTAACCATCAAAGTCTTTCTTGGTGGTTCCATAACTAGTTCCAGCTTCGGCATCGGTTACCACCGCTGCCAATTCCCCACCAGGAATTTCCTGACCAGTAGCCCGGTCAATGTATTTGACGTCAACGGAGCCTTTTTTAACCACTGGTTCTGCCAACTTACGGTAAACATAAATTACGTGCAAGGTTTGATCGGCGATTATTGTTCCGTCTGCTTTGGCTGATGTCTCTGCCATTCCGAACATATAACTCCTATAACTATAAGTGTTAGCAACATTTTCCACATATTATTCTATATAAAAAACATAAACTTATCTATGTTTAAGTAAGTACATTCAATCAACTTTCCACCAGCAATCTATTCATTTATATACAGTATATTTATGCATATAAATAATAATATATTATGGTCCCAATTATCATTACGCTTCCATATACTTTTTTAGCATGCGCTAAATTAAGTATGTATTTTTTATCTTTAATATGCGATGTTATTTTCATAAACGGCTGTATTTTCACTTATTGCTTTACTCTGGCAAATTGCAAATAAACACTTATTATTTGCAGTTGGTAAATTTTCACTTGCGTTCATCTAAATTATTTGTTAAAGTATTATTCGTTGATTTGCTTCAGCTATGAAGTGATCACGATACAACAAATCAAAAAAATCTTGTCATTGTGCAGTTTTTTTGCTATTATATTTTTGTTGTTAATTTACTTAACTAATGGACAGTTAGCTCAGCTGGCAGAGCAACGGACTCTTAATCCGTGGGTCCAGGGTTCGATCCCCTGACTGTCCATACTTGTGACAGGCTTGAGGAATCTCAGGCCTGTTTTTTGCTATTAAGGAGGTTTTTTCATGACAGTTGCCTGGGGGCTATTGATCGTAATGGTCATTATCGGTATTGTTGTACAACGACGTAAACGGGAACAGTTCGCCTTTCTCCACGCTCTGCTCCTACTCACTACGATGATTATTTTGAGCACTATTTTTATTGTTACAGCCATTGTTCTTGCCTATATGTTCAGTTCGTCGTTCCCTCATTTGCATATAGGATCACTTTTCTTGCTCTATGGTCTCGTGATCATTATTGCGGGTGTCTTTTTATACCTGGTATTACGCCTGCTCAATCGGATCCGCCCTCTATCAGTGACCACGCTCACTATCATCGAATACTACATCCAATGGAGTTTGATTTATGCAACAATCTACCAAATCATCTTTGAAAATCTCCTCCGGACGCTTAAAATCATTAAAAATGTTTCTAGTTTAACTGCATTGAGTGCCAACGCGTTACTCGTTGCTGGATTATCTTCATTCATTGCTTCTTGGATCGCAGTTGTTTTATTCAAATTCACCCATGAAGAAATATAATTTTTATTCAAAAAAGTCTTGCATTATCAATGGATACTTGCTATTATAATATCTGTTGTTAAGACATGGACAGTTAGCTCAGCTGGCAGAGCAACGGACTCTTAATCCGTGGGTCCAGGGTTCGATCCCCTGACTGTCCATCAGAGATTTACTGAGACGAGGTTTTACCTCGTCTTTTTTATTTAATTAATATTTAAGCTTACACGCCTTGCCCGTTAATGGTAGAACAATCTGCTATACTTAGTTTAGTAAATCAAGGAGGGATGCTGCTATGGGCGCATTACTGGCGATCGTTATTCTGATGCTGTTTCTTGGGGGCATCTTTTCGGTGCTTCGCTTCTTCTTCCGCGGTGTTTTTGGCTTGTTCGGGAGCTTTTTTGGGTTCCTCATTTTACTGATCTTTTTCAAGTTCTTTTTTGCTCTAAGCATTGCCGTAGTTGGTATCGTTGCCTTCTTCGGCTTTATCATCTGGGGCATCTGGGCCAATTTCACCCGGTCACTTTAACCAATAATAATTATTGCAAACAAATAGCAGGCGAAAAGAAGTTTTCTTCTCTTTGCCTGCTTTTAATTTTGGCCTTGCTTGCCTAATGCTTGTTGCAATATTTGGGCTATTCGTTGGTAGTCTTTTATCCGAATACTTCCTTTTAAATACACCAAATTGAGCGGGTGGGCCACTGCAAACCGTGGCAGGTTCAAGTCCTGCAACCGGCGCTGATCAATATCATCTGCTACCAGGTCACGATACATAAAACTAACCCCACTGCCTTCTTTAAGTAAATTGATGATTGTTGTCGGATTATTTAATGTTATTACTTGCTCAAAGTCCGCCAATGAATAATTATGGCTTGCCAACCAAGCAGTCAAAATTGCCCGCGTCCCAGACCCTTCTTCACGAACTAATAAGGGTTGGTGGAAGACTTCTTCCCAGGTCATCGTCGTCGGAAGGTCGGTCCCACCCACGGGAACAAACGGGACTGTTCCCAGTTCAATTGTACCGAAGTCTTTTTTATTAAAATTCCCTTCAATCAACGCCACGTCTAGTAATCCCTGCTCGATCAGCGTTAACAATTGCCCCGTGTTCGCAACTTGGCTATTGACCTGCCACCCATCTTTAAGAGCCCGGTGCAATAGCGGGGGCAACAAAAGCTGGCTGAGCGATAACGTTGCTCCTAACCGTAATGGACCACGCTCTTCTTGGCGCAGTTTAGTCAATAACTGCTCATGGTGAACCTGTTGATGACGGAGATAAGCTACTAACTCTCGGGCCGCTGGTGTCAACTGGACATTCTTTCCCTGTCGGACAACCAAGTCTAAACGTAAGTCCATCTCTAATGACCTAATCTGTTGCGAAACAGCCGGTTGACTGATATACAACGCCTGCGCAGCGGCCGTAAATGATCCAGTGGTTGCAACCATCACCAAGGTTTCCAAACGGTGGTCAAACAAGTGTGTCATTTTTTACCCCTTTCATAAGTAATACTTATATATTACAAATAATTATGTATTTTTAATTATACTATATTCCATGCTACCCTTAGTAAAGCAAATACAGAGAAGGAGATATATTATGCGTCAAATTATCTTTTCTAAGCGCTTCGGTAGTGCTTTTCTTATGACTTTATTATGCTCACTGCTGGGGTCATGGTTAGCGGGCTTTCCTTACCTTAAAGTAATCGGGGCCCTTGTTTTAGCTCTTATTTTAGGAATGGTCTGCCAGGTTTTTCAACCCGCAGTTACATACTCCCGCCCCGGGATCGGATTGATTTCCAATAAGTTCTTACGCTTGGGGATCATCCTTTTAGGTTTCAAACTCAATCTTATTGCGCTCGCACAAGCAGGTGTTAAAAGTATTGTTTTAGCTGCAGTGATCGTCACGGGGACAATCGTCATGGTTTACCAACTCGCCCGTAAGTTTGGGGTTGACCGTCACCTTGCAATTTTAACTGCTAGTGGAACCGGGATTTGCGGTGCAGCTGCGGTGATGGGGATCTCCTCCCAGCTCGGTGCTGACGATGACGAAACTCACCGCGAAAACGAAGTTGTAGCGGTCGCAATTGTGGCCATTTTAGGAACTCTTTTCACCTTAATCGAAATCGGCCTCAAACCCCTCCTCCATATGTCAGCTCTGCAGTTCGGAGTAATGACAGGGGGAAGTCTCCATGAAATTGCCCATGCCGTGGCAGCCGGAAGTGCTGGCGGTCCAGTTAGTTTAGACACTGCCATCATTACCAAACTCTCCCGTGTGCTGTTACTTGCCCCCGTCGCTGTCATTGTTGGTTTGTGGTACCAAAAGAAGGAACGTGCTGTTGGGCAAGCTAAAGGAAAAGTTCCTGTCCCTTGGTTTATGGCCGGGTTTATTCTTGCTAGTGTCATCGGTACATTCTTGCCTTTAGGGCCTGTTGTTTTAGCCAACTTGGTCAAACTAGCTTACCTGATCTTGGGAATGGCAATGGCCGCTTTGGGGATGAGCGTTAACTTCCGGGTGTTGCTTCACCGGGGACGCAACGCCTTGGGAGCAGCTTCTATCGGCTCAGTCATCCTCCTCGCTTTCGTTGCTATCTGCAGTAAAGTCTTCTTTTAATTTCGAAGACACGGCATATAGTAAATTATGTGTCTGCAAATGAATAACACCAAGCATATGCTAATACTTTTTGTCTTCCGGCACATATTTTTTCTTATGTCGTGTCATATTGACCAAAGCACTGTAAACAGTAATAACAAGTAAAAAATCTGCTATGGAAAATTTCCCATAGCAGATTTTTTAGCTATTCGCTGATTTTATTTTTGAGCAAATTTCTGCGCTACCAATTCTAAGTGTTCTACTGCTTGTAAAGCGTCAGTTAAGCGCACGTTTTCATTGGCACCATGAACATTTGAACCTGCATAACCGATTCCAATCCCTAACACAGGAAGTTGTAACAAATCCCCAAACGCATAAGCCGGTCCAGCGCCAAAACTGTTAAGAACATACTGATAGCCATCCGGACCATAGACTTCACGGGCAGTATCACAAACTAGCCCAACAAAAGGATGGTTCACATCACTGCGGTAGCCTTTTTGCCCGACAATGTACTCTACTTTAATATCAGTGAACCCATTTTGATCAAGATAAGCCCGAACCAGGTCCGGAATTCGCTGCGGATCTTGGTCTGGCGCTAACCGGAAGTCAAGTTTAGCAGTTGCCAACCGCGGTAGAACGGTCTTGACCCCCTCTTCCTGGTAGCCGGCTGTAATCCCATTGATAGTGATTGTCGGCTGGTTAGTTAGATCGGTCCGAGGCGTATCTGTCAGCAACGGCCGCTTCAGTCCTTCGCCGGCAATGACTTTTGCTGCATCAAAATCTAGCGTGGCTACTTGCTGCTGTTCTGCAGGTGTCAAGGACCGCACGTCGTCATAAATCCCAGGAATTAAAATCCTGCTAGTTTGATCATCCCGAAGCAAATTGAGGGCTTTGACCAGCCGCCACGGGGCTGACTCCGCATAAGATGCCTTTGAGGAGTGGAGGTCTACATCTGCTGAAACTGCTGTCAGCTCAAGACATGCGATCCCCCGCAAGCCCCCAACAATTGCTAGTTTTTCCGCTTCATTCTTTGCGCCCCCTTCCCACAGGACGGCATCAGCTTGCAGGTCGGCCTGATGTGCTTGGGTATATTGAACCACATGACTGCTCCCAATTTCCTCTTCGCCTTCAACATAAAATTTCACATTAACCGGGAGATCACCACGTTCTTGATGATACTTGACCCAGGCAAGTCGAAAAATCAGGTCCCCTTTGTCGTCGCCAATTCCCCGGGCAAAAATATGGTCACCCTGGACTGTTACCGCAAACGGATCGGTTGCCCATTGGTCTAACGGTTCTGCTGGCTGCGTATCATAGTGGTTATAGAAAAGAATGGTTTTATCACTTTGGCCTGTAAACTCTGCAAATACAACCGGGTTACCGCCTTGATCATCCCAAACAGCTACCTTCTTGGCGTCTAAATTACGGAAGGCTTGGGCGACCCAGGTACTGGTTTCTTCGATCCCAATGTGCTGCGCTGCAATGGTTTTAATCCGTAATAAATCACTAAAATCTTGCCAATGTTCTTTGATATATTCTCGCATAATTCACCACTCCTTATTTTGAATAAAAAAAGCCCCAGGAATCACCATTGATTCCTGGGACGTTGCTTTACCACGTGTTACCACCCGTTTTCAGGGCAAGCTCACGCCTGACCCCTCACTGAGTGCTCGCTTTTCGCGAATACTCGCACGCTGTAACGGGCGTCCCCGTAGCTAGCTGAACTACTTCACTAGCTCCATCTACTTGGGACCATCTTCACTGACCATCCCTTGATCCGCTCTCACCTTACCGGACTCTCTGGGCTAGGGTTTAGTCACTTACTCATCCCACCAGTTTATTATATTACCGTTACTTTATGATAATTTGATGATAAAGTCAAATTGTTTTTTAACAAAATGCTATTTGCGGTCTTTTTTTATGCTGGTGATCGAAGAACCTACCCCATAGATACTCTCCCAGTCTGTTTGAAAGGCCGTTACAGCAGGGGCGATTGCTGGCATTTCCAGCCCGCTAGTGAGGACATCGGGCCCCATAGTGACTGCTTGAGCCCCATTACGCAAAGCTGCGTTAACTTGCTCCACATTATGGAAACTAGCTGCCAGAATCTTGCTATTACTTTTTTCCCGAGCGATTTGGTCAGCAATATTACGCACAAAGCTTGGTGCATCAATATTCATATTCCGCATCCGGTTGTAATACGGAGCAATATAGTCTGCTCCAGCCGCCAAGGCCAAATAAGCCTGGAACTCTGTATAAACTGCCGTCGCGGTAATATTAACTTTTTCTTGCTTCAGCACTTTAATTGCTGCTAGCCCTTCCTCGGTTGTGGGAATTTTAACAAAAACATCTGGTGCAATTCCTTCCAAAATCGAATACGCATCTTGAATAAAGTCTTCACGCGTTTGTCCAACTGCTTGAACATGCAACTTTGCCTGAGGACCGATAATATCTTTGATCTGTTTCATGTGGTTGAAGAAATCAATTTTCCCCTCTTTTTTGACAATTGTTGGATTGGAGGTTACTCCTGCTAGAGCAATCACATCTACGTAATGCTTAATCGTTTCAATATTTGCTGTATCTAAATACAATTCCATAGTTGATTTCCTCCTTACTGGTTTTATCATTATCATTCTATCCACTTCAGAAAGCGCATTTAATATCATAAAATAATACTTTTAATAAGTAACGATAAAAATAGAGAGGACCTCCTAAAATGCTAGATCCTCTCTATGTTTTTCACTTCCGCAGAATTTTATTTATGATAGCCTTCAAAGGTCCGATATTGCTATAAGCAAAAGCATTTCGTTCATAAACAATTGCTGCACACCAGTACATTGCTATCGCTCCTACTAGGGCCAACGCACAGGCCACATAACCTGCCCAATAAGGGACAGCCCCCATTGCTAAACGAACTGGCATTACCCCGAAACTAAAGAACGGGACATATCCTAAAATTTTGGCGATCAGCATGTTAGGATTCGAACCCAGAACAAAACCAAGAATATACGGAATGAACATCAAACTTGTTACCATCGAGGTTGCCTGAGAAATATCCTCGTTCCGCGAAACAAAAGCTGCAATCATAGCAGTTAAAAAGACATATAGCGCAACTGTCAACAAGGTCAAAATCACTGCCACAAATAAATACTGGCTACTAATGTTTGCCATAAATTGTTTGATCGGACGATATAGGTCCGGGTACTTATTTTTCAAGATCACTTGCCCAATTATCCCCAGCACAGCGTAAATGATAATTTGTAAAACCACTAGCGCTCCGATCCCCAGCATCTTGCCGGCAAAATGCTTACGCGCCGGCACTGCTGCCAAGATCCCTTCAATCAGGTGATTGCTCTTTTCATTACCAATTTCCGCGCCAACAATTGACACATAGCTAGTTAAAAAGAGAAACGCTACTAAAACCATCCCTTTCCCCAAACCATCAGCTGTCGCCCGATCGGTCTGATTAACAGTGTCTTTTTGTTGAAAAGCATGTTGGTTAATTTTCACTTTACCAATAATTTTCTGCCAAGTAGCGCTATCGATCCCCGCCTGCGCCGCTATCGTCTGCGAGCGTAAAGCTGTCAACTGCGCTTGAAGCGCTGGAACGGGATTTGTTGCTTGTGCGTTACTATTATATAAGTATTGGACCCGTTCAAAATCAGGGCTAATTACCAAAATGCCGTCAACTTTACCCTTCTTTAAAACTTGCTTTTGTTGCGCATATGTAGTCGGAGTAACGCTAGACTTAACCCGATATTTTTTCCCATGGCTTTGCTCTAATACTTTTTTGAGTGGTTGAGGAGCCACGATCGCAATCTGGGGAAGGGACTTTTCTGCTTGACTCATCGTAAATTTTGCAATCCCAAACGTTAAGGCTAAGAAAAAGAGTGGCGCTAGAATCATCCAATAATACACCGCTGACCGAATACGTTTTTTAAAGACCATCTGTGCAACTGTTAATACTTTATTCATCGGCTTTTACCTCCCAGGCAAAGATGTCGTCTAACGTTGGTTCTAAGAGGCGGAACCCCTGCAACCGCTCATCATTCCGGACCACTGCAATAGCTGCTTGTGCATGTTCTTGTGAATCAAACGTCAAAATCTCGCCTAAACCATCATTTCGGCGCGCAATTACACCCGGATAGTCGCTTCCATTAACTCCTTCAAGGTACAGCTCTTTACGCTCGTAGCGATTACGAATAGCAGCAATCGATCCATAAAGACGGCGCCGCCCATTGACCAACATCAAGAGTTTATCCGAAACAGCTGTCACATTTTTCATATTATGGGATGAAAAGATAATCGCAGTTCCTTGCTCTTTAAGCTCCAAAACCACTTTGATTAACAGCTGGACATTGACGGGGTCCAACCCTGAAAAGGGTTCATCTAAAATAACCAATCGTGGTTGATGGATTAGGGCCGTAATCAACTGGACCTTTTGTTGGTTCCCCTTGGAGAGGTCCTTCACTTTGGTTTTAGCATCGCCCTTAACTGCTAATCGTTTTAGCCACTCAGGCAGCCGGCGGGCCGTCACCGCTGGTTTGCACCCATGTAGGTGTGCAAAATATTCCACCTGTTCCTGAATCGTCATATCAAGATACAAGCCCCGTTCTTCGGGGAGGTACCCCAACTGGTCAAAAAATTTCGTCGTTATGGGCTGGCCTGCAGTCAGGATCGTCCCTGCATCCGGACGCAAAAATTTAAGAATCATCTTAAAAGTCGTTGACTTACCGGCACCGTTTTGTCCCACAAGTCCCAGCACCTCGCCGGGGGCGACACTGAAACTGACATCATCAACGGCCACCAATGAGCCGAAGTGTTTGGTCAAGTGGGTTACTTCGAGAATATTTTCCATACGTTCACTACTTTCTGTCCGCTCAATAAGACACTACATAGAATTTGTTGCATATATATTTTAACACAGCCCCATTTTGCTTAATACCAACTACCAAAAAAAGAGCCCAGCTTACCGCTGGGCCCCTTAGGAAATATGGAAATATCTATCTTGAGTTAAAGACGAGCTATCTTGTTGGAGGTTTATGGGATTGGGAGATATGTCAACAAGATGCCCATAAAGTAATTGAAGTGCCAATTACTTTATGCTTTTAATATACACGCAAAATATTAAGGATTTGTTAACAAGACGTTAAGTTTTTTAAAAATTACCACTTTTGGGGACTCCACATCCGCCCATCCAACTCCCCACGTAGTTGATCCAAGCGCTGGTCCTGAGCCACAACCAATTGCCTAGCCGCCCGCAACAGGGCCTGAGTTGGATAAGTCGTTGCCTGGGCATGTAATTTCGCTAGTTGTTGCTCCGCCCATTCATTATTAGGATCAATCATCACTCATCATCCTCCTGCCGCATCCATTTAACTTGCTGTGCAATATCCGTTAGTTCTTCCTGGTTAGCCCGCAGTTGGGCAAGCACCGGTGCCAAGTCCGGCATAGTAGTGACCAATAAATCAAGGCGGGCCAACAACCATTGCTCTAAACCAGCAAAGTGCCCATGCTCAGGATTACTGATATAACTTTGATAAGTAATATACAACTCCTGTTTAGCTTGCTCACTAAGATAATTAAACTGATATATCGGCAATGCCGGTAAATATTCCATTTCAGTTACCCTAGCGGTCATCTGGTAGGGACGGAGAACTTCATCCATCGTTGCTCCCTGCTTTCCTCCAGCTTGGAACTCGTTTCGGGCAGCGCCCGCGGTCACCACCACCCCAAGTTGTTTTCCGCGCAATAACCGGTAATTTCCCGTTGTCAGTGGCATCCGCCACACTTCATCAAACCATTGACGCATTATTGCCGGTGCACTATACCAGTACAGCGGAAACTGCACGATAATCCGGTCATGCTGTTGGATTAAAGCTTGCTCCTGGGTAACCTCAAAGGGAAGTTGCAGCTCATGCCAAGTAACATTGGCACACTCACTAGCTGCAACTTTCAAAAATTGCTGCGTCGTTGATTCACCTAACCGTGGGTGGCCCACAACGACCAATGTTTTCATATCTGCGCCTCCTTATGCTATACTTTTTAAAATTATTGTAAGAGGAGTGAGTACGATTGGCAAACATTTATACCCGGCCTGCTCAGATGAACGACCTTCCCATGATTATGAAAGTCATCGCTGGAGCAAAAGAATTTCTCAAGGCCAGTGGCAGTCCCCAATGGCAAACTGGTTACCCTGCTACATCTGACATTGAATTAGATATCAAAAATAGTCACGCTTATGTTCTGCTTGTTGCCGGTCAAGTTGTCGGCTATGCAGCCGTAGTTATTGGTAATGAACCGACTTATCACACCATTACTAAAGGTTCATGGGCTAATACCACCGACCCATACGCTACTATTCACCGTATGGCAATTAGCCAGGATTTTCGTGGACAACATTTGAGTCATTTCTTTATGACTAACATTATTACTTTAATGGCTAGTCAAGGAATAACTAATATTCGTCTTGATACTTACCGTCTCAACCAACCGGTACAAAAAATCGCTGCTAAATTTGATTTCTCACAGCGTGGAGAGATCCTAGTTGATGACCCCCTCGATCCGCGGCGCATTGCATTTGAACTAAACCTATAACAAAAGCAGGATCCCCCGAGCTTGTATGCCCGAGGAACCCTGCTTTTTGTGTGGTGGTCACAAATTTGGTTATGGTTGTCATGTATGGAGAATAGATTATAGGTATGGAAGAGTGATTAGGACCACCTACTAATGTTTACGTGTCCCAGTAACATGCTTCATGTTAGCCCACAAACTGGGACATCCAGTTTTTAGCCTGGATAAGGAGTATAAGTAATATCTAAACTATCTGCAACTGCCTTGGAAGTTAAGCCCCCCTGATAAGTATTAATCCCTGTCAGGACAGTATTATCTTCTGCAGCAGCCTTTTCGATGCCCTTATTGGCAATCTCAAGTGCATAACGTACAGTTGCACTAGATAACGCTTCTGTGGCTGTCTTTGGTACCGCCCCTGGCATATTAGCCACTGTATAGTGGACTACTCCGTGGGAAACATATGTTGGGTCTTCGTGGGTTGTTGCCCGAGTGGTAGTCTCAAAGATCCCCCCTTGGTCAATCGGAATATCCACGATCACAGACCCGGGTTCCATGCTGGCCACCATTTCTTCAGTGACCAACTTTGGTGCTGCTGCCCCAGGAATCAGCACTGCCCCGATTACTAAATCGGACTGCTTAACTGCTGCTGCAATATTAGCACTATTGGACATCAATGTTTGTACCCGCCCGCCGAAGATATTATCGACTTCAGCTAAACGTTGCGCATTGATATCTAAAATAGTTACCTGTGCCCCCATTCCAACAGCGATCTTAGCGGCATTGAAACCAACAGTTCCAGCACCAATAACAGTTACCTTGGCCCTGTTAACTCCGGTCACACCATTGAGCAACACGCCTTTGCCACCATGGGGTTGTTCTAGGAAGTGAGCCCCCACTTGGGCAGCCATCCGTCCCGCAATTTCACTCATTGGGAAGAGCAGAGGTAAGTCGCCATGACGCCCCACCATTGTTTCATAAGCAACCCCGGTCACTTGCTTAGCCAACATCGCTTCAGTCAATACCCGGTCAGCAGCTAAGTGGAGGTATGTATAGATAATCTGGTTTGGCTTGAAATAATCATATTCACTAGCTAAAGGTTCTTTGACCTTGATGATCATTTCAGCATCCCAAGCTTCGGCAGTCGACCCAATCTTTGCACCGGCAGCAATATAGTCTTGGTCAGTAAAGCCTGATCCAAGCCCTGCGCCCTTTTCAACTACTACTTGGTGTCCTGCCTGAACGAGGGTTGCAACTGCACTTGGCATTGCGCCAACCCGTTCCTCTTGCTTTTTAATTTCCTTTGGTACCCCAATTAACATCAATTAATGACTCCTTTCGGAATTATAGTAACATCATCACTGTTGATAGCGCTTTCAACTGTGAACAAAATATAGCACGTCTTTTCCCTCTTTAACAACCATCATTAAAAATTATTAATTTATAATATATTGCTAAACATTTCACAAGCTTACATTATCAGGCTCGTGTTTACATTTGTCATCATCCCTGAGCGGCAATCTTTGTAGCTCTTTTAGCATTTTTACTTACTCTAAATACTTTTATATAAATTCATGAGTAAAGAGCATGAAAGCGTGCTTCTTCTTGCCTATTCTCCCCATTAACAACTTGTAAATAAGCATTGCTCAGTATTTGCCTTAAATCTTTTGTTTGAAAAAAGGCACCATGCATTCCAAAATAAGTGATTTTTTCTTTGCCAATATCTGCCCTGCCAATTTCATGGGAATTCTTACCAACTTCTCATCTCTAAACAAAAAAAGACCGCTGTGGTGAGACAGCGGCATCTATAAGGAAAATACAGAATGAAAATTGGCCGTGAGACCGCTTTTATTCTGCACCTTGATTATAATCAATGGTTACCTAATAAGCAATCTTTGTTGATATTTTCAGATCAATCATTTGCCTTTTTCATAGTTTTCATGTATAGTCTGTTTTATTGGTTCGACAAGTACATTAATTGTGGTTGTCATGAGAGAGAATAGAGGAACTTATAATCCTTCAACCAATCAACTTGAATACACAAAAAAGAGGCTGTTTTTTCAGCCTCTTTTTTGTTTAGTCCATTGCCCAGTTATAAATCGCGTTAGCTACACCATCATGGTCACAGTCAGTGGTAATTTGTTGCGCAACAGCTTTTACTTCTGGAATGGCGTTCCCCATTGCAACGCCCGTTCCTGCATATTCGATCATTGCCAAGTCATTGCCTTGGTCCCCAATCGCCATAATTTCTGCTGGCGTTAAATCCAGCACCTTAGCTAATTGTTGCAAGGCACTGGCCTTGTTGATCCCCTTAGCATTTGCTTCAAAATAGTAAGGTGTTGACCGTGTATAAGTTACCCGGTCTGCCAATTGATTGAAGAGTGACATGTCCTTGATCGCTTCATCAATAACTTCTGGTTCATCCACAAACATTGCCTTCACAACTGGGATATCGTGCATTTCTTCTGGTGTTCTAAAGGAAATGGCTTGTGAAACCAACCGCGCTTCCCGCATCGTGTAGTCACCCACATCTCGGTTAGCAGTATAGAGGCGGTCTAAGCCATTGGCGTGGAAATGTAATCCTTTCTTCCGTGCAATATATTCTAAGTCAACATAGTCTGCATAAGTCAAAGTTGCCTTAAAGATCGAATCCCCGGCTGTTGTTTGGACCAGTGAGCCTCCAAATGTTACTACATATTGGTCATCCTGATCAGCCAGACCCAAGTCTTTTAGGATCTGCTTAACCCCAGAAAGTGGTCGTCCTGTACAAATAACGACTTTTTTACCCGCTTCTTTAGCCTTTTGAATGGCCTCCCGCACTGCTGGAGTAATTTCATGTTTACTATTTAATAATGTTGCGTCAATATCAATCGCAATTAACTTGATGGAAATCGTAATCCCCTCCCTTATAAATATTTATAGTATACCGTGCTTTAAGTTTTCTTTACAAGCTCAGAGGTACTTACTTGCCTCCCGCACACTCAGGGGAGCTAGTTGACCTTGATATTCAGCGAGGTAATTGCGGACCCAGTCCGAATCGGTCTTTGAATATTCCCGTAACGCCCAACCAATAGCTTTGTTGATAAAAAACTCATCCTGCCCCAAGTTGGCCGTAATAATGGTTGCTAAGCGAACTTGATCAGTTCGGTCTTTTAGTCCCAATTGGTGCTCAATAGCAGCCCGCCGAACCCACAAATTAGGGTCGGTCCCCCAGGTTACCATCATTGTCGCCACACGCGGATCAGCTAAGGCCATTTGCCCTAAAACTTTAACTAAGGAGTCAACCGTATCCCACCATGATTTGGTCATCAACAACGTCTTGATATGGGGGAGATCTTCGTATGTTAAATAACAGGTCCGCCGCCGGAGATAATCACATGCAAAATACTGTAGCTCGCGCTCCGCAGCAGCAAAATACTGGTCGATCAAACGCCAATCAATTGGTTGTTTGCGCTCGATCTTCAGCCACGGGCGACTTAGCTGGCGTCTTTGCGTGGCCTGAATCCCGTAAAATGAGAATTGGTCCCGCATATAATGCGCCATCCCCCGCGCTTTTTCTGGATCGCAGTGCTCTGCAAAGGTAGCCGTTATTGCCATAAAATGATCCATAATGTCTTCTCCCCATCCTAAATGGTTAAAACAAACCGGTTATCTTCTCATCAGCATCAATTGTCATCCCAACCGCAGCTGGACGGGCTGGTAAGCCCGGCATTGTCATCATATTGCCGGCTAGGGCAACTATGAAGCCTGCTCCCAGTTTAGGAACAAATTCACGAATGTGAAATTTGAACCCTGTCGGGGCTCCTAGAACAGTTTGGTCATCAGTAAACGAGTATTGTGTCTTGGCAATACAGATCGGCAAATCATTCCAGCCTAAGCGGGCAAACTGTTCTAATTGTTTTGTGGCCTTACGGCTAAATTCGACCTCGCTGGCCCCATAGTATTTCTTCGCAATCGTTTCTACTTTAGCCCGAGGACTTGCTTGATAATCATATAGCGGTGTAAATTCAGCCTTAGTTTCTTCTACTAGTTGGACTACCTTTTTTGCAAGGGCAAGCGTGCCTGCGCCTCCCTGCGCCCAAGCGTCAGTTACAGCTACATCGACACCCAAGGACTGACAATTTTCCGTAATCACAGCCAGTTCCCGGTCTGTGTCACTAGCGAAATGGTTTATTGCTACTACCACCGGCAAGCCGTACCGCTGCACATTGGTTATATGGCGGTTAAGGTTAGCTAGCCCCCGCTTTAATTCCAATAAGTTTTCCCGGTCAAGATCAGCAAGCTTAGCCCCACCATTATATTCCAGAGCACGTACAGTTGCGACAATAACCACTGCGTCTGGTGTCTTTCCTAAAACTGGCACCTTAATATCTAGGAATTTTTCCGCCCCAAGGTCTGCTCCAAAGCCGGCCTCTGTTACGGTATAGTCTGCCAACTGCATAGCCGCCCGGGTAGCAATCACACTGTTACATCCATGAGCAATATTAGCAAACGGTCCCCCATGAATAATGGTTGGTGTGTGGGCAATTGTTTGGACCAGGTTCGGTTTGAGGGCATCTTTTAGCAAGATTGTTACTGCATCCGTAAAGCCCAGCTGGGCAACCGTAACTGGTTCGGAATCATAAGTATACCCAACAACGATCCGCCCCACTCGGCGTTTGAGATCAACTAAGTCGGTAGCTAAACATAGGACTGCCATCAACTCCGAAGCAGCGGTGATGTCAAAGCCTGTTTCACGTGGAACACCTTGCATCACGCCCCCTAAGCCGGTCACAACGTTACGTAAAGCCCGGTCGTTAACGTCTTCGACACGCTTCCATTGAATCCGCCGGGGATCTAAGCCTAAAGAATTGTCCCGCATAATGTAATTATCAATTAACGCTGCTAATGTGTTATTGGCTGCTGTCAGTGCGTGCATATCCCCAGTAAAGTGCAAGTTAATATCTTCCATCGGCAGTACCTGGCTATATCCTCCGCCAGTAGCCCCACCTTTAATTCCAAAGACCGGCCCCATGGATGGCTCCCGCATGGCGATAACAGTCTGACGCCCAATCTGATTCATAGCATCACCCAAGCCAACTAGCACCGTTGACTTCCCCTCCCCAGCCGGAGTGGGATTGATTGAGGTTACTAAAACCAACTTATGCTTTTTGTCTGGACGGTATGCTAAAGGCCACGCCAACTTAGCTTTGTATTTGCCATACTGTTCAATGTCATCTGCCTGCAACCCGATCTTTTTAGCAATCTCTGTGATCGGTAACATTTCCGCTTGGCTAGCAATTTCAATATCTGTCATCTTATATCCCCCTTTACCTAACTACGCTATTTGCTTTTATGATACTAAGAAAATGCTTCTTTGACCACTTACAATTAATGTCTAGTTTTTATTACTGCACGAAAAAACAGGGTTTGACATGATGTCAAACCCTGTTGGGATAAATGTACTAAAGCTAATATATGCTTACTCTGAGCCTAATTTTAGTACCAGCCGTTGCTTAACCAGTGAGCCTTAGCAGCAGACCATGAACCATAACGAGCTTGTACGTATTGGTTAGCCACGCGTTCTTGGTTAGCAGCTGAGTAGTCACCATTCAAGTATGCACGGGATAATTGGTACTTACCATAGTAGTTACCGTTAGTAGCAGTGTATGAACCACCTGATTCACGCCCTGCAATCCAAGCCTTAGCAGCTTCTTCAGAGCTAGAACCTGTAGTTACAGGTGCACTGTATGTGTTTTGAGTTTGTGTTTGTGTTTGTGTTTGTGTTGCAGCGTAGTTAGTTTGAGCTGAACTTGCTTGTTGTGCTGGTGTAGCTTGTGCCTGTTGCACTGGTTGTTGTACTGGTGCTTGGGCAACTGCTGTTGTAGCAGGTTGAGCTGCTTGAGCAACTGCAGTATTAGCTGCTTCACCATTTTCTTCAACGATTAACTTTTGGTCAACAAAGATCAAGTTAACGTTCTTTAAGTTGTTCAACTTTTCGATGGACTTAACAGTAGTGTTGTGGTCCTTAGCGATTTGGCTAACAGTATCCCCACTCTTAACTGTATAAGTTACTTGGTCGGCGTTAGCAGCCTTGGAACCAAAAAGGAACAAGCCACTAGCTGCTGCAACTGAAAGTAAAGTTTGTTTGAAATTCATATAGAAAATTCACTCCTATGTGTATTGTCTGTGATTATGTTATCTAATAAAAACTTTTTTCCACTCGCCCCTGCGAGCTAACAATTCTTAGTATATAAGCACCTTGTAACATTAAAATACCAGCAATTTTACGAAAATCCCCAACATCGTAACGATTATTACAATCTGTAATCTTTTGTAAAGCTTAAAAAACAAATATTTAAGCCTAGATCCCATCAACATGGGACTGACTTCCCTTTTATTTATATTTCAAAAAACGTTGTCCATCTGCATATCAATTAAATAATTAAATATACTTTCGTTAAAAAAGTTCTTTCTTTTCAAAAAAACGAACGCATTTTCGTTAAAAATCCTCTTTTATGACGAGAATGTTACACTTATTACCAAAAAATATATTCAATTATATCTATATAGGCGCTATATAAAGATTTTTTGAGTTGTTTCTCGTTAATTTTGTTGGTATGCTTGTATATAATAAGTAAATATTCATAGAAGGATGTTGAAGCATGCTAAAAGAATTTAAAGAATTTATTTCACGCGGTAATGTTTTAGACCTCGCCATTGGGGTTATCATCGGGTCTGCTTTTACTGCTATCGTTACTTCATTGGTAGAAAACTTAATCAACCCGTTGATTGGGATTTTCTTGGGTAAGATCGATCTTTCTAACCTCGTCTTCTCTATCGGGGAAGCCCACTTTAAGTTTGGGGCATTTTTGAACTCGATCATTAACTTCTTGATCATTGCTTTTGTGGTCTTCTTGATCGTTAAGGCAGTTAACAAGGCATTGCCTAAGAAGGAAGAAGCACCGGCTGATCCTGAACCATCTGCTGAAGAAAAGTACTTAGAAGAAATTGTTGCTTTATTAAAGAAGCAAGATGCTAACAAGTAATTACTCTGACTAGCAGCACATATATAAAATGCGGGCTGATCACTTGATCAGCCCGCATTTTTTATTTCTATCTATTATAATAGAAAAAAACTAACCAAGGGAGATTACCCATATGCTCAGAGAAGTCACCCCCGATGACAGTCGGGATATTCAACGCATCAATAACACCGAATTGAACGAAGGTTGTACCCTCGCTGACACTACTAGTTATCTAACAACTCTTTTGAAAGATCCCCACCAGCATATGCTCAGGGTCAGTGTCGATCCTTTAACTGACCAGGTTCTAGCTTATCTCCATGCTGAACTCCTCACCTTTACCTATATGCAGCCAATGTTCATCATCACTACCCTTGCTGTTAGTGGTGCTTATGACTATGATAAGCATGCTTCTGCATTGTTGACTTCCCTCATCAACCTAGCCCGACGCCGCCGGATGACTACAGTTCGGCTCGGCTTTATTCCCGATCCAGCTACCACGGCCTTTTGGACCCAAGCTGGGTTTATTCCGCAATCTCATGGTCTTTGGGATTGCACTATATAAGAAGAAAAAATCAAATAAATTTTTCACTAAATTCTAACTTATGTCAAAATTTTATTTTCGTTAAGGCAGATTGTAAAATTTAAGTTGAACATTTTAGTGGACAGAAAAACCCATAAAGGTCTTTAATGGTGTCGTTACAACATTCCATTAGAAAGAAGGACCTTTATGGGCACCACTATCTTAT
>NZ_AUHQ01000002.1 GCF_000423265.1 Ligilactobacillus saerimneri DSM 16049 | reverse complement strand
AATCAATTAGGAACTAATCTCAAGACACTGACGGTTGATCACGGGAAAGAGTTCGCCAACTACCAATCAATTGAGAAAAATACCGGCGTGCCGTTGTACTTTGCCCATGCTTATTCTCCGCATGAACGTGGTAGTAATGAGAATCGTAATCGAGTGTTACGGCGATTTATTCCTAAGGGTCAGCCAATTGAAGAGATTAGTGATGATGAATTGATTCAGATTAACTGGTATCTGAATTCACGGCCACTCAAATGTTTGAACTGGCGAACTCCAATTGAGATCTTTTTGCTTAATCTGCGTCATTAAATTTGTTCAAGTTATTTATTGCAATCTACCTTAAGATAATCATCAGTTTCCAAAAAACAATATTAAGTTAGAAAGAGGAATTATTTGTGGAAAATAATACACGTCATAAAGTTTATACCCAAGCAGAGATCAAGCATCCCTGGTTAGCGATGGCCAGTATGCTGATCGGGGCGTTTGTCGGGATGCTCAGTGAAACCTCCCTCAACATTGCCCTGCCAACGCTTGGTAAAGTTTTTGGAGTAGAAGCCAGCTCCTTACAATGGCTGGTTACCGGCTACATGCTCATCATTGGGATCGTTTTGCCATTTGCTAGTATCATCTCTAAATGGTTCACTACCCGACAAATTATCATCTTTGCCCTGGCCGATTTTGCTATTGGGGCACTGATTTCCGGCTTTGCTTCGTCCTTTAGTATCCTTTTAGTTGGACGTTTGATTCAAGGGATTGGAACCGGGTTGATTTTGCCCCTGATGTTTACCGTAGCAATGCTGATTTTCCCACCGCAACGGCTCGGAGCTGTTATGGGAGTCAACGCCTTAGTCATCATGTTTGCCCCTGCGATTGGGCCAACCATCACTGGGATCATTCTCGGCGCTTTATCCTGGCGCGATATTTTTTACATTTTCACCCTGTTATTAGCTATCGGTTTAGTTTTTGCAGTGCTTTTCTTGAAAAATGTCAGCCCGATCACCCGGCCCCATGTTGATGTCTTGTCTGTATTAGGGTCAATTATCGGGTTCTCATCCTTAGTTGCTGGAGTTAGCTTTGCCAGCAAGGACGGCTGGGTCTCTCCTCGCGTTCTCGGCCTGCTTATCCTAGCAATCGTGGTCCTAACTCTTTATGCTCGTCGTCAATTAACCTTGGCAGAACCAATCCTTAACCTGCGGGTTTTCGCTAAACCAGCCTTCAGAACAGGGGCACTCCTAGTAATGATCGACTTTGGAATAATTTTGTCGGCCATGTACTTACTGCCACAATTCATTCAAAATGCCATGCTTCTCCCGTAGCTATGACTGGAATCATCATGCTCCCAGGTGGTTTAGTTAACGCGATTGTATCTGCGATCTCAGGACGGATGTATGACAACATTGGAGCTAAAGTGCCGGCTTGTTTGGGCTTTGGTATTGCTCTAATTGGGGCAATCATGTTTATTTTTGCTTCCGCCCACGCATCAATTCCATACATCATTTGTGCTCACGTCATCATGATGATCGGTTGTCCCCTAGCAATGTCGCCATCACAGACTCACGGACTTAATGCTTTACAAGGACCAGAATCTGCCGACGGCTCCACTATCATGAACACTTTGCAACAGATTGTGGGGGCTATTGCTACTGCTGTTGCAACGAGCCTGCTCGGTGCCGGACAAGCTGCACACCACACAGCGGGCCATGCAGCTGCCTTTGCGAGCGGAGTCCACTACGGCTTTTACTTTACCGTTTGTTTGGCAATCGTCGGCTTGTTGTTGGCAACGACGTTAAAAAATAAATCCAACAATTAACAAAGTCTATTTACTCCTCAAAAGTCTCCTTAATATATAGGGGGCTTTTTTGCTTATTCCAACACTAAGGACGAATTCTTGTTTTTCCCTGGTGAACCCCGTAAAATAAAACTAGATTTTTAGAAAAATTGGTGAACATTATGGAACAAAAGAAATTGTTGCTACTTTCTACCGGTGGAACCATCGCTTCAGTTGTATCCGAAAGCGGACTGGTGCCCGGTGAATCAGGTGAGCAACTCATCCAAATGATGGGGAGTCTTCCCTATCAGATCGAAGTCCAGGATATCTTAAACCTTGACTCTTCCAATATCCAGCCCGAGGAATGGAAACTTATCGCTGAAAAAATTTATGCCAACCGTCATAACTATGATGGGATTGTTGTATCCCACGGGACTGATACTATGGCATATACAGCTTCCATGATGACCTTCATGTTGCAAGGGATCGAGATTCCCGTGGTCTTTACTGGCAGCCAGGTCCCGATGAACGTCGCCTTAAGCGATGCGCCCGATAACCTGAAGCTGGCCTTTGTGGCAGCTGCCCGCCTTGAACCAGACATTTACTTAGCCTTTGACGGCAAAGTCATGCGGGGCTGCCGGAGCGTCAAAGTTCGGACAACTGCCTTCAACGCTTTTGAAAGTGTTAATGTCCCGGTAGTCGCTGAAGTTACCTCTGATGGTTTTGAAATCAAGAACAAGCGTCCTCGTCCCCAAGCGACTGCCTGCGTCCTCAACACCAACATTGATACCAATGTTTCTTTGGTCAAACTCTTTCCTGGCTTTGACCCTAAACTTTTACAAGCGATGGTTGATAATGGTTGTCATGGGATCGTGATTGAAGCCTACGGTCTTGGTGGAATGACCTTTATCAGACGGAATGTTGCTGCGGCGATTGGTGACTTGATCCGACAAGGTATCCCGGTTATTGCCGCTAGCCAGTGCCTCTACGAACGTAGCGACCTTACCCGTTATGAAGTTGGGCGGCAAGCCCTCCTGGAAGGGGCCATCAGTGCTCGTGATATGACTTCCGAAAGTGCTATTACCAAGCTGATGGTTGGTTTAGGTCAAGGGATGGATGTTGATGGAATCACTGCTTTCTTTAATACTGATATCGCTGGCGAAGTAACGATTAATTAACTTTTTCTATATTATTAATTTTTAAAAAGCTCCAACATTTTCACCTTAGTGTGAATAGTTGGAGCTTTTTTGTGCATTTTACTAGTGATCTTTAGGCTTATTCAGCAGTTACCAATTCACCGTAACTATATGTAGCCAATAAATTGTAGTCGGCATCTAAAACATTCAAGTCGGCATCTTTCCCGACTTGAAGTCCACCTTTACTAGTCAAACCAAATTCACGGGCTTGGTTGACTGAGCTCATCAATACTGCCTCATATAAGCCAGCCGTGGTAAACTTCATGGCATTTTGGAAGGCTGTGATGAATGGTAAAACTGACCCAGCAATTGTTCCGTCAGCCAAAGTAGCATGAATACCTTCAACAAAAACTTTCTGGCCTCCTAGTTCACTAACACCATCGCCTAAACCCTTTTTCCGCATTGAATCTGTGATCAATTCGATCTTTTCGGGCCCCTTAATACTGTATGCTAACTGCAACATGTCGGGACAAATATGGTAACCATCCATGATTAGCTCTGCATACATCTCATCCTGCAGTAACGTATGACCTGCCACCCCGGGTTCACGGTGACTGAGCGGAGATTGGGCGTTGTAGAGATGGCAAGTATGGCTCACTTTACTTGTCAGCAAGTCTTGGCGCGTCGCCATACTATGCCCAACTGATGGGACAATCCCATGGTCAATGCAATAATCTTCTAGTTCACGGGCACCATCATTTTCAGGAGCAAAGGAAATAATCTTGACCAAACCACCAGCCAGGTCATTCCACTGGTCCAATAAGGCTGCGTCTGGTTGGGTAATATACTTTTCTGGTTGCGCTCCCTTAACTTCCGCATCAATGAATGGGCCTTCCAGGTGGATTCCTTGAATCACTTTATTTTTTTTGGCAGCTTGCTTAACCCCGACCATTGCCCGTGCAATATTTTCATTACTTTGGGTAATGGTGGTACAAAAGAAGCTCGTAACTCCCTCATGATAAGCAGTGGCCCGCACCATCTTATCAATCTTTTCAGGATCCGCATCCATGGTGTCGTACCCATAACCCCCATGACAATGCACATCAATGAAGCCGGGAACAATTACTTTCCCATGGGCATAGGTCACTTCATCCCCAGCTTCATTATGAAAATCACTCATCGGGCCAACTGCCCGCACCCGGTCATCAAACCGAATATAACCATCCGTAATGATTTCCGTTCCCGTTGCAATCGTCACATTTTTGAATACTTTTGCCATACTGATTCCTCCCATACTCTGCTCACCACTGCTTTTATTCGCAGCAGTCTATCCATTAAACAATTTACCTAAATCCCCGCAATTTGTCTATACCAATCACGAAAGCGATCCCATTTATTGCCTGATTAGCTTATTCCTTAGCCTAAAAAAACGGTCAGATTTTCCTAAAATTAAGAATCATCCGACCGTTCGCATCCTCATTTCGCTTAGTTAATTCTGACATATTTTTGCCGGTAAAGGTAAGACACGGCAGTTCCCTGTCCCGTCAACCGGCTTTGTACTTTAAAGCCGTTCTTCACAGTTGCCTTCTGCTTGTTCAAAGTGAGATATCCCCCATTTTGCTGGCGAACTGCTAGCTTATCATTAATGATCTTGTATTTCATTGAAGCCTGCCCGCTCTCTGCATATTGACGAAAGACCTGCTTGTCGGTAGCTGCTCGTTGGGCTTCTTTAGCTGTATCAAACGCAAGGGCAGTTCCATAAAAGTTTCCTGAACCAAATACCATATAATAATTCGTGCTCGAAATCTTAACGGATTCTTTCCCCATTTGCTTTACCATTGGACCTTGAGCCTCTAAATCTGTCTGGACCCGAAAGGCATTTCCTTCGATCTGATATCTAAAACTCGTTAGATGTCTAAAAGCACCCCATGCTCCTAGGATAAAGACAATTACTGCAATTATATTAATAATTTTATATCCACGTTCTTGCTTATTTTTCTCAGCCATAATTCCACCCCATACTCGCTATAAATCATTCCTTATTCTACCACAATCCTGCATAATTATTGCGATCCGCGCGGATACAAAAATTATAAAAAATGTTACAATTAAATTATATAAATCAATACGCAGAGGGGACTTGGCTATGCAAGACAAACAACATCTGGACCTGTTACTCAGTATTGCCCAGGATTTTTATTTAAATAAACTTTCGGTCAGTGATCTCTCTGTTAAATACGATGTCAGCCGTTATTATATTTCGAAGTACTTAGAAGAAATTATTGACAACCACTTGGTTTCAATTCACATCAACACCCCCTTCGACCGCAACACTGCCATGGAGCGGGCGTTTAAACGTGAATTTGCGGTTGAAAATGTCTACATTATGAAGGAGAAGATCGACAGTATTACTAACCAAGAAGTTTTACTTACTTTCACAGCTAAGATCATCCAGGACTTGATCGCCCAGGCCCGTGTGGTTGGAATTACCTGGGGTAAATCCATTTATCAGGTACTTGATAGTTTCCAGCAAAGTGACCAGCGGAACTTAGTTTTCACTTCCTTTGTCGGTGAGCTGGGGCTCCGGAAACGGTATGCTGAACCCGTGACACTTTTACAACGGGCAGTTAGCAAATATAATTCCGCTATGTACTTAACTATTCCTGCTCCCCTATATGTGGCTAACGATCACCTCCGGCAAACCCTAGCGGAGGAACCTGCAGTCAAGTCTGTGCTTGATGTAGCACGGAAAATCGACGTAACTTTCTCCAGCGTGGGCACTTTGAGTTCTATCGAAAACATGACCAACTTGGGCAAGAATTTCAGGACTTACTTCCCTGGGCTCCATAGTAAGAAAGTAGCTGGGGTTGTTTACGGGCGGCCTTATGACGAACATGGGCGGTTTCTGACTGCCGATAAGGATACAGTTTTCGGACTTTCTTTACCTGAGATCAAGCGTATTCCCCACCGGGTCGGTATTCTTGAAGCTAGTACGCCCATCCGAACTGCCAAAGGTGCGCTTTATTCAGATGCTTTTACGGATATTATCACTTCTGAAAGCACTGCTAACAAAATTTTATGTTCACTTTAAAATAATTATCTCAAGCTTTGCTTACCGGACCAGGATCTGTGTTGGAATCCTGGTCCGTTTTTTTATTTCTGGCTTAGTAGAGTTTTTACTTGACTTACTAATTGTAAGAATATTATAATTACACATGCTAGTAGAAAAGGAATACATTATTGTAAATATGTTCTACTGAGAAAGGAGCCTGCGTTATGACGCACTTATTATCACTGGCTTCACGAGAGACCATGCGTCATCGCACTGGTTTCTCCCGTGGGCCTCAGTTGGCCTGTTGTTGCTGTTAGGTTTTGATCGTCAGTTTACATATAGGTACATTCAATTGGGGAGAATATAATTATGAAATTCAAAAAAATAATGTTGTCTGTCACTCTGGGCCTTGCAGCGATTGCTTTGGCAGCTTGCGGAAACAACAATGCTTCGGGCAAGACTGACAAGCAAACACTAAATCTTAGCGCACCTGCGCCACTGGATACGATTGATATCTCTAAAGCCACTGGCTATGGTCAAACGGGGAATGTTTTTGAAAGTTTCTACCGCCTAGGCAAAAACGGGAAGGTCACCCCAGGATTAGCCAAAAGTAGCAGTGTATCTGCTGATGGTAAGACTTGGACATTCAAACTTCGGAATGCCAAATGGTCAAATGGTGATCCTATCACTGCCCAAGACTTCGTTTATTCTTGGCGGCGGACCTTAGATCCAAAGACCAAGTCATCATATGCTTACATGTTCGATAACGTGGTTAATGCAACTGCTATTAACGAAGGAAAAACTTCCCCTGACAAATTGGGGATCGAAGCTCCTGACAAAAAAACAGTGGTTGTCCACTTAGATAAACCTGTGGCTTACTTCAAAGTCTTGATGGCTTACCCACTCTTTGGACCACAAAATCAAAAGGTTGCCGAAAAATATGGTAAGAAATACGCAACTAAGTCACAATACATGGTTTACTCCGGACCATTTAAGATTGTTGACTGGAACGGTACCGGTAACAAGTGGGCCTTCGTCAAGAATAACCAATACTGGGATAAAGATGTCGTTAAACTCCACAAGATTAATTACCGGGTAGTTGCCAACACTACTACTGGTTATGAACTCTACCAGCAAGGCAAGCTGGATATGACCCAGTTATCTAACCAACAAGTCAAGAACTTCAAGAACAATAAAAACCTCAAGAAGTATCCATATTCTTACGTTGCCTGGTTAGAATATAACTTCCAAGATCCAAACGCGCTTAACAAGAAAGCCCTGAATAACAAGAACATCCGGTTGGCATTATCATTGGCAGTGGATCGGAAGACATTGACCAAGAAGGTATTAGGGGATGGCTCTGATACACCGCAAGGTTTCGTCCCATCTAAGTTGGCATACAACCCTAAGACCGGCAAAGACTTTGCCCAAGAACAAAAGGTTAACAATACCGTTGATTACAACGTTAAATTAGCTAAACAATATTGGAAGAAAGGGATGCAAGAAATTGGCGCTAAGAAGTTAACGCTAACGATCTTAGCTGCCAATGACGCGAACGGGAACCAAGAAGTTACCCAATACCTGCAATCCCAATATTCTTCCGTCTTACCTGGTTTGACAGTTAAGATTGAAAGTATTCCTGGCAACAGTGCCGCAGACAAAGCCCGTAAAGGCGACTTCGACATCTTCCTTGCCGGCTGGGGTGGGGACTTCAACGATCCGTATACTTTCATGCAAATTCCAGAAACCAATACTCCTTACAACCGGGGCAAGTACAGCAACAGTGAATACGATGCTTTGATTGAAAAGGCAGAAAATGCTGATGCTAATAACCCTGAACAACGGTGGAATGATTTAGTCAAGGCAGCCCAAATCTTTAACACTGACCAAGGAATTACACCACTGTATGAACAAACCAATGCTTTCATGCAACGGTCTAACGTCAAGGGAATTATCCACAACACTGCTGGAACCCAGTGGAATTACAAGTATGCTTATATGAAGTAATTTTCAACTGTTAAAAAGACGCTCAGATGAGCGTCTTTTTGTGTGTTCTTTACCTGTTCTTTCCTGTATAATTCTATTGATCTGTTTTTATACATTAAGGGGGAAAATATGGAAAACTTTACTACAAGTAAGCAACCTTCTTGGTTGAGTAATAAACGTAATATTATCATCGTTCTTATTGTGTTGCTGGTAGGTGGCTTTGCCTTATGGCACCACCACAAAACCAAAGTAATCAATGAAGTCACGACGACAACCGTCAGATCCTTTGCAACAGATGAATTTGACACAACAGTTGACTACGGGGAAAAGACGGTGCGAGTTAAAGTTAAGGATAGTGCTAAAGATGACCTGCAAAAAATCGTCCTTTATATGGCAATGGGCACCCCTGCAGCTGTCCAAACGGGACAAACCCTCGAGAACCATGTTCAAGAAGTTTCGACTTGGATCAACAAAAGCGTTGGCTCTGGATGGACTGTTTCCCTCAAATATGACAACCAACTCCTCTGGCAAGCCCAAGACGGCAAGTTGACCCACAAATATGAAAACTCCCAAGACTTCAAAAAGCTAGTAAACAAGATTGAAGATGGCTCTTTTTTGAACGATCTTGCTGAGGAATTATTTGGTGATTAAAATTTTATTGCCTACGTTATCCGTGTGCTATTAGTGAAATAAGGCTGGTGAGAAAACAAAGTTTTCTCCCAGCCTTTTTATGTTACTCCTAATAAATAGCAATCGTATAATCGCCAGCGAACTTTGCTCCAATTGCCAGCATATTGTTAGCAAACTTATGGGTAAAATCTTGGTCAGTCGTGACTGTGTCATCAATCCCCCACCACGGTTCAATACAGACAAACGGTCCTGCAGCCGGATAGGTCGACCAAACACCCCAGTAACGAACATTGGTCGAGCTGATCCGCACTCCTGCCGTCCGCTTCCGATCAAAAAGCGCCACGCTTGCTTTCCGATCAGCAAACTCATAAATATGGGCATCATTAGCAAATGCCTGCCGAGTCAAAGCCCACCGCTTCTGGTTTCCAGCAACTTTTTGTGCCGGCCGGGCTAACCCGCTGAACGGATCGAGGCTTATTTCATTGTAGAGACCAGAGAGTTCTACTTTATAATCTGTAAATTTCTGGTTTTTTTGTAGCGGCACATTGAAGCCCGGATGCCCACCTAGAGAAAAGTATATTGCTTGCTTATCGCGATTCTCAACCCGGTACTGCACCTGGAGTTTATTCCGCTGTAAATGATAAGTGATCTCTAAGCGAAACTTGTAGGGAAACATGGTTAGCGTCGTGGCATTATCTGTCAACGCTAAAGTAACTTGCGTTGGTGTCTGGGCTACTACCATAAATTGTGTATAACGCCCAAACCCATGTTGTTGCATGTGAAACGCTTTGCCATCGACAAACATCGTGTCATTTTTGAGTTTGCCAATGATCGGAAAAAGCTGGGGCGCCTGCCATTTCCAATACCGTTCGTCTCCCTGCCACAGATATTCTGTTTCCGTTCCCTTATTCCAAATGCTCTGTGGTTGGGCTCCTTTGAGTCCTATTGTGACTTTGAGATAATCGTTCTCTATTGTTACTGTCATGTGCTCACCTACTCTTTACGAAAACCTTTTCCTTATTAAACCCCATTGTATCACTAACTATGAGTGCATAAAGACCGAGGCTGGGAGAAAACAGTGTTTTCTCCCAGCCTCGTCGTTCTAATTATTTTTTGTGTTAATTAATTTTCTAACGCTGATCACTAGGAAGATAACCGCTGCTATCCCCAACGCTAACCCCACTAAACTCCAATAAAAACCTGCCGGAACACCCTGGCGGTTAATCAGCGTAGCAACAAGTGCAATCCCAATTCCGCCCGAGTATTGTTGGGCCGTGTTGAGGAGGGCATTGGCATCTGCTGTTTCTGTCGTTGCAACTGCTTGGATACTAGTCGTCATCAGGTTACTGATCGCTAATGCCAAACCCGCATTGTAGAGGACATACACCCCAACT
The DNA here is from genome assembly GCF_000423265.1 of Ligilactobacillus saerimneri DSM 16049. GTDB lineage: Bacteria > Bacillota > Bacilli > Lactobacillales > Lactobacillaceae > Ligilactobacillus > Ligilactobacillus saerimneri. Next base: position 127,635 of record NZ_AUHQ01000002.1, on the reverse strand, counting down.
AGCAATCCAACCTGAACGGACCCGTGGGCGAGATGCCCCAGGATCAACATGCTGACGCCAACCACGGTGGTTCCCCCATAGATTAGATGCTGACCCACCCCCTTGTGATTCAAGTGATCGAACCACTTGCCGGCCAGAGGCATTAATCCTATTCGGATCAACAATCCCGGTAACATTGCGCTTCCAGCAATAAATGCTGATTGGTGCCAAACCAATTGGAGAAAATTAGGAATGAGAAAACCACCCAGGGCAACATTTACAGCTTGCAGAATGAAATAAGCAGTGAAATATATCCCAAAACGCTGGTTAGTAAATAATGTCGCTGCTAATACTGGCTGGGGCTGACGCTGAATATGGCGCCAACATCCGCTTACCATTCCCCCACAAAGAACTAATAGGAGAGTGAAGATCAGTCCATTTTTTCTACCCCCACTAGTAACTAAGAGTTGGAAAGTCGTCAACAACAATACTAGCCAAACAAAACCTTTAATATCGAAGTTCTGATTTGGAGCATTGATTTGTTCCCTAGGTAGTGCGACTAATGCAAGCAACCAGCCTCCCAGAACTAGGGGCAAGGATAGCAGGAAAATCCATCGCCAATTGAAAAAACGCAATACTATTCCCCCATAGGTTGGGCCCAAGGCTGGTGCCAGGGCGGTAATGGTTACCCCAACTGCCATGAAAAAGCCCAGTCGAGACCGCGGAGCATAACGGGTGATCACCGTAAAGAGGAGGGGGATACAGATCCCCATACAAACACCACTCAGTATTCGCCCGCCAAAAAGATAAGGAAAGCTTGGTGCCAGACTGCAGATTACTAAGCTTACAAGAAAACCACCCGTTCCCACTCCTAAGAGGAAACGGAGGCTATAACGCTGAACCAGACGGGCATTGATGATCATCATCCAAGACGAAACCAAGAGATAACCGGTTGTCAACCACTGAACAGTTGTCAGGCTCACACTAAACTGTGCCATCATCGCCGGCAGGGTCACGTTGAGTGCGGTTTCCATCAAGGTTCCAATAAAAGCAATCAACCCTACTCCAACCAGTGCTAGACTTAGCTGGCCTGATCTCATCCTGGTCTGTTTACTTGTCATGATTAATCACCGATTGGTGCCCGTCCTCTCCCCATATCAATGCCTGTTTTTTGTGTCAACTGATCTTTCAAGTAAACATACAATTGATGATGGTCTATCTCATCCACCCCATCTTGGTGAGCAAACTTCACCGTTGGATCCTTGACTAACTGCTTGAACCAATCCTGCATTTCCACTGGGTATAGATTTCCACCAATCGAGGAGATTCGGGTATAGCCAACCTTAACCTTATCGGCAATAAAATGTTCGCCCCCGGCATAAATTGCGATCTTTCGCGGTGCTTTTTGTAACAGTTCTGGCGCTCTATGCCAGTCACCAGTTTCTTTAATTCCGACAATATTTGGTAAGGCAGCTACCAAGCGGGTAAAAGTATCCACCGCAATATCAAACCCGGTCTGTTCAGGGTTATTGTAGATAATCAGTGCTTTGCTAGGCATTGCTTGCCCTAAGTGCATCACATACTGGTAAGCTTCGTCTTGGGTTGGTTGAATATATGGTGGAAATCCTAACAGGACACCCTTAACAACCGGGCTTTCTTCAACCCGATGAGCTAACCGCATTGCTTCCCTTTCTCGAATGCTAGCTACGCCAAAGATCACTTCAAAATCATCGGCCAGTTCCGGATGACGGTCGATCTCATCTACCAAAGCAATCTTTTCATCAGCTGTCATGCTATGTTGTTCCCCAGTTGTGCCAGAAACCATAGCTGACTCAACCCCCTGTGCCTTCAAATAGCACATATATTTAATAGTATTAACAGCATTTAAACTCTCATCAGCATTGAAAGCAGTTGGCATTGCAATATGATATGGTGCATGTAATTCAGTTGTCATTGATTTTCACCTCATAAAAATATTTGATGCAGTTCCCTTTCTCTCACTAGCCTAGTCGAGCGTTACTGGCGCTTGTTGTTCGGGCGTAATAGTGGCAGTCTGCAAAACAGTTGCGCCCATGACATGTTCCATCTTTTGAACCAATTCAGTCATAGCCTGATCTGCTCGTTGGGCTTGAGCCTCATTTACTGATTCCATAAAGGCAATCACTGTGGTTGACTCGTCTGTCAACATCGTCCGTGCCCCTTCCCGCCAGTTCAAACTCCGGCAGATAGCACCAGTATCGTCGCTATAAATCAATTCACCTGTGCGCGCCGGATCATCCTTTTCTGCGCCCAAAGGCCAGAATGACTCTCCACCTTGAGCCAAACCTAACTTCATAGTCCCATCTACCTTAGCGCAATCTTCCATCCCGCAAGGCACACCATACGTCAGTGAGATGCTGTTGTAGATATCAACTAAGGGACTAATAGGATCAAAGGTCCGCCCCTGATCAACCCGCTTTAGCAAAGCTTCGATCGAAGACCGTGCTCCTTTCTTCTTTTTGAACTGCTGATAAGCCTGACGCCATTCTTGAACTACTTGATTTTGGGCAAATTGCTCTGCGGTCAAGAACTTCTGCGCTGCCTGACTAGCAGTTGTTAGTAATCCCTCCCGTACTTCGGGTGCTAAAGCTGAATCATGATTATCAACGTTAGTAAATACCGCAACATTGATTTGTCCTTTGGGAAACAGTTCCCAAAAGGATGGTTCTACAACAAAATTCTTCATTCCCATAATTAACTCTCCTTTAATTAAAATAGTTCTTTTAGCACAATATTGTCTATTTGATGATCGGTTCCTAAAATAAATTCGTGCTGTCCCACTTGGACAAAGCCGTACTGCTGGTAAAAGGCCTGGGCTTTCCGATTTTGATTCCAAACTCCCAACCAAACTGCTTTATGATGGCACTGTTGTGCTCGCTGAAGGGCAAAATCCATCAGTGTCCGCCCCACTCCCATGTGCTGGGCCTTTTGACAAACATAAAGCCGTTGAACTTCTAATGCGTTAGGAGCCACATCTTCTGTTTGTGCTCCTGCCTGATTGAGTTTGAGGTAACCAACGATTTCATCCTCAATCAACGCAAAATAAAACTCACTCCCCGGCGTCAGCAGTTCTTGCAACAGCTGCTCCTGAGCAAAGGCTCGCTGTAAATACGTCGCCATATCTTGGGAAGTGTTAACTGACCCAAAGGTTTCCACAAATGTTCGCCGACTAAGCGCTTGTAGGGTTTTCAAATCTTTTTGGTCTACGCGTCGAATTGTTATCTTTGTCATTAATACTCGCGGTGTCCTCCTTTTTTTACGAAATCCCAACTTTTGTCAGTATTGTGGCGCATCCGCACTAACATATCATGGAGCTGGGCAATCTCATCTGCACTAAAACCGGCTAATGAGATGCGATTGGAGTATTCATTTTCCCGTAAGATGAAGGGGTAAATTTCAGCTCCTTTATCCGTAACATATAAACGCTTGATCTTTTTGTTTTCGGGATCATTACGCCGCTCAATAATACCTTTTTTCTCAAGTTGTTGGAGGGAGCGCGCGACTGTCGTGCGGTCAACTTTGATCATTCCTGCCAGCTGTTCAGCGATAATACCGGGATTTTCATAGATCCGGACCAGGTAAAGGTATTGTCCCCGGGTTAACTGCACATCCTTAAACTCGATATTGGCAATTGAATCTAGTGCTCGGGCAATCATCCCGATCTCACGCAAAACATCCTGCATATCATCACCTCTTTCACTTTAAGTATAATTATTTTTGTTGCAAATGCAACAAAAAACAACAGAATACCTCACTAAACTTTCTGTACCCGATACGTTATACTATCAATAAACAAACTATCAAAAGGTAAGTGATTTTAATGGATAAACAACTACTACGCGATCAAATCATCGCTGATATGCACCGGCGGTACGCCACCAAGAAATACGACCCCACTAAAAGATTAGATCCTAAAGATTGGGCAACTATCCTTGAAGTCGGCCGACTTTCACCTGGTTCTTATGGGTATGAACCCTGGAAATTTGTTCTTTTAGACACAAAAACCAAGCATGATATTTATGACTTTGCTTGGGGGGCCCAGGCTAGTATCGACGGGGCTGACAAGGTTATTGCCATTCTGGCGCGGAAAGATATTACCTATAACAGCCCCTACGTTCAACACCTAGTCAGTGACATCAAACACCATGATTTCGACCCCAACTCACCCCGGTCTCAACGGTTCAAGCAGTTCCAAGAACACGACCTCAACCTCGACACTCCTCGCGCGCGTTTCGATTGGGCTTGTCGGCAAACCTACATTGCTTTAGGTAACATGCTGACAGCTGCTGGCCGGTTGGACATTGATTCCTGTCCGATCGAAGGTTTTGACCATGCCAAAATGGACCAATACTTTGCTGATCATGGCTTGATGGATCCTGAACACTGGGGCGTAGCAGTTATGGCTAGTTTTGGTTACCGGGCACAAGAAATTACACCGAAAAAGCGGCAACCTTTAGCTGACATTTATCAGGAAATCTGACTTTTAGTAAGCATTTTATTTGTTGACGCTTTCTTAGCGTTCTATACTGATATATGTATATGAATATATTAATGATAGGAGTGTTACGTTAATGCAAAACGTCAATATTGGACAAAGCAACTGGTCTGCTTCAAACGTTGCCCTCGGGATCATGCGAATGGCAGCCCTTACCCCTGAACAGGCTGCCAGTTCATTACAAGCTGCAATGGACGCTGGTATTAATTTCATTGACTCGGCTGACATTTATGGAAATGGCAAATCCGAAACGGTCTTTGGTCAAGTCCTCAAGTCAGCTGGAATTAACCGTGACCAGCTTTTCATCCAATCCAAGGGCGGGATCGTCTTAAATCCCCAAAGAAGTCGGGGTGACCTTGTTTTCGGACAACGGTATGACTTCTCCAAACAACACTTACTCGCAACAGTGGATGGAATCTTATCCCGAATGGGGATTGACTACTTGGATGCCTTCTTGCTCCACCGGCCTGATCCCCTAATGGAACTCGATGAAGTTGCGGCTGCTTTTGATGAACTCGAAACCAGCGGTAAGGTCCGCCACTTTGGGGTTTCCAACTTCAATCCTCGGCAAATTGAGATGTTAAAAACAGCCGTTAAACAGCCCTTATTGATCAACCAAGTGCAATTCTCGGTAGCTCACTCGGGGATGATTGACTTTGGAATCCATACCAATATGCGTGACGAAGGTTCTATCAACCGTGATGGTGGCATTATTGAGTATGCACGGCAATATGGAATGACTTTGCAAGCTTGGTCACCATTCCAGTACGGAATGTTTGATGGGATGTATATTAACGACGATGAACATTATCCTGAATTAAACCAAAAATTGGCTGAACTAGCTACAAAGTACGGTGTTTCTAAGAATGCCATCGCTGTTGCTTGGATTCTCCGGCATCCAGCCCATATGCAAGTGCTGTTGGGGACGATGAACCCTGACCATATCAAGGATAGTGCCGCGGGAAGCGATGTAACTTTGACTAAGCAAGAATGGTATGACCTCTACTTTGCTGCAGGCAATACCTTGCCATAAAATTTTTCAAAGAAAACAAAAAGGAGTACGCCCCATCACGCGTACTCCTTTTTTATCAGCAATATTTCTTAAGCCAACTTACCAACTACTGGTAACTTCTTCAAGACACCTTTACCATGCGGTGAATGTTCAATCGCAGCCGAGAGTTCGTTCCCTGCCACATTACCGTGGTGTTTGCCGCCAGCCCATGGACCAACGTTAGAAACATCATACACCACACCGTCAATGGCTACATAAGCTGGCTGTCCGTTTTCTCCATTGTATTGAGCTAATTCTTCTTTAGTAAAAATCTTTTCTGCCATTAGTACTCACTCCTTATCAATTATACTTTTCTAATCTCACTTTACCATGTTAGCTAATAAAAAGTAACTAATTTGGCTTCTTACAGTTGGCGTAAGTTAGGCATCCATGCTTGTACCCGACTGGCTACCATTACAACCAAGGCGATCTTGATCAGGCCCGGAATGATGAACGGTACACAACCCGCCAACAATGCCCCAGTAAGGGTCAAGTGGTTAAATGGCACCATCCATATGGATCCTAGTACCAGTTGGATCAAAGCCCCCACCATGTTGGCCCAAGTCAATGTCCACCAGCCTGTCCCCCGCAGTTTAATAATTCCTGCCGTTACCAGGACATAAATTACAAAACCAAAGATGTAACCACCCAAAGGCCCAGCTAAAACAGCTACCCCGCCTGCCATACCAGCAAAAACAGGGAGACCAACCATTCCTAATAAAATATAGGCGGCCAACACCTCAACTCCTGCTGTCAGTGGCAGTAAGGTTGCAATAATCCCCACTGCAAAAGTTTGCAATGTCAACGGGACTAAGGGGAGTGGAATTGTGAGCTGTGAACAAACAACCAAGAGCGCTAGCATCATGGCATTCAATGTTAATCTTCTTGTTTTCATTAACCTTATCATCCTTCGGTATCTTATTCTCTCTATAAGAGTTACTCATATTCTACCATTAGTTTTCCATTCCGAACGCAAAATTCCATACTTTACTGAATCATAGTACCGTCCTTGCCAGTACCTAACTTGGCGGATCCGGGCTTCTTGCTGCATTCCTAACCTTTCTGCTAGCCGCATCATCCGAATATTTCCCGACCAAGTTGTTAACCCAATATGGGGCAGGTCAATTTGAGCGAATAATTTATCCACCCACAAGCTCAGAGCCATCCGGCCAATCCCTTGTCCCCATTGGGTACTGGTATAAACCGTAATGCCAACATCCAACCAGCGTTTGAGGTCCCCATCTTCATACCGGGCCGATACTGATCCTACCATCTGACCATCAACCCAGATTACTTGGCGTAAAGGGTTGTTGAGGTAACGCTGGGCAGCGCCCGCTAGCCATTCTTCACGACTGGGATAATGGTCATTAAAATACGGTCCATCCCACTGGCGCCACTCTGCATTGGAGTCAGCAAATGCTAATTCCCAAAAAGCCAGCGCATCTTGTTTCGTTAATGGTCGTAAAGTTACTTGCATATTACTCCCCCTTACCAAAAAAGCTGAGTTATACTCAGCTACAACTACTATATACTAATTGCTTGGTAAGACATTCAAAACATACAACAGAATAATGAAGACCGATAACAAAATCCACATCACCCCATTGACTTCCTTGCGTCTTCCTGCAGCTGTCATTGCCACCGGATAGATCAAAAAGCCAAAAGCAATCCCATATGAAATGTTATAGGTCAACGGCATGCCAATAATTGTTACAAACGCAGGGAAAGCAATCTCAAAATGATCCCATTGGATTTCCCGCAAAGATGATGCCATCAAAGATCCAACAACAATCAGAACTGGAGCAGTTACCTGACTAGTCACAACTGTCAACAACGGCGAGAAAAACATTGACAACCCAAAGAGAATTGCCGTTACCAATGAAGTCAATCCCGTCTTACCTCCCATAGCAATCCCAGCTGACGATTCGACATAGGTTGCTGAAGGAGTCGTTCCCATTATCGCGCCCCCAAGCATTGACAATGAATCAGCCATCAACGCCCGCCCTAAACGAGGCATCTTCCCATTTTTGGCCAAACCCGCTTGTTGCACCAAGCCGATCAAAGTCCCAGCAGTATCAAAGAACGCTACCAATAATAAGACGAGGACGACTGCCCACATCTGCGGGTCAGTCATCGCGGGAAGCTCTTTAATCCCAACTGCAAACGTCGATTTCATGCTTGGAGCAAGGGCCACAATGTGGGTTGGCATTTTAATCAGTCCCGTTACCAAGCCTAAGAGCGTTGTGGCAACAATCCCGTAAAAGATAGAGCCTGGAACCTGACGGGCCATCAAAATCACCACCACAAAGATTCCAAAAATAGTTAACCAAGTGGTTGGGACTGTAAATGAGCCGATCCCAATCAAAGAGGACTTGTTAGCCACTACCAGGCCCCCACCCTTCAAACCAACAAAAGCAATGAAAATTCCGATCCCTGCAGCCATGGCCAGCTTGAGATCGTACGGAATTGCGTCAATCACTATTTCCCGAACTTTCATACACGAAAGGAGGGTAAAAATCACTGAAGCAACGAACACTCCTGCCATTGCTTTCTGCCAGGGGATTCCCATCGCTAAAACCACTGAATAAGTGAAAAACGCATTATCACCTAAGCCGGGGGCGACTGCCACTGGATAGTTAGCCAGAAAAGCCATCAACCCACAACCGAGGATCGCCGATAATGCCGTAGCGGTAAAAGCTGCCCCCTTATCCATCCCTGCTTCTCCCAGAATCGTTGGGATCACAAAGAGGATATATGCCATCGAAACAAACGTTGTTAAACCAGCGATTGTTTCTCGTTTAATTGAAGTATTATTTTCTGAAAGATGGAACCACCTTTCCATGATATTATTCATAAAAAACAAACCTCGCTCTTTTGTACATTTCTAAATATTATGCCATTGTCGCCCCTGTTGTTCAAGGTTATTTTTCGGTTTTTACGGCTTGACAGGAAAACAAAGAGTGTTAATATTTAGATACAGATAGTTAAACACGAACAATTAACAAAACGGAGGTCTATCTAATGGCTACAGAAGTTACACCGGAATTTACGCAAAATTTACCAAAAGCCGAACTTCACGTTCACATTGAAGGGACTTTGGAACCTGAATTAAAGCTCAAATTAGCTAAGCGTAACCATGTTGATATTGGTCAAGAAAGCATCGAGGATGTGCGTGCTACTTACCAATATGATGACCTAGCTTCTTTCTTAGCTGTTTATTATCCAGCTATGAACGTCTTGCAACACGAACAAGACTTCTATGACCTGGCAATGGATTATTTACAACGGGCTGCTAAAAATAACGTACGCCACGTCGAAATCTTCTTCGATCCTCAGGCTCACACAAGCCGGGGCATTGCCTTTGAAACAGTAATCAACGGTCTTTACCGGGCAACAGTTGATGCCCGCGCTTTAAACGTTGATGCTCAACTGATCATGTGCTTCCTCCGTGACTTCTCCCGTGATTCTGCACGCGAAACCTTGGAAGAAGCCCTTAACTACAAGGACAAGTTCGTTGGTGTCGGGTTAGACTCAGATGAACATAACAACCCACCAATGAAGTTTTTCCACCAATTTGCCAAGGCATCCGCTGAAGGTTTGCACTTAACTGCTCACGCTGATATCGATCAAAAGGATTCTATCGAACACATCCGCGAACTGCTCGAAGTAATCGGTGTAGAACGGGTTGACCACGGGACAAACATCGTAGAAGATCCTGACTTGGTAGAATTTGCAGCTAAGAACAAGATCGGCTTTACTTCTTGCCCATTATCCAACTCTTTCGTTTCCCCATTCATGAAGGGTGACGAAATCTTGGAATTATTGTCCAAAGATGTCCTAGTTTCTATCCACTCCGATGATCCTGCTTACTTCGGTGGTTATATTGGGGATAACTACTATGCTTTTGCTGACAAGTACAACTTGACCAAGGAACAAGTTGTAACCTTGGCCAAGAACTCCTTTGAAGCTTCCTGGATCAGCCGGGAACAAAAGGATCTTTACTTGAAGGAACTTGACGAATACGCCCAAAACAACTAAAATAACCAACTAAACACTACTGATGACACCAAAAAGGCGAGCTGGAATAATTCCAGCTCGCCTTTTATATTTGCCATCTTTTCATTACCTAAAAAACATTAGCAACTAAAGACCGAGACTGGGAGAAAACATTCTTTTTCTCCCAGCCTCTTGAAAAAGCATATATTAAAGGATTGAGTGATTGTGGAACAATGGCCTAGATCATTAGCGTTGTTCCTAATTATTTTTGTTGTGCTTGGAAAGCTTCCCAGTCAGCAGCAAAGCTTGCCAAACCTTTATCTGTCAATGGGTGTGACCATAACTTGCCAAAGACCTTAGCTGGAATAGTCGCAATGTCTGAGCCAGCTAAAGCAGCTTGCTTCACATGGTCAGCACCCCGGACACTAGCAGCAATGATTTCTGTCTTGAAACCATAGTTGTCCAAAACATCCCGCAAATCAGCTACTAATTCGATCCCAGAACCACCGATGTCATCTAAGCGGCCTAAGAATGGGGAGATGTAAGTTGCCCCAGCCTTAGCAGCCAAGAGTCCTTGGGCAACAGAGAAGATCAAAGTCACATTGGTTTTGATTCCTTCTTCACTCAGTGTCTTAACTGCCCGCAAACCAGCTTCTGTCATCGGGATCTTAACCACGATGTTGTCAGCCCACTTGGCAATATCATGTGCTTGGGCGACCATTTCTTCATAGGTAGTCCCGGTAACTTCGGCAGAAACTGGGCCAGAAACGATCGTTGTGATTTCTTTAACAACAGTTTCAAAGTCGCGTCCTTCCTTAGAAACTAGCGTTGGGTTGGTTGTTACCCCATCCACGAGTCCTAATTGGGCATAGCGCTTAATATCATCAACGTTTGCTGTATCTAAAAAGAATTTCATAATTCAACTTACCCTCTCTTTTTCTTCTTATTCCTAAATTACTTTGTTGCAGCTTTCTTGTCGCGTGCGTTCAAGTAAGCACTCAACAATACCACGGCAAGAACGAAGGCAGCAATCCCACAGATCAAGGCTAATTTACCAGCTTGACCGATGTAGCCTAAGGCCAAACCTGGGATCAAGTAGTCAGTATCGGCGAAAGTAGAAGCAGCTAACTTCAATTCACCCAGCAGTGGCAGGATGAACAGTGGCAACCAACTTAACAGTAACCCGTTGAAGGCAGAACCTAAAACGGCACCACGCCGACCACCAGTTGCGTTACCATAAACCCCAGCAGCTGCCCCACAGAAGAAGTGACCAACCACACCAGGAATGATAACCGTTGTGTGCATTGCGATCATTGCAAACATGGAGATAGTCCCCATGATGAAACTAGTAAAGAATCCAATCAAAACAGCGTTTGGTGCATAAGGGAAGATGATTGGCACGTCCAAGGCTGGCTTGGAACCTGGAACCCACTTCTTAGCGATCCCTTGGAAGGCTGGTACGATTTCGGCCAAGATCATCCGCACACCTTGTAACACGATTACGAAACCAGCAGTAAATGTCCCGGCCTGAGTAATAGCATAAACAAAGGCTTCAGTCCCGTTAGATAACTTATGTTCAACATAGCTTGGACCAGCAGCAATAGCTAAACCAATGTAAACAACTGACATCAATAACATGATGGAAATAGTAGAGTCACGTAAGAAACTCCAGTTCTTAGAAATGTTAACTTCTTCAGTAGACTTTTCTTTGTTACCAAACCACTTACCGATCAAACCAGCAGAAGCATAACCGATGTTCCCGGTGTGCCCCATAGCCACGCTATCGTTACCAGTAATTTGCCGCATAAATGGTTGGCACAAAGCTGGAGTAACTGTCAACAGTGTCCCTTCAAAGATCCCCCCTAAGAGAATCATAGTGAAGTCTGTTCCGAAACCTGCACTAACCAGGATAACTGCGGTCAAGCAAGAAACATAAAGCATAGCTTGCCCAGTTAAGAAGATGTACTTAAAGCGGGTAAACCGAGCCAACAAGATGTTAACTACCATCCCAATTGCCATAATCAAGGCTGTTGGTGTTCCGAAGTGTTGGAGCGCAATCGCTACTACGGCTTCGTTACTTGGCACAACCCCTTGAGTATGCAAGGCTGTTTGGAACATGCTAGCAAATGGTGTCAAAGCTCCTGATAAAACGCCGGCACCACCAGTCAAAACCAAGAATCCGATCATGGTCTTAACAGTTCCAGAGATAACATCTGATGTCTTTTTCTTTTGTAAAAGCAACCCACACAAGGCGAGCAAGGAAACGAGAATTGCTGGCGTTCCTACGATTGATAGGAATAAGCTCATTATCACTTTCATATTTTTTCCTCCCAATATCTATCCCCAACTAATTAGTTGTGGGCGATCCCATTGTTATCCAAAATTTCAATCACATGTTCTTTGACTTCTTCAGCGTCAATAATGGACTTTAATGGCACAATTTTTTCTTCTGGAATACGGGACAATGCTGGCACCAGTGTACTTTCAACAAAGAAGTAATCTGCCATATCAGCACTCACACTTCCTGAATCAGTGTGGTCAACAGCGAAATCATCCATGTTTACTCCCAAATCATTCAGGGAATTTTCAATGTTCATTTGCACCATAAAACTTGTTCCTAAACCACTTTGGCAAACTGCTGTAAACTTCATTATGCTTCGTCTCCTTCATTAATAATTGCTAATAGTTCATCAACTGACTGTGCGGAAGTTAATCTTTGGAGCACGTCTTTTTGGGATAGTAATTTGGTTAGGCTAGCCAATGCCCGTAAGTGCGCGTCATTGTCTACCGCCGCCAAACAGATAAAGAGATTAACTGGGTGTTTTTCATCATCTAAGAGGTTGACATCGTTGGTTAGTTTCAATAATGCCATTCCCACTTCGTTGACCCCATCTTCAGGTCGGGCATGCGGCATCGCCACATGATCCCCGATATTGATGAAGGGCCCGAAATTCTTCACCTTATCAATCATACTATCGATATAACGGGCTTCGATCTTCCCTTGTTTAAGTAATGGTTGGGCGCTTAACGCGATTGCGTCCTCCCAGGATAAATCGTGGTTATCAACCACTTGAATTGTATCTGCGGTTAAAAGTTCTGCTAACATCGGTCGTGTATCCTCCTCTCGTCTTAGCCACTGGGTCATGCGTTTATTTAGCACTTTATAGAGTTTCTCTTTATTAACTCCAGGTTTAAACTCGATATATGGTTCCAAAGCGCGCACGATTTCGGCAACGTTTGGCAATGACATCCCCGGAATAAACCAATCTTTTTGGACCCGATTGAGGAGCTCGTTTTTTTCGAGCTGCGACATGATCGGGCGAACAACATATAGTTTTTTGGTTGTTTCTACCTTGATGGTTGAAAACAAGATGTCATAATCATCTGGCGCAACTGTTTCTAAGTCTGCCACAGTTGTCGCCTTTTTAAAGTTAATCGTCGGAAAAAGGCGGGCCAGTTCTGTCTGTAAGATCAGTGATGAACTTACTCCGTTAGGACAGATCACATACGCAGTTAAGTCTGCCCGCGGTGCGTTAGCACTAGCACTCATCAACGCCCCACCAAATAGGATAGTGAATAAAGAAACCTCTGCTTCTGGGATTTCCTTACCAGTCAGGTGCCGCAGTGGCCCTAATGACTTATCAGTTAACCGGTAGATTGCAGCGTATTCATGCTTGATGCTTGCTACTGCCACATTATCTACCTGAATCCCATGTTTGATCCGAAAATAAGCCGGTACCAAGTGACTGAAGATATTGAACATCAGCTCCCGGTAATTAGTAAACTTGATTGCCGCCCGTGATTCAAAATCATTAATGATATTAACCACACACTGCAACAGGAAATTAAACTCTTCATCCTGAATCTTGCCTTCACTGATTGTGATCAGATAGATCGCAAAAAGATTAATCTCATTGAATTCAATCTTAGGCCCAAGCAATGCCGTTAGCGTTGCTTGACTGGTCTGGTAGGCTGTTACTTTCTGCAGGTCAACTGCCTCATCGTGATATTCAAGTTCAAAATGATTAAACCTCTTCCAAGTCAACGCCGTAGCAATAACCATCCCTGCTTCGCGACTTGGAACCAACTTTAAACCATCTTCCGCCATCTTTTGGGCCAACGTATCTTTGATCCGCGCCACAAAATCAAACGGATAGTTCTCTCCTAGCCAATAATGCAATAAAGCATGACAATTTTTCTGTGTCAGGAGTGCACTCACATAGTTCCAGGCGATCAGCCTGATTGTGAGTTCAACTCCCCGAACATAAAATCCCTCCTTACGGTCATAGGCCAACTCGATTCCTTGATTTGCTAAACTTTGCCGCAACACCTTGATGTCGTGGAGAACTGTTCCTTTAGAAACATTTAATAATTGCTGAAAATAGAATACTGACAGGTGAGTAAAGTTTGAATAGGCAAATAGGTAGATAAGTTTCACCCGTTCTTCTTCATTAAAGACCAGTTCATTTAGTTCGACATTATCAAAGAACCTGAGCCACTCAACAGTAGTGACAGACTTCAACTTGAAGGAAAGACCCGAATCCTCCGTGATCCAGGCAGCCAAATCTCGTTGGATAACCTGGGGGTCAGCCCCCGTAATCTTAGCTGCCTGTGTATACGTCACTGGCTCACGCGTGTAATTAGCCAGCAAGTAATTGTACTTGTAGTTCATTGCCCTTCCTCCTACGTTTACATCTTACAATGTATCCCCTTACATTTTTGGTGCAGTTGGGTACAAATTCCATTTAGGAAATCGCTTTCTATTGTACCGAAGTCATTTAACAGAATTTTTTACATATGCTTTAATAAAAATTAAACGTTTTTTGTTTCATACTTCCCTTAGCTGTGATTCAATATCCTACAAACCATTTACTATAATAGAGGAAGCCTAATGAATCGGATAAAAGAAAGCATTAATATTAATTTATTACTTCTATCAATAAGTTTAGGATCATTTATAACAGCAATATTAATAATTATATCTCCTGTAAGTAAAATCCACTTGCCGAAAACACTTAAATTGTTTTTACGAATCATTCTCACTACTAGCATAGATAATTTAATTCGCGCAACAATTCTCATGCTAATTGGTTTATTCATATTGTTTATTTTAGCTATTACAGCTACTAATCAAACTTTGTATTTTTGGTGGATGATAACTGGGATCATTTCTTTTTTAAGCATACTAATCTTGGAAACTAGAAGTATATACATAATCTTAAATGCTGCATCTTATCTTGGTTAACTTTTACAAATGTTATGGTTAACAGTTCAATTATACTTCTGGATACTATGTGATTCTGAAAAAATTTTAGCAAAATTAACTTTTATTTGGGAAATTCTGGTTGTAGTTCTTGGATATATCCTTAAATAAGTGGGGGAGTAATATTCTTCAACAATTAAGTAAAGAGAAATCATTTATTATATTTGTTAATAGCAGATTACAATAAATAACTTGAACGATTATTGTTGTAAACATTCCAAAAAGACTTCAATCGGCGTACGCCAATTAAGACATTTAAGTGGTTGTGCATTTAAATGCCAGTTGATCTGAATTAGTTCTTCGTCACTAATAGTTTCTATTGATCTTCCTTTGGGAATGAAGCGGCGGAGAACACGATTGCGATTTTCATTACTGCCTCTTTCATGCAGAGAATATGCATGAGCAAAATAGACTTTCACCATGGTTTGATCTTCGATTGTTTGATAACCAGCAAATTCTTTACCATGGTCAACCGTTAGTGTCTTTAGCCTATCTTGAAGCTGGTTGGCTAAAGATAAGATAGTTCGGGTCATTGAGGAACTATCCCAACTTTCAAGACGTCTAACAACCGTTAAACGACTCTTGCGTTCAACTTAAATTCTACAATCTGCCATCTTGAAATAAAAAATTCCTCATCCATTTTCTGGATGAGGAATTGCCCTTCACCAATACGGTTTGACAAAGAGCCAGAAAAATGCCTTCCGAGTATGCTAGATGAATTTTCTATTTCATCTGTATACTCAGAAGGCATTATAACCGAAATTCTGAACGGTTCTTTTATTCAAAGGACTTATGTCACAGCCCCTTTTTGTGCCTCTTCAGACTAGTGAGTTATTCTGACTAACTACTAATCTTCTTTTCTCTTCTTGCTGCCGAGGCCAAACAAACCAAGTAAGCTCAGCATGATCAAGCCCAAACCTGTTGCCGCAGTAGCTGAAGCATCTTGCTCACCTGTTTGTGGCAACTTCTTCGCTGTCGTATCAGCGGTTGCTCCTTGAATCGATGCTGTCGTTCCTTGACCGTTATTCTTGGCATCACCAGCGTTAGCAACGTCACTTCCTTGCTTGGTTACCAACTGGCTTCCTAGAATAACGTCCTGGGAGCCATCAGGATAAGTGATCGTAGCCGTACCATCATTACCAATAGTTACCTGAGTCCCTTCTGGGAACTGGCCCTTATTGGCATTTTCGATACTTTCCTTAACCTGTTGCTTCTCTTCATCAGTCAGGTTATTTGGATCCTTGACTTCAACCTTAGTCCCTGGAACTGTTGGATTAGTCTTATCGGCATCTTTCTTAGCTTCGACTACCTGGTCACCAGGAATCGTATCCTGGGAGCCATCTGGATAGTTGATTGTGACTGTCCCATCATCGGCGACTGTGACTTCCGTCTTCTCTGGGAACTTATCTTTATTGGCTTCTGTGACCTTGCCTGCCACTTCTTTCTTTTCGTCATCAGTCAGCTTCTTTGGATTATCAACCTTGGTCGTGGCTGGACCCGTTGGATTAGTCTTATCGGCATCTTTCTTAGCTTCGACTACCTGGTCACCAGGAATCGTATCCTGGGAGCCATCTGGATAGTTGATTGTGACTGTCCCATCATCGGCGACTGTGACTTCCGTCTTCTCTGGGAACTTATCTTTATTGGCTTCTGTGACCTTGCCTGCCACTTCTTTCTTTTCGTCATCAGTCAGCTTCTTTGGATTATCAACCTTGGTCGTGGCTGGAACCGTTGGATCCAGCTTTTCAGCACTAGTCTTTTTGACTACATACACATATTCATCGTGATGATCAATAGTATATGTTCCAGTTACAGTATTTGCTTGATTGGTCGCCAAATTATAGTCCGTTGGTAAATTGACATTATAATTATACTTTTCTCCCAATTTACCACTAATCTTATCTGTTGCTACTTCTTCCCCATCTCCCGGCACAAAAAGAGAATTTTTACTCCCAGTTACATCGATATAATGAACTCTAACTTCAGACTTATCTTCACTACCATCCTTTGCATAATAGTAAACAATACCATCATTAGTTGATGTAATCTGATTTATATATGTGTACCATTTTCCATGCGAAATAAACGACATGCGATCGTTAACATTTAACTTGTTCCCCAAGTAACGTGTCGTATTATTAAGCACTTCACCATCATAATACGCAGTAACTCGAACCAACCCTTGAGCGTCAATTACTGTTTGCTTTATAACTACATGTTTATCAAGTCTAAAATCATACGATTCACCCACTTTATATGGGGAGATATATCCTGTGGTCTCTGGCGATTTTTTCAATGTATATCCATCAATAGTTGGTGCCTCTCCGGTAATTGTGTATTTCTGATAAGCAACACCTTCAAAAGATTTTGGCACTGCAATTTCGTCTCCCGTTGCTTGATCAATATAATGAATCGTAGTTGTCATTTTCGTTGGTATTGGAGTCATCACAAAGCCATTTCCCATTGAAGCTGGGTCTCCCTTAATTCCGGTATTGTGACCATATGCAAAACCAACCACCATGCCATATATATTATCGCCTTTTTCGATCCCATCAAGATCAATTGAAGCACTAGTCCCATCATAATTAGTAAAAATTGGAGTATGAGTAGTTCCACTATACTCAACCTTCTTTGATTCACCAGGTGCTACCACTGCTTCTTGTATAGTTTTCTTTCCAGTATGCAAAATTGTTACATATAAACTATTATCATTCAAATTATTTGAGCGGGCCAACAAATGGATAGCATGGTAATGTTCATTATAGTTAGCAACACCGGCAAAGTAGTATCTCCCGCTCTCATCGTTGGCAGTGTGGTTTTGTAAGATTTC
Organism: Ligilactobacillus saerimneri DSM 16049; assembly: GCF_000423265.1. Taxonomy (GTDB): domain Bacteria; phylum Bacillota; class Bacilli; order Lactobacillales; family Lactobacillaceae; genus Ligilactobacillus; species Ligilactobacillus saerimneri. The sequence continues at coordinate 109,982 of NZ_AUHQ01000002.1, read as the reverse complement.
CTTTACTATTGCTGTTGAAGAGTCCTGATACCACTTCAGGTTATTGTATACCCAGTTATCCGTGGGCTTATTACTTATCTCCGTTAACATGGGCTGGGAATCCAGCTTAATGTCTTGGTTTGACATCGGTAAGCTAGTCAAGGCTTCTTCATTGTTACTTGTGGTCACTAACGAAAAAGAATACCAAGGTAAGCTAGTCGAGGCTTCTTCATTGTTACTTGTGGTCGGATCAGTACTAGTTGGATTTACTACTGACGTAGTTTCTGTAGTATCCTTAGCATTGTTAGCTGGCTGCACTGCTTTGTCATCATTAATTGGAGCAGACTTATCCATACTATTTGATGATCCTACATTTGTGTTATTGGTTGATGGTACTGTCTCTTCATTGTTGGTTGAAGTAGCTTCTTTATCAACATTATCTGATGCTGTTGTGTCAGCGCTGTTGATAGAAGTGGACCCACTATTATTATTGGTCGCTGGCACTACACCTGTCTTATTGACTAAAGTCTGCTTATCATCATTGGTCGCTGGCACTACACCTGTCTTATTGACTAAAGTCTACTTATCATCCAAATTTATCGACGCCGTGCTGGTATCCTTAGCAGAGATTGCTGTTGTATTTGCCGAAACCTTAGTTTGGTCGATCAAAACATTAAAACCAAAAATTGTCACACCAAGAAGAACAGAAGCTACACCCACATTAAGTTTACGCAAACTATAACGTGGGATACGTTTTGTTTCTTTCCACATAAAATGATTGTTTCGTCCAGTCATTATAGATTCCTCCCTAAATTATTTCACACAGCATCAATGATCTGATGTGCTTCAATTCAAATTGACTTTTAAAATTACTGTCTCTCACGTTTCTTCCAGCCTAAACCTAACATCCCGAGTGTAGCTGTTAAGACGCCTAAGATTCCTAAGCGGTTTTCAGCTTCTCCAGTATGTGGCAACTTTTGAGCCTGAGCTGATTGAGCTACTGGCGCTGGAGCTTGGCTCCGAGTATTAACCGTTACATTGTCCTTGCCAGTTTTTGTTACCTGCTCTACGGTTTGTGGCTTTTGGCCCTGATCGTTAGTTTGTGGCTTTTGGCTTTGATCGTTAGTTTGTGGCTTTTGGCCTTGATCATTGTTTTGCTCTGGCGTAGTTGGCTTGTTAGCCGCGTAGTTGATCTCAACCGTTGTGTCTTGAGTATCTTTAGTAACTGTTGCTTCTTCGACTTGGGCCACGTCTGGAGTGTATCCCTTAAATTCTGGAGCTGAGTATGTTTCCCACTTAGCAGCAGACCATTCACCCGTAGATTTGATTTCCCCAGTAGTTGCGTCAAGAATCACTTCCCGTGTCAATGTTGCTTTTTGGATAACTGTTTGGTCAGTTCCGTTTGGCGCGTGGACAATAATTGTTCGAGTAATGTCCTTGGTTTCTTGCTTAACATCATCGACATAAACCTTGCGACTATCCTTAACTACTCGCCCATCAGCATAAGTATGACTGTAAGTGACAGTGTATACCCCCGCCTTAGTCAAGTCGACCTTATCAGCCGCAACAGCTGTAGCAGCCCCTGGAGCTTGGTATTCATAACTAATATCCACGTCCGTCTTTGGCAGCTTTTCTAGTTGATCGCGCGTCTTCCGCTGTCCTGCGTCATCAGCAGCATAAATCTCATCAATCATTGAAGTGGTGTCCCATGGCTTAGCATTTGGATCTGCCACATAGTGTTGATCCTTATTTAAAATAATAGCAGGCACAGCTTGAACTTGGATTACCCAGATAGATGGGTCATTCAAGACAGGTCTATCATCATCAACACGTTTTGCCAGTGGCAGGGTAACGTATGCATAGAATGGCATTTCCTGAGCTTTACCGTTATTGTTAGCATACTTGACCGTGTAACCATGGTTAGCAAAAATTTCTTGAATTTTGCTTAGGTCAATAAAGTATTGCGCAGAGCCATAAACAACCGGTGGTAAGTCCCCTTTTGGTAGTGAATCCATATTGAATGATCCCTTAAAGGTTGGGAAGTTACTAATTTTAAGGGCATCCCACCCATTTGGCATATCTTTGGAAATTTCCTTAACGAGCTTCCAGTCTGATTGACCAGGTTGTTCCCCCATGAACTCAGTCGGAAGCAAGACTACCTGCTTAACCTCGCTTAAGTCCTTCTTCACAGTTGTAAAGTAGAGTTTAATCCCATTGGCAAAGTTACCTCCACCATAATCGTTAACCTGTGGCGCAAAGGTTAGTGAATGAACCCGATCAGAAAGTTGCCCAATGTACTTAATCGGGATGACAAATTCGATTGTATCATCTGGTTTAAAGGCAGTCCCCGTCATGGAAATTTGCGTAGCCTTATCCCCAGAACCATTGTGGGCCTTAAGGTATTCTGCCCAGCCACTGTAATAGTTACCACCATCACCAGTACCGTTGATCCCCCAGCCATAAGACCAGCCTTGCTGACTCTTCAATTGTGGACCATTAGCACCAAGACGGCTCGTATCAATCGCTACAGTCTTGTTATCAGCAAAGTTGAACCACAACCCGGAACCAACTTCCTTGTCACCATTGTGGTAAATCAAATGGTATTCCAGAGTGTTTGGATCAATCTGATCAACATTGATGATCGACTCAGACTTATTATTAGCAGTTACATACCCAGTTACATAAGTCTTACCGTCTTTCCCCTTAGCTGTGTAATAAGCAATAACCTGGCCATGTGCCATCTTGTGCCAATCTGAAGCAGTAAGCAACGGATTATTGTAGACAACCGTAGTAGTTGTTGCCTTATCGGTTGTTGGCTTAGCTGGTGTTTCAATTTGAGCTGGATGTAATTCAATGAAGTCAAATCCCATATTAGCATTTGGCTGCCCGTAATCTACAACTTGAACATTGTTAAATTGCTTTGTGCCATCAGTTCTACCAATATATTTTAGGGGAACGGTTAATGCGAAGTTAGTCCCGGCCTTTAAATTGTTGCCAATTTTAAGAGCATTTATCTTACTCATATCTTGGCCTTCACTAAGCCATTCATCATAGGTTTTGTACTTCCCCCATCCTGGTGTTAACGTATAGGCTACTTTTTCACCTGTATCTGTAGTGAAAGTTAGACCATCCTTACCAATTCTACTGGTATCTAGTCGGAGCCAGTCTCCCCAGTTTACAATGAAATTTTGAACCCTATCCTTTAACACCTGATATTCAATATGTAATTCCAGGCTATTAGGATCCATCCGATTAGTATAGATTTCTGAATAAAGGCGCTTCTTAAAGTCTGCATAAGAACTGACGTAAATCTTTTGGTCAGTCCCCTTAACGGTAATGTAGACCTGGGCCCGCTCATTAGGTGTTTCGAGCCAATTTTTAGTCAAACTATCCTTATCATTACTGATAACCGTATTGCTCGAATTATCCGGTGTTGTTGGGTCCGGACTTGTCGTTGTGGTTGCTGGCGCCGCTGCCGGTTTTACGTTCTTTTGAACTACAGCTGGTTTTGCCGGTTGGGCCGGTGTTGTTGTTTGGTCACTAGCTTTATTTGTGCTAGTTGCGGCTGCTTTATCTGCTGGTTGTGCGGTGTTAGTTTGCGTATCCGCATTAGCCGCTTGCTGATTGTTTTGTTTAGCCGCATTGTCAGCTGATTGGACTGGCGTTGCAGTAATGTCTTTTTCAACTCCAGCTGTGGCAGTTGTGGTCGCAGCACTGGACCGCAATGTGTATTCCGATCCCTGTGTTACTGTATCTTTACTATCCGCCTGCGCTGTAGTGCTTGGTGTAGTATCACTGGCAACCGTGTTAGCTGATACTGCATGGTTGCTGTGCAGTAGGAAAGTAGTTCCTAATAAAACTGAAGCTACCCCTACAGACAACTTCCGTACGCCCCAACGTTGTTTTTGATCAGCAGCTTTTTGCTGATATAGTTGATGGTTGTTTTTTGAAACCATATCTGTTCCCCCTAACCAATATGTGCCTAGAAATCACTAAAAATTTAGGAATATTTTCCCACTTTTAGCGTACCCTAGATAAAAATAATTTGAACGATATCAAAGTATGTATTGCTGTTTTTCTTTGAAAAATTCTTAAATACCGCTCATAATTTTAAAAATACACCCTAATTTTTAAAAAATCAAAAATTTTGCCTCAAAATATTTTTATCTATAAACTACAATTGTAATCCTTTCTTGACTCACTAGTGCACCCACTATCGGGACAACGTTTGCGAAAAACACTTCACTAATATATGCATATATTATGGTATGCATAACATAAAAGTTACCCCGTGGCGAAAAATGCAATAAAAAACCACGAAGTTCTTTTCCGTGGAGCTTTTACTGCTCTCAGGATTAGAATCGTGGTTCCTTTTCATTACTTAATATGGCCAATCGGCTAAGCGGTCAGCTTCAGTAATCGTCCGCACAACCCGGGCTGGAACACCCAATACCAAAGAATTAGGGGGCACGCTCTTGGTAACTACGGCCCCAGCACCAACCACACTGCTAGCACCAATTGTCACCCCACCCAGGACAGTAACATTGCCCCCGAGCCAACAGTTGTCTTCGATCGTAATCGGAGCACCGTATTCATAGTCAAGCATCTTCCCCTGCCATTCACGGACATTCCGTTGTTCCGGAAGTAACGGGTGCTGGGGCGTCAAGAGACTGACGTTAGGGCCTAACATGACATTATTGCCGATCGTAACGGGACAAGTATCAAGCACGGTTAAATTGGTATTAGCATAAAAATAGTCACCAATCGTTGTAAACTGCCCATAGTCAAAGTAGATTGGGCCTTGGAAATAAACATTTTGCCCGTGTTTTCCTAGTAATTGATCAACAATTGCATTCCGCTGTTCACGGTCAGTGTCATAGAGTTGGTTGAAGTCATGACACAGGCGGTGACTTCGCCGTGAAAATGCGTGAATTTCGTCTGTTGCTGGCGTATACGGTTTGCCCGCCAGCATATTCTGGGTATTCTCTTCCATTACTTTCACCTCATTAGTTAATGATTATTTCTTCCTAATCCTAACATGGTTCACTGCTCCTGCCCATCCGGGCTGATTTCTTGTATACTAAGAACAAAGATTTTTCTAAGGAAGTGTTTTTTTGGCAACTATCCAACTCCAACTTAAGCCAACCCTTGCACCGAAAATTGCTGCTGAAGCGCAGCGCTTTTGTGCCTGGCTCAATGAAATGATCCCCCTTCCTGCCGACATCAAGCTCATTATCAAGGGGGACTTCACTTCAGCTACCACCCTCGTCAACCTTATTGCCCTCCAGGTAATTGCTCGTCGTGACACCTTAATGCACTCTGAAGCACTCTTTACCCCAGGGGAAGTCTGGACTTTAGCTGACGAATTACTCTACACCTATCAAGAAGATTATCCTGACTTTGAAGCAACTGCTGATATTCCGGCTGAACTGACCCCCCAACCAGCACCAATTTGGGTCCAGGTTGATCCAGCCATAACCAACGACGCCGTTAGGGCCGAATTGTACCGAACCGTCCAATGGTCTGAAACAACCGACCCTAGTATGCGGCCGATCACGGTTAATTTTTCCGCAACTGAACCGACTGCGGTTACTTTGCCAACTAACTCCCAACAGGACCTCCAGCTGACGGTAGCCGTTAACGCTCAGAATCTTGACCACACGCGGGTGGCCTTTTTCCAAGCCCTTGAACGCTACCGGGCATGGTTACAGGACCAGTTCTTTGGGACAACTGACCTTACAGTAGAAGAAAATGAAGCACTGATTACTGAAGGGGCTAATGAGAGCTTGGCAGAATATCACCACGCTTTTGCGCACGCCCTTCCCGCCCAGGGCGTCTATTTCCCGCCAACAGTTACAACCGAACGCTTAGTGTTGCGGGCTTTCAGCGAAGATGATGCGCCTGAGTTATATGAGCTGGCTAAAGACCCGGATATCGGCCCAATCGCCGGCTGGCCGGTGCATACTTCTGTGGCTAACAGCCGTGACAACATTACCGACTTTTTGCAAATTGAAGGCACCTATGCGGTCACTAACCAGCAATCGGGCAAATTACTCGGAGCCGTCGGCTTAAAATTAGGTGAAGATTCTGTCTCCCACTATGATGATGAACCTGAACTCGGCTATTGGATTGGCAAACCATACTGGGGCCAAGGCTTGATTCCTGAAGCGTCCCGCGCTTTAATCGATCTTGCCTTTAAGCAGTTACATTTCAAAGCCATCTGGCTCTGTCACCGCGCTGACAACCCGCAGTCAGCACGGGTTGCAGAAAAACTAGGCTTCACTCCCGTTTCAACCCGCCAGATCAAAGATCTTACTGGGAAGCTTGTTCCCGACGTAGTCAATGTATTACGGCATAAATAAAACAAATAACTATTAACAAAAAGAAACACTGGACAGAATTTTGTTCAGTGTTTCTTTTTTGAAAAATTTTTGGCACACCCAACCGTCCTTAGTCGATGAGACACGCAATATTGTACAATATGTGCTCTTGGGGCCTTTTATTAGGCTAAAAAAACTCCTGGCAGCACATATTTTACGATATGCCGGGTAGCAAAGAAAGCAGGTTACCTGATCTTCAATCGGCAAAGTAGCGCAAAATTTCTTTTTCAGTTAGTTGTTGTTTGGCTTCGTCCCGCACATCCAGCACGACTTGACCAGCATTCAACACCAATAGGCGGTTCCCATATTTCAGAGCATCTTTTAATTGGTGGGTGATCATGATACAAGTCAATTTCTCCTGGGCCACAACATCATCGGTTAACTGTAACAGGTCGCGACTGGTATTGGGATCAAGTGCTGCAGTATGTTCGTCCAGAAGTAATAGTTCTGGTCTTTGAATTGTTGCCATCAAGAAGCTCAATGTCTGTCGTTGGCCCCCAGACAAGTCCCCCACAAATGTTTGCAGTCGCTCTTCCAACCCGTTTGGTAGTTGGGCCACCCGCTCCTTAAAGGCGGCCATCTGCCCTCTAAGATGACGCATCCGCAATCCACGCCGTTGCCCCCGCTTGGTAGCTAACAGGAGGTTTTCAGCCACCGTCATCCGGGGCGCAGTTCCCAGCTTAGGATCTTGAAAAACCTGGGCGATAAACTTTGCCCGTTTGACTTCGGACATCCCCGTCAAGTCCCGCCCTTGGAGTAAGACCTGGCCACTGGTCGGCTGCAGGGTTCCATTGATTACGTTCAAGAGTGTCGATTTGCCCGCACCATTAGTTCCTAGTAAAGTAATAAAGTCTCCCGGCATAATTTTCAGATTAATATCTTGAAGAATAGTTTTTTCTTCTTTAGTACCAAGATTGACCCGGGTAGAAATATTTTTTAGTTCCAATAACGCTTCACTCATGGTCGTTCAACCCCCTTGTGCAGTAATTGTTTCACGTGAAACTTTGCTTGCAATAACGGTAACATCAGGCAAACTGCCAAAATCACCGCGGATAACAACTTAAAATCATTGGTATTGAAGCCTAATTGAAGAACTGCTAATAGGATCAGCCGGTAAAGAATACTCCCGACGACCACTGCTACTAACCGGGTTGTCAAACTTAATTCGCCATAAGCTACTTCACCAATGATGATTGCAGCCAGGCCGATAACAATCGTCCCAATCCCCATATTAACATCTGCATAACCACCATTTTGTGCTAGTAAACCTCCGGCTAGGCCGATCAACCCATTGGCTAACATCAAGCCTAAAATCTTCATTATATCGGTATTGATTCCCAAGGACCGAGCCATCTTTTCATTATCACCCGTGGCAATAAACGCCTGACCCAAATCTGTGTTTAAGAATAAAGCTAGGCCCACGATCGCCACCACTGCTACGACCAACCCCACGATAACACTAGCGAACCCCTGCGGAAGTTGCTGTAAACGCGGTAAATTCAGTAGGGTTGCCCGGTTAAGTAAGCCGACATTGGCTCTGCCCAGAAGACGCAAGTTGATGGAATATACCCCGGTCATGGTCAGGATTCCGGCCAATAAGATCGGAATGCGGCCCTTGGTATAAAGCAAACCTGTTACCAAACCCGTTACCATTCCCGCCCCACAAGCCAAGAGGGTTGCTAAGAACGGATTAACGCCATGAACTAAGGCTTCGACACAAACACACGCCCCAAAAGGAAACGTTCCTTCCACCGTCATGTCTGGAAAATCTAGGATGCGAAAAGTTAAAAACAAGCCTAAGCCTAAAATCCCCCATAATAATCCCTGTCCAATCGTCGATGTTACCATACTCATTGGATAATCTCCCCTCTCTTTTCTGCCGCGTCAACATACCGCTGTGGAATTGTCAGTCCTAGCTTCCGAGCTTGCTTGAGGTTGATTGTCGTATCAACTTTTTTAGTCTGTTCAACTGCCATGGTTGCGGGTTTTTCCCCGCGAAGAACTCGGGCAACCATCTTCCCGGTCACCACACCCATATCAAACTGACTAGAGCTAATGGTTGCCACACCAGCGGGCTTCATCATCGTTGCTACTGCAGGAAAAAGCGGAATCTTTGCCCCATCAACTGCTTTAGCTAAGGTCATAATCCCGGAAGCAACTGTATTATCTGTCGGCACATAAACTGCTTCGACTTGGCGCACCATGGTTTCTGCTGTTTGACTGATATCATTGGTTGACGTGATGGTGAAGGATTTTACGGTTACGCCATGGGCTTCCATCAATTTTCTGAATTCCTGGTATTCAGCAGTTGACGAATCATCACTTGATGTATGCAGGACACCAATTGTTTTCAAATTTGGCATAATCGCCCGGATCATTGCAACCTGCTGCGCGACTGGTTCTTGTTCTTTAGTTCCCGTCACTTTGCCTCCAGGATGTTGCAAGCTTTTTACCAAGCCTGTTCCTAATGGATCACTGATCCCCCCCATAACTACCGGGGTTGCCGTAGTTTGGTTAGCCAACGCCTGGACGGCAGGGGTCGCAATTCCCACCGTTACACGGGCATTTTTGTTCATAAACTTATCCGCCATTGATTTGAGGTTACTTTGATCGCCCTGGGCATTTTCAACGTCCAAGACCACGTTTTTCCCATCAACATACCCTTCTGCTTTCAACCCGGCAATAATGCCTTTCCTGATCTGGTCTAGCGCCGGGTGACTTAGGGTCTGCAAGATCCCCACAACAGGTCGCTTTTGTTGGGCAGTTTGGGCCTGGTGTTCACTGACAAAAGCAAACCCCAATACACCTAACAAGACAATGATGGTTGTAATTAATCTTTTCACTATTATCTCCCCTTCTTTTAAATCTCTTCCTGACCAGATCGTGGTATAGAAAAAGGCACCACCCTTTTACTGCAGGTGATGCCTAAAAAGCAAAACCCGCACGGGTAACATCCGTGCGGGCATGAAGATTTACCGGCACAGATACGATCTGGTGGGTCGTATCTGCGCAATGCAATACAACCCTAGTGCCGGCTTTGCCAACGATAGTTTACTTGTGGTTGTAAATTATTCATGGTAAATCTCCTTTCCGAATAAGAATTATTTTGAGTATAAGCTGATTCTTAGTCCCTGTCAACCAACTTAATCACTAATTTTACGCTTCTGCCACCGATAATAGGCTTGGGCAAAAATAAAGTAAGCCAAGACCATTACCAACACAGCTGCCCCGTTTTGAAGCATATTGGCTGAATCATGAAACGGAAAATAATATCCGCCTAAGTATAGTAACGCCGCCAGAACTTTCCCCATGTTGTTGGCTTCCAACTGGAGTAAAGCTTCACGTTTATTGGCGGTTAATTGAGTTCCCTGTTGCAGACGGTAACCGTGCAGTATCACTCCGTTTTGTAAAGCAAAACTCAAGTCCACTAACACGATAAATGCAGTGTAGATGTTGAGCCGGTAAATGCTCGTTCCGAGCACTACCAAGTCCAACAATAGCATCAGCCAATTGTACCGTGGTGTAAGGATCGCTTTAATTCTATTGTTCACTCTAATCCCCTATTTCTTAAATGTATTATAGTCTTATTCTATCATTAATCCGCCCTACTGCTCCGCCGGCGCGTCAACATGTAGTGCCCTGATAATAACAACAGGAACACTGCTCCGACCGTGACTGAAACCCGCGTTTCGGGATTGATGAACATAAAGACAACGATCAAGACTAAAAAGACGATCGCAATGTAGTTAGATAGCGGATAGAGGGGCATCTTAAAGGGATGGTCTGCCATTGCTTCTTGGTTCTGCCGCCGAAAACGCAGTTCTGACAGTAAAATCACAAACCACGGCACCATCCCTGGAAGCACGCTTGAACTGTACACAATCACAAAAAGATTCCCGGCTGTTTTACTCCAGCTTGTCACTACTAGGTTCAAAATAAAACCAATGAAAATCCCCGCCGCAATCGCATAAATTGCAACATTAGGAACTAAATGCTTAGATAGCTTTTTGAAGACCGCTGGAGCTTCATGATCGTGGGCCAATTTGAACAGCATGCGACTAGCGCTATAAACCCCAGAGTTCGCTCCTGACATAGCTGCTGTTAGGACCACAAAGTTGATAATCCCGGCGGCTGCAGTGATTCCCACTTTGGAGAAAGTCTCCACAAATGGTGAGCCAACTGCCTTAAGCTGATTCCATGGGTAGATTGTCACGATCACAAAGATTGCTCCGATATAAAAGATCAAGATCCGCCAAACGATGGACTTAACCGAAGCCACGATTGCATGCTTCGGTTCAGCCGCTTCGCCAGCAGTAATCCCGAGTAGCTCGATCCCTTGATAGGAACCCACAATGATCGACATCGAAAAGATAAAGCCCTTGAGACCACCAGGGAAAAAGCCACCATGACGCCAAAGGTTCGCTAAGCCCAGTGGGTGCCAGTTATTGCCTAAGCCGGCAAAAATTACCAACAAGCCTAAAACAATCATCATGATAATTGTTACGACCTTTATCATCGCAAAATAAAATTCCAAAGTTCCATAAGCTTTAGCTGAGGCAATGTTAGCCAAAGTCAATATGATAATCACCGCTATCCCCGAAACCCATGTTGGTAACTTAGGCCACCAATAATTTAAATATTCGCTAGCAGCAATGACTTCTGAAACACCTACGACAATGTACTGAAAAACATTGCTCCATTTAGTAAGATACCCGGCCAAAGGATGGATATAGTCGGTTGCATAATCCGCAAATGAACCTGTTCCAGGATTGAGATAAATCATCTCTCCCAATGCCCGCATGATCATGTACAGGAGTACACCAACAATAGCATAAGCGAGAAGAACGGATGGTCCGGTCCACTTAATGGTTGAGGTGGAGCCCATAAATAACCCCACTCCGATTGTCCCACCTAGAGCAATCATTTCCATTTGTCCAGATGTCAGCGTCCGCTTCAGCGATATATGATTAGGCTGTTTTTTCTCTCCCATGCTAGTCCTCCTATTTTCTTTAATAATATTTTTATTTTTACCATAGTCGTCTCATTATTTCAATTCCACTTCCGTAATAGATAGGATATAATTTGAAAAAAGGAGGCAAGATGTGATGGACGAAGTAGTAACACTTTATAACGCTGGACAAGCGCTTCGGGGAATTATTGAATATCCCTCAACACCAAGCGATACTGCAATTATCCTTTTTCACGGTTTCAAAGGCAATCGTGGCTACCAACCGGACGACCTCTTATCCCAATTAAGCCACGCTTTGGTGGCCAGTGGTTTCACCACGGTCCGGTTTGACTTTTCCGGTCGGGGTCATAGTGAGGGAAGCTACCAAGAAATGACTATTCCCCAGGAAATAAGTGAGGCGGACACGATCCTCACTTATACCCGCCAATTACCTGGTATCAAGCATATTTACCTACTGGGACACTCACTTGGTGGTGTTATTGCCGGTATGCTAGCAGGCTACTATCATGATTGGATTGACCGCTTAGTCCTGCTTGCCCCAGCGGTTAGCGTTAAAGAATTTGCCCGTCAGGGCCAGATCTGGCAAAGCAGGTTTGACCCCTTCCATATTCCCGAGCAAATCATGATCGACAACGTTCTAATGAACGGAAGGTTTCTTCGGACCGCACAAACCTTGCCGATTATGGAAACAACTGCGCAGTTTTCTGGGCCCATGTTAGTTATCCATGGGACAGATGATGTAGTGATCCCCGTCAGCGCGGTCAAAGAATACCAACGGTACTGCATGAACTGCGAAGTCCACCTCGTTCGGGGCGGAAGTCATACTTTTAAAGGAGAGAACCGTTCGTTAGTTGTCCAGCGCGTGACCGAGTTTTTAAGTAGAAAATAAAGGGAAATAGCCCTTGGGGCAAGGCGGGTGAGCTAAGCTAGGACGATGGCTGGCGCCTAGCGGCAGCCTGAGTTCGTACTTAGCTACTAGACTTGCAGCTATTTTCCGCGTTATTACTGCATAAAACAAGGCTGGTGAGAAAACAAAATTTTCTCACAGCCTTTTTAGTAATTTTAAATTTGATTATTTGGTGAAGGATGCCCGTGTATAATCTGTTTCACCAACTGAGTGCCACAATACACCCTTAACCTTAGGGTTAACTAAGTGACTTTCAGTCATTGTATACAGTGGAACTACTGGCATATCTTGGTTCAGTTGCTCTTGAGCAGCCCGCATATTTGCCCAGTACTTCTTTGGATTAGTCCCGTTAACGCCCTTAGCATCAACCAGTTGTTGATTGTAGTTATCGTTTGCATACTTACCATAGTTTTGGGGGTTATTCTTAGTTAATACATCAAAGTCACTGACTGGATCAGCAAAGTCCGCTAACCACAGAGCACTCTGCATATCAAAGTTCCCGTTAGCCAAACGATCGCTAACTTCCTTGGATGGAACAGCGTGAACTTCAACGCTAGCCCCAGCTAACTTAGATTCAACCTGTGATTGTACAAATTGGCCGACATTCTTGGTAACTGTCTGGTCATCACTGACTAAAGTCAATTTAACTTTCTTTTGTCCGAGCTCTTTCAACCCTTCTTGCCATAATTGCTGCGCCTTTTTTACATTGTATGTTTCTTTAGGAGCTGTTTCCTTGGCAAAATCTTTCCCTGTCGTCGGATCAACCGCCAACCGAGGGGCAACATACGTTGACGCTGCCTGAGAGCCGTCACTCAAAACTTTCTTTGCCAAACTGTCTTTATTTAAGACCAAGAACAATGCCTGGCGTAATTTAGCATTTTGGAAGGCCTTGTTGTTTGCTAAGTTCAGCCGTAAATAGTATGTTCCTGCCCGATATACGTGCCGTAAATTCTTATCCTTTTGCAGACCTTGAGCAGTCGTCCCAGTGATCTGGGCATCATCGAGCTGTTTTTGTTGGAATAACTGATGAGCCGTATTAGCATCCTTTACCACCCGCATATTCATTTGTTTTAAGTGGATATCTTTCTTATCATAGTAGTATTTATTTCTGACTAATTTCCAGGAGTCATTGCTTCCCGTCCAACCTTTAACCTGGAACGGCCCATTAGCAACCATATTTTTGCTGTTAGTCCCATATTTGCTTCCCGTTTGTTTTACCATGCGTGTATTTTGAGGGAAGAAGGCTGGCAAGACCATCATGCGGCTAAAGTATGGCATCGCATATTCCAAGTCGACCCGCAACGTATGCCGGTCAAGGGCTTTTACCCCTAAGGCTGAAGTTGGCATCTTCCCAGTTGAAACTTGTTCAGCATTCTTGATCCCCGTGAAGATATAATTATATCCTGACTTTGCAGTTGGTCCAGCTGACCGCCGCCATGAATTGACAAAGTCTTGGGCAGTTACAGGATCACCATTTGCCCACTTAGCATTTTTACGCAGATGGAACACATAAGTCTTCCCATTATTGGATGGTTTAACTACTTTAGTGGCCATCGCAGGGGCTGGATTACCTTTTTTGTCTGCGCGATAAAGTCCTTCCATGGTTTGTTCCAAAACATTCCATTGAGCTAGATTGGCAACATTTGAATTGTCTAGTGATTGAACATCCCCGGTTAACATCAACCGTAGGGTATTGTCGTTATTGGCTGTGGTATTCTTACTGGAGCAAGCGGCTAGTGCTAAAGCACTCAAGGCCACTGTTGCCCCCATCGCTGCTACTTTTGTTAATTTCATCTTTCTCTCCCCTTTTCTCTAACTAAAATTCGTTGTGTTCAACTTGACGTAAAAAATGTTTCAACGTTGCAAAAAATGCTGCTGGGTTATCTATTTGGTGACCATGTCCACCATCAGGGGTCAGGACTAGTCGTGCATGGGGCAATGTCTCTTTCATTCTTTGAGCTGCATCCAGTGGCATCGTATCGAATTCTCCGAAAGTCAACAGAGTTGGGGTGTTTACCCGGTGCAAGTCAGCCCGTCGGTCCCAGCCGTTAAGGGTTCCCACCATCACAAACTCATTATTTCCCTGGAAATAATTGTAAACAGCCGTTGCCTTCTTGCTAACAGTACGAACTTTGTTCTGTGGGTGGCGGACCACATACAGGCTATATAAACGGTCCAGTAATTCCTGGTACATAGGATCGTCAAAGTTCTCTTCATCTTCAACTTGTTTCATGTATTTTACTTCGCGTGGAGTAAGTTCTTTGTTCCGCAAATAATTGATATGCATTGTGTATTCCGCGATATTGTCGATCATGCTCATGATGACAAGTCCTTTGAGATGGTCTCCATACTTTAAGGCATATTCTTGTGCAAGTAATCCACCCCAAGAATGTCCTAGCAAATAGAAGTCCTCTAAGCCTAGCTTCTGACGTACTTCTTCCAGCTCAGACAAGTAGTAATCAAGGGTCAGATAATGTTGGTTTTCTGGTAACGAAAAATCAGGTTGGTCTGAATAATACGAACCCAATTGATCATAAGTGTATACAGTAAATTCATCACCTGGAAGGTTAGCCGCAAAATTGTCAAATCCTTCGTGGTTTCCTCCTGGTCCGCCATGGACACACAAGAGCTTAATTGCGCCATGACCTTCCTTCCGTGTAAACAAATGATACCCATTGTCCAGTGCCAATAAAGTTGTTCCTTGATGCTCCATAGTCAAAATTCACCTCATTAAAAATAATTCGATTTTAGAATGAAGTAAGATCTGGATAAAGAAAAAAGCCCTACGGAAACAATGTTTCCATAGGGCTTTTCAGCGGTACCACCTATTTTTAAGTTATGCCAACATTACTGACCATAACTCATCTCATCACGTGCGGCCCATCCTGGTAGGTTGACAGGCGATACGTTAGCGCTATAAAGGGCGCCCCCTGGAACTGCTAATGTCACAGTCCCGGCTCAAAGGTGATATTCGTCAACCGCCGTGTAATTTCTTCACACCAACCAGAAACTCTCTTGCTACCTGGCGGAGGACTACTGTCCTTATCTCAGCTATCTCATTCTATTCTAATGTCGTTGCCATAATATTATCACTATTTTATTATGTGTCAACTATTAATTTAAAAAAGTTTCTTTTATGATTAAATGCAAAAGTGTACAAAAAACAACCCTTGCGACAAATCGTTTAACCTAGTTAGGGACCATGGATTGCACTAAGTACGGCAACCTTCGCTTATATTTGAGCTCCTAAATTTATGTTTCTCCCCCACTATCCGTGTACTATCAGCGAATAAATAATAAGACTGGAAGAAAACGTTGTTTTCTCCCAGCCTCTGCATTGTTCCCAGTTACTTTATGTATTTCCTGGGAAATATTTACCTTTTAATAACATGCCTGCATTAATTCTTCTAACTGTTTAATCAACGGCGCCACTGGATTGGTGACCGTATTTTGATTGCCATATGCTTCAACTGCTAGGTCATGGAGGCGGTCTTCAAATTCTTGTTTGTCTACTCCATAGTCCCGTAGCCGCAATTTGATTCCAACTGCATGGGCTAAGTCACGGACAGCCGCAACTAAAGCTGCAATTGCTTCTTGGTTGTTCCGTCCCCCTAATCCCAAGGTCCGAGCAATTTCTGCATAGTCACTGTCAGCGCGATAAACCGCATAGTGGGGCCAGATAGCTAACTTTTGGGGTCTACGTGCATTAAAGGCGATAACATGGGGCAAAGCAATCGCATCGCCGACTCCACTCGGTACAGCAAATGCCGCCCCGAGAGTGTGGGCTAGTGCATGATCAATTCCTAAAAAGGCGTTGGCATATGCCATCCCGGCAAGCGTAGCTGCATTGTGCATCCGGCTACGCGCTTGGCGATCACCATGATAAGACGCTTCTAAATTAGCAAAGATCAACTTAATTGCTTGCAATGACCAACCGCGGGTAAAGTCTGTCGCCATTGTTGAAACATATGACTCCAGCGCATGGGCTAACGCTTCAAAGCCCGACCGTGCCACTAGGTCTGAAGGCATTGTGGCAACAAACTGATCATCCACAATCGAAACATCCGGGCTCAAAGCATAGTCACAGAGAGGATATTTAATGCCCGTTTGCCCATCCTTAATAATTGCAAAAGGCGATACTTCAGACCCTGTCCCTGATGTAGTTGGGATGCAAACCAACTGCACATCATGGTGCTTAGGGAAGCGAACAACCCTCTTTCTGATATCAAGAAACTTTTGGCGAGCTTCCGCAAAAGTCATTGTTGGATTTTCATAAAATAGGCGCATGGCTTTGGCAGCATCCATTACTGAGCCTCCACCCAGCGCAACAATTACATCTGGTTTAAAAATCTGCATCCGCCGCACACCATCAGCTACAACCTCTGTTGTTGGGTTACTAGTAACTGCTTCGAACACTTCATAAGCTTTAGCTCCACGCCGGTTACTGATAATATCTGTGATCTCAGTTGCAAAGCCTTGGTCAACAATTCCCTGGTCTGTTACCACAAAAAAACGTTCAACATCCGGCATATGGCCTAAATAGTTGGCAGCGTCATGTTCAAAATATGTTTTAGAGGGAACCTTTACCCATTGCATATTATCCCGTCGCATTGCAACAGTCTTGATGTTCAAAAGATCCCGTGCCGAAATATTATGTGAGATAGAGTTTGCCCCGTAAGACCCAGTCCCCAAGGTTAAGGATGGTGTCATGTTATTGTAAAGGTCGCCAATGCCTCCCAGTGCGGACGGATGGTTAACAATAATCCGACAAGCCGACATCGCTAAAGCAAACCGTCTAATCAATTCTTGATCTTCTGTATGGATAGCAGCAGTATGTCCCCGCCCCCCGTAATTTAAGAGCTCAGTACACAGTTCAAAGGCATGGGCTTGGGTCTTAGCACGATACATCGTAAAGACTGGTGATAGTTTTTCGGCTGATAGGGGATAATCACGCCCCACCCCAGTGAGTTCTGCCACCAAAACCTTAGTCGTAGCTGGAACCTTGAGGCCGCACATTTCTGCAATTTGCACTGCTGACCGCCCAGCAATTGGTCCTTGCACAGTCCCCCGCTTCGGGTCAATAAAATGTTCAGTAAACGTAGCTACTTTATCGGCAGGAATAAAGTAGCATCCCCAATCTTTGAACAAGGTTTTAACCTGTGCATAAACGCTATCGTCAACCACAACAGAATTTTCTGAAGCACAGACCATTCCGTTATCAAAGGTCTTAGATAGCATAATGTCATAGACTGCCCGCTTGAGATCTGCCGTCTGTTCAATATAGGCAGGACCATTTCCTGGTCCCACTCCCAGGGCCGGCTTACCGGTTGAATAAGCTGCCTTGACCATCCCAGGACCCCCTGTGGCTAAAACAAGTTGCACATCAGGATGATTCATCAAGGTTGAAGTTGCAGCTAAACTAGGTTGACTAATCCACTGAATAGCATTCCGTGGGGCCCCAGCTTTTTCGGCAGCTGCCGCTAAAAGCTCGGCTGTTTTAACACACGCCTTTTGTGCTTGGGGGTGGAATCCAAAAATAATTGCATTCCGTGTTTTGAGGGCGATCATCGCCTTAAAAATCACAGTTGATGTCGGGTTGGTCACCGGAGTAACACCAGCAATGACACCCACTGGTTCAGCAATTTTGAGTAATTCTTTTTCTTTATCTTCAGCAATGATTCCGACCGTTTTTTCGTGGCGCAAACTATTCCAGATATTCTCACTGGCAAACATGTTTTTAGTTGTTTTATCTTCAACGATACCGCGCCCCGTTTCTGCTACTGCCATCTGAGCTAGTTCATAGGCGTTTTGTTCACCTGCTGTCGCTAAAGCTTGGCAAATTTGGTCAACCTTATCCTGACTAAAATCTGCCATCTGGGCTAACGCTTCATGCGCTTGTTTTACTAAGCGATCAATCATAGTGGTCACATCTGTCTGTGGTTGCTCATTTTCTGCTGTCATCGGTATAACCCCCCTGGTCATTTGTTTGTGAATTATTTAACAAATTAAGCATACATGATTATCACAAAAATGAAAGCGCATTTTTGATTTTCACAAACTTTGTGGAAGGTGCAACCCCTATTTCCATGCGGAAGAAAACGATTTCTTTAAATGATTTGTGAAATTTAGCGAATTTCCTATTCCACCACAACCAGTAAGTTTAAGCTATAATTAAAGTAAATTATATGATTCGGAGTGAAGTAGCATGCGCAAACATAATCGTCCTCGGCGACGCGGATTAATTGGGCTCCTTCTGCTAGCTATCGTTATCCTGGGCGGAGTTTGGCTTTACCAGCGTGACCCGCTTGTTTTACCTTACGAAGCACGCGGAATGCGCCCCTTAACAACTAAGAGTTGGCAACAATCATCTATGACCAAAGATTACCCCAACCTCAGTCGGCATCCTAATATGTGGATTTTAGTTTCGACTAAGCGGCAACGTGTATATCTTATTGATGGTCATAAAACAATCTATGAGATGTATTGTTCCACTGGTGCTAAAAACCAAGCAACTCCAACCGGGACCTTTCACATCCAAGGAGAAAGAGGTCAATCTTTCTTCAACCCTTCGTCTGGCGAAGGTGCCAACTTCTGGGTATCATTCAAAAATCACGGCGAATATCTTTTCCATTCTGTCCCCATTAATGACCAAGGACAATACATCGTTGCTGAAGCCCAAGATTTAGGCAAGGTTGCCCGTTCACACGGGTGCGTGCGGCTTTCGATTCCTGATGCACAGTGGTTCTTCCAAAACATCCCTTATAACACTAAAGTGGTTATCCGCTAAAAATACGAAATGCAAAACCACCTTTGTGACAAATTGTTTGGTCAAGCTAGGATGATGGTGGGCGCAAAGTATAGTGCCCCGTGTATATCCTTGGCTCCTAATTTCCCATATTATTTATGTAATATTAGCGCATAAAAAAAGAGGCTGGAAAAATTCGTTTTTCCAGCCTCCACTGCTTTGGGACCCACAACTAATTAATAATATTTACTACCGACCATTTATTTTAATGGAGACTAACAAGTAAAACCCCAACAAACGCCACAGCCAGACCGCATAGCTTGCCGGTAGTTACTGGCTGTTTTTCAGCTTCAAATAAACCAAAATGATCAATCACAATACTAAAAGCGACTTGGCCAAACAGACCAAAGATTACCACTTTGGCCGTCCCTAACAATGGAATTAACCAGGCGACACTAAAAGTATAAATCGCCCCCAATAGTCCACCAGCGATGATCCATGGCTGTTCCTTTACTCCTTGGGGTAACGTCTGCAGGTTGTGCCATGGGGCACGCACTATCAACAGGATCAGGGTCAAAACAACCAGACTAAGCATAAATGAGATCACCACTGCATACAGTGATGAACCCAAAACTGATCCCAAATAACCGTTGACCGTCGCTTGCGTAGCAATCACCATTCCTGTCAAAACAGCTGCTAGCTGCCACAAAAAGCGGTGCTTACCAGCTGCCTGTGTCCGCGTAGTTTGCCCTTGCGCTAAGTTAGACCACACTACTCCCGCTATCAAAAGTGCTATCCCCACAATTTTCCAGGTATTAAGGGGCTTAATAGCTGCATTAAACCAGCCCAGTTGGTCAACTAAAACTCCCATCAGAATTTGACCACCGATCGTTAAAATAGTGGTTTGTACACTTCCCAGAATCGGGAATAACAAGATTAGCATTGTTACGCCGATGAGCCCTAAGATCCCACCAGACCAAACCCACCATGGTTCACCGCTAACTACCTGACTAGGAATGACAAAGGAATCATGAGTTACTACCATAGCCAAGATAAGGAATATTCCTCCGGTCAGGAAAGTCAACAAAGTTGCAAAATGGGGCGATTCAACGTAGTAACGTAGCCGGGAATTGACAGCTGATTGGGCAGCTAATCCACAGCCTGTAATGATTGGAAACAAGACTAAAAACAGCACTTACTGGGGCCTCCTTCAAAATTATAGGTGTCGCTTATTATAATTTTTATTCTTCATTTTTACCAGTTTTTTATTCCTTTTTAGCTAAAAAAAGTTTCTCTTCGCAATTAAAAAAGGTACGATCCTTGACCGAAGGTGTACTTCATTCGGAATCAGGATCATACCTTCCCTTTTAGTCTTTTAATAGTGTGGCAATATCGTTAACAATTAACTCTGGTGTCAAATGATAGCGCTGCTTGAGCTCAACCATTGGTACACTATCGTTGAATTCACGCGCTGCCCCATAGTTTTTAACGCGCATCGAAGTTGGTCCATAGAAACTAGCAACTTTTTGGCCCCAGCCACCATTTACTTCACCATCTTCTAAAGTTACCACCACAGTGTGGTTGGTGCGAAGAGCTGTCAATGTTGCTTCATCAAGGGTCGTTGCTGACAGGGGGTTAATCAGCGTTGGCTTAAAGCCTAATTGGTCAGTCAGCAATGTTTGGACTGCACGTCCTAGCTCGTAGAACCCACCCAGGGCCAGAATTGCTACCTTTTCGCCGGCATCGACTGCATATTTGATCTTACTATAATCTGTTTGTGTTGCTACCCCATGGACGACTGCTTGTCCTGGCTGGCGGATTGCAACTGGCCGATCTGTTTGTTGGAGGGCCCACTTCAACATTGCCTGTAGTTCTTCTGCATTGGTTGGGGCTAAGTATTCAACATTAGGAATGTTGCTCAAATAAGGGATATCAAAACCACCCTGGTGCGTTTTGGATCCACTTGTGATCGTACCGTTGCTGATATAAAGCACAACTGGCTGGTTGTTGAGTGCCATATCATGGACTAACTGGTCGTATGCCCGTTGCAGGAAAGTGCTATTTTCAAAAACAATTGGCCGCACACCATTTTGAGCTAAACCAGTTGCGTAGGTAATTGAAAATTGTTCAGCAATCCCCACATCATCATAATTTCCTGGGTACTTAGCCTGGAAATCCTTCAGCCCAAAGGCTCCCGGAATAGCAGCATTCAGCGCTAGAACTGGTAAACCAGCATCGATTTGTTCTGCCACTGTTTGCCGTGCCAAATCAGCATACTTTTCTACATTAGCAGCACCGGTACTTGTTCCCGTTGCCACATCAAATGGTCCATGCCAGTGGAATGCCATTTGGTGATCGATAGCTGCCAAATCGTTACCGTCAGCAACATATTTATAGTCTAGCCCCATTGCAATAAAGGGATTGTTTGGTGTCTGACCGTTAGTAGCCCGCAACTCAGCTAGACTAATGTACAGGCCCCCTTGGTTTTCATCAATTGACATCTGGTTGTCATTGACCACGATAATTAAATTGGAATGCAGTTTAGCGGCATTATTGAAAGCTTCAAAAGCCAAGCCCCCACTCATCGAGCCATCACCGATAAAGGCCAGAATATTTTCCTTACGTCCTTGCATATCCCGCGCCTTAGCCATCCCGATTGCCAGTGCAACCGAAGTGCCGGTGTGCCCGATTGCATAATAATCATGCGGACTTTCCTGCGGATTAGTGTAGCCGGTCACGGTTTGATACTGATCGGGATCAAGAAAGGCTTGTGCCCGTCCGGTCAGCATCTTGTGCCCATATGCCTGGTGCGAAATATCCCAAACAATCTTGTCAACTGGTGAGTTGAACACATAGTGATATGCAATCGTTGCTTCGGCCACACCAAGGTTGGGGCCTACGTGTCCACCAATTGCTGCATCTTTTTCAACTACCAATTGCCGGATTTCTGTCGCCAGTTGCTCCATTTCTTCCAGAGTTAACTGTTTAACATCAGCTGGTCCGGTGATTTTATTGAGCAAATAATCTGGGTGTTGATTCATTAATACCGCTTCCCTTCACTTACTTTTTGTAATTGCTATTATATTATACTCCCTGTTTTTATACTTGCAAAAAATAAGTTACTATACTAACCATTTATCTTTTCACATGTCCAAAAAAGCAGTACCATCTCAAGAATGAAAAGTTTCTCCACTGCGGAATATTTAATTCTTTTCCCATAAAAATACCCTCTGAGCATCAGATGCCTTTTACTTCATCTGTATACTCGGAGGCCATTATTGAAAGCTTCTCCCAGCCTCAAACTATTCAAACTAAGTTTTCACTGTTACGCATCATTGTTTCACGTGAAACATCACACATAGTGGCGCCGTCCGGCTAATAAACCCGCAACTGTAAAGACAACCACTGCGCCCAAAAGAACCACTAATCCTGCTTGCCAACTATGGGTAGCAGCATTGAGATGGCCCACAATAACTGGACCTGTCGCTGCCAATAAATAACCCGCAGACTGGACCATCCCTGAAAGGTTCCGTGTATCAGCAGCGTTGCGCGTTTTTAATCCAAACACGGTTAACCCTAACGGAAATGTCGTTCCGATTGCCATCCCCATTAGTAGAGCTACTAAGAGGTAGTACCAAACGGAGTTGACCGCGAAAAACAACATCCCGAGGCTTGCTGCAGCTGCAATTCCTGCAAACAAAGCAAACCACCGCCGCCGTAAATGCGAAAGCCGTGTAGCAACCACCGGAATTACTAATGCAAATGGCATCGAGAACAGTTGAAAGAATCCTGCTACTAAGCTAGCTTGATCCTGGGTTAGGCCTGCCGCTAAAGCGATTGCTGGTAACCAAGCAACAATACTATAAAAAACAAAGCTTTGAGCCCCAAAATAAAATACCAGGTACCAAGCTGTCTTGTTGCGCCACATGTTGGTTTCGCCTGGGGCGTCGGTTGTCGGAACAAGCTTTTCGGGCTGATTGTATTTAAGATTAGGGAGCCAAACTATGGCCGTCAATACCGCTACCAAACTGATAATAACAATAGCCACCTGCCAACTTGCAGCCTGTGATAATGGTGAAATGGTGTATGCACCAATAGCAGAAAAAGAAGTAATCGCAACATTATACATTCCAGTCGTACTGCCGATC
Source organism: Ligilactobacillus saerimneri DSM 16049 (assembly GCF_000423265.1). GTDB lineage: Bacteria > Bacillota > Bacilli > Lactobacillales > Lactobacillaceae > Ligilactobacillus > Ligilactobacillus saerimneri. Next base: position 86,854 of record NZ_AUHQ01000002.1, on the reverse strand, counting down.
TTATCAGGGAGCTTATCTGCGATAACTGCTGGCAGTAAAACATTGAACCCTGTAATTGCTAAGCCCACGAGAACTGTCCCCCCTAGTAGGGACCAGAAATTGAAAATCCGGACAAACGAGCCAACAATCAGTAAGAGGAGTGCTAACCCGATGGTTGCTTCATTACCGATCTTCCGTGCTAAAAGTGACACCAAAGGGGAGATAAACCCAAAGCATAATAACGGAATTGTTGTTAAGATTCCTAAGCTGTTGGGTGCAACCTGAAAGCTGGCAGCAATATCTTTAATAACCGATGGCAACGCCGTAATAGGCATCCGCATGCAGACCCCCACTAGGAGTATTCCCACCAATAGTAAAGAACTGTGGTTCTTTTTTTCTAACACTAAATCTCCCCCTCAAGCTAATTAATATAAACAAGTACTGATTAAAGTTTGTGAATTTTTTAACTTTTACTTACTTTTTGTTAGTGACATCTTCAAGTATACCATAGCGCTTTCAAAATACCAGTCTTAAGTTTATTTTCTGGTAATATCCTAATTCAAATTTATTTTGCCAAGAGCAGCACTCCACTATGGGGATTAGCCATTAAAAGAACCCACTGAAACTGGTGTACAAAAACACACCAATTTCAGTGGGTTGCTTTTTTAGCGATCTTTGGGTTAATCGACTACCCGAACTCCCGCTTGGTCAATTGTTAAGTCTAAGGTTGAAGCAGTCAGTCCTGACGCTTGCAAACTTTTTTTAAATTCACTTACCTGGGTAGCAGGAAGCAAGGTCATAATGGTAGGGCCCGCACCACTTAGATAAGTAGCGACTGCCCCGCTCTCATGTCCTAGTTTCCGGATACGACTTAGCTCCGGAACTAAGGCAGACCGTACTTGCTCGTGAAACTCGTCTGCCTCCATTAATTTACCCAAGACATCATAGCGTTGCCCAAAAAGAGCTGCTACTAACGTATTGGCCACTGCGCTAGCATGGACCGCCTGAGAAAACGGTAATTGGCTAGGAAGTACGGCCCGCGCCTTAGCGGTAACAACGTTGTATGGTGGAACATACGCTAATAACCTATACGGCGGAGTCGGGGCTTTAACTGCCACAAATTCATCTTCAATATTAGTTCCCACAACAATTCCACCTAAGATCGCAGGCGCAACATTATCTGGATGTCCTTCAATCTTGGCCGCTAATTGGATTTTTTCTTGCGCCGTTAACTGTAAATGAGCTAATTGGTTGGCCAGTTCAATCCCTGCTACAATCGCAGCGGATGAGGAACCCAAGCCGTGGGCTAGTGGAATCGCACTTGTTACCTTGATCTGATGGGGCGGAAGGCTGGAGACAACTGTAAGGGCCGCTTGGATGATCAAATTGTCACTTCCATGACTGATCGCAGGTAAATCATGGTCTACCTGCCACGTTGAACTTGCAGGTCCAACTGTTACTTCAAGGTAACGGTTAACCGCCAACCCGATCGAGTCAAAACCCGGACCAAGGTTGGCCGAAGAAGCTGGTGCAATAATCTTCATAACTTGACCCCTCTTTCTTATTCAATTACTCGATAAGCACAATGCAGGGTAATCGTTCCAAGTGCTGTCAATCTTTGCTGAAGCTCATGGAGTTGCTCTTTACTCATCGTGTGCGTAATAATCATTACTCGCGCCTGCCCATTTTCTCCTGCTTGTTGCACAATTTGCGAGAAACTTGCATTGATCTGGGCCATTACAGTGGTCAACTTTTGCATCTCCCCCGGTTGGTCTGGCAATGTCAACGCTAGGTAATACCGATCTTTAACTTGGGCTGGCGTAGCCAATGGGAGGGCTTGGGAATACCGATTAAACGAATTCCCATTGGTCTTTAAAATCATATTCTTCACTACCGTTGTAATATCGGACAGGACACTGTTGGCAGTCGGTAAAGCTCCCGCACCAGGACCATAGAACAGCGTATCGCCAACGGCCTGTCCCCGTACCATCACGGCATTATTTTCATTGTTAACTCCCGCTAGCGGGTGGTGCACACTGACCAAAGCTGGCGCCACCTCTACAAAAATACCCTGGTCAACCAACCGGGCTACTCCCACTAGCTTCAACACGTATCCAAAGGCCGTTGCCTGCCGAACATCCTGGGCAGCCACTGCATCAATACCGGTCGTTTCAAAATCCTCCAGGTTCACTTGCGTGCCAAAAGAGAATTGGCTAAGAATCATCATCTTGTAGGCTGCATCCTTCCCCTGGACGTCATTAGTTGGATCAGATTCAGCAAAACCTAATTGTTGTGCTTGCTTTAATGCCGCTGCATACGTCCAACCTTGTTGGGCCATCTGAGTCAAAATGTAATTTGTAGTCCCATTGACAATTCCTTTAACTTCAGTGATCTGGTCAGCCGCAAAACTGTCTGCAATCGTCCGTAAAATAGGAATACCCCCGGCCACACTGGCTTCATACATCAGATCACACCCATTAGCGCGGGCTAACCGAATCAGATCAGCCCCTTCAGTAGCAATGAGGTCCTTATTTGCTGTCACAACATGTTTATGGGCCTGCAACAACTGGGTAATTACTTCTTTGGCCGGATGGATCCCTCCCATTACTTCCACCACAATCTGAATTTCAGGATCAGAGAGGATATCATCCAAGTCAGTGGTTAAATGAACCACCTCAGCTACATCTTGGTGTTTCGCCAAATCACGTACCATCACTGTTTTGAGAACTAATCTCCGCCCTGTAACTGCATAAATCTTATTCGCATGTTCTTGAATCATCGCCAAGACACCGCTACCAACTGTTCCTAAACCGATCATTCCTAATTTGATGACATCCATATGATTCCCACCTTTCCCGTCTAAGTTACACTCACTTTTATAATTAAAAACTCACCTTTTCTTAAATTTTAACATAGTTTTTTAATTAATAAGGGTATAATATTAGCAAATACCTATTCGTTTTAAGGAGGCTTTCTCATGAACTACCGTAGTACCCGCGATCCTAACGCCCAATTATATACGGACGCTCAAGCCATCATTCAGGGCTTGGCCCCTGATGGCGGGCTGTTTGTCCCTGCTGCTTTTCCGCAACCACAGTTTGACCTCACCCGTTTAACAACTTCATCCTACCAGCAGCTCGCCCAAACCGTCCTGCAGTGGTTCTTTCCCCACCTCCCTACCGCAGCAACAGTACCTGCTGCTTATGGCGCTCAATGGGACCATCCTCGGATCGCACCGCTGACACCCGTCCATGCTGGGAGTTATTATCTAGAACTTTTTCATGGACCAACGCTGGCCTTTAAAGACGTTGCCTTGCAAGTGCTACCACATCTTCTGCAAGCAGCTAAGCACCAAACTAAGGACACTAAAGAAACAATTATCCTCACTGCTACTTCTGGCGATACCGGGACGGCAGCTTTACGTGGTTTTCGCAATGTAGCAGGAACCAGAGTTATTGTTTTTTATCCGCAACATGGAATCAGTCCGATCCAAGAGGCCCAAATGCGCAGCCAACAGGGAGACAACCTCCATGTAGTTGCTGTTAAGGGCAACTTTGATCAGGCTCAGACTACGGTCAAGGAGATCTTTAACGACCCTACCCTGGCTGCAGTTCTGGCCTCCCACCAGCAACATTTTTCTTCTGCCAATTCGATGAACATTGGACGTTTAATTCCCCAGATCACTTACTACTTTAGTGCTTACGGACAACTACTCCGGCAGGGAGTGATCCAAGCAGGTGACCAAGTCAACTTTGCCGTCCCTACTGGCAACTTTGGGGATATTTTGGCCGGTTACTATGCCGCAAAGTTGGGGCTTCCAGTCGGGCGCTTGATTTGTGCTTCAAACAAAAATAATGTCCTGACCGACTTTTTCGCTACGGGCACCTATGATAAACGCCGAGAATTTTTCGTAACCAATTCGCCTTCAATGGATATTTTGGTTTCTTCGAATCTCGAACGCTTGCTCTTTGATATCAGCGGTGGTGACGCTGAACTCGTTCAGCAACTCATGCATGAACTCCAAGACCAAGGTCACTATTCCCTGCCAACGGAACTACTGACCAAGCTCAAGCAACTTTTTGCTGCTGAATATGCCACCCCGGATGAAATTCAAACAGAGATCAACCGCGTCTTTAAAGAAGCTAACTATCTAATTGATCCCCACACAGCAGTCGGGTCCATTGCAGCCCACCGGTACCGTACTTTAAGTGGCGACCCCCGGCCATGTGTAGTCGTAGCTACAGCTAGCCCTTACAAATTCCCTGAAACTGTTTTACAATCTCTAGACAATACCGTGCCTAGTCAGAGCACCGGATTAGATGCAATTGAGCAACTTGCTCAACTTGACCCACGGCCTTTAACAGCTGGAGTTGAAGAACTCTTTACCAATCAACCGCAACCCGTCTTGACTACCACTCCCACCGCTATGCCCCGGATGGTCTTAGATGTCCTGAAGAAAACCGATAAATAATCACTAACAGAAAATGTGAGTTGGAAACAAAGATAAAGGCTGGGAGAAAACAATGTTTTCTCCCAGCCTTTATTTTTTCGTATTCTTTAATGAATTGCTTATTATTCCGCCTTTTGTTCAGGCAAATGGATGTGTACATTATTTTTACTTTGATATTTATTCGCTAAAGTAAAGACCACCACGATGGTGAGCAAGCCGTACACAACCCCAATATAGCCGAGGTTGCTCATTTTAGTGAATTGTACTGCTTCGGAAGCTGTAAACGAGCCCAGTGAAATGCCAATATTGGCAAAAATAGCATTCAATGATGAGGCCAAGTCTAATGATGCAGGATATTCTGATTCAGCAATATCCATGAACATCAACTGGGTAGATGACCCATAGCAACAGAATGAGATACACAGTAACCCAATAATTAACGCTGCGATCCACTTGTACTGGAACGTTACCCCTAAGGCGAGATATAACAATGTCATCACGATGTAAATCCACCGTAAGGTCAACATTCCCCCGTGGTCGGCAATATATCCACCAAACTTGTTGCCAATGATAAAGAAGACTCCCATCCCAAAGAGGATCCAATTTAACCACGCGTAGCTAAACCCCATAACATTGGTTGCTAACGGCCGGATGTAAGTATAGATCGTATAGTCAGAAGCACACACCAAAACAATCAGCGATGTGCCTAAAATCACCCGTTGGTCACGTAATAAAGTGAATTGTTTCTTAAAACGACTCCGCACTTGGGGGGTATCGCGGGGCAAAAGCCATAATAAAGCAGCAAAAACCGGAATGGTTAACAAGGAGATCATCCAGAAACTTTCTCGCCAAGAGAACAGGTGGCTGACAATAGTCCCAATAGGGATTCCAATAATTGATGCAATACTAAAACCCGCAAAAACCCATGAAACGATACTAGCCCGGCGATGACGGGGAGCGGTAAAGTTTACCATCACCATTACCAAGGAAATAATAGCCCCAGCAACCGATGCGGTTATAACCCGGGAAATAAACATACTCCAATAACCCGTAGCTAATGCTGACCAGGAATTTCCCACCAAGAAAATGCCGATTAAACTCAAAAGAACCCGGTGGCGTGGCCACCGACTAGCAACCGATGTAATGATCGGGGTGCAGATCGCATAAACTAGGGCAAAAATAGTCACTAAGAGTCCTAGTTTGGATAAAGGCTCATGAAAATCGCGGGCTACATCAGGGAGCACACCCACAATCATATATTCATTACAGCCCAACATAAAGGCAACAAAAACAAAAACAAGTGCTTGCAGACGATACTTCATTTAATATCTTTCCTTCGTTTTCGCAACGAAATTCCTTTCTTTAGATTGTATTGATAATCATTAACTTTTCCATTATACAGTTTTTTTGTCCTAATCAGAGAGAAGTCTTTTTTCTCTCATTCAAATACTAGTAACTTGCTTACGCGTTCTAACCATAATGTTACCGCACTATTAAGCAGGAGCAACTATTCCTTCCCTATTAGGCGAACGTATATTCTGGTATAATTGAATATATTAATATCCAAAGGAGAATATTCTTATGCATCGCTTACGCAAATTTAGTCAGCTTCTCGCTGGTTTAATGCTGGTGTTCACGCTAGCAGGATGTAGTAATTCTAGTAACACTTCTTCTGCCACCAGCAGTAGCACCCCAGCACAACATACTAGTCAAACTAGCTCTAGCAGCAGGATAAATAGCACCCAGAGCTCGGTTAGCTCTGAAACAACATCAAGCAGTAGCTCCGCCAATGCCAGTTCTCTGACCCTGCCTGCTACTGCGACTGTTCCTGACCAGCAGTTAGCATCAACTGTCCTCACTGACTCAGTTACGTCCCAATTGAAAGGGAATTTACAATGGAATAATGCTGGAGCATTCATTGTTAACAACAACCAAACTGATCTCAATGCTAACATCGCTAGTGCTCCTTATGCTGTCAACCAGACAGATAATCTAGGACGCCCAACCGTTGCCAACGCTTGGCTCAACCGTACCAGTCGGCAGTACCGGAACCGTCAGGAAACAGGTAACGGTCGGACTAATTGGCGTCCCTTAGGTTTCCATCAGGTTCTCGACCTCCCCGGAACATACAAGCATGCCTATGACCGGGGGCACCTCCTGGGCTATGCTTTAGTCGGCAATATTCGTGGGTTCGATGCTTCGGAGTCTAATCCCAAAAATATTGCCACGCAAACTGCCTGGGCCAATGAAGCGCGGGCCCAGTATTCGACCGGGCAGAACTATTACGAAGGCTTGGTCCGGAAGGCCCTTGATCAAAATAAGCAAGTTCGCTACCGGGTCACTGATATTTATGCCGGTGACAACTTAGTGCCTGCTGGGGCTCACTTAGAAGCCAAGTCACGGGACGGCGCGCTAGAGTTCAATGTTTTCGTTCCTAATGTTCAACCTAATATCACAATTGATTATGCGACCGGGTACGCACAACGCCGGTAATTTGATCAAATTAATACTACGAGGCTGGTGAAAAGTTACATCTCACCAGCCTCGTTGTTTATTTAATAATAGCCTATAAATAATGGAGAAAAATAACCACCAGCCTAAACGCTAGGACAAACACTTTGCTGCATAGGTTAATTCTTACTCCCTCATTTCAATAATTGACAAAGACTTGCTCATTAAAGGGGAGTAACCGTGCCGTATTTTTATAGACACGGTAAGCAGTCACGTTATAGCAGACCATTGTGACCTCTGTCACCACTTGGGAATTAGCTAGGAAATCATTCACTGTTTGCAACGCAATCTTTGTCGCCTCCTCTAGCGGATAATGATAAACACCGGTACTAATTGCTGGAAAGGCAACCGTAGCACAACCATGCTCTTCGGCCACCCGCAAACTATTGACATAGGAATTGCGCAATAGCTGGGGTTCGTTATTTTTTCCACCCTGCCAAACTGGACCTGGAGTGTGGATCACATACTGGGCCGGCAAACGATAGCCCTGCGTAAGCTTAGCTCCGCCAACTGGACACCCATGCAAAGTGCGACATTCTGCCAATAACTCGGGACCCGCAGCTCGGTGAATGGCTCCATCAACACCACCGCCACCTAGCAATGACGGGTTGGCGGCATTTACAATCGCAGTTACATCTAATTGGGTAATGTCACCCTGAATGATATTGATTTGCTTCATTTTTTATCCTTTCCTAAATTCTCTTCGCGTCTTCCTGCCCCTATTCTATCACACTAGATGTCTGTCCCCAGTTATATAGTAAAGGAGCAAGACGAAATCACTAATGAGATTGCGCCTCGCTCCTGGAACTTAATCTTTATTAATATTCGTCATCGAGAAAACGGACTGCTGTGCCATACGCAACGACAGATTGCATATCAGTCCCAATTGAGCCGGAATCAAACCGCATCATAACGATGGCATCGGCTCCCTTAGCTGCTGCTTCTTCTTTGAGCCGGTCAATGGCTTTTTGCCGGGATTCATGGAGCATCGATGTATATGCCTTGATTTCGCCCCCAACAATATTCTTCAATCCGGCACCAATGTTAGAAAATACATTCTTAGACTGGGTAGTAACGCCAAAAACTTCTCCAATCACCTCGTAATCTTTGCCTGGAATATGTTCAGTTGTTGTAATCAGCATAATTTTTCTCCTCTCGTTTACTAAACGGGTTATTAATTATTTCATTAATCAGTGTAACGTTATTGTAACATTAATGTAATTTAATAACAATGGATGCCAGTTTAAGAAAGATATAAATAACGGGATGCTCCTTCCATGTCCCTAGGTCACACCCCGTAGTAATAATATTATTTATATTCACCGTCAGCAATTGCATCCAATGTATCCTTGGATGGGATAAAGAACAGCTGACCACTCAAAATATCAGAGAACGATAACAGGTAATCACCTTGGTCAACCATTGCTTCCAGCATTTCTTTAGTAGTTGTCCAATGACGAGCATAGCCGATGAAGTATGTGCCTGTATTTCCGGAAGCCGGATCAGAGAACGGCACATTCATTCGCACAATCTTTTTCTCATCGCCAACATTTGATACCGCGCTGTGAGCGTTAGCGAATTTTTCTTCATCATCTAATTCTAAATCACTGAACTTTTTCCGCCCAATCGCTTTTTCCTGTGTTTCAGTTGAAAGTCTGTTCCAAATATCCATATGATGGCGCCATTTTTGCGCAAAAGCATACGAACCGTTAATAAACTCTGGATCTTCGTCCCCGATGATAGCATATTCAGCTGCCCGTTCTACTTCAGGAGCTTCGGTACCATCGATAAAACCAATGATAGCGCGCCCCTCAAAATAGCGGAATCCCTTAGTTTCATCCACCACAGTTGTAATAGGTCGCAAAAATTCCATGATCTGGCTCATCACTTCATATACTGTTGCCTCATCCTTGGCCCGCAAGTGGAAGAACAAGTCGCCTTTAGTAGCTGGCATGGTGTATTTGGGACCTGTCAGCGTCTGGTACGTTTCCAATTCTTGCGGTTTATTGGCATTAGGGAACAAGTAATCCCAGGCTGCGTTGCTGAGCCCCCAGGCCGCTTCGATCCCGCCCCGCTCATTCATCCGAATGTTCATTGACCGCAAAATGGCTTGATAACGATCGGCAAAATCTGTAATCACTTCTTGTTCATGGGCCTGATCTTCACGCTTCAATTCTAAAACTGTAAATAACACGTTTTCACCAGGACTCTTCCACACGCTTTGAGCCATGCTAGGATTAACTGTCATCACAAACTACCTCCTGATTTCAACTTTCTCTCACCGCACATTATAGCATACCATTTTAGAATTTTTAAAAATAAAACCCTTAAATATTTGCTAAACTTAACTACCAAAAAGAGCCGGATGAATCATCCAGCCCCTTGCTATTTGGAGGTAATTGCTATTATTACCCTATTCGTATGTTACCATTGCTTGGTCCTTCACCTTGGACTTGAGCAACCGCACCCGGTTCCCCTGAAGAACAGTATTGGACCGCGTTGTATCAGTAATCATCTTAGCAATATCTTCTTTGTCCAGATCAATTACCGGGTCAAGTAACTTACCGTATTTTTCTTTAAAACGTTGTCCAACATATTCATACAAACCAGGATTGAAGTCTGTACTCCCCAACCGTTGCTGTAAAACAGGCAATGGCTTGGTGAAAATTGTGGTAGCACTAAACCGTACTCCTTGACCATCCTCAGTGCGTTCACCATGCAACCCTAAATATTGCAAAATGAAGCTAAAGAATGTTCTTTCAACAATTCCTGGGATAATATTTTCGTCTTTAAACAAGCGGGCTAAGGCGTCTTCATAGACAGCCAACTTGCTCAAGTCCTTAGTTTCCATAGTGATGTCATCTAAAGCTTGGCTCCCCACACGGTTATATGGTGGCTTGACATTGAATTCGCCGTACCGAATCAAGTCTTTAGGACTGAGCAGGAATGCCTCCTTACCTTCTGCCCACATGAAATAACCGTGATCGGCCAATAATTTTTGCCCTTTTTCCGTTAGCTGATATGCGTCAGCAGTCTTTTCGAGTAAAGCAAGATCTTTAAACTTCTTGAGGGCTGCTAACATATCAACCCCATATTCCTGGGCAAAACGTGGTGGTACTTCATCGTTTTGCTTAGCCTTACTCAACCAGTCTAACAAAATAACCTCACCATAATATAGCCCGTAACTAAACTGTGGACCCCGTTTATCCTCGTTATTCACGTTTGTCATTTTTGTTACTACCTTCTCTATACTTTTTTCTGCGGTCATCCAACCGCTAACATCAATTATTTTACCACATAAAAGCGCTTTTCTCGGGACCAGGTTACTGAGAATTGCCCTCATCATGTTCTCATTCTCCCTGAAGGTACCTGTTCATTTAGTATTATTTTTCGCAATTAATTTACACTCATCAGCTCATTTCAATTACTATAATACCAATATTGTATCCGCTTTCTGTAAGATAAGATATTTATCAGTTAATATTCCATTTTAAGTCCTACATTCATAATTTAAATGTGATATACTAAAGGACGATGGGATGATAGGCAGCGAAAGACAGGCACATATCTGCTGTCGGATCGTCACTCTAATTATCTCACCATTTATAAGGGTTTGGTTCTCACCAAGCCAAACCTGGTTACGTCTTTCCAATGATTGGTAAATCGTAACCGATCCCTACTTCCTCTGGACACACAGGCACGTGTTTTAGAGGATTTTTTATTTATTAAAAATAAGTAAAGATAGCCTTTCCATTCTGTTGTTCGGTGCTTTTTTCCTGTACCGTTGGTCGTGGAGGTTATCCTCCAACACAGTACTTCATGTCCTGTGTTTTTTCTTACGACTTGCCGTGGCATCCTTGTCACGGCTTTTTAAGCATATTACTGGGAAAAGAATTGCTAGCAATATACAATAAAGTTGTAAAGCAACCATAAATTGTTAGTTATGGACTCATCCATCCTGTATAGCTTGTGGCCGTGATTTTTCATCACGGTCTTTTTTACAAATATCGCTTTTAGAAAGAAGGATCACTATGGACTACCAATGGCAAACAGATGTATTTACAGCATTCTCTCCCGCGCATGAAGCACTGGGAAAGATCACTTACCAGGATATGCCCGCTACACCCCACCCCACCTATCTCATCACACAAGTATGGGTTGATCCTGCCCACCGCGGGCAAGGGATCGCTGGGCAGCTGACCACGGCTTTTCTCACCGAAGTTCGGCAGCGTACAGGTTATGTCATCCCCCGGTGTCCATACGCAAAAGCCTTTATCGCTAAACATCCAGAATTTCAAGATCTCATTGCTAAATAAGAAAGGAGCCTTAGCATGGAATTAATGACAATGTTGCACGCCCGCAAAGCAGTACGTGAATACACAGGCCAAGTTACTCCTGACCAGCTGCAACAGCTACTACATGCTGCTAGCGCTGCTCCTGTTGGCCGTGGCAACTATGATAATTACCGCCTAACCGTTATTCAAAAACCGGAAATCCTCCAGCAACTCCCGGGGATCTATGACGCACCAACCGTTATTGTGGTTTCTGCGCGTGAAGTTCGAACAAGTAAGTACCTCTCAGCAGGAGCAATCATCCATAATATTGAACTAGCAGCTGAGGACATGGGCTTAGGTGCAAACTACAACCTCTACTGTGTTGCCAGTCTACCACCAGCGATCATTCCTGCTGGTTTTACACCCCTGTTTGCGATCACTTTGGGGCAAACGACAACTTCCTTCACCCCACGCCCAATCCCCGTTGACCGAATCAAAGCTAATATTGTTAAATAAATCAACTTTGTGGCTCCGAATCTACCGTTCGGGGCCTCTTTTTGTGCTTTTAACCCTTATGCATACCCGTTTGGCTTTTCTAATTACCACAAACCTCCTATCTTCGTCTATCATAAAAGACAGGAACTAGCAGTTAGCATTATCTACTTCCTGCAAGCCTAATAATCTATTTTAGCCATTTACCAGCAAGAGCAACGCACTGCCTAGTTTACGCAAATCTCAAGGAGGGAGTAACATGCATGTGTCATTCGAACCCGACACCAACTTAGGTCCTGACGAAATTTCGATCGCAGTTCGTGCCGCTGAACAAACACCAGCGATCACTGCCCTTATCCATGACATTCACCGCCTAGTAGGTAAGTCACGAACCGTTCTCCCGGTCAGAACTAACGACCGGGTCCTGATGCTTAAGTATCAAAATATTATTCTCATTGAAGTCAATCGTGAAGTTCTCACTATCACTACTACCGATCAAACGATTACTACGCGGGGGCATCTCCACCAGATCGTCCAGGAGCTCGGTCCAACCTTTGTCCAAGTTTCCCGCTACGCCATTCTCAACCTTGATCATTTACAGGCATTGGAGGCCGGTTTTAGCGGGGCCATGGTCGCTCGTCTGAGCGCTAACCACCGGACTACTGTCAGTCGCCGGTATCTTAAACAGCTTGAACAACGTTTGGGTATTTAAAAAAAGGGGGAACACCTATGTTAAAAAAAGCCATTCATCAGTTTATCATCGGTACAGGTTTTGTAGCTGTCGCTTATTTATGCCTAATTACTGCTGGTATCGGTCCCACTACTACCACCTGGTTTAATACTTTAAGTGTCTTAGGCCTAGGCGGAGTAATGGGTTTAACATCAATACTTTTTATATTTGATGAATACAATTTCTTTTTCCTGATAGCGCTGCATTTCATCACTACTGTTGGTATCGTCCGGATCATGATGCTGATCAATAACTGGAAGTTCTCGTTCGAAACATTTGTCATTATCATTTTGATCTACATCATCATCTGGGTGATTTATTATATCGACCAGTGGACCCAGGTACAACGGGTTAATGAAGCCTTACGCAAACGCCGGTAAATATTATATTCCTTACACAAAAAACACGCCCCTGCTTTTTCCCAGCAAGGGCGTGTTTGTTTCACGTGAAACATTCCATCCTGTAACTAAAATGGTTTATTGGGTTCGAAAAGCCAATGTTTCGTATGGTTGCAAGGTTAATTCTTCTGCCAAACTAGTAAGTACCCGGCCATAGTTGGTAACTACCACTTCTCCTGCCTTACGCAATTCGGCCGGAATGACAACTGTGGTTTCTTGACCATAGAAATTACTGAAAACAGCCAATTGATCTGGCCGTTCTGGTAATGACCGTACATATGCCAGCACCTGATCATGGTCGCGTAAGATGCTGTGGATCTGTCCATTTGAGACCAACTCATCTTGTTTACGTAATGCAATCAATTGCTGATAAAAAGCAAAAATTTCACCACTCGTCAATTCCTGATGCACATTGATCTTTGCTTGGTCTGTCGGCATCAACCATGGCTTAACCTGACTGAACCCCGCATACTGGCTAGCATCCCAATGCATCGGTACCCGGGAGTTATCGCGTGCCTTAGAATGGACAATCGCAAAAGCTTCCTGAGGATCCTGCCCTCCTGCTACCAGTTCCTGATAAGCATTCTGAGCTTCCACATCCACGTATTCCGCCATGGATTGATAACTCGGATCAACCATCCCTAATTCTTCTCCCATGTAGATATATGGCGTCCCCCGCATTAGGTGAATCGTTGCTGCCATCATTTCTGCTGATTTTACCCGGTATTGTCCTGGATCACCAAAACGATTCAAAGCCCACGGTTGATCATGGTTATTCCAGAATAAGGCTTGCCAACCACCACCTTGAGCGATTTCTTCTTGCCAGTCCAAGAGATAGTGTTTCAAAGCCTGAAAATCAAATGGTGTCTGCGTCCACTTTTGCCCATCCATATAATCTGTCTTCAAATGATGGAAAGCAAAAGTCATGGAGAGTTCGTGGTTCTCTGGTTTAGTATATGCAATCGAATTAGGGATTGTCGTTGAAGACATCTCCCCCACCGTGATCGCTTCAGGATCCTGCCCAAACGACTGCGCATTAAGTTCTCTAAGGTAGTCTTGGACCACCGGTGTATCTGTATAGAGCCGCTTTTCCTGTTCAATATTTGTAGAATCAACCAAAACAGTGTCTTTCCCTGTAACATTGATCACATCAAACCGGAAGCCATGCACTCCTTTTTGGCGCCAAAAGTTAACTACCTCGAACAATTCTTTTCTGACCGCTGGATTATGCCAGTCTAAATCAGCCTGTGTCTTATCATATAAATGGAGATAATACAGGTCGGTATCACCAAATTTACTCCAAGCAGGGCCCCCGAACTTGGACTGCCAGTTATTAGGATATCCCCCATCCTTCCCCGGGCGAAGGTAGAAGAACTTCTGGTAGTATTCATCGCCAGCCAATGCTTTTTGGAACCATTCATGGTCTGTTGAACAATGGTTGAGCACCATATCAAACATTACTCCGACGCCGATCTCTTTAAGCTTAGCAATCATTTCTTCTAAATCTGCCATCGTTCCAAAACGCGGATCAACTTGCCGGTAATTAGCAATGTCATACCCATTGTCATTTTGTGGCGAAACAAAGAACGGATTGAACCAGATCATATCAACATTGAGCTGCTTGATATAGTCTAATTTAGCAATAATTCCCCGTAAATCTCCGACACCGTCATTGTTTGAATCATAAAATGATTTCGGATAAATCTGATAGATAACCTTTTTTCCAAGTTCTTTAAATTCCATCTCTGCCTCCTAGAAATTTAATTTTTGCCGCCGGGCAAAATCTACAAACCGAAAACGATCTGGGCGGTGATATGACAACGTCAATTGAAATTCAGTCGTATCTGCCAAATAATTTCTGCTAATTACAACGACTGCTAGTTCTTGATCAAGTTGCAACAAATCATGGATTCGTTGATCTACTTTGATCACATTGACTTCTTTGGTTGCATATGAAATATCCAGCTGTAAGTCCTGTTCAAAGTATGCATAAAGGGACTTGGCAGCAATATCAGGCGTTAACCCGGTCACGGGTGGGCTTAGCACATAGTCCTGATCCAAAACATAAGGCTCACCATCAATCACCCGGAGCCGTTCGATCTCGTATCCTGCTAGATCTTTTTCTTCCTCAAAATAACGTTCAAAGTTCATAGGTAGCTTGGTTTGTTCCTTGAATTTCAGCAACTCCGTTGTAGCATTCATTCCTAGCTTGCGGTTAAGTTCTGCAAAACTCGTGATCCCAGAAAGCGGAAAAGTATACCGGTCCAGTCGTAAGACCTTTGAGCCTTTCCCCTTTATCTTTTGAATCAATCCCAAATCGAGCAGTTCTCCTAATGCTTTACGGACGGTTGCTCGCGAAGCACCGTATAACTCTGTCAGTTGATTCTCACTAGGTAAAAACGATTCTGCCGCATATATTCCGTGCTTGATCTTTGTTGCAATGTCTTGTGCAATCATATCCGCTTTGACACGCGCCATCTTCTCCACCCCATTTCTGTTATTATTATACCAACTTGTATACACAAGTAAACACTTTTAAAAAGATTGATATAGCAACTTTTGTAATCTCTTACATTTTATGTTGACAACTTGTACGTACAAGTATAATATAATGAACGAATATAAAGAAAGCGGTTTAACAAAGGAGAGATATTATGGCACAAACAAGTCAACTGCTTGCACCAGCAAATGGGACTGTGATTGCATTAGCAAAAACATCTGACCCCATCTTTGCCCAAGGTACTATGGGGCAAGGTTTTGGCCTGACCCCAACTGATGGTCAGGTTGTCGCCCCAGTAAGTGGTAAAGTTTCAATGGTTGCCGACAGCAAACATGCGATCGGAATTGTTACTAATGATGGACTCGAAGTCTTAATCCACATGGGGGGTTGATACGGTCGGTTTGGCTGGCAAACCATTCCAATTGAATGTCGTCCCTGAACAAGAAGTGCGTGCGGGAGATGCCATTGCTACTATGGATCTTGAGCAAATCCAAGCAAGTGGCCTTGACACTACCATCATGGTGCTTATTACCAATTCAGCCCAGGTCTTATCAGGCTTAGACCTAACTGAAGGTGCAGTTCATAGCGCAGCACCTGTGGCAACGGCCTTTTTAAAGAGCCAAGAAGAAGCGCATGATAGTTCCAAGAAACTCTCACATGCTGAATTAGCTAAGTTTATCGTTAAAAATGTTGGGGGCAAAGCTAATGTTAACAATGTGATCCACTGTATCACGCGGTTACGTTTCTACCTCAAAGATGAAGGTAAGGCTAATGATGAAATTTTGAAGAATCAACGGGGTATCCTTGACGTAATGCACGCTTCCGGCCAATACCAAGTGGTAATTGGCAACGAAGTTGTGCCAGTTTTCGAAGAAGTTGTTAAAGAATTAGGTGATCTCGGTGATGCCCCTGCCCAACCACAGACAGATGACGGCAAGAACCCTGTCTCCAAAGCGTTTGGCAATTTAATCGGGTTCATTACCGGTTCAATGAGCCCCGTTGTAGGTGTTATCGCTGCCGCCGGGATTTTAAAGGGCCTGTTAGCATTATTAACCCTACCGCAACTGGGGGCTTTGCTTGATGTCAAAAGCACTGCTTACATCACGTTGTCAGCTATTGGTGACTCAGCCTTCTTCTTCCTGCCAATCTTAGTCGGTTTCAGTGCTGCTAAACGGCTCAACTCTGACCCAATTATCGCTGCGGTTATTGGGGGCGTCCTCGCCTATCCTCAATTAATTGAATGGGGTAAAGCATTTAAGACAATGTTCGAAGTTGGGGGCTTTAAGTTCCAATTCCTGAACTACTCTTACTCAATCTTCCCAATGATCTTAGCTGCTTGGCTGGCTAAGAAGTGCGAAGATTGGCTCAAGAAAGTTTTACCAAGTTACCTCCACATGATTTTCATTCCTCTGATTACCGTTCTGGTTGTATCAGTAATCACTTTGGTCATTACTGGTCCAGTCATCCAAGGTATCGCTAACGGAGTAGCCGTTTTAATCAACTGGTTGGTTTCTGTTTCCGGTTGGGCCGGAGGTCTTATCATCGGTGGTTTCTACCAATTACTGGTTATCTTCGGGCTTCACTGGGGTGTTGTCCCACTAGTTGCACAACAGATTGCAGGGACAGGTCAAAGTGCTTTGAATGCTATTATCTGTTCAACTATGATCTCCCAAGGGGCAGCCGTTCTGGCAGTTGCACTCAAGTCCAAGAAGGAAGACACCAAAGAACTCGGCTTTGCAGCAGCTATTTCTGCTTTCTGCGGGGTTACCGAACCAGCTATTTACGGGGTTAACCTCCGGTATAGAAAAGTCTTCGTTTCTGGTTTGATTGGTTCCGCTGCTGGGGGCTTTATTACTGGTCTGTTCCACGGAACAATGTTTGGATTCACCGGCGGTTTGATTGGATTCTCATCCTTCTTCAATCCACAACATCCAACTGATTTATCTAGTTTCTATACATTCTTACTTGCTAGTGCAGTATCAATCATCGTCTCCTTCATCATCACTTGGGTATGGGGCTACAATGATCAAATGACTATGGGTAAGAAAGTTGCTAAAAAGCAACGGCCAGGTTCAACCAAGTAATATATCCTAACCGCTTTTACTAAACATCTAATAAAGAGAAAATCCGTACCATGTTCACTCGCTGGTACGGATTTTTTTGGTTTTGTCTAGTACACTGCTTCTTGCCGCTCTCCATCTGCACCGTAGTGGACAAAGTATTCCGTTAATTCTTCATCACAAAAAATATTCAACATCCCTGCAAAACCTTCAGCTAACGGGCGCTGCTTCAGCTCTTCTAAGGTCATCCATGTTAATCGCCCCTCAGCTGATTCCCTGAGCTTCCCACTCTGAACTTTTGCAATGTAACAAAAAACAATATAACGCCGATTTTGAGCATCATTGAACTGCTTCAAACCACATAAGCGTGGTGGCGTAATCTTTAGTCCCGTTTCTTCTTTGATCTCACGGACTACTGACATATTCACAGGCTCTCCCGGCTCAACATGCCCTCCAGGAAAGGTTAAGCCCGGCCAAGCAGGATCAGTTCGGTCAAGGACTAATACTTTGCCATCTTTTTGGACCATACACATATTAGTTAATGTTACTGGTTCGGTTCGATCTGCCATCATGATTCCTCCTCTTTAGGTGCATTCATTGTACCACTGTCAAAATATTATCAACCATACTCCAACTAACTTTTTATTATCATTAATATCATTTTTTATATTGATAAAATTATTAATTTTCTTTAATATAACCATCATTATAGAAAATTTAGCTAATTAAATATTTCAAAATTTAAATTTTATGCGTTATTATGGAGGTGGTAGTTTATCTCTTTTTGTTATAGAAAGGACGATTTACATGAAATTAACTAAACAATTGAGCCTTGCAACGCTCGCAACTAGTTGTTTATTATTCGGCGGAAGTTTAACTGCACATGCCGCTGACACAACTTCACAAAATAGTACTGCCACCTTGAATATCTCACAGGACGATCAGTCAGCCAAACTCTCCCTGGATGCTGTGCCAAGTTTTGCTTTCGGAACAGTAACTGCTGATCAAGTCTTCAATGGCGGCTCAGTTGAACAAGATCTTACCACCAACAATACTGTGAAAATTACCGACACCCGCTTAGATCAAAATGGCTGGAACCTCGCTGTTTCCCAAACAACTGCTTTTACCAATGGTAATAGCAAGATTGCTGGGACAATGGCTGTCACTCCAGGCACTTTCTCTTTTAACAATGGTACGGCTACTGGCTGGACTTGGGGACAAAACCCATTTAGTTTAACTCTTCCTAACGCTTCTGCCACCCAAATCGCCAGCTCTACTGGGGCTAACAAGGGGAGTGCCAGCGCTACTATTTCTCATGCTAAGTTTACCTTCTCCAGTCACGACTCTTTAGCAAGTGGTGACTACACTGCTAACTTGACCTGGAATTTAACTTCAGCACCAAATGTTGACGTAAGTAAATAATTTTTAGAGAAGGTTATCCAAATGAAAGTAAAAACATTTACCCAGGTTATCCTGACCTTGGTGCTCGGATTTTGCTTTCTACAGAAGCCGGCTGTTCAGGCCGCAGTCGCAAATGATGCGGCGCAATTTACAATTAGCCCTGTATATCCGCGGGAACAAAGACCGGATACTACGGGCTATTTTGCTCTTAAAACGCGCCCTAAAACGACGGTTCCTGTAAAAGTCAAAATCACCAACCTTAATTCTGACACCAACGTTGACTACATTGTTCGCGTAGGTAACGCAACAACAACGGATAATGGTGCCATCAACTATACAGATTTCAAGACTAAAAAAGATCCCACTGCTGCTTTCCAATTAACCCAGTTTGTTCCTAAAAAAGAACGAACTCAACAAGTAACAGTAGCAGCCCACAAATCAACGACTGTTTCTATTAATCTCCGTCTTCCCCGACAAAAGTTTAATGGAACCATCGCGGGTGGTATTTATGTTGAGCGTATGACTAATGCTCATGTTGATCCCAAGAGTAAACTTTCGGCACAGAATCACTTTGCTATGACATTGCCCGTATTGGTCAGTCAGCAAGAACATCCCGATCAAGTCGCCCAAATGAAACTTAAGGCCGTTAAGGTTCAAAAGGGGCCTAAAATCAGTGCTACCCTACGCAATACACGTCCCGTTTTATTTGGCAAATTAACGATCAATGCCCAGATTACCAAACAGGGACAGACAAAAGTCCTGGCCCAACGCCAAGTCCAAAACTACCAGGTTGCACCCAATTCAACATTTAACTTCCTGGTCACTGACCATGATCAGCTTGGAGCAGGTAAGTATACCCTAACGTTGCACCTCCAGTCCGGAAAACGGAAGTGGAATCTCCGGCAAAACTTCACGATCACGGGTAGCCAAGGTGTACCATTTACCAAACAAAAAGGCTGGTTGGGCCTTTCACAATTAATTTGGCTCTTGATTGGCTTTTTGGTCTTGTTGATCGTTATTTTATGTGGGATAATCATTGCCCAAAATAAACGTTTAAATAAGAAAAATAAGTAGTGTGAACATTATGCGAATTAGTTTTAAACCTTTTCTTGTCTTACTAAGTCTTATTTGTGGTATTGGCTTGGTCCTCAGTTTACCGCCGACAACAGTGACAAAAGCTGCGGATATCACGCCGATTAGCGGTTCGACCGTCACTTGGCCGACTACTGCTTTTGCGACTTGGACCGAGGGATACCGCGAAGCTGGCATCATTACCCGTAATAAGTATGGGATTATGCTAAATGATAACACTCCCATCGCTGAATACCGTGATGGGAACGATATCCATGTTAATTACAACATTTTAGCTCATATTAGCTGGAATAAAAGCTCTGCAACCCGCTACTATGTCGTAGCCGAAACTAACGGCCAGATTTCCGGTCAGGAGCTAGACAGTAGTAAGGTAACACGTTCCAAAGTTCAGGACTTCTCACGGACCGCGCTTTGGAATGTTAATTTTAACCTGGGAAATATTAAGGCTGATCGAATTCAATTGTGCATCTTCGATAATGACTCCTCATATGGTTTCTGGAAAACCAACGGGGTGGCTGATGATAGAACATACCCCTACGTCATGAGCACTCCGGTCTTAGGTTGGAATAGCGTCCAGCATGATACCCTGGGACAATTATCTGGTCACTATTATGCGGGGCAATCAATTTCTTATGAAATTACTGCCCCCCGTCTTCAAACAAGCTTTGAGAGTTTCTTTAGTATCGATGCTTTAAACAACGCAATTGACGGTCCCCAAGTTAGTCAAAAAGTTGTTGCCAATGCCCTCCAAACAAAATACATCCTCAAAACAGATCCCAGCGTTCTAAGCACCGCTATGACTGGAATCACAAATACTAGTGGGGATCAGTTTGGAATTCCCATGCAATTTGAATACCCCTTACCTTCCGCTCCCCAAGCAATTACGCTCCAATATGGTGGTCTCAAGGCAATGATCAGTACTCAAGATACATTGGCAAATAAATCTTTGAATACTGCGGATTATTTTGATCCTGCTATGCTCAAATTAATTACACAAAATTTAGGAACCAACCTAACTTACCACTGGTATTACACTACTGGTAAAGAGTTCAAAGATGTCGCCTCTGATTTTGGTTCTAATAAGGCTACTGGAACGTTGGGAGCCGACTGGATGACTTTAGCAGCCAATGACCGCTTTGTTCAGTACCTAGCACAACAGGAAAACACAGGCAACAAGGTTTATCTCCAGCTCAGAGTATATTCGGGTGATTCTTTGGTAACTGTCAGCAACCCTGCCCAGATTCAACTTCAGATTCCAGTACTAAAAGTCCCTGCAGTGATCGATTTTGGCAGTATCGCCGCAACAACGATTTACAACGGGGGTAGTAGTTCTTCACAAACAGCTGCAACTGATACTGTCAGTGCCTATATCCCTAACGCTAGCACTGCTAATTGGCAACTAACAGCGGCTATCACAACAACCGCAACTTCCCACCGCATTACGACACTCAACGGCCGCTTAGAGATCATGGGGCAAGTCCTTAGTACCACTCCTTCTACCGTAGCTAACTTCACACAGGGAAATGGAGCTACTGGCGAGTTTACGCATGCTCTCAACGCTAAAGTTTTGTGGGACGGGTACCACAATTCCCTTGATACAACTAGCAATTATCAAGAGAACATCACTTGGAACCTCACCCCTCAAACAAATGTTGCAGCTTCTCAGTAAACTGGTGGGTAATATTACTGTTCAGACATTAAAAATGGCAATAATAGCATTTCTTGCTTGACACTCTATGTAAAACACGCTAGAATGACTACAATTCAATAAGGTCCTTTAATGTGGTCCCGTGAGGCCTCAAAAGACAACGTGTTTCCTACTCCTTAGATCTATGGGAGTGGTAGATTAGTATAGCTTTTGGGCTCCTCGAGTTCAAAAGCTATTTTTACGTTTTAGGGCTAATTTTAGGAGGAATATTTATGTCACACCGCGATGATGTCATCCTTGACATCCACGAACGTCCTAGTTTTGGACAATGGATTGGTCTTTCCATCCAACATATGTTTTCCATGTTCGGTTCAACCGTCTTGGTTCCAATCCTGGTAGGTTTGAACCCAGGGATCGCCCTCTTCAGTTCTGGGGTTGGTACCCTCATGTACATCTTGATTACCCGGGGAAAAATCCCTGCTTACATGGGGTCTAGTTTCTCATTCATCGTCCCAATGCTGGCTTTGATGAAAACAACCGGTTACCCAGGAATTGCCCAGGGGACAGTGGCTGTGGGGATGGTTTATCTCATTGTTGCCCTGATTATCAGTTTCTTTGGTTCTGATTGGATCGATAAGGTCTTACCCCCAATTGTCGTTGGTCCAATCGTCATGGTTATCGGGCTTTCCCTGGCTGCTACTGCTGCTAAGGATGCCACAATGAACGGTAATAACTACGACTTGCGGTTCTTTGCTGTTGCAATGATCACCCTGTTAGTAACAATTGGTTTCAACATGTTCCTCAAAGGCTTCTTGAGTTTAATTCCTATCTTACTCGGGATTATTGCTGGGTATATCGCTGCTCTCTTATTCGGAATTGTTGACCTTAGTGGAGTGCAATCAGCCGCTTGGTTCAGCTTACCAAGCTTCCAAATTCCATTCATCAGCTACCACCCTCATATGTACTGGGGCGCAATCCTCAGCATGGCCCCAATTGCCTTTGTGACAATGACTGAACACATGGGCCATATCATGGTGCTCAACAAGTTAACTGATCGGAATTTCTTTAAGGATCCTGGCTTGACCCATACCTTAGCCGGTGACGGGACTGCTTCTATCATCGCTGGATTTGTTGGTGGACCTCCTGTTACTTCCTACGGGGAAAACATTGGTGTTTTAGCCATCACTAAGGTTCACAGCGTTTATGTCCTAGGTGGAGCTGCACTTTTTGCCATCATCTTCAGCTTTGTTGGTAAGTTAAGTGCTTTGATCGAATCCATTCCTTCTCCGGTAATCGGGGGGATCTCCTTCCTGCTCTTCGGGGTAATCGCATCCAGTGGGTTACGCGTTATCGTTGACAAGCAGGTTGACTTCAACAAGAAGCGTAACCTGATGATTGCTTCTTCCATCTTGGTTATTGGGATTGGTAATGCCTACCTCCAATTAGGTCAATACACTTTCTCTGGGCTAGCAGTTGCATCCGTCCTCGGAATTGTTTTGAACTTGGTATTACCAGACAAGGCTTTCAGCGAACGCTAAACAATTAAAGTAAGTATTGCCCAGGAAATATTTATTATGTCTGAAAGTGTGGGTTGGGACATAATTATGATTTCTCAGCAATATTGAGCTAAAAAAGTAGTGAATGCTATTATCAGCACTCACTGCTTTTTATATTATTTCCTTTAATTCTACACTCAGTATCAATGATTGGCGTCACTATCTGCTAGTAATTTCTCCTGTAAAACCACTGCCTGATTGTGTAACTCATCCTTGGCACTATACAGAAGAATTAAACAAACTTGCTGCTGAGCCATAGCTAGTAACTCCTGGTAAGCAGGATTATCTGCTAATTCCGCCTGGTACCGCACTTTAAAGTCAGCAAACTTTGCCGGATCATGAGCAAACCATTTACGCAGTTCGTTGCTCGGTGCGACTCCCTTCAGCCATTGGTCTAAATGCGCTTTTGCTCTAGAAATACCCCGTGGCCATAACCGATCAACAAGTACCCGGTAACCAGTAAGATCTGCTGGCTGCTGATAGATTCGTGCTATCCTAATTTGCATATATATTCCTTCTTCCCTGCTTTTCGTGCTAACCTAAGCATAAAACCTCTGAAAGGATGATGCAATCTTGTTGACCCCCTATCAAAAATTTTTCACTGGGCGTCCTACTCCCCGGATTGCCCAAGATCTTCTGGGAACTACCTTGTATTATCATGGTCCTAAAGGAACCGTTGGCGGATTGATTGTAGAAACAGAAGCTTACCTAGGTGAAAACGACTCTGCCTCCCACGCGTACAATGGACGGAGAACCGCCTACACCGAGTCCCTTTATGGTTTACCAGGAACAATTTATCTTTATCAAATTCGTGGCCATTACTGCCTAGATATTGCTGTTCAAGCGCAAGATGTCCCTCATGGGGTGCTAATCCGCGGTTTAGAACCGTGTCTTAATTCCGAGCAAATGGCTGCTAATCGGCGGCAAACTGGTTTTGCCATCAGTAATGGTCCTGCTAAACTAGTTCAAGCACTGGGAATCAACTCGCGCAAGCTAGATGGGCAACCTTTAGAAAATAATATCTTAACTATCGATATTGCCCGCCACTATATTCCACGAGAAATAGCCGTTAGCTCCCGGATTGGCGTTAATCTTAACAAGAAAGATGGCAACGCTCCCCTGCGCTTTTATGTTCAGGGAAATCCCTATGTCTCCCAGATGCGCAAACGAGATATGGATCTATCCAAGCATGGTTGGGACTAATTGTTCCAATTTACGCTATACTAAGACCTAAAAAAGAATGGAGTGGTAGTGATGCGTACCCGCCTGAGAAGAGCCACTATGGCTGATTTAGAACAGCTACAAGTAGTTAGTGTTTTAACCTTTTTCAACTCTTATAAGAGTGACGCTGATGTCCTCGATATGGCAATTTATACTCAGCATGAACTAAACCTATCTCATCTCAAAAACGAATTAGCTGATGAGGACAACGAGTTCTACCTCATTGAAGATCTCGATGAACATGTCATTTTGGCCTATACTAAATTAACTCGCACACCAGAGTTCGAAGGCGTCCGGCCCCAAAATAGCAATGAATTGTTAGAGATTTCTCGGCTTTATACCACTCGCGGTTTTGCTGGTCACGGCTTGGGCAAACAGTTGTTGCAGCATGCCGAAAAACGCGCCCAGGAACTGGGAATCCAAGAATTAGTGCTCTGTGCTTGGAAGTTTAACTTTGGCGGTCTAAAATTCTACAAGCGTGAAGGCTTCGTTACGGTTAAGGAGATGGATTATCCGTTAGGCTATGAGCTCCGTCCATGCCCAGTCATGTACAAGCACTTATGATCTTAATTTAAAAGAGGTCACCCAAGAACGTGTAATTCTTGGTGACCTCTTCTTAGTTTAATCAAACTAGTTTAGATGTTAAATGCCATCCTCTTCTTCATCAACAGGACGCGCTGTTGCTGCTGGACGAGATGAAACGCCAAATTCACGAATTCCCGCCTGAGCAGTAGTTACAATCTTAGCCGCTAAGTCATGAGAGTTGGCAAATTGATCCAATCCCATTAATGCATTTTCCAATAAGGAAGCTACATTGCAACCACAAACTACCGCGATATCCTGATCAGGATGCGTAGCCTTGAGAGTGGCAGCTTGCTTGTAAGGTGTTCCCCCTAACAGGTCACAGAAAAAGACTGTGCCTTGATCTTGGGTTAACGTTTCTTGAAGCTTATTAGTCAGGGTTTCTTCATTCATATCAGCAGTAAAGTCAACGTACTGGACGCCACTTACATTACCGGCTAACAATTGCACTGTTGAAGCAATCCCCGTGGCAAAATTACCGTGACCGGTCACTACAATTTGCATTTCTCTTCCTCCCTTGTTAATTCTGACAATTATAAGATTCCTAACCAGGAACAAATGATTGCCAACACGAATGTAATGATGATTAACATTACTGGGCTAACATTCTTCTTTTTAACCAGGTAATACAGTACGAACGTGTATCCTAATGGCAAAATGTTAGGGAAGATGTTATCAAAGAACTGCTTTTGAATTGAGATTGTAGTAGTTGATGTGACTGCAATTTTTGACTTAACCGTAATTTGAACGTAAGTTGCAATCAAACCACCAATAACGGTACATCCCAAAACGCTAGCAGCGTGGGAAACAATCGCTGAATCTTTCCGAATTTGTGAAACAGCCTTTGAACCTGCACTATAACCTAATTGAGCAATCGGAATCCGCGCTAAGAATAATAAGAGATAGACAATAAAGAACAACAGTGGTCCTAAGATACTGCCTTGCTTAGCAAAAGATGCAGTAATCCCCGCAACAATTGGTAAGATAGTGAACCATGTGATCGCATCCCCGATCCCGGCTAAAGGACCGAACAAGGCCACCCGTAATCCATCAATGGTTTCCCGGTCTTCGCCATTTTCTTCCAGAGATAATTCTAACCCCATCAACAATGGTGCTGCATAGTTGTTGGTGTTCATAAACTGCAGGTTTCCTTTGATCGCATCACTTAAACCCTTTTTGTCGTCCCCGTAAATCTTCTTGAGGGCCGGCAAAATAGCTAATGTCCAGCCATCAGCTTGCATCCGTTGGTAGTTCATCGCTGATTGGTTCCAGATTGACCGCACCCCAACCATCCGAATATCTTTCTTGGTTAATTTACCCGTGTGCTTAGATGCCATCTTCTTCACCTCCGTTAGCGACGTTTTCTTCTACTTCACGTAATTTTTGTTGTGTGTCCCGGTTATTCTTTGCCCGTTCAAATTCGATCATTGCCAAAGCAATCCCAATTACAGCTACTGGCATTAAGTTACCGAACTTGATGAAGCAAGCAGCAGTGAACCCAAGTAGCAAGTAAGGAACATATTTGCCCTTTAACATGCTCTTGAGCAACATTGCAAACCCAACAGCTGGCAAGATCCCACCAGCGATTTCAAAGCCGTGACTTAACCAAGTTGGCATAGCGTTGACTAAGCCCTTCATTGGTGCTTGGGCTGCATAGATACATAAGAAAGTGAATAAACCATAAACTACCGACACAATCACTGTTGGTGTGATTACCAACCGGGCAAACTTCCCGGTTTCAGCTTGATCAGCGTACTCATCCAACTTCTTAGTCAGCAATGAGAATGCTGAGTAGAAGAAGAGAATTATGTATTGCATCAAAATTGAAAATGGCAAGGACAAGCCAATCGCAGTGGTTGGTGTATGTCCTGTTGTGTGTGCCAATACTACCGTCATAATCCCCGCCATAATTGGGTTAGGTGGTTGTGTCCCCCCAACTGGAGTTAATCCGGCAAAGGCTAATTCAGTCAAACCACCAGCAACGATTCCGAGCCGTAGGTCGCCCAGAAGCATCCCGGTTACTGTGCAGACAATCATTGGCCGGAAAATATAGAAACCTTCCAACCAAAAGTCGGCCCCAGCAATAATGGCAAAAATAGAGACCATAATCCCTTGGGTCAGTGTAATCATTGTATTACCTTCTTTGCTGTTTTTTCTTATCGACTAGAACTTTTGTAAAACTTGTTCCTTATCTTCTGGAACATCCTTGATATAAACCTTCACTCCGGCATCAATCAGTCCGTTGATTGCATCCTTATCGGCTTGATCCATGTACACCTTCTTGGAGATTTGTTCTTTACCATCACTGTAATGCATATTACCAACATTCACTTCTGTAATTGGCACGCCCCCCTTAACTAGGGTCAAAACATCAGCTGGTGTTTTGACAACTAGAAAGATATGTTGCCGAGCGCTGGCTTTGTGGATAGTTGAAATTGTCTTATCCAAAGTCCAGAACCGAATCCCCACGCCAGCAGTTTCTGCTGTCGCTGTCATTAATTCCTGTTGTAATTCATCTTTAGCTGCTGCATCGTTGGCCACCAACAGTAAGTTAGCTCCGATTGCTGAGGTCCAAACAACCCCTACTTGACCGTGTACCAACCGGTTATCAATGCGAGTTAACACAATGTCAGGTGTACTCATCTTAAAACTTCCTTTCTCGTTATCATGCGTCATCAAGTGGAGAGGTAAGAGGCCCGTCACATACGCCTTTTCTAGGTAAACCATCCGGTCCCGATCATACCCCCTACGTTCGAAAACATATACATTATCATGAGTATGATCCAAGTAATGCTTTGTCTGTTTTGACGCCCGAACAACAGTCACACTGAGGGAAAAATTGCTTGTTGAAAAGCCGTATTTACGGCAAATTAAAGGAATAATCTCAGTGTGCTCAAGTTCGGAGAGGGTAATTTGTGGGAAACGTTCATATGCAATAAACACTCGCCGGTACATCACCCGTTGACTATCAGCGGTATAGGTCTTCTCAACTTTATAAAGATAGTCATCGTTGTTCAGTCCCATTTGCTGCTTGATGTCTTCATAGCGGTAGTCTGTTACCACCTGAAAACGATCAATCGAACTAGACGGATGGTACCCCATTTGCGCGATAATCTGTTCGATATTCCAAAAATCGATCCCCTGGTTACGCCGTTCCCGTGGAGTAACAAATGTTCCCTGCCCATGTTTGGTGTAGACATAATTACGCTTTTGTAATTCTGCTAACGCTTTACGGACGGTAATTCGGCTCACTTGATACTGCTCACCCAGGATCTTTTCTGATGGAAGCTTATCATTTTCATGCCAAGCACCTGCATCGACCTGATGCATGATTGCAACCATCATTTTTTGATACAAAGGAACAGATTTTTTTGCCACGAACTAACCTACTCTCTCAACTTGTTATGTTACTATAACAACAGTTATAGCATAAAACTCTCACCCCTCGTTGTCAACGTTTACATTAGCCTGTTTTTATGCTATTTTGGCTTTAGTTACTTATCCTAAATTGAATATTATTTTTATAGATTCACACCTGATTTTACATAACAATTTTGTGCCAAGGGAGCTGAACATCATTAATAAAAAGGACCGTTTGAAATTAATAAAAAGTGAGTTATTAAAACGCCACTCACTCAGTCTTCATGATATTATGCGTCTCACTGGGGCTTCACGCGATACGACCCGGCGAGATATCTTAACCTTAGTTGAACAAAACGATGCTGAACGTGTTTACGGTGGAATCAACCAACCTCACTCATTTAGTAGCCGTTTAGAAGATCTGAGTAACCGCTCGGTTGAAATGACCCCGGTCAAGGACAAGATGGGACGCTTGGCGGCCCAGATGATCGGTCCAGATGAGATCGTCTACTTCGACGTTTCTTCAACAATTAGTTTCATCCCCCGCCACCTCGACAACTCCCAAAGCCTGTTAGCTATTACCAATTCACTCGAAGTGGCCGAACAACTCCTCAGCAAATCCAAAGCTAAGGTGCGGATGCTAGGTGGGACATTGAACCGCGAAATGCGGTATACTACGGGAACTAAGCCCTTAATTGATATCGGGAGCTACCACTTTGATGTTGCCTTTATTAGCTCGATCGGGATGACCGAACGGGGGATGTATTATGCCTTTGATGATGAAATTGACTTCAAAAAAGCCATCATTGAACACTCTGATAAGGTTGTTTTATTGGTTGACAGTACTAAAGTTAATAAAATGCACAACTTTTTAGCATTGAACTTCAATGATATTGACATCATCATCACCAACAAACCTCTCCCCGATAAGATCGTGAACGTTGCTAACCAAAATAACGTTGAAATTTTTTATACCAACAATGACGGAGGCGACTGGCTATGACTAAAGCATTAATTTTTGATATTGATGGCACTTTAGTTGACTCGGACCAAGCCATGATCGGCTCAATCCAGTTGGCGCTCAAACAAGAGTTAGGACTCGATTTATCTTTCACTGATCTTGCTTTCACTAAGGGCCTTCCTACGCAAGTTTCTTTACAACGTTTTATTGATGATCCTGCTGAGATTGATCGTGTTGAAGAAGTGGTTAATCACTTCATTGGGAAATTAGTCCATACCGAAGAGCTTTTTCCTGGGGTAGCTTCTACCCTCCGACAGTTGGCTCCAGATATTCAGTTAGGGATTGTTACCTCCAAAACATCTGAAGAATTCAACAATGAGTTTGTTCCTATGGGCTTAATGCCGTTGTTTGATACTGTTATCACAGCTTCTGACACCGACCGCCACAAACCTCATCCTGCCCCGCTTGAATTAGCCCTCTCACGGTTGGAGATTCCCGCTACTGAGGCTATCTATGTGGGTGATACTAAATATGATTTGGAGATGACTCATGCTGCTGGCGCGCAATTTGCTTTAGCCCGTTGGGGGACTGCCGGAACAACTGCTTGGCAGCAAGAAGCAGATATTGTTTTAGCCCAACCAACAGATATTGCTCATCTGGTTCGCTAAATTATTCAAACTACGACATACAAAAAGCATGGGAAAAAATTCCCATGCTTTTTATCTTATTTCAAAAATTCTCTAGCTTCGACGGTTGGCACTCACATTCAAGACGCGGACTGTATTTAAACTCGTTATAATAATCGTTAATACTGATAACCAACTTGGAAAATACACTGTATGGGCATAGAGCGTGACATAGAGCAATGCTACATCCAAAATCGCTAGCAGCAAGCTAAATCCCAGTAAAAAAAGTTGCGGTCGGTACCGCATGTTATCCCAGATGATCACTATTTCATTCAGCAGTAACGCTACCAACATCCCCGTCTGCATCCAAAAACTCATTATTATTCCTCCTATTTGCTCATCTTTTTTAATGTCTTGAATGAGCTAGTTGCCACAATCATCCAACCTAAGAACGAGAATATCCCCGGGATAATTTCGACTGTTTGTTGGATCATAGCTACAACCAACCATAACAACATTAAGATGAACACGATGTGAAAACCGATCGCATAGTTTTTGATACGTTGCGGTTGTTTTTGTTTTATTACCCGGGCAATAGTGAGTACTTCATCCATCAACATTGCCACAGCAAATGCCATTTGTAACCAAAAATCCATCGTTTTTCGACTCACTTTCCTTCTCAGTTTCCAGTTCTAATTTATCACGTAACCCCACTTTTAGACTAAGTCACCTGACGATGAGCCCGTAACGCTAATAATAATGGGATGACCAATACGTGTAAAGCAAAGATCACCACAAAGGTCAGCTGATAATCAATCAGTGAAATTAACCAGCCCCCAAAAACTGGCCCCACAGCGCTGGCTAAAGATGTAGCCATACTATTTAGTGACTGCAACGTTGCACGGTTCTCATCAGTAGCAAACCGGTTCAAAAAGACCGGCGCAGTCGAAAAGAGGATCATTTCCCCAAAAGTTTGACAGGTGATCCCAATTACAAAGAAACTGTATGTATTTCCGTAAATAATAGGCAGATAGGAAGCCATATAAAAGATCGTTCCCATAATCAAACGCATCTTCTCATTGTGATAAGTATTACGAAAAGTCCGTGCCACTAATGGTTGTAAAAGGACGATTTCACCTGTCGAAATAGTAAATAACAAACTATAATGTTGTACTGGAATCCCATTAGCAATCATATAGATCGACATATTTGAGCCCCATTGTTCATAACCCAACCACGTAATAAATAAGGCCCAGCATACAGCTAGAATACTAAAAACAGTTTGACGGTCCGCACTAAAAAGATGATATTGTGGTCGTTTCGCTGGTTGTACGGGTGAAATTGTTACTTCTTTGAAAGTAATTTTGACCATAACTAAAGCTACTACTACCAATAAGGTGGTCAAAATGAGTACCCACCGAACACTGACCGCATACAATATTCCGGAGAGTCCGGTTGAGAGGGCAAAACCGATGTTACGCATCCAGTAAGCATCGTTGAATATTTCTTTATCTTCTTTTTGCAAATGGGCCAAATACCCATTAATTGCAGAGATTAATATTCCTAGACCTAACCCATACAGGGCTAGTGCTCCAGCGTATAGGGGCCACTCTGGCCATAGGGACATTAAAAGTCCCGCAAAAATAGCAATACTTCCCCCAATATAGTATGTAGGTTGTTGGCGCCACTCATCAAACATTCGGCCACCCCAATAATTTCCCAGCATCATTGCCAACGCCCAAACCATCAGGACCAAGCCTGCCGTAGTCAATGATTTGTGTAAACTTTGATGGACATATAGGGTTGTGATTGGGAGAGCCAGTCCTTGTCCCATATTAGCCAAAGTATTTGTCATTAATACCGCACCATTTTTTGTCCGCACTTATTTCGCCCCTTTCCCGTACTATTGTTCGGTTATGCTCCAGAGGAGCATATTTTTCCGCAGTAAGATTTACTTTTTGCTATTTTATATTCATAGATTCACAAAAATGAAACCGATTTCTATCTATTGTAGCTCTATTCCCCGTTAACGAGAAATCAAAGCATTTACTTCCTTTAATTTAGAACTCTTTCTCCCTTATACTTTAAGTGATTAGGGGGAGCAACACCTAACTTTCTAGAAAATCATACCTCGCACCCTATTTATGTTGCTTCATCCTAGCCATAGTACTCACTGAGATTAATCATAATCATTAGTCTCAGTGGGTATTTTTTATCTTTTTTGCAAGTTTTGAAAGCACTCCACTATAACCAAGTTGAATTTTCATGATGATGCAAATGGTACAAAACGTTTTCAGAAAAGTTGTTCTGACTCACTCGGCTAAAAACTTATTCATTGCTTGATATACTTTGCGGTGGTCCTTTTCAAAGAGGACTTCGTGTTTCATATGTGGCATTAGTATTGTTTGAATATTGTGATATCCGCTCTGCTTTAAGCGCGCCACTGTATCCGCAATTCCTTTTTTCCCCCCGGTGATCTGATGATCGTCTGCTCCCACTAAATTTAAAATTGGCAAATGTGGTTGTCGACACTGCCATTGAGCAGGATCTTTGAGACGAAGATCAGCCTCAACCAAAGTCTTCATACTCCCTAGTGGATAGCGTTTGATCATCATTGGGTCTTGCCGCACACGGGCAATATTGTCCTGATTATAGCTTAACCAACTGTAACCGTTAATCTGGTTACCACACACGCGCGCCACCAAATTCGATACTTCATCATCTTTTTTCACCCGTTGTACCAGTCTGATTAGACGCATTCCCAATGGAGCCAACACATTATAGTTAGGCGTACCGGTCATTATTAATTTACTCAACAAGTGATCATGGCGTTGCAGGTATAGGCGGGCAATAAGGGACCCCATAGAGTGCCCGTAAATAACTACCTCACTCTGCGGATAATGCTCTTTGATCCAGTTAGTTATCTGAACCTGATCAGCAACCAACTGGTCAACACTCTTCATTAATCCAAAGGGATCATCAGCAGAAACCGAATGACCATGCCCCCGATTGTCTGAAAGTACCACTGCATACCCACTCTCTTGTAAATACGTTGCTAGTGGCAAATAACGCTCTTTATATTCCATGGCCCCATGAATAATCTGTACCACCGCCCGGGGCTGCGTATAATACAGTGGTGGCAATTCTAATACTGCCAACCGTGTAGCGTTGTGCGTCGCGAGTGTATGGGCAATTCTTTTTTCCATGTAATGGACTCCTTCCTATTCGGACCAGATTCTCCCTTTCTCCTTACTAGGATAGCAGATCCTTAGCAATTTTTACCAATCGCCAATAGCCCATAAATTATTAAAAAAATAGCAAACTGAAATTTCAGCTTGCTATCTCTTGCTATTATCGTTTTTTATACGCTTTACGTTTAGCTTTCGCTATCTTTTTAGCATGTTCTTTCTTAGCGCGTTCCTTTGCTTCTCTTTCAGCGCGAATCTTGTATGGATTGTTAAACAAGAGTGTTTGCAATGCAGAAAAAGCATTAGAAACTACCCAGTACAGCACTAAGGCTGATGAGAAATTGAGCGCCATCACAAAAATCATAATTGGCATCCCATACGTCATCGTTGTTGTCATAGTGTTGCTTTCCGGTTGACTCATCATGCTGAGTTTGGAAGTCAAATATGTAAATAACGCAGCTAAAATTGGCAAGATAAAGTATGGATCCCGATGTCCTAGTTGTGTCCACAAGAATGTTCCGCTCTTAAGAACATCAGACCGATAAATTGCTTGATATAATGCAAATAATACCGGCATCTGAACAACTAATGGCAAACATCCTGCCATCGGGTTAACTCCTGCTTCAGAATATAACCGTTGCTGTGCAGCAGCCAACGCTTGACGCGATTCAACGTCCTTCCCAGGATACATCATTTGCAATTCCTTTAACTTAGGTTGCAATTCCATCGTTTTCCGGGTAGAGCGAATTTGCACAATCATCAGCGGCAAGATCACAATCCGGACAATAATGGTGAAAATAATGATCCCCCAGCCGTAACGGTCACCAAACACATGGCTAAGACCTTGAATGGCCCGCACAACGTTCCAAACAATATAATGATCCCAAAAACCAGTTGAGTGAGCGGTAATTGGAGCTTGCTTGCTAGCACAACCGGATAGTAAGACCAACAGTGGCAATACTCCGGCTAACGCCAACATTCTTTTCTTATTTTTCATTTGTTGCCGTTGACCTCACTTTTATTCCTCATCTAGCACCTGAGCCATCTTTAAAACATGTACCAAGTGCCCTTTGAGTTCTTTCATTTCCATCCAGGAGACGGTAGGACGAGCAATCACTAAGAAATCACAATCCTGCTTTAATTGGGGTTTGAGTTCAGTCAAACTTTGCCGGATCCGCCGTTTAACCCAATTACGAGCAACTGCATTCCCGATCTTTTTGCCAACAGACAACCCCACCCGGAAATGTTCCTGGTTTGGTTTTTCTAAAACATAAACCACAAACTGCCGATTTGCATAGGATTTCCCCTGGGTAAAGACTGTTTGAAATTCCGCTTCTTTCTTTACGCGGTATGATTTTCTCATTAGATCTATCTCCATTCCCTGCGCTTAACTCAGCACAGGTACAACTCTGTCTTTACATAATAAAAAAGACCACTGACGGTCCAGTGGCCTATGCAGATAAAACTTTTCTGCCTTTACGGCGGCGACGTGCTAAAACCTTGCGACCGTTGCTTGTGCTCATACGCTTACGGAAACCGTGCACACGTTGACGGTGACGCTTCTTAGGTTGGAATGTTCTCTTAGTCATGAAATACACCTCCATTCCTGTTCTGTACTTTAGACATACTTGTAATCTTACTAAACAAGTGCGTTTATGTCAAATTCAAACTTACCGAATAATATTAACATACCTCGCCTTAAAAGCAAAGGCGAATTGCCGTCATACCACTAATAATTATCCACAATAACCTCTCTTCTCCTGTGTCCCTTTGTGGATTACTCCCCAAACTCTAATCTTTAAATTCACACCTTCATCCACTTTCTTATCCCCAAATCACATCTTGGTGATAAAGTTATCAACACCCCTGTGGATAGATTATATAAATCAAAACCATCCCTGTCATATAAGGGTTTTAAATTAACTACATGCTTGTGGAAAACGACGGTTATCAACAGGGTGTTTTTAATGCCCTCGCCACTTGTGGATAACATTATTTACATCCTGTTCACACTGTTTTTATTTTTTGCACAACCTTGTGGAAAAGTTTTTTTGCTAATGCTAAAATATTTACGTGTCATTTATTATTATTTTATAGAAAGGAGGAAGTTTAGTGCATAATGATGAACTAACTGCCCTCTGGCAGATCATTTCTGATTATTATCAGGACAAGATGAAAAAACATGCTTATACTACCTGGATCAAAAACGCTAAACCGGTGGCTCTGACTAATAACACCCTTATCGTTGATGTTCCAACTAGATTGCATGTCGATTATTGGCAGTCTAATCTTTACGACGAAATTGCCGAACTTCTTGCCGATATTATGGATATCAAGGTTTCTGTTATTGCCAAACTGCCTGGGACCAAAATTCCCGTTCAAGCAGAAGCAAACTCCCTGACTAGGGGAGATACCCGCCGTAAAGCAGATCATGGGTATACAACTGAAGCGCAACTCAATAGCAAATATACCTTTGACAACTTCATTGTGGGAAAAGGAAACCAGTTAGCTCATGCAGCAGCCCTCGCTGTTTCCGAAGAACCCGGGACCTTTTATAATCCATTATTCTTCTATGGTGGTGTTGGTTTAGGTAAAACACACTTGATGCAGGCCATTGGCCACCAGGTTTTACAAAATACTCCCAACGCCAAAGTCAAGTACGTTACTAGCGAGACGTTTGCTAATGATTTTATCAATTCTATCCAGAATCACCGCCAAGAAGAATTTCGCCAAGAATACCGGAGTGTTGACCTCTTATTAGTTGACGATATCCAGTTCTTTGCCGATAAGGATGGGACACAAGAGGAATTTTTCCATACTTTTAATGCCTTATATGACAACAAAAAGCAAATCGTCCTGACCTCTGATCGTCTTCCTAATGAGATTCCTAAGTTGCAAGCACGTCTTGTCTCGCGCTTTAAATGGGGGCTATCAGTCGATATTACCCCACCTGATTTTGAAACGCGGATCGCGATCCTGAAAAACAAGGCTGAAGCTGAACAACTCCGGATCCCAGATGATTCCTACAGTTACATCGCTGGCCAAATTGATTCCAATATTCGGGAACTAGAAGGCGCATTGATGCGGGTCAAGGCTTATGCTTCCATGATGCACCGTCCTGTTTCTACCAGTTTGGCCGCTGATGCCCTAAAGGACCTCAACTTAAACGGTAATACTAGTGAATTGACTATTCCATTAATTCAAAATAAAGTTGCCAAGTACTACCACATCACTATTGCTGATCTTAAAGGTAAAAAACGGGTCAAACAAATTGTAGTCCCCCGACAAATTGCAATGTATTTAAGTCGTGAATTGACTGATGCTTCTTTACCAAAGATTGGTGATGAGTTCGGGGGCAAAGATCACACAACCGTGATCCATGCGCATGAAAAAATAGCCAACCAGCTCGATACTGACGCTGAACTCCAGCGGGAAATTGCAGACCTCAAGGCGGAACTGCAAGACTAATGTTAGAGTATGGATTTGGCTCCTGTGGATATTTGTGGATAAAAATAGAGAATTGCCCACAAACAATTCACAAGGCATTTCTTGTGGATAATTGCCTTTGTTGAGGTTTTCCACAGGATTAACACCCCCTACTACTATTACTAACTAAAGTAATATATAAATATATATAGAAAGGCTAGGTTTACAGAGAATGAAGTTTACAGTTAACCGCTTAGCTTTCATCAGCTACTTGAATGATGTGCAACGCGCAATTTCATCCAAAGTCGCCATTGAAGTGCTAAAGGGAATCAAGTTAACCTTGTCTGCTGATGCCCTCAAATTAACGGGGAGTGATGTTGACATCACAATTGAAACAATTATTTCAATTGGCGATGACAACGCAGCATTACAAGTCGAAGAAGAAGGGAGCGTTATTCTTCCAGCTAACTTCTTTATCAACATCGTTAAGAAGTTACCTGAAGCAACGTTAACCTTAGAAGTCAATGAACGTTTCCAAGCTACGATTACATCTGGGGTATCTGAATTTAAGATCAACGGGTTAAATCCAGAAGATTTCCCACAATTACCAGAAATTGATACCGATGATCAATTTATTTTGCCAGCAGACACGCTCAAACAAGTTATTAGTCAAACAGTGGTCGCTGTATCTAATCAAGAAATGCGACCAATTTTAACCGGGGTCCACTTAGTTATTCGGGACCAACAGTTATTAGCGGTGGCCACGGATTCCCACCGTCTAAGCCAACGGAAAATTAGTTTAGCTAATATTGGTGCGCATCTTGCCTATGATGTCATCATTCCCGGGCGGTCATTAGGCGAATTGGGGAAGATGCTGGCTGATGATGAGGAAGAAGTGGTAATTCAAATTTCGCAAAACCAAGTCCTCTTTACCTTTGGGCACACTTCTTATTACAGCCGGTTGTTAGAAGGGATGTATCCAGATACAGAACAACTAATTCCGCAAACTTCGAATACCGATATCCTATTTGATGCGGTAGAAATGTTACGTTCGATTGAACGGGCATCCTTGTTATCACATGCAGGACATAATAATGTTGTTAAACTTTCATTAAAGGTTGCTGAACAAAAAGCAACCCTTTCCGGAAATTCCCCAGAAATTGGGATGGTGGAAGAAGATTTAGCTTTCAATTCCTTGACTGGAAATGATTTGGAAATTTCTTTCAATCCGGATTACATGAAGGATGCGCTCCGTTCCTTTGGGAAAGCGGAAATCAAGATGTCATTTACCCAGCCGTTACGGCCATTTACTCTGGTACCAAGTGAAGATGAAAATGATTTTGTCCAGTTAATTACTCCAGTGAGAACATTCTAAAAAAGATGAAAAACAAAAGTCGTTGGATAAGTTCCAGCGGCTTTTTTCTAATAGAATGATAAGTTGTGAAAAGACTTGTGATATACTACTTATGCTTTAATGGGCAGATAGGCAATAATAGTTATTATTGCAAACATATTAACGTTTACCAAGCATATTGAAAATGGTTTTCATTGGATATATAATCAATATGCTTAAATATAAGTGATCAACGGAGGCAGCCTAAATTTTTGCAAATTTAGGTTGTTTGCGTATGTACGTAATTTTTTAATTTAGTTAAGGAGAAACAGTAGCAATTATGTTGGGATATCTGACGATTGTGGGAATTATTCCGTTAGTTGTAGCAACCTTTGTTTTCGGTAACTATACGTTGTATGAACGCACTTTGCCTCACTACCAGTGGTGGCAACGGTATGTCATCATTGCAATTATCTTTTTTGTCCAAGAATATACAATTATCACACTTTCATATAATGCAACTGGTGCGGTGTACTTTCACTATGTGATTCCACTCCTGGCCTATAATCTGCATATGACTTATTATGGTGATTTCATGGCTATTTTAACGCCGGTTGTCATTAATACTTATCTGGTTTTACAAGGACAAACAGAATTTATTCCTAGTTTATGGATCGGACTGGTAGTATATTTTGTTATTTCCAAGATAGGTATGATTATTTTTCAAAAGAGCATTCTGCACCGAATGGTTAGCGGAATTCTAGTGATAAATATCATGTTGCCTTTTGCATATGGTGTTCTAAGCCAGTGGGGAGATTCAATATATTTTATGAGCTATATTTTCAATCCGAGTGACTTTATTAGCCTGTGTTGCGGGACTATGGTGCTCTTACTGGCCTACTAAACTTCTTTTTACGAGAAGAATTGGAAAATATCAATGAATATAACTTGGTATACCGGCAGAGTCGGTATGATGAACTGACAGGATTGGGTAACTATCGCTCGATGCTGGATTACGCAGAAAAAGAATTTTCTGCATCCACGACGGGAGTGATTTGTGTAGTTGATATGGATCATTTTAAACGGGTCAACGATCAGTGGGGCCACGAAAGTGGAAACCGGGCTTTAAAAATTTTTGCTGATTACTTGTTGACTTCCTGGCACCAAGTTTTTGAAGGCGAGGCACGAGTATTTCGCTATGGTGGAGAAGAATTTTGTATTCTAATCAAAGATATTGATGACAGTGAGTTTGATAAGGTAATTCAAAAGATTCGCTATTATCAATATCAATTTATGCAACTGCCAATTTATATCCAGCGTGATCACATGGTGTCGCTGACATTTTCGGTTGGGGTAGCGCGGTGGCATAAAGGCGACGATCTTAAATCTGCCTTTGAACGGGCAGACGAGGCCTTATATGTCGCTAAGAATAGTGGTCGGAGCCAAGTGTGGGTCTACTCTGACATTGTAGGAAAAATAAAGAATGACAATCTAGAAAGGAAAGCGGAATGAAAAAGATTTATAGCAGAATTTTCGCTGCCATTGTAATGTTGGGAATGATAGGGTTAACTACCACTCCGGTTCAGGCAGCGCGCTGGGGTGAAGAGCGTTATAAAAATGAGGGCGCTTGGCAAGCATATATCGGTGATTTCACTCCACATGAGGACGATGTTATCCATATTGGAAAAGACCACTTTAAAGATTGGCAGTCATATCCAGCTGATACATGGAAAAAGCGGTGGGACAATTATAATATTCGTGAGGCACGCTTTACGGTTGATGACCGCAATATCTATGGGTATGTTGCCATGAATCCTAAAAATATAACTAATGCCTGGAGTGACCTGATCATGAGTGGCTATGAGATTAAGGTTAATGGCAAGTTAGTTGCAGAAATTAGAATAGCTGATCCGGATATTAGAAAAGCGGCGTTAAACAATAGTATGTTTGAACAATCATACCTAAAGCCAGGACAAGGGACTTACGTCAATATTGAAGTGGTCGATTCAAGTTGGAAACATGGTTACTATCGGAATTATGTGACGCATGCTGGTTACATGTACAAGGATGAGCACAACAACATGATGATGGAGTTTGCGGTCCCATTTGCAGCAATTGGATACGATGGGGTTGATCCTACACCATCAACGCTATGGAACTTTAACCAACCTGGAGCTTTGAATGATGGTAAGGGAATTACCTATGAAGGGACTAGTACCGGATGGATTGTACCGGTACTCAGTGCGGTCATCTTCGTTGGAATTGGTTTGGGAATAGTGAAATGGCGGAGGACACGGCAACCAGAATGCAGCTAGCTACTATTACTGGGTTAGAAAGGACACTAAAGTGCAAAAACTTTATCAAAAAATACTTATTACTGTATTGGTGATGTGTGCGACATGGTTGTTTACCCTCCCAGTACATGCCCAAGTATGGGGGTATCCGTATAAAAATGTTCAGGATACATACGTGGATGATTTTACTCCCAATGATGACGACGCCATCACCATTGGTG
The DNA here is from genome assembly GCF_000423265.1 of Ligilactobacillus saerimneri DSM 16049. Lineage (GTDB taxonomy): Bacteria > Bacillota > Bacilli > Lactobacillales > Lactobacillaceae > Ligilactobacillus > Ligilactobacillus saerimneri. The sequence goes on along the minus strand of NZ_AUHQ01000002.1, from coordinate 46,551 downwards.
GTGGGTTCCGCGAGTGGGCCGATTATCCGGCCGCTGATTGGTCATTAGATAGTGACTTATACCATGAGGCGCGGTTTACAGTGGATGATCGGAATATCTATGGGTTTATCACGTTAGACTCACGTCATATTAGTGGGGGCTGGAAGAATCCGATGGGGGAAGGTTATCGGATCAAAGTCAATGGTAAAGATGTTGCAGAAGTTGTCTTAACAGACTTGAATCTCAATAAGGCAGTGCATAGTGATCAGCCCTTCAATCCTAACCGTTTAAAACGCGGGGAAGGAACCTACGTTAACGTAAAAGTGATCGATACTTCTCATGGATATTACTATCGTAATTTTGTAGCTTATGGGGGCTATGTTTACAAAGGGCGGTATGAAACTTATATGGAATTTGCAGTGCCGTTTGCTGCCTTGGGACGAGAGGGAGTGGATAGTAGTCCATCAACAACATGGAATTTTAACCGAACAGATAGTGATGGCCCGGGGATTACCTATGAAGGCACCAGTACCGGCTGGTTAGTTCCCGTAGTTTGTGCAGTTATTTTAGTAATGATCGGGTTTATCGTACTGAATAAACGCAAGAGGAGTAGGATAAGTGAGAAATAAGGAATGGTGGCCCTGGATGGGGCGAGCAATTACAGGGATTTTCTCCGTGATGTTAGCGGTAAGTCTGTATTTTGCTTTGACTTCAGAAAACCTATTGTTGCAAGCAGAAAGTACAACATGGCTAACTTTAGTAGGATTAGCCGTACTGGCAAGTTTGGGAGCAATGTTATTGACGGATAATAGGGTCCGGCGCCAACTGATCTGGCTGATCAAAAACAGTGGCTGGTGGGGAATCAGCGTCAGTGCCGCAATTGTTATCCTAGTTCAGGTTAGCCTCGTGTCGGCTACACATCCTGCAATTGGTTTTGATGCAGGCATGGTCCATCGGGCCTTGCTCCACCCAACTGATGTTGATGTTCGGGGATATTTTAGCCAAAACTATAACAACATTCCCCTGGTATTGCTACAACATATGTTAGGACAATGGTTACATAGTAATAGCTGGCTAACAATGGACTGGTTAACCCTCATTGCAGTTGATAGTGCAGCGTTGATCAATTTACTTACTGCGCGTCTTTTAGGAGAACAGTATGTCCGCACCTTATGGTTTATCCAAGCACTAGGATTATTAATCTTCCCAATGATTATCGTCCCATATACTGACACGTGGGTTTTACCAGCAGTGGCAAGCGGCTTGTTGGGAACAGCGATGCTTCTTAGTAAGAATAGGCCTTGGTGGCTGCGGATCCTTGGGGCAGTGGTGACAGGTGTTGCTACCGTTGCTGCGGGAATCTTAAAACCATCAGCAATTATTCCGATGGTGGCAATTGTTGCCTTGGCAGCTGCTAGCGGTCTGCGTTATTTTAAGTGGCGGAAGCTGATGATTGGTGCTGGTTTAGCGCTTATTTTGGCCACTAGTAGTAGCTTGACCTATGTCGGCTTGCAAGGAGCCGTCAAGCAGCAACACTTTTTGGCGGTTAATCCAGCACTCAAGATCCCGGCAATTCATTTCATCAATATGGGGATGTCCGGGCGTGATGGTAGTTACAACCCAGATGATGCGCTCAAGATGGCAGAACTACCCGCTAAAAAAGATAAGATAGTCTATTCACAAAAAATGATTAAAAAGAGACTCAAAGAGCGGGGGATTGGCGGGTACGCAACTTTTCTGGTGCGTAAGCAAGGTTACAACATGGAAGCAGGCTCCTTTGGTTGGTTAGGCGAAGGAACATTCATGCACGTAGGGCAACCGGACCGGGGCTGGCGATGGATTTATCAGACCCTCTTATATCCGACAGGCGCTAACACTAAGCTCTTTTTCTTTGTAAGCCAACTAGTGTGGATCGGGATGTTGAGTGTTACATTATGTGGGTGGCAGCGTCGTGACTTCTGGGCCAACGCTTTACGGTTGGCTCTAATTGGCGCCTGGCTATTCCTCTTGATTTTTGAAGGGGGACGGAGTCGCTATATGATTCAGTTCCTGCCAGCAATGCTATTGTTAACCACAATTACGTGGGAGCAGGCAGTGCAAGTGATCACACGGGCTTTGATTAATATTGGTTTTAAACAAGAGAAAGGAGCGGTTATCCAGCAATGATTACAGGAACAATAATCTTGGGAACAATTATCTGGCTATACGCGCTCTCAGTTCTGCATCGGGCCCATTTAGATGCTATTCATTTCTGGGTCGGCAGTGTCGGACTCTTTATTATTCTGGCATTTGTTTGTCGGGCGTACTTTGTCTGGCTCCTATCTGCACTAGTGACAGAAGTGACCGGTTGGTGGGGGCACTTAACAGGGATTTATACGAGTTCGTACCTTCATAACTTGATCAGCATCAAGAATAATCACGGCTTGGTACTACTGTTTGTTGACTATGAATGTTCAGGGATCATTGAGACGTTAGCTTATCTCAGTTTGTTGTGGTTCTATCCGTTTTATCGGGGAATGGCCAAAGTTAAATGGACAGTCCTGGGTGTTGGTTGGATTTTTATTGCCAATGTTTTTCGCTTATCGTTGATCGCAACGATTCTTTATTACACTGGTAACGGCAGTTTCTTCTGGGTCCATACAGTCTTTGGGCGTATTTTGTTCTATGTGATGGTAATTGGATTGTATTACCATGTATTTACACGGTCACAGTTGGGGCAAGCCGGTCACCAACAATTTCAAATGAGGGAGGAAACTAATGGTTAAGCAAACAATGTTACAGATGGGCTTTTGGACTGCATGGTTAGTTATCCCGGCCTTGTTTGAATTAATTCCGGCTGCAGTTGCATGGTGGCGGAATCGGCGGACGTTGCGCCGAGAAAGAAAAACGCCTATGCCAGGACGGATGCCGGAACTGACGGTAATTATGCCAGTATATAATTCAGCGGATACTTTGTTTGCTGCGATTGCGTCGGTTGCCAATTCAACGTATCCGAACGAATTGGTTACAGTTATCTGTGCCAACAATATGAGTACAGATAACAGTTTTGCAGTGTTTCAGGAAGCACAAAGCACATTTCCTAAGTTACGGCTGCAGTGGCTTTCAATGCAACAAGGAAAAGCCCGCGCTTTAAACTCGGCTATCTATAATAGTTTAGGTGACTATGTAATCACAATGGATAGCGACGGAACATTGGAACCTAGAGCATTGATGAATATGGTACTAAACTTTATTGCCCATCCAGATGTGCAAGCACAAACGGGGACAATTTTGAGTAACCGAAATTTGATCGCACAACAGCCAAAACACCGGTTACTGCACCTAAATGAATATATGGAATATGCCATTACGTTCCTGGCGGGGCGGACGATTGAATCACAAGATGATGAAATTTTCACAATGTCTGGAGCTTTCTCAGCATTTCGACGGTCAGCGCTTATGCAGTCACGATTGTATAACGTTGATACCGTGGGTGAAGATACTGATATGACTTTCCAGATTAGATATTATCTGCAAGGAAAGATTCGTCTCTGTCCGGATGCAGTATTTTACGTTGAACCGGTCTCTGGCTGGGACCAACTATATGTGCAAAGGCAGCGGTGGCAGCGCGGGGAGATCGAAGTTATTCGCGCCTTTTTGGCACAGCATATTAGTCTAAAGGAGCTCTGGTCAAATTTCATTGTGCGCCGGCTGATTGTTGATCATACAGTAAACTTTTTGAAAATTGTTTGGCTCTTCGCCATCTTTATTTTGGTACCATTCGGTTATTCAGCAGCGATGATTGCATTGTCATTTGTGGCAATGTATTTGCTGTATCTGTTTATTGGAATATTAAACTGGAGCAATGTGCTAGTATATTTGAAGTTTGATCGGGACGAGCAACGTTATTGTCGACGTCATGGTTGGATCTTATTAACTTTGCCATTCTACAATGTGATTGTCAGTTTCTTCCGGGGAATTGGGGTGATCAATACCTCCTTCCGTCAAGCAAGCTGGCGCACTACCGATATGACAACTGAACGGCACGAAGTATGGCAAGTGATCAAGGACGATTGGCACCGTCTTTGGCATAGTAAGGAAGGGGAGAAAAATTAATGAAGAAAACATATGGTTACCGATTGCGGACGTATCTCAATGCTACTCATGCAATGCGGTGGGAAAACAGTGATGGAGCTACCCATCCGCACACGTGGGAAATTATCTGTAAGGTACGGCAAAACAACGATGATGAATTTCTACGTTTTAATGAAATCGAAGCAGCAATTCAAGAAGTCGTTACCCCACTTCAAGGACGGTTACTGAATAATGTAGCTCCCTTTACAGAAATCAACCCATCACTGGAGAATCTAGGTGATTATTTCTTTGATGAAATTGATGCGCACCTGCAAAAGTTAGATTGTTACTTGGAGCAATTAGAGATTGGGGAGTCACCGACACGATTCTTCCGCGTAACGCGAGGTGAACAATGAGCGTAGCAGAGGTAAAAGACTTGATCTTATATTGTCAACCCATCTACCGTGTGACTGGAGTTGATCAGGCACAGGTAGTAGATTACGAGTTGCTACTACGGCAAGCCAACGGGCAGGCGGTAGCAGTTGAACAGTTAAACCACTGGATGAGTGTTACTGAGCGCCGCAAGCAGATGCGCGCGTGGGTAATCAGCGAACTGGAGACTTTTTTTGATGCGCATCCGGAAATTATTCTAAATCTTAATATTGATCCATGGCAGTTTATTTATCCGGATAGCTGGGATTATTTGAACGAGTTACAACGTTTGAACAAGCAGCTGCATCTGGAGATCACAGAACGCAATTCTACCGGGACAAAATTACCGCATTTTACAGATCTGCTAGATAATTTAAAGCAGCGGGAATTTGTGGTGAGTTTGGATGATGTAGGTTCAGGGTATAACAGTTTACAGACTGTTTTGAATAACTCGCAGTACCTTGATCGGATCAAGTTTTCCCTCTTGATTTTTGGTCAAAAAGATCATTCTAGTGAAGTATTATTTGCTCAAGCATGGCAAGACTTAGCTTGTCGGCGGGGCCTAGAAATGGTAGTTGAAGGGGTCGAATGCCCGTGTTTGGTAGAGGAATTAATTCAGTGCCATTGTCAGCTACAACAGGGTTTTTATTGGCAAAAGCCCCTGCCACTGCGAGCAATTACAAGCAAGATACATAGTTAGTTAGGTCGATTTTTGTCCCTTGTTCACCCCATGGGGCATAAGGCTTTGACCCAAATATTACATTTTTGCGAAAATAACAAAAAAGGCTTGCAATTGAGAGCAGATTAGTTTATTTTTTAAGCAATCAAAAATAAAAAAATCAAATAAACCTCTGATTTTTCTTGGCGGGAGGACTGCTCTATGAACATCAATGCAAGTGCATTTTGCAACTTTAAGATTGAAGCGGCATTCTCTAAGAGTGTCAGCGAACTAAATTCGACTATCATGGGCGTCAGCTTTGATAGTCACGCCAGTTTTTTGGAAGCACGCGATATGATCCGGGATAATATTTTCCGTGGTGTATACCCATCGTATGAAGATGTGGTCGCATTAGAGAAGAAATTAGATCACCATGACAACCTAGCAGTCGTTGTGGATCATCGTGTCGCATTAAGTGTCTAAAGAAAACGAGTAAAACCGTGAAAAGAGTCGTGTTGAAAAACACGGCTCTTTTTGTATGCACTAACGGAGAATTAAATTCTAAAAATAATATCAAAAACGAAATAAACGCCCTATGAGCGTTTTAAATCTATATCTAGTATGACTACATTAAAAGTAGTTAAAAAGCGTCCAAGGCTTTCTAATCACTCTAAAAATTGTTTTTTACGTTAAAAAAAGGTATAATTTAGAAGTGAAAATCTGCTGAAAAAGGGAGGAATTACGGTGAAAGAAATTCAATTACAAACTGAATATATTACGCTGGGACAGTTGTTAAAGATCGCTGGTGTGATTCAAACCGGTGGCCAAGCTAAGTGGTTTTTACAAGAACATGCAGCAGCAATCACCGTGAATGGGGTGACAGAAAACCGACGGGGTAAAAAGTTATATCCTGCCGATGTCGTTGTGATCGCAGATGTTGGTGAATTTAAGTTAGTTGCTGCTTAACGGAGATCATAGGTTATGTATTTGAAAAATATCGACCTACGACATTTCCGCAACTATGAGAAATTGACGCTGGCATTTTCACCCCGGATCAATGTCCTCTTAGGGCGTAATGCTCAGGGCAAGACCAACCTGTTAGAGGCGATTTATTTTTTGGCAATGACCAAGAGTCACCGCACTAGCAATGACCATGAATTACTTCAGTTTAAGGCCCACCATGGACAAGTCAAAGGTGAGGTCCAGCGGGAACAAGGTCCAGTGAAGCTCCAACTAGACTTAAGTGCTCAAGGAAAAAAAGCGTTGATCAATCATATCGAACAAGCACGTTTATCGCAGTATGTAGGCCAGATGAACGTGATTTTATTTGCTCCAGAAGACCTCGATTTGGTAAAAGGAGCGCCTAGTGTGCGCCGCCGCTTTATTGATATGGAGTTTGGACAGATTGATCCCCAGTACCTGTATGCCCTTACCAAATACCATGCCGTTCTCAAGCAACGGAACCAGTATTTGAAGCTGTTAGCCCATAAGGAAGCACATGATCGGCTGTATCTGGACGTATTATCTGAGCAGTTGGCGGAGTGGGGAAGTCAAGTAATAGTGATGCGCCAGCGTTTTATAACCAAGTTGGAACACTACGCACAAGAGGTACATGAGCAAATAAGTCAGCATAATGAAAAACTAACATTTGATTACAAATGTTCTGTGAAAGATTTTTCAGATATGAGTGTAACTGAATTGAAAGAAAAAATGGTAGCTGAATACCATGACTTACAGACGAATGAACTCAAGCGGGGAGTAACATTGCTAGGTCCGCACCGTGACGATTTGCGGTTTTTGGTCAATGGTCAAAGCGTTCATACATATGGCTCACAGGGACAGCAACGGACGACGGCACTAGCAGTCAAGCTGGCTGAGATTGATGTGATGAAAGATCAGACGGGAGAATACCCCCTACTACTTTTGGATGACGTTCTCTCAGAATTAGATGGGCAAAGACAAACCCATTTATTGAAGGCGATCCAAGATCGCGTGCAGACATTTTTAACAACACCTGATATGTCGAGTATTGCCAAGAAGTTGATCAAGCAACCACGTGTTTTACGGATTGAAGATGGGCAAGTAACAGTCGAAGAGGAAGGGCAAAAAGTTGAGTTGACGGCCGCTCAACAAGCGCGAGTAGCACGGAAAAATCAACGTGATGCGGAATTAAATGCCTTTTTGGGATTGGACGCTCAGGGCAAGACTCAGCCAACGTTACCAACACAAGTTTTTTATCCAACAAAAAATAAACATTAATTACAAAGATAAGCGATAGCGCAAGACGCTGGTTTTAATTTAAGGAGGAATTAGAGTGACCGAAGAGGAGAAAAAAGAAGCCCTTATTCAAAAAGAAAAAGCGGCTGAAGCATATGATGCGAGTCAAATTCAAGTCCTCAAAGGGTTAGAGGCGGTTAGAAAACGGCCGGGAATGTATATTGGTTCTACCAGCTCGCAGGGGTTGCACCACCTCGTTTGGGAAATTATTGATAACGGGATCGATGAAGCCTTAGCGGGGTTTGCAACGGAAATCAATGTAACTGTTGAAAAAGATAACAGTATTACCGTAATCGATGACGGGCGGGGAATTCCAGTCGATATCCAAAAAACTACGGGCAAACCAGCCGTTGAAACAGTCTTCACTGTTCTCCATGCCGGCGGGAAATTCGGCGGTGGCGGTTATAAAGTTTCCGGAGGACTCCACGGGGTGGGGGCTTCGGTAGTTAATGCCTTATCAACTGAACTGGATGTTGAAGTTAAACGAGAAGGCGATACTAATATTTATGCGATGTCCTTTGACCTAGGAAAGGTTAAGGAGCCAATGCATGTTATTGGTCAGTGCGGTGTTCATGAGCATGGGACTCGGGTTCACTTCAAACCAGATCCGGATGTATTCAAGGAAACTACTACGTATGATATCAAGATTTTAACGACACGGATTCGAGAATTAGCCTTCTTGAATAAGGGGTTACGCTTGACGATTGACGATCAACGTTTAGCAGAACCGACGCATGAAGAATTTCACTATGCTGGTGGGATTAAGCATTATGTAGAGTACCTCAACGAAGGAAAAGAAGCATTATTTGCTGAACCGATTTATGTTGAAGGGGAACAAGACGGAATCACGGTTGAAGTCGCCCTCCAATACACTGATGACTATCATTCTCAACTTTTGTCCTTTACTAATAACATTCATACGTATGAAGGTGGGACACATGAAGCGGGCTTCAAGACGGCATTAACCCGGGTAATTAACGACTATGCTCGTAAAGCTAAATTGCTCAAAGAAAACGAAGACAACCTTTCCGGTGAAGATGTTCGTGAAGGGTTGACAGCTGTTGTATCGATCAAACACCCTGATCCGCAGTTTGAAGGGCAGACAAAGACTAAGTTGGGGAATTCAGATGCGCGTAAAGTGACTGATCACATGTTTGCTGAAACATTCTCTAAATTCTTGCTGGAAAACCCTGATGTTGCTAAGCGAATCGTTGAAAAGGGGACTATTGCAGCCAAGGCGCGTGTAGCTGCTAAGCGGGCACGCGAAGTGACGCGGAAGAAGAATGGGTTAGAGATCTCCAACTTACCAGGAAAGTTGGCTGACAATACCAGCAAAGATCCGGAAATCTCAGAATTGTTTATCGTCGAGGGGGATTCAGCTGGGGGTTCCGCTAAGCAAGGGCGGTCGCGGTTGACACAAGCAATCTTGCCAATTAGGGGGAAGATTTTGAACGTCGAAAAAGCTAGCATGGACCGTATTTTAGCTAACGAAGAAATTCGTTCCCTCTTTACTGCCTTAGGGACAGGCTTTGGGAAAGACTTTGACGTTGAAAAAGCTAATTATCACAAGTTGATTATCATGACGGATGCCGATGTTGACGGGGCCCACATTCGGACGTTGCTGTTGACATTATTCTATCGGTACATGCGGCCAATGATTGAAAAAGGTTACGTGTATATTGCCCAACCACCACTGTATCAAGTGCGGCAGGGAAAGATGATCCAATATATCGATTCAGATGAAGAATTGGAAGACGTACTTGGACAACTACCACCTAGTCCGAAGCCAGTTATTCAGCGGTACAAAGGTTTAGGGGAAATGGATGCGGAACAGTTATGGGAAACAACTATGGATCCTGACAACCGCCGGTTACTGCGGGTTGATCTCTCTAATGCGGAAGAGGCTAATAGCGTCTTTGAGATGTTAATGGGGGACGATGTTCGACCACGGCGGCAATTTATTGAAGACAACGCAACCTTTGTTGAAAACCTGGATATTTAATATTTCCTGGGAAATAAGTTACAAAAATATGCGATTTAGGAGGACAAAAACGTGGTAGAAGTACCTAAACGAATAAAAGATGTTGACCTTTCACACGTTATGCGGACCTCATTTCTAGACTACGCCATGAGTGTTATCGTGGCTCGGGCTTTGCCCGATGTTCGGGATGGGTTAAAACCTGTGCACCGGCGAATCCTATATGGAATGCATGAATTGGGGGTAACACCGGATAAACCTTACAAGAAATCAGCCCGGATTGTTGGGGATGTTATGGGGAAGTTCCACCCCCACGGGGACTCAGCTATTTATGAATCTATGGTGCGTATGGCACAAGACTTCTCATACCGTTACCTGTTAGTTGATGGGCACGGGAACTTTGGCTCGGTTGACGGTGATGGCGCTGCAGCCATGCGGTATACTGAGTCGCGGATGTCTAAAATTGCGCTGGAAATGTTACGTGATATTAATAAAGACACGATAGATTTTCAGCCCAACTATGATGGAACTGAGCGGGAACCAGTCGTTTTGCCATCGCGTTTCCCTAACTTGCTAGTTAATGGGGCAACGGGGATTGCGGTCGGGATGACGACTAATATTCCTCCGCATAACTTGGCTGAAGTAATTTCAGGGTTACACGTTTTGATGAATAATCCGGATGCTACTACGGCTGACTTGATGGAAGCAATTCCAGGTCCAGACTTCCCAACTGGTGGGATCGTTATGGGTAAATCAGGGATTAGAAAAGCCTATGAAACTGGACGTGGGACAGTAACGTTGCGGGCTAAAGTTGATATTGAAGAAGAAAAGAATGGTAAGCAGACAATTGTTGTCCACGAATTACCATATATGGTTAATAAGGCCAAACTGATTGAACGGATTGCTGAATTAGCACGGGAAAAGAAGATCGAAGGCATTACCGATATTCGGGATGAATCTGACCGTGAAGGAATGCGGATCATCATTAAAGTGCGGCGCGATTATAGCGCATCAGTAGTCTTGAATAATTTGTACAAGTTAACCTTGATGCAAACGGGCTTCACTTTCAACATGCTTGCAATCGTTAATGGAACGCCAAAGATTCTAAGCTTGAAGGAAATCTTACAACATTATCTCAAGCATCAAGAAGAAGTTATTCGGCGGCGGACTGAATTTGACCTCAAGAAGGCTAAAGCACGGGCCCACATTTTAGAGGGGTTACGGATTGCGTTAGACCATATTGATGCAATTATCAATATCATCCGTAATTCTGAAAGTGGTGAAATTGCCAAGGACCGACTGATGAATGAATATAGTTTATCAGCCAAGCAAGCCCAAGCCATTTTAGATATGCGCCTAGTGCGGTTGACAGGTTTGGAACGGGACAAGGTAGAAAATGAGTACGACAAGACTATGAAGGCAATTGCTGACTATGAAGATATCTTGGCGCACGAATCGCGGATTCACAACATTATCTATCAAGAACTGTTGCAAATTCAGGAGAAGTTCGGAGACGAGCGGCGAACAGAATTGATGGTTGGCGAAGTTACTTCTTTAGAGGACGAAGACCTAATTGAGGAAGAAAACGTGGTAATCACTGTGACCCATAATGGGTATGTCAAGCGGATGCCAACCAGCGAATTTAAGGCGCAAAATCGTGGCGGACGTGGAATTCAAGGAATGAATGTCCATGATGATGACTTTATTGAACACCTGATCACTGCTTCAACCCATGATGTATTGTTATTCTTTACTAATGTTGGTAAAGTTTACCGGATGAAAGGATACGAAATTCCTGAATATGGGCGCGCAGCAAAGGGAATTCCAATTATCAACTTGCTGGATATTGATTCTGAAGAAAAGATCCAAGCGGTAATTAAAGTAACAGCAGAGCAACATCAACAGGATCAAGATGCAGCGCACTATCTTTTCTTTACCACGCTTCACGGGCGTGTCAAGCGGACGGCAGTGGAAGAGTTTGCTAATGTACGCCGTAACGGCTTGAAAGCAATCAATCTGCGTGATGGTGACGAGTTGATCAAAGTGGTAATTACTGATGGTAAGCAGAACATTATCATCGGGACCCACAATGGTTATGCCGTCAGCTTTGCGGAAGCCGATGTCCGGTCGATGGGACGGACTGCTAGTGGTGTGCTGGGGGTTCGTTTACGGGATGATGATTATGTCATTGGTTCTGCTATTCTCGATCCTAAGAGCAATGTGCTGGTTGTATCTGAAAAAGGTTATGGCAAGCAGACACCGGCATCTGAATATGGCATTAAAAATCGTGGTGTTATGGGGGTCAAGACCTTAAACATTACCGACAAGAATGGTGCGTTAGCTGGATTAACTACGGTAAAGGGCGACGAAGATATTCTGGTTATCACTACTGGCGGAGTAATGATCCGCTTTAAAGTGGCAGATGTTTCCCAAACGGGACGGGCAACTCTTGGTGTTCGGTTGATGAAACTTGATGATGATGCACAAGTTTCAACAATGACCAAAGTTGAACCAGAAGAAGATGAAGAATTAGCAGAAGTTAGCCAACCAGAAGCAACACCTGCAACACCGTATCAAACGGTAACGGGTGACAAAGAACGTGACTTGGAACGGTTATTAGATCGGGCAGAAAAGCCAACTGATGCAGAATAATTACAAGCAAAAAAGAGCTAGAAATTGAATTTTCTAGCTCTTTTTTGTCGTCTTCACTAAATAAGGTACTCAATTATTTATATGATATGTTTAATTGCATATTTCCCAGGAAATATTTTACCGACTAGAAGAACGACGGAGAAGAGTTACCGGCAAAGTGTAGTTTTTTGGCACAATCGCTTGTTTAGGTTCCTTGATTCGTCGCTGCAACAGGTCAACTAAAACTTTAGCAATATCGCCGATAGGCTGCACAACGGTCGACAATTCTGGGTGGTATTGCCGGATAAATTGGGTGCCATCGTAACCGATCACTTTAACATCTTCAGGAATACGACGACCTAATTCACGGGCAATATTGATGACCAATAAGGCGGTTAAGTCATCGGTGCAGACAACGCCGTCAACCTTGTGGGTTTGCAAAAGATCGCGAATGAGCATTGCCTTGTAAGTAGTGGTTTCAGCAAAAGTTACTGAATGGATATGACTAGTTAGGTTATATTTTTTGATAACTTCTTGGTAACCAGCAAGGCGGTTATCGGTAGGGTGAACGCGGGAATTGGGGTTACCGACAAAATAAATTGAGCGGCAGCCAGCTTGATAAAGTTCCTCGGTAGCGAGGACTCCACCCTGGTAATTATCAGAACTAACGATTGGTACTTGGTCTGATAGTTGGCGGTCAAAAGCAACGATTGGCAGGCCAGCTTGATTATATTCTTCGATCCCGATGTTATGGGCGCCAGCAATTACACCGTCAACTTGATTGGCTAAAAGCATGCGCAGATATTCACGTTCTTTTTCCTTGTCATCCCCAGCATTACAGAGGATAGTTTTGTAGCCAGCGGCGAATAATTCCTCTTCGATTTTTTCGATTAGCTCTCCAAAGAAAGGATGGGATGCTCCTGGAAAGATCAAGCCCACTAACTTGGTATGCTTACCGTGAAGAGAACGTGCCAAGGAGTTGGGTTGATAGTTAAGTTCACGCATTGCTTGGTGAACTTTGTTACGTGTTTTGTCACTAATATAGCCATAATCGTTGATTACCCGTGATACAGTTGTTGGTGAAACACCGGCGAGTTTGGCTACATCGCTAAGTTTTACTGCCATAGAAGATAAATCACTCCTTTATTTTTTTAAAGGCCAGTAGGTACCCGTGAAGTCGATAGCTTGTTCGGCCACGAAAGCTACTGTTTGGTGCGAAGGATTAGCAAAGAAACGGGCGGTCATGACATTATGCCCATCGTTAACAAAGACTTCACAGAGCGAACCATCGATGAAGATGTCGAGTTGGCAATCACGGTGAGCTGGTAGGGTAATAGTGCGTGTTGTCCCGTAATCAGTTGCAACAGCTAACCCTGCTTGACCACGATCAAGGGTCAAAGAAGCATCAGCACCAGTATTGAAATCAAGCCGCAATCCTTGGGAAAGATCTGCTGAAGCTGCTAGATGTAAACTACCGTGTTGGTTCTTGCGAAGGGTCAGTCTGAGCTCATATTGGTTGCCGGATTGGTCTAACAGCTGTTGGCGGTCATTGACGCGCCGTTCAGGCCGAAGTAATGTTCCCTGTTGGCGCAGAGATCCCATGGCAACTACGGGATGTTGGTAAAGATGCCCGTCGCGAAGTTCTAGTTCTTTGACTTGGCTAAGGCAGTTAGCCCAACCTTCTGAATCAGTAGGGTAGGTAGTATCAGGCAGGCCTACCCAAGAAATAAGGTATGCTTTACCATCAGGCGCATTAAATGCTTGGCTAGCATAAACATCAAACCCGTCGTCAAGATTGAGGGGTTGTGGTTGTGCAGGTGTCATCTTGGGACCGTTGAGCCGGATGTCTTCCCCGATAAGGTACATGTTAGGGTAGATATTGTCATAAGAAGCAATATTTTTGTCCAATCCTTGCGGACAGAAGATTAGAACCGGTTGGTCATTAACAAAAACGAGATTAGGGCATTCAATCATATAGCCCATTTCTTGCTCAGTGAAGTCAAGGTAACCAAGATCTTGCCATTGTTTAAGATCGCGCGACTTGTAAACGACAATATGCCCAGTTTTGGTTTCTTGATCTTGGGCCCCTAAGAGAGCGTAGTAAGTATCGTTATAGCGAATAACTTGAGGATCACGGAAATGTTCAGAAACATAATCAGGTGGCATGATTAGAGGATGGTCTAATTTAGTCACGTTTCCTTTTGAATCCATCAGAGCTCCGAGTTGATACGGAGTTCTGATCCAGTCTGCATCCCGGTGGTTGCCGGTATACATCAAAAAGAGGTCGCCACTAGGCAAGGGCAGAGCAGAACCAGAGTAAGCACCATGACTGTCATAAACAGTGTCAGGGATCAATGCAAGGCCTTTGTTCTCCCAGTGAACAAGATCAGGTGAAGTCATATGAAACCATGATTTGAGTCCGTGGACCGGGCCAAAGGGGAAGTTTTGGTAGAAAACATGGAATTCACCATTATAGTAGGAAAAACCATTGGGGTCATTTAATAGTCCAGATTGAGGACGGATGTGGTAATGCATTTGATAAGGGGAATTAGCTGCTTGTGCTTGAAGCTGTAATAGGGTAGCAGCATCCCAGTTATCATAATTCTGATAACGTTTTTCTGTTGTCCATTTCATAAGAGAAAACTCCTTTACTAAGGCGTGTAACCGTATTCTATATTTAAGTAAAATTTTACCCGGATTGTCAAATTATGTCAAACGTGTGTCAATTATTGGAATACAATTTCATAGTCTATTTTTTACGATGTAAAAATTTTATTAACAAAAATGTGATAAACGATTGACATAGAAAAAGAATGCGTTATCATAAGATACAGATAAAAGAAAACCGCTTACATAATTTTAGAGGAGTGAGATCGATGGATCATAGAAAAGTTGCTCAAGAGGTTATTCAGGCCGTTGGGCGCGACAACCTCGTAGCTGCGGCACACTGTGCTACACGGTTACGGTTAGTGCTCAAAGATGATGGAAAAGTTAACCAAGCTGCTCTGGATGCTAATCCAGATGTAAAGGGGACTTTTAAAACTAATGGCCAGTATCAGGTAATTATCGGACCTGGTGATGTAAATAATGTTTATGCAGAGATGATCAAGGAAACAGGCCTGTCTGAACTTTCGACAGAAGACCTAAAGAAAGTTGTGGAGAAAGACCAAAAGTTCAATCCAGTAATGGCATTTATCAAACTATTGTCTGATATTTTTGTGCCAATCATTCCAGCGTTAGTAGCTGGTGGTTTGCTGATGGCTTTAAACAACTTCTTGACGTCACCGGGGCTCTTTGGACCTAAGTCAGTAGTAGAAATGGCGCCTGGGATTGCTGGAGCATCTGAGATGATCCAAGTGATGTCGGCAGCTCCATTCATCTTTATGCCGATCTTAGTAGGGATGTCAGCTGCTAAGCGGTTTGGGGCCAACCAGTTCTTGGGAGCTGCTATTGGGATGATCATGACCACCCCGGGTTTACTTCCAGGACATCACTGGGTATTGTTTGGATTGAAGGTTTCCCAAAATAATTACTACTATCAAGTAATTCCTGTTTTGGCAGCTGTTTGGATCCTGTCAGTGTTAGAAAAGTGGTTCCATAAGCGATTGCCAGCTGCCGTGGACTTTACGTTCACACCGTTGCTTTCAGTAATTATTACTGGTTTCTTAACCTTCATCGTTGTTGGACCAGTGATGCGTGAAGTTTCTGATTTAATCACTAATGTTATTGTATGGTTGTATAACACTACTGGCTTTATTGGTATGGGGCTCTTCGGGGCAGTTTACTCACCAATCGTATTAACGGGGTTACACCAAAGTTTCCCAGCTATCGAAACCCAGCTGATTTCTGCATTTAGAAATGGAACTGGCTTTGGGGACTTTATCTTTGTTGTAGCATCTATGGCGAACGTTGCTCAAGGGGCAGCCACCTTTGCAGTGTGGACATTAACTAAGGATAAGAAGATGAAGGGCTTGTCTTCATCCGCTGGTGTTTCGGCTCTCTTGGGGATTACAGAACCAGCATTGTTTGGGGTTAACTTGAAGCTCAAATTCCCATTCTTCTGTGCCTTGGCTGGTTCTTGTGTGGCAGCTGCTTTTGCAGGATTAACACGAGTGATCGCTGTTTCCCTGGGTTCAGCAGGGTTCTTAGGCTTCTTGTCCATCAACGCAAAGTCAATCCCAATGTACGTGGTTGCCGAATTGATTAGTTTTGCAGTTGCTTTTGCTTTGACATACATGTACGGTAAGCGTCATAGTGAATTGGTTGATCCACAACCAGTGATGGCAGCGGCTGATCAAGTTGCACAAGATGCAGCGGCAGCGCAAGTAGTGGCTGATATGGCTTTAAATGATGAAGTGGTGACAGCACCTGTTGCTGGTCAGGCGGAAAGTTTGACGGCAGTTAATGATCCGGTTTTTTCAACTAAAGCAATGGGTAACGGAGCGGCAATCATTCCAAGCTCTAACCAAATTGTTGCTCCAGTTGATGGTGAAATTACTGTTGCGTATGAAACAAAGCATGCATACGGACTCAAGTCAGATGACGGGGCGGAAGTTTTGATTCATATCGGAATTGACACTGTTAACCTGAAGGGCGACCACTTCACTAGTGCGGTTCAACAAGGTCAACATGTCAAGCAGGGTGATGTACTAGGGACAGCAGACATTGATGCTATCAAGCAAGCCGGCTATGATCCGACAGTCATGGTCGTAATTACCAACACCAATAACTACGCCAATGTTGAGCGGATTGACGCCACTGCAGTTCAAGCAGGGGATAGCTTAATCGCCCTGACTAAGCGGAATTAAGTAGTTACACAAGTAAAGTCTTGAAAAAATAATCGTGTTTCACGTGAAACATAATAAACAAAAAATGGTAAACTAAAAAATATAAATAGTAACCATCCATCGGAGGGTTTGCACATTGTGCGGGCTGGATAAGATGTCGCAATTATTGCGGTAATTCTTATCCGGCTTTTTTACTAAAGGAGGGATTTTGATGAAATTTGTTGTTGCACCGGAAATATTTGCAAAATTACCGGAAATGTATGTTGGGGTAGTTGTAGCCAAGGGTATTAATAATGCAATTTCGTATGATACTATTACAACGATGTTGAAACAAAGTAATGAGCAGGTTCAGGTTAAATATCGAAACGTTAACGTACGTGAACAGCCAGAAGTCATTCCATACCGGGAGGCCTTTCGGGCACTAGGAATCAACCCCAACCGGTTTCCGTGTTCGGTTGAAGCACTGTTTAAGCGGATTGCTAAGGGACATGCAATTCCGTCGATTAATCCATTAGTAGATCTCAATAATGCACTCTCACTCAAATATGCATTACCAATGGGAACCCATACTCTAGATGGAGTGGCTGAACCGGTGACAATGAGATTAGCTCAGGCTGGTGATCAATTTGTTCCCTTAGGAACGGACCATGCAGAAGAACCACCAGTTGGGGAAGTGGTTTATGCAGTTGGTTCCCAAGTACGCACAAGGAGGTGGACTTGGCGTCAGAGTGAACATGGAAAAATTACTGCGACCACCCATGACGTGTTTTTCCCGATTGATGGGTTTGCAGATATCAACAAAGATCGCGTTGACCAAGCCCGAATGGAACTGCAAGAGCAACTAGAAACAATTTTTGGAGTAAAAACACAAACCGGTGTAGTTGATCGCAAACATCCAGAATTTGAATGGGGATAAAATGTCGACACAAACAAAAACTGCTGTCCTTTGCGGGCAGCAGTTTTTTAATCATATAAACGATATTGGGATGTGTAATTAAGGTTAACTTCTTGGAAAGGAAGCAGGTTGGTTGTGGTTTGTGCACGGTGGATGATTTCACGGGTAAGCCCAGCAACATCCATTGAGGCCATCTCAGCAAGTGAGAAAAAGCCGGCGTTCATCAATTCATTCGACTGGATGTTTATTTGGCCGGAAACATAGTCCAATAAGAAGTTAACATAGATTGTATGCAGGGATGACAAAGGGCGTTCCCCAATCAAAAAAACTCCTCGGGGGCGGGTGATGATCCCAGTTTCTTCCTGGATTTCGCGGACGATGGCCTTATCTAAAGTTTCGGTTTGTTCAACAAACCCCCCAGGATTAGTCCAATGACCGCGTCCCGGATTATTGGCTCTTTGGGTCAGGAGGTAGCGCCCATCCTTAACTACAACGCCTCCAACGCTGATTACATTATCATTCCAATGAATGTAACGACAATGCGGACAGACTTGGCGTTGTTTGAAGTCAACAGTCTGGGTAACTAGTTTAGTGCCACATTGCGGGCAAAAATTAAAAGTCATTTGGGTCACATTCTTTCTCTAAATATGCACTGATTAGTGTATCACGAAAGAGAAATACAGGCAGGTGAAATGCAATAAACTGGGCATTGTAGGGAAGTTTCATAATAGTTTAAAATATAGTTGTAGTAGATAGTAGAATGGAGATATTGTGAGGTTATTTTATGAAAAAAATACTTACTGTCAGTGTTGCTACCTTGAGTTTAGTTACTTTAATGGCAGGATGCGGGCGTAACAAGCAGTCGCAACCGCGGGTGGTTAAAGAAACAACCAAAAAAGCGGATGTTGCTTTATGGTCTAAGAAAAAGGATCAGAAGCTTGTCCAATTTATCACCAAGTGGGAAAAGACAATGAACCAAGAATATACCAAATATGATGGGCACCATGCTTTAAAAACAGCTGCAGGGATGACCTATCCAGCAGACCTGAAGACTGCTACTGTCAAAGGGAAAACAGGTCATATGACCTGGTATAAAAAAGGAAAGGGAACTAGAGGCTACAATGTAGTTGCCTTATACAATTATGATCAGTCAGATTCCAGTAGTATTACATACGCATTTACGATCAAAAATGGTGAACCAATCGTCTTGGTAAACCAAGGACAAGAAAACGATTGGGTCCCAACCAAGAATGATAATTTGCAAGATAATTTTGCCAATATAGTTGAAGGACGTGCAACTAAGCTTAAAAAAGTAGAAAAAGAAGAAGCTGTCAGTGAAGAAGATAGTTCCAGTAGCAAGAGTTCGCAAACTAGTGCAAGTGCGAATAGTTCTAAAGGCGATGATGCCCATGATGATGAGCGTGACGGCTATGTGACGACTCCAGTAGCTATGCGGGGAACCTGGTACGCTAAGAATGAATATGGTTCAGCAAAAATTGTAGTAACTGATCACCAAATTACGCTCACTGACGGCGATGGCAAGACGTATGATTACGTTCTCTACCGTCGCAAAGGGCAGATGCCAGATCCAGGTACTGTCACTAGTGCAGATATCGAACGAACAAAGAGTTGGGCATCTGCAATGGCTGGCCAGGTTCACGGGATGGACACAATCAATATTCGGGGTTGGTACCAAAGTGCGGGAGCCGGGTCATATTATTCGGCCCATACCGAGGAAGTTAATGGACAAAAGGTTCCGGTAGTTGTCAGTGGTAGTGGTGCCGGCGCCTGGGTTGATGCAGTCTTTTATCCAAGTGAAGCCATGGCTAATAGTCAGGGAGCAACACAGTATAGTGACCTGCAGCATCGTTGATGAATAATAAAGTAGGATGCAGCTGGGTGCATCCTATTTTTATTGATGAGGATAGAAAATGGCGTAGAAACTGCAATTAAGTTAAAATAAAAATATAAATAATGTGATGCATGGTCAGAAGTGATGAGGTTATTGTTATGAAAAAATTACTTACAGTGGGAATTGCTTTATTTGGTATGGCATCATTGATGACTGGTTGTGGTAATGGTAAACAATCACATCCCAAAGTTGTCACAGAGACACATAAGCGTGAAGCCAATCGATGGTCAAAGAAAAAAGACCAGACGTTATCACGCTTCATGAAAGAATGGGGTCGCAAGCGAGGTCAAAAATATACTAAGTATGATGGTCACCACGATATTAAAACAGCTTTAGGAATGAAATTTCCGACAGCACTTAAATATGCGACTGTGAATGGTAACCGGCCCAAGATTGGGTGGTCTCCCAATGGGAAAGCCATTAAGGGATACAACGTGGTTGCTTTATATAATTATGATCTGCCCAAAGGGACAGATTGTATAACGTATGCCTTTACCTTGAAAAATGGGGAGCCGATTGTGTTATCTAACGAGGGACAGAGTAACAACTGGGTTCCAGCTGCTGATGAAAACCTTCAAGATAACTTTGCTAACGTGATCGAAGATCGCCCAACTAAGCTAAAAAAAGTGGAAAAAGCAGAGGAAGCGACGAGTAAGGTTGAAAGCTCAAGTGCCAAGAGTGAAAGTTCATCTGCTAAAAGTGATGACGCTCACGATGATGACCGGGATGGATACGTTATTACTCCAAAGGCGATGCGCGGGACTTGGTATGCCAAGACTGAATATGGGTCATATAGGTTAGTTGTGACAGATCACCAGATTACTGAGATATCTAGTGATGGTGATGAGGACAATACGATTCTTTACAGGCGTAAGAGACCAACTCCTGAACCAGGGAGTTATTCTGAAGAAGAGGTTGAACGAGCTAAAAACTGGGCGGATGCGACAAACCGTCAGCTTGAGGGAAAAGATACGATTATTATCCGTGGATGGTTCCAAAATGATGGCTCTAACAGATATTATTCATATCACACTGAAGAGATTGACGGAAAAAAGGTTCCAATAATCATCAATATGGATAACTCTGCTGGTTTGGTGGATACTATTTTCTATCCAAGTGAAGATATGGCTAATCAGCAAGAAACGGCGCGTTACGATGACCTCCGTTATCGGGATGATGAGTAGTTGGAATACCTCCCTATAAAATGATGTGAGATAACGCTATATTATGCTTTTTAGGCTAGTATAGCGTTATTTATATTTTTAATTAAAAAAAGAGAAATCTGGCATTTAGATGTGAAATAGGCATACAATGAAAATTATTAAAATGATTTATTAGGGAAGAAGGCAACAAGATGGAGAGAGTCATTGTAGCTGCCCTATCAGGAGTCAGTATTATTCTGATCATGGTGGCGCTAGGGTATTTAATGAATGAGAGAAAATGGTTTTCATCAGAATCGCCGCGCATTATTTCGCGGCTGGTCACCCAGGTGGCACTTCCTGCCTATATGGTAGCCACCGTTACCAAGCGGTTTACTGCGTCAGAGCTACGGCAGTTACTCCCGGATTTGCGCTATCCGGTATTATCGATGACAATTCTATTTGCCTTAGCAGCTGCAATTGCACGGATCTGTGCTGTTAGGAAAAATCATCGGGGCTTATTTACTTCGATGTTTTTTAATTCAAATACGGTTTTTATCGGTCTTCCCCTCAACATGGCTTTGTTTGGGAGTGCTTCGGTGCCGTATGTATTGGTATACTACATGGCCAACACCACCTTCTTTTGGACATTGGGAGTATGGCTGATCCAGCATGATGGAAAGCATAAAGCAGGGGTGAACTGGCGCCAGGTGGTAAGCAAGATTTTTTCACCGCCGTTGTTGGGTTTTATCTTGGCAGTGATCTTGATCATCCTTCATATCCATGTGCCTGCATTTATTATGCAGACTTGTGGTTACCTGGGGGGATTAACCGTTCCACTTTCGATGTTATTTATTGGCATTGCAATTTCCAACGCTGGGCTGTGCCGGTTACGCTTTGATCGGGATGCAGTTTTAATTATGTTGGGGAGATTTGTGGTGGCACCGTTACTGATGATCTTGCTGGTAATGCCAGCTTCAATGCCCTTATTGATGAAACAGGTTTTCGTGATTCAAGCGGCAATGCCGGTTATGACCAATGCTCCAATCGTGGCTAAATTGTATCAGGCGGATGCGGACTATGCAGCGGTGATGGTTACGGAAACAACGCTGATGGCAGCTGTTACGGTGCCTTTATGGATGGTAGTTGTGCAGATGGTGGTTAAATAGAAGTGTGAACCAGCTCGGGTAAAAGGCGTAGGATAACGGAACCCCGGTGAGATGATAAAGTCATCCATTGGGGTGTTGTTATCCATAGGCTTTTGAGCTGGTGAACACGTTAAGGAATAGAAGTGCTGAGCATTGCGGGTAAGAGGCGTGCTGTAAGGAGCAACTGATGGTGATGATTTTATCATCGCCGAAATTGCTATTTACAGACGAGCCGCTTGCAATGTGGGGCACGACAATAGAAGTGCTGAGTAGTGCAGGTAGAAAGTGTGATCTAACCTAGGGTAACGAATGATGAATATCATCAGAGGCACCCGTAGTTAGTTTAAAGAGAATATCACCATTAAGTGAAGGTAGACCTAATCTGCCTCCACATTTTTATAGGTTTCTTCATTGAAAAAGTAGAATTTCTGGTACACTAGAACGAAACTAAGAGGGGATCGGGATGGATTCAAGGACAAATTTGCCAAATAATTTCAAGTATGCACTGCGAACATCACTGCCGGTTTTGTTTGGCTTTATGTTTTTGGGGATCGGATATGGACTTTACATGCATAACTTAGGCTTTTCATTTCTTTTTCCCACTTTGATGGCAGCGACAATTTATGGTGGATCAGTAGAGTTTTTCATCGCCAACATGCTTTTGCAGCAGTTTAACCCGGTTAGTGTCTTGCTATTGACAGCCGTGTTAGGTTTTCGCCAGTTTTTTTATGGAGTGTCAATGTTGACCAAATATCCGCTGCAAGGATGGCGGAAGCGGGTCTTGATCTACGGGTTGGCGGATGAAACTTTCGTTTTGAATTACTATGTCAAAGTCCCCCAAGGCTATGATGAGACTGCAGTGCATGTCTGGATTACCATTTTGAATTATTTCTATTGGGTAACCGGGGCGTGCCTAGGTGGTCTACTAGGCAGCGCCTTGGGAATGGAAATCAAGGGACTAGATTTTATTATGACCGCACTCTTTATTTGCCTAGCTGTCGACCAAGTGCGGAAAGAAAAAAGCCATTTAAGTTCGCTTAGTGGCATGGTAATTACCCTAGTTTCCTTAGTATTGATTGGACAGAGATACTTCTTGGTTGTGACGCTTTTATTATTGGTGGCAGAATTTGCAGTGAAGTATTGGCATGAGCAGCAAAAGGAGGAACAGCGGTGACTTTAATGGAACAGGTGTTAACGATTGCGCTTGCAGCCGTGGTTAATTTTTTAACACGGTATCTTCCGTTTGTACTCTTTACTCGCCGAGATAATCAGCGACCAGCACCTTTTATTGTCCAATTAGGAAAGTTCCTTCCACCCGCAATCATGACAATGTTGGTAGTGTACTGTTACCGCGGAATTGACCTTTTTCAGGGTAACCATGGGCTTCCCGAACTTATTGCTGGTTTGATTACAGCTGGCCTCCATTGGTGGCGGCGGCAGATGGTCTTTTCTTTGCTGGGAGGAACACTGGTGTACATATTATTAGTGAATTACGTTTTTAACTGACAAAAAAAGCTACTATAACGTATGTATAGAATGGGGAGAAAATTAGCATAAAAGTTGTTTTAAAGAGGATTATACGCTGATTTCAGGCTTGCGTGTCGGAGTGCTTCATGTTATAATTCTACTTCGTGAGTATCTAAGTCGCACAAAGCATTAGATTACTCTCCTTGTTCTTATTTAAAATATAGAACCAATAGTCCATAAGGAGGTGCAAACAGTCGTGAAGTACGAAATTACTTATATCATCAACCCATCACTTGATGAAGAAGCAAAGAATGCTTTGGTAGAACGTTTTGACAACATTCTTAAGAATGATGGTGCTGAAATCGTAGATTCAAAAGACTGGTCTAAGCGTCGTTTTGCTTACGAAATCGGTGGTTACAGTGAAGGTACTTACCACATTGTTAACTTAACTGCTGACAACGCTGAAGCAATCAACGAATTTGACCGTCTTGCAAAGATCAATGATGGTATCTTACGTCACATGATCGTAAAGCGTGAAGATTAATCAACTCTTTTTAAAATCATAAAGGAGGATGCACCTTGATCAATAGAGTCGTTATTACAGGTCGTTTGACCCGGGACGCAGAATTGCGTTATACCCAAAGTGGAGTAGCGGTGGCAAGTTTTACGGTGGCAGTTGATCGGCAATTCCGGACCCAAGCAGGGGAACGGGAAGCTGATTTCATTAATTGCGTAATCTGGCGGAAGTCAGCCGAAAACTTTGTCAACTTTACCCATAAAGGTTCAATGGTGGGAATCGATGGGCGGTTGCAAACGAGAAACTACGAAAACCAACAAGGTCAACGGGTTTACGTGACTGAAGTGGTGGTAGATTCCTTTGCCCTGATGGAAAGTCGTTCCCAATCGGAACAGTACCGACAAACACATGGTGGTAACGGCATGGGTCAAGGTGGTGCTCCAAATAACGGTTTCACATCCGGAAATAACGGATATGCTGGGGGAAATAATGCTCCAGCCGGTGGTTATAGCAACCCGAGCCAGGGTTACTCCAACAATGCCGCTCCGATGTCGGGGAACACTGGTAATCAAAACCAAGATCTTAACCAAGATCCATTTAGTGATGACCAGAACGGCAAAGTTATTTCTGATGATGACCTACCATTCTAATTAAGGAGGAACTACCAATGGCACAAAACCGTCGTGGCGGCCGTCGTCGTCGTAAAGTCGACTTTATTGCTGCAAACCACATCGAATACATCGATTACAAAGACACTGACTTGTTACGCCGTTTCATTTCAGAACGTGGTAAGATCTTACCTCGTCGGGTAACTGGTACTAGTGCTAAGAACCAACGTCGTGTTACTATCGCTATCAAGCGTGCACGTATCATGGGGTTGCTTCCATTTGTCAACGAAGACTAATTCTGTGGCAATACGCTAACTATATTATTGATAAATAACCCGGAGATGAATTTCATCTCCGGTTTTTTTGTGTGCACATTGTCATTTATATTTGATATTGATGAAACTTTGGTGTACATTATAAGCGACAAAAGGTCATATATAAATGACAAGGAGGGGGATGGATGAACCGGGTACGAGAATATCGGCGTCAGCATACGGATTATTCCCAGCAGGCGCTGGCACAACAAGTAGGAGTAGCACGGCAGACAATCAACTTGATTGAAAATGATAAGTACAATCCATCGTTAGATCTGTGCTTAAAAATAGTGTGGGCGTTGGGGACAGATCTCAATACCCTATTTTGGGAGGAGCGTGACAAGAAATGACACAAACAACACTTTTCACACGGATAATCAAGCACTTCTACGGGATTGCAGGTCCGCTGGATGAATACCGATTAAAGGAATTGAACCGAATTGGGAATACAGCTTTGCTCCCACTATTATTTTTACAAATGGCAGGAGCGTTTGGTACAATCTTGGCTACTGCTTGGCAATTGCGCACAGAAACGGTGCTGTTAACCTATATTTGGTTTAACATGATAGTTTTCTTAACTGTGATGGCTTACCTAGGATGGGCAGTTGGACGCTTGCACCTGACAGAACGGGAGGTTACTCCAGCAGAAAAGAAGCGGGTTCAATTGTGGGCATTAATCCGTACTTTGATAGCCGGTCTGTGGTTTACAGTTTCGTTTCATTTACTTAGCACCCTGATTGATTGGGTTGGCAGTGGTCAAACTTACAGTAGTATTCTTCTTCAGGGAAGAAACTTACTAGGTTCGTTGGTTGCTGGTGGTGGCTGGACAGTCATAATGCTGATTATTGCTTTACGGCGGATTAAAGAAGTTAATGAAGAATGAATAAACAAATAAGGAGCAAATACAACGTACGCTGTATATGCTCCTTTGCTTTATCTTTATAATGATTTTTGAGATTTAGAAATCAACATCGTCAGGGTCCTTGCATTGACCACCGAGGTTTGGCAAGGCAGAAATTGTTGCCATTTCGGTAGGAGATAACTCAAAGTCAAAGATATCCATATTTTGCTTCATCCGGTCTACATGGACAGACTTTGGTAAAGGCAAGACTCCTTGTTGAAGAACCCAGCGTAGGCTGACTTGGGCAGTTGACTTGTTGTGAGCAGTGGCGATTTCCTGCATAGTTGGGTTGGTTAAAACCGTTGCCCCCTGACCGCCGAGAGGTCCCCATGCTTCAACAACAATATCCATTGCTTGTAGTTCTTTAATTTCATCAGCATGGGTCCAACCAGGATGAACTTCGATTTGGTCAACCATTGGCTTAACAGTCGCTGTTTCTAGTAGCTTTTTAACGTGGTGGGGCATGAAATTACTCAGTCCGATAGCACGAATCTTTCCTGCATGATAGAGTTCTTCCATAGCCCGCCATGTTTCGGCATTGATTTTAGCTGCTTCAGCACCAAATTGTTTTTCGTTAGCTGGCCAGTGAATTAAGTAGAGATCAAGATAGTCTAAGCCTAGACGGTCTAAAGTCTTTTGAAAAGCAACTTTGGTAGCTTCATAACCCCGGTCAGTATTCCAGAGTTTGCTAGTGATGAATAATTCTGTCCGATCCACGCCGGCAGCTTTGATCCCTTGGCCTACGCCTTCTTCGTTGCGGTAAACCATGGCAGTATCAATATGACGGTAACCTGCTTGGATGGCGGCTGTTACAGCCGTAGCCGTGGCAGCCGGATCAGTTTTGTATGTACCGTAACCAACACATGGAATTTCAACTCCATTATTTAAGGTCAGTGGTGAGTTGACGTTAGTGAATGTCATCATAATATCCTCCTTATTAATTGGTATTACCTTACTTATTATAAGTGTTATTAGAACGGAGGGGAATTAATCTGCTTTGGGTGCTATGTGAGATAAAAATAATTTGACTATTATTCTGGTGAGGAAAACAGATATAATGGGTGCAGAGTGAGCATGCTCGAGACTATTATTGTAGGGGATTGTTATGTCAGAGAAGACACCACATTGGTTCAAGCTGTGGTATACCATCGGGTATATCATTCGCCACGGGGTGTTGGTAGAGTTAGACCAACAAGATGCACAAACTTTGGTGCAACAATTATGCCGGTTGTTGGAGATTTCTCCCACAGTGAAAATTACTTTTGTTTCACATTCGAATGGCACCCTGGCAATTGAGCAGATTGACCAGGGGCAGGCTACTTCTTATGATATTTGTCGCTTGGTGGTGGCTTTGTTTGATTTGTCATATGCTGCGGGTGACTTTGACCCAAGTGGTCCACCAATGGGGCTAGTATGGTGCCCGTTTAAAAAGGTAGTGGATTATTACCATGACGGGTTTACAGAGTTGCAGTACCGATCGTTGAATCTGTATGATGCAGCAATGATGTTGGCTAGTGCTATTAAGATTGTGCAACAGTAATTATTTAATGCGAAACATAAAAAATTAAAACAATAGAAGCAACGAATGATATGAAGTGCTATAGTGGTTATTGATAAGATAACTTGCTACGGACTTTGGCATACGTTGCTTTTTTGTATTGCCATCATCAATGATAGTTGGAGAGAGATCTAATGAAAAATAAAGAAATTGAAGTTCGCGGGGCCCGGGTTAATAACTTACAGAATATTGACCTCAATCTTCCTTTAGGAAAATTCATTGCGATTAGTGGTTTATCTGGTTCAGGAAAGTCTTCTTTAGCCATGGGGGTTCTCTATGCAGAAGGGGCTCGGCGGTATTTGGATGCTTTATCGACATATACACGCCGGCGTATTAGTCAAGACTCCAAGGCAGATGTTACTACTATTCGTCATTTGCCAGCAGCTTTGGCTCTGCGTCAAAGACCGACCGTTCCTAATAAGCGCAGTACGGTGGGAACAATGACTGAAAGTGCGAACGTTTTGCGCCTCCTATTTTCCCGACTGGGTTCACATGTCCATCCGCAAACGTTCAGTCGGGCTGAACCTACGTTGCGAGTGGCAGAAGGGTTGGATGTCCAAGCAGCTGACGGGAAGTGTTTTATGCCCCCAGCAGCCGAGGATTTTGCTTTTAATTCACGGGGTGCTTGTCCCACTTGTCAGGGTTTGGGCGAAATTAAACAGTTGGTAGAGAGCCGGATAGTTCCCGACGATAGTTTATCAATTCGTGCTGGAGCTATTGCGACCTGGCGGCTTCCGGGGCGTAATTTTATGCCAGCGATGGTTGAACAACTAGGGATTGATATTGACCGACCTTTCCGTGAGTTAAGTCCAACAGATCAGGAATTTGTCCTCCATGGGCCTAAGCGTAAATACGAAGTAAACCTTCCAACTAAGACGGGCCGGGTTTTTCATACTAATGCGCTTTATGAGAGTGCTTATGCAGCGGTGGAAGATAGTATGCAAACCAGCAGCAACGAAAAGACTCTGCAAAAGCTCAACAAGTTCTATGATTTCACGGAATGTCCGACTTGCCACGGGACTCGGCTTAAGCCTTGGGTTTTAAAGAGCTTGGTAGCTGGATGTGATATTGCTACAGTTAGTCGGATGGAAATTAAGGACCTGCCGACCTGGGCGGCTAAAATTGAACCTAGCCTGCCCCCAACTATGGCAAAGTTAGCACATAATTTGGTGACCGAATTTTGCCAAAGCTTGCAGCCGTTGATCGACCTTGGGCTAGATTATTTGACGCTTGATCGGGCAGGAGACAGTTTATCAACTGGCGAGTTGCAAAGGATCCAACTTAGCCGGACGTTGCGAACTGCAACCACCGGGGTACTCTACGTGCTGGATGAGCCTTCGATTGGTTTGCATCCGGCTAATGTCGTTGGTTTAATCAAAATATTACGTGCATTAGTAGCTCAAGGAAATACAGTTCTAGTGGTAGATCACAACTCAGCGGTGATCGGGGCGGCTGACTGGGTGGTTGAACTTGGGCCCGGGGCTGGGCATAGTGGAGGTCAAGTCATAGCTCAGGGAACGGTTGAGCAGATCAAGGAGGACTCGGCGTCATTGATTGGTCCGTTCCTGGCAGGGACGGCACGACTACGGGTTCGCTCCACAACCCCAGTAGTGCTGAGTGTTCCCCAAATCACCTGGCATGTCACTGATAAATATAATTTGCATAACGTGCGTGTTCAGATTCCTGAAAATAGGCTGACAGCAGTGACAGGATTTTCTGGTGCTGGCAAGACTACTTTGTTTATGGAAAGTCTTGAACCAGCACTTAAAGCCCAGCTGACGGGGCAGGAATTACCCAACCACGTAGATTTCTTGGATGCCCCCAATATCAAACGAGTTGTGGAAATCAATGCAACACCGGTAGGAAAGAACGTTCGCTCAACGGTTGCCACATACACCGGAATTTTGGATATATTGCGACAAAAATTCACCAGTACACGAGCGGCCAAAGAAAAGAAATGGACAGTGAGTCACTTTTCATACAATACTAGGCAAGGAGCATGTCCTACTTGCAAAGGAACCGGAGTTTTAAACTTAGACATCCAGTATCTTCCAGATATGGTCCAACCATGCCCTACTTGCCACGGTCAACGGTATAATGCAGAAACACTGACAGTTACTTGGCATGGGTTCAATCTGGCACAGATTTTAGCGATGACGGTTAGTGAAGCTCATGACCACTTTGCTGATACTACAAAGTTAGGAACAGTTCTGGCAGGCTTAAAAGAAATGGGGTTAGGTTACCTACATCTTGGTGAAGCTACTCCGGCCCTTTCTGGGGGTGAAGCCCAGCGCTTGAAATTGGCTGTTGATATGAGTAAAGACCAGCATGGGACATTGTATTTATTCGATGAACCATCAATTGGTTTGCATCCCTTGGATGAACGACTTCTTCTGGCCGTTTTTGATCGGTTGCTAGAGCAGGGGGCAACAATTGTTGTGATCGAACATGATCTAGACCTGATTGCAAACGCAGATTATATAGTGGATCTGGGGCCTCGGGGTGGACATGCAGGTGGACAGGTTGTTGCTACTGGGACGCCAGCTGCCGTTGCGCACCAAGAACAAAGTTTAACTGGCAAGTATTTACGTGCTCATTTAACACATTTTAATGATTAAGGAGTGAAGGGGCATGAAAACTGTAACCATTGGGAAAACAGTTCTTCCGGCAATCGGGCTGGGGACATGGCACATGGGTGATGATCCCCGCCGAGAAAAGCAAGAAATTGCTGCTATTCGAGCAGGTTTGACGGCGGGGGCGCAACTGATTGATACCGCTGAGATGTATGGCGATGGGCGAGCTGAACGACTGGTAGGGAAAGCACTTCAGGGCTATACACGTGAGCAGGTGTACCTAGTTGATAAAGTTTTACCGGCTAATGCTAATGCAGTACGAATGGAAGCCAGCTTAGACCAGAGCCTACGCAATGTTGGAACAGATTATTTTGACTTATACCTGTATCATTGGCGCGGATCAACACCGTTGGAAGAAACAGTATCCGAGTTGAATCGGCTCCAAGCAACCGGCAAAATTCGCCATTGGGGAGTATCAAATTTTGATCGCGCTGACTTGGAGGAATTGTGGCAGACGCCTGGCGGTGACCAGTGTGTTGTCAATCAAGACCTTTACAATATTGGCGAACGCGGGATTGAGTACGATGTGTTACCCTGGCAACAAGCCCAGAAAATGCCGCTGATGGCATATTCACCAGTAGCTCAGGGTGATACTTTGGGAACCCAAAGGTTGACTAACAACCGTGTTTTACGCGCAATTGCTCAAGCGCACCAAGTGTCAGTATTTCAAGTGATGTTGGCCTGGGTTATTCGGCAACCGGGAGTTATTGCGATTCCCCAGACAAGTCAACCTGAACATGCACAGCAAAATGTTCAAGCCGGCGATCTATATTTGACAGAACAAGAGTTAATACAACTACAACAAGAGTTCCCAACCCCGACCCAAAAGCAACCGTTAGCGATGATTTAAAATGATAACGTTTTAATTTTTCTTGCAATCAACCAATAAAAAATGGATAATGGAGAAAGCACTTGCAAAAAAGAGAGAGTTTGCAAGGAAACATTTAAGAGAGAATTTATTGGCATAAGGAGAATTACAAATGAATATTTTGATTGCGTTGGTCCCAGCCTTGGGGTGGGGACTCATGCCGTTGGTTGCTAGCAAGACGGGGGGCAAACCTGCCAACCAGATCTTTGGAACTGGGTTAGGTGCCACCATCGTGGGGGTTTTGGTGCTATTAGTAGCCCGTCCAAGTTTGGATATTCGGACGTTCTTATTTGCATTATTCTGTGGTGCTTTTTGGACAATTGGTCAAATTGGTCAGTTTGTTTCTTTCCGCAGCATTGGTGTTGCCAAAACGATGCCGATCTCAACGGGCTTACAGCTGGTAGGGAACTCCTTAGTGGGGGTAATGATTTTCGGTGATTGGCCAGGCGCTAGCGCCCGCATCATTGGTTTTGTTGCTTTATTGATCGTAGTGCTGGGGGTTGTCTTGACGTCAGTGAACGATCAAAATGATGATACTGACCGCGTAGCCCTGCAAAACCTAGTCTTTTTAGTAGTTACGACTGTTGGCTACTGGTTTTATAGTGCTTTCCCACAAATTGTACCGCACGCTGATGGGCAAGCCCTCTTCTTCCCACAAATGTTAGGGATTTTATTAGGTGCGATGATCTATGCATTGGCATCTGGCCAGGTACAGATTTTTGCAGAAAAAGAAAGTTGGCTAGGAGCAGTTGCAGGCCTATTCTTCGGGGTAGCAGCCTTAGCTTACATCTTCTCTGCGCGGGAAAATGGGGTGGCTCCAGCCTTTATTTACACCCAATTAAGCGTAGTACTGGCTACTTTAGGTGGGGTATTGTTCCTTAAGGAAAAGAAAACTCGCCGGGAAATGGTCTTTACCCTTTTGGGCTTGGTGTTAATTGTCGCTGGTAGTGTCATGACTAGTTTCGCTTAATAATCTAAAAGTTATCTTAAAAGCAGGCGTCTGAGGACATAGGTTCTTAGGCGCCTTTTGGATTGTTCTTTTTTTATCCATTTTAAAGAAGAAAAAGATAAGTAATGTTTGCTTTCTATAAAATTAGAAAATGATGATAATTTAGGGAATGGACAGGCGATTTTATTCATGGGAGATCTGTAAATCCTATTTTTTCGGTAGAAAAAGGAAAAAAAGATGAAATCCCCCTTAAAAAAAACTCATAAAAATTGTATTTTTAATGCATAAGCGATTTACCAATCAATCGTGTTTACTAATAATGACTATTGGCACATCTAACTATTAGTTTTTTCATTTTGTTTCTCAATAGTTAGTACTGTAACTCCCATAACACAGTCGAGGTAGTCATTATTTGGAGGGATGTGACCTTGTGTCGCATCTTTTTTTATGCACAAATGGAATGGAATATGGAGAGTGACGAGGGGGAAAGACAATGACAAGAAAACAAATCACTTGGGTGACGGTTGCCCTCTTATTAGCCAATGTTGTTTCAGGGATGGATGCAACAATCATCACGACTGCACTGCCAGCTATTGTTAGTGACCTGCATGGGATCCAATATATGGGATGGATTGTAGCAGTTTTTCTGCTGGGAATGGCAGTTTTTTCGCCTTTGTGGGGTAAGCTGGGAGAAAGAACTAGTAATAAACTAGCATTTCAGCTCGGCTTGGTGTTATTTATTGTGAGTTCTGCTTTTGAAGGAATGGCTAGTAACATTTATTATTTTCTACTAGCGCGCTTTTTCATGGGGATTGGCGCTGGGGGAATAGGTTCTTTACCCTATATTATTATTGGCGAAATTTTTCCCAAGTATTATCAAAGGGCTAAAGCTTTAGGTTATATTTCAGCTAGTTGGAGTACGGCAACTGTCCTGGGACCATTAGTTGGCGGTTGGATTGTTGACTCTTTGAGCTGGCACTGGATTTTTTACATCAATATTCCGTTAGGCGTGGTAACGATTCTGATTGTTCAACGGTTTTATCAAACCCAGTCCAATAAAGTGACCAGCCAGTTCGATTATGCTGGTGCGGTATTGATGACAGGTGGTTTGGCACTAATTTTGTTGGGGATTCAACTGATTGGGATGGCACCATTGTTGTGGACGGTTATCTTAGTTGGCTTAGGTGGGGTGTGTTTATTAGCGATGAAGCGCGTCGAGCGCGCGGCAGTTGACCCAATTGTTCCGGGGCGCATTCTTAAAAATAAACTCCTATTAGCTGATTTCATTCTTTTTTCCCTAGCTTGGGGTGGAGGGATCGCGATCGCTAATTATGTTCCAACCTGGGCTCAAGGTTTACTAGCCACCACTGCGTTAATAGGCGGATTGACGCAGATTCCCAATGCTTTATCCAATATGGGCATTGCCCAAGTTAGCCCCTATTTGCAAACGCGTTACCAAGCGGGAACTTTAATCTTTTGGGGTTTATTTGCAACTTTGGTAAGTTTAGTCGTTTTGGTTGTTAGTGGGTTTGCGGCCCCATTTTGGGTCTTGTTAATTGCATGTTTCTTTAGCGGTCTAGGCTCCGGCTTGATTTTTGTGATTTTGCAGGTGAAAGTTCAACAAGATGCTCCGCCGGCAGACATGGCAATTGCTACTTCACTATCTTATTTGGTCCGAATCTTGGCCCAAACGTTTATGTCATCCCTGTATGGGGTCATTATGAACGTGATGATGTTTAGAGAAGTTCAAGCAACCCATGGGCGGGTAACGATGGCAATGATGAATAAGATTAGTAATGTGCAGGCCAGTCGGACTTTACCGCCAGCATTGGTGCCGACGATGCGACGGATCTTGCATAGTGGTTTACATGCAATTATGGTGGTCGCAAGCTTAGTGATTTTGCTGGGGATTGGCTACAATTGGTGGGTTAGCCGCCACTACCAATCACAGGTAACTGAGCAAGAATAAGTTTAGAGTCTTGTAATAAATATAGTAATGTCCCGGCTGAAAGCGGTAAAATAGATAAGGTAATAGTTGCTCAGAAGGGAAGAGTTAGTATGACAAAAGTATTGATTTTAGGTGACACCAATCCAATCACCGCTGGTTTGCGGGATAGCATCTTGGTTAATACCACTGATGATGTCGTGATCTATGATCACCTTGTCGCAGCTAAGGTTCAGGTATCAGCACCGGAACGGGAAACCTTAATCGATGGACGTTTGACAGATGAAGCTAAGTTAGTTGAGGCGATGGCTGGGGTTGATGTTGTCTATCTCAACAAGATGTTGCAGCTAAATGAAGTGCGGACAGTGATTGCTGCGATGAAGGCAACGCATGTGAACCGTTTGATTGCCACAACTGTCGTCGGGATCTATGGAGAAACCGGAGGCGATTTTGGTGTATGGAACATCAAACAACTAGGTGCCCCTGCAATTGGCCGTTTGCGGCGGTGTGCTGATGCTGTTGAGCGTTCTGGGTTAGACTATACGATTTTGCGGTACACATGGCTGTATGAAGAATCTGATAATGATAAGTTTGTCATGGTTCCGCAAAACCAAAAGTTCATGTTAGCTCAGCTCAGTCGTGAAGGCTTGATTAAAGGGATCATGGAAGTATTGACTGATACTTCAGGTACTTACATTAAAGCCAATTATGGGATTGGTGAGCCAGGGACCATCCAAGAAAAGCCATTCTTCTATATGGATGATGAAGATACAGAAGAATAATATACTTGGAAAAAAGAAAAACAAAATGAAGAGGTAAGTAATAATGGTGAAAGTGTTAATCTTGGATACAACCAAGAAGTTACCAGCTGCCGTACTGGATGAATTCTTGGAAGAATCTTTTGATGACTTGGTGATGTACGGAGAAAATCTTGATGCCATCCGTGTGACTGCACCGGAACGGGAAGAAAAGATTACTGGGCGGTTGGATGATGAGGATCAACTAGTCCAGGCAATGACGGGAGTCGATTATGTCTTTCTTGATACTAGCGATGCTTCGATCCTGAACCATGTCTTGCACGCAATCAAGCAAGCTCAGGGACCTAAATTGATTTATGCTAGTGCAGTTGGGATCTATGATGAAGTTCCCGGTAAGTTCGGCGAATGGCTCAAAGAGCACCGTGGTGAGGAATTCTTGAACCAAATGAAGCAGTTAACCGATACGGTGGAGCAATCGGGAGTTACCTATACTATCCTGCGGTTGCCACCAACATACACCAACAGTATGAATGATAATTACCAAGCACGGACACGGAACCAACAGTTCATGTTTACACAGGTATCGCGGGAAGCCGTTGGTCGGGCAATCACACAAATCGTTCGGGATCAACGTGGTGAATATGACAATTTAAATATAGCTTTGGGTGAGCCGGGCAGTGAAGGTGATGCGCCAATCTTCGATCCTAGCCGAGCCTAAAGAATACAAAAAACCAGCTTTTAAGCTGGTTTTTTAGTTGGCACTTTCCTTGGTGAAATATGTCAAAATTTGTGAAAAATATTTGCTGATTTTGTTTGCATCTTCGTAATCAAGCTTTTTCAATTGCCGAAATAACATTGCAGTATATGGTGGCATCTCATTTTCGCTACTAGTATCTTTTTCAGTGAAGAAATCAGCAATATCAACCCCTAATGCATCTGCGATATTTCCTAATTTCTGAAAACTGATATTTTGACCTTCAGTTCGCTCAATCTTAGAAATAAAGTTAACAGAAAGTCCACTGTACTCAGCTAGCTTTTCTTGTGTTAGGCCAGCGCGATGACGTTGCTTGCGAATGGCACTCCCGATGTCGTTATATGAATGTTGCACGCCAATCCCTCCTGAAATGCAAATGTCGGCACCGCCTAAATGTATTATTAACCACTTTTTGTATACAAGAGACACTAAAACCCCGCTAAATCAATGATGAAAGCGGTAAATGTGTGGAATGCCAACGTTTATTGTAATAACATTTAATATAAAATTATTCTTGCAAATTCATTATGTTTAAAAGCTCTACAATAGTCAAGGCTTGATTCTTGCCAAATGTCGCAGTATTAGAAAAAACGTTAGATTAGCTGCATTACAAAAAAATCCCAGTCAAACAGACCGGGGTTTATGTAAATGGTCGCTTACTATAATCATAATATGGGGGTATTGTGAGCAGAGAAGATGTAAGTTTCATTTACAAGTCAATCGTACCACAAGACGATAAAATAAGAACAATAAAACAGGTGGATGTAAATAAAATAAGATAAAGATTATATTTTTTAGTTTGTTTTTTTAAAAAATGCTTTTAAGTTTGAAGTATGATAAAATGAATTGCGGGTAAGGCAGACATGTAATGCCATAAGAAGATAATCTTTATTTTGGTCAAAAAGGGTCGACTTTAGAGGGTTATTTTATGACTCTTGCCAGGATTAAAG
Organism: Ligilactobacillus saerimneri DSM 16049; assembly: GCF_000423265.1. Taxonomy (GTDB): domain Bacteria; phylum Bacillota; class Bacilli; order Lactobacillales; family Lactobacillaceae; genus Ligilactobacillus; species Ligilactobacillus saerimneri. The sequence goes on along the minus strand of NZ_AUHQ01000002.1, from coordinate 10,440 downwards.
ACGGTCCACCCTGTCATTTTTGAAGTGAAAATAATGATTATGACCCATATCTATCCACCGTCTGGCTACACGGTGGGTATTTTTTTACTTAAATTCACATTTTTTTGCCAAAATATTCATAATTTCTTCACATAATATGATTATAGTAATGATATACCTTAATTGAGGTACAAATTTACTCCCCCTAAAAGTAAATTTAATACCATCCAAGTTTTTCCCCTAAAAGAACTTGGAAACCCTTTTTGTCCCTATCGTTCCACGGTAGGGTTTTTGTTTGCCAGCCAGAGCTAGGTCTGGCAAGAGAAGAACGCAATAAGGCGGGCTAGCTGTTATCAAACAAACAGTTAGTCCGCCTTTTATAGTCGCTTAATTAAACAAACTTTTCAGCCAAGCCACAAACTTGTCCCACCAGCCTTCTGCTTGCTGGGAGGTTTGCGCTACAGTTTTCTTTGTAGTAGCGCTGTTAAACCAGTTTTTAGCTTTGTTCATGAGGTTGCCAGATGATGTTTTAATGTTATTGATTGTATTGGTTACATTACTTACGTATGATTTGCTATTAGCAATAGGAGCTTTTTGGAAATTAATCAAAGCATTGATAATCAGTGTCCGTTGGTTGTTATTGATGGTATTGCTGATCCCTTGTTTGGCTAAATATTTATCCAAGAGGGCGGCAATTTCCTGTTCGGTAAGGGCGCCAGAAGCTTGTTTTTCTTGTGCAATGGCCTTGGTGGTATCCCCTACCGCTGTCATCAATTTACTTGGGTAAGCAGTATCATCCTTATTGGCATCGATTGCTGTTTGGGTGGCGTCTAGGAGTTGGTTGGCTGAAGCAGTATTAGTAGTGTTCAATGGTGCACCATCAGTGGCCAGAGCTTTATAGACTCCGGTAAGAGCGGATTCCCCAGAAACAGCACGGTTGGCTGTAACTGTGATGGTAATGTCAGTAACTCCAGCCATTTGGGCTACGAGAGCATACTGCTGAGCAGTTACCTTAGTAATATTGTCAGCACCATTATACGGTTTGATATTAACCTTAACCCCAGAGCCAGGATCACCAGGAGCGATTGCGACGGATGAGATCATCGCAGCATCGGTAGTTGCGTCATTGTTGATGTACTTGTGGTAATCAGCAGCATTTACTGTGAGCTTTTTAAAACTACTATCAATTTGGAAGGCATCGTTGAGCTTAGGATAGACTTCCTGAGCAACGCCAGATCCATAGACAACATAGGGGGAAGTAAGGGTGTGGGTGGTTTGTTGGCTACTGCTACTGTCAGTTGTGTCAGCGTGGACCACGGCTGTGGAGGGAACGGTATGCTGCGATGAACGGAGGGTTGGAGCAGCCAAGATACCTCCGAGAACGAACGCACAGAGACTGCCCGCAACTAGCTTGGTTAATGGATGGTTAGTAATAGCTTTTTTTGGCATGGATTTGAACCCCTTTCAAATAAGTAACAACCATATTTCCCAGTTATTATTTTACCATGAAGGACTTAAGCGTCAGTGGAAGTAAGGTTTTTGGCTTGCGCCACGGCGATTTGAGCCGCTGTTGGGATCGAAGGCATAGCTCCAAGACCTTGCACAGCTAAAGAGGAGGCCGTTTGACCATAGTTGACAGCCTCCTCAAGGTTGGAGAAGTCAGGCTTAAGTTGGGCGGTCATACTCCCGATAAATGTATCGCCAGCACCGGTGGTATCGATGGCTTGGACTTTGTAGGCAGGCAGAACTGTAGCTTGCTTTTCCTGGTAAAGATAGACTCCTTTGGAACCCAGAGTGATCAAAAGGTTGTGAACGCCTAAATGCGCAAAATGGGCTCCTGTCTGGGCCAAGGACTTGGCGTCCGTGATCGTAATTCCAGTCAAAGCTTCACTTTCGGTTTCGTTAGGAACTAAAAGGTCGGTGTAGGCTAGTAATTCAGCCGATACTTCTTTGGCAGGTGCGGGGTTGAGGATGGTTTTGACACCATGTTCCCGAGCAATCTTAAAAGCCGCTAGGGTTGCTGCTTGTGGCGTTTCAAACTGAGCAATCAAAAAGTCGGAGTTCCTAATGGTATCAATCACAGCTGGTTGGTTGATGGTGGCTGGAGTTATTTCGTGGTTGGCGCCACCATACACCATGATACTGTTTTGTCCTTGCTGGTTGAGGATGATTGCGGCTGACCCAGTTCCGATGTCTTTTTGGATAAAAACATTACTGATATCAACATTATTTTCTGCTAGAGCTGTCCGCATAAACTGGCCAGCATCATCACCTCCGACCATACCAATAAAAGCTGTGCTAGCCCCTGATCGAGCCGCGGCCACAGCTTGGTTAGCGCCTTTGCCCCCTGCTGCAGAAGTTTTGTTGCTGGCTGCAATGGTTTCACCTGGTTGTGGCATTCGGTTAACGTGATAGGTGGTATCCAGATTGATACTTCCTAGGACTGTGATGCGATTTGTCATAAAAAACACCCCTCTTGCTTGAGTTACTTCGTAAATTAACTAATCTAATTATACCAGCCACAAAGAAAAACCAGGGCGGCAAGCGGTAAAGTTTTTCCAAACATTGGGCGTGAACTGGGGGTGAATACTGACAAACGCAACGGTTGGGGGTATACTAAAATTAAAACAAACCCATAACACTTTAAGCGGAGCGTTTGCAGTGGCGATCATTCGTTACTCCAAAGGCGCCGCTTTTTGTTAGCGAATAGAAAAAAAGCACTTTCTAAAATGTGGTAGAATACACATATGTAAAGGTTTAAAAATTCTTAATGACTAGATTTTATTAAAGATTGCGAGGTGAATAACCGTGAAGAAATTTTTTTCCAAAGATTTCTGGCGGTTGCCAGAATTCATGAGCAATGATCGGTTGCGGTGGATTGCCTTTTTCTTAGTGGTTATTTCGCTAATTAGTGTCTATTTATCATTGTCCAAAAACATTCTATTTGGGATCGTCATCTTGGCTGTTGTCATTCTGATGTTGGCAATTATTTACATTGAGTTCCAACAGATGACCCAAGATACTAGTGATTATATTTCTGACCTATCTTATCGGATCAAACGGGGCGAACAGGAAGCGCTGATCCGGATGCCTTTGGGGGTTCTGTTACTCGATCAGACGGGTGATATTGAATGGGTCAACCCATACATGCAGCGATATTTTGGTAAAGATGATGTGATTGGCAAAAAAATCGCGACGGTTGATCCTGAGTTGGGCGATTTGATTGCAGAAAATTGGGAAGTTAAAAAACCCATCGAAGTAACTTGGAAAGATCAGCATTTTCAGATGTATATTCAAGCTGATATTGATGCGGTTTACATGATGGATATTACCCATTACTTCGATATCGAAGAACGCTTCCGCAACACGCGGTTGATCATTGGGCAGATTTTCTTGGATAATTATGATGAAGTTTCCAAGACGATGGCTGATGAGACAATTTCCAATATTAATAATTACATTACGACCACCCTATCAGAATGGGCCCACAAGATGGGTGTTTTTCTAAAACAAGTCGATGAAGATCACTTCTTTATCATTGGGTACCGGCAGTCGTTAGTGCGGATGGAGAATCGTAAGTTTAGGGTGTTGGATAAGATTCGCAAGGACACTTCCAAACAAAATAATCCCCTGACCTTGAGTATCGGGATTGCCTACGGGGGAGATGACCTCAATGAGATGTCTAAACAAGCGCAAAGTAATATGGACCTGGCATTAGGCCGGGGTGGAGACCAGGCGGTTATTCGGAAGGTTAATGGACGCCAGCCGCGTTTCTACGGGGGAAAAACAAATCCAATGGAAAAGCGGACCCGGGTCAGAGCGCGGATGATCTCACAGGCCCTCCAAGAGTTGATTCGCCAGTCCGACCAGATTTTTGTGATGGGGCACATGCGGCCTGATATGGATTCGATCGGGGCAGCAATGGGGATCCGGCGTATTGCCCAGATGAATGGGCGCAAGTGTTGGATTGTGATGGACCAGGAGCATTTGCATTCGGATATTCAACGACTAATGGAGGAGGTTCAAAATGAACCTGCTTTGCGGACATGCTTCATTACTCCGGAAGAAGCCCATGAAAAGGTAACTCGTAAGAGTTTGCTAATTATGGTTGACCACTCGAAACCATCCATGACTACGGACCCACAGTTGTATGAACTGATGCAGAACCGGGTGATGGTCATTGACCACCACCGGCGGGGGGAAGAATTTCCTGAAAACCCCATTTTGGTTTATATCGAACCGTATGCTAGTTCAACGTGTGAGTTAATCACTGAATTATTTGAATATCAGGCACCAACCAAAGAACCAATCACGCGGTTGGAAGCCACAGTGATGCTCACGGGGATCACAATTGATACCAAATCCTTTACTCTACGAACGGGGACGCGGACTTTTGATGCCGCTAGTTATTTACGGTCAGTTGGGGCTGATGCAACATTGATGCAACACTTTATGAAAGAAGATGTGCAAAGCTACATGCAGCGTAACCACCTGATTGACCTGGTTGAGTTTGTTGGTCCTGACCGGTCACGGGCCCTCTGTGCGGGCGAGAATGACCGGATCTTTGATGCGGTGGCTGCAGCGCAGGCTGCCGATTCTTTATTGACTGTTAGTGGAGTACAAGCTTCCTACGTTATTTCCCGTCGAGATGAAGATACTATCGGTATTTCTGCCCGGAGTAATGGGAAAGTCAATGTCCAGATTGTTATGGAAAAACTGGGAGGCGGTGGTCACCTCTCCAATGCTGCTACCCAGATTACTGGCAAAACAGTGGCTGAGGTTCGTAAGCAATTACTTGAATTAATTAACGATGAGCAGGAAAATAATAATGATGAGCCAGGCACAGATGCAACTGATGCCTAGTGACAAGGAGGAGTTAACATGAAAGTTATTTTTACACAGGACGTCCGTGGTAAGGGAAAACGCGGTGAAATCAAGGAAATTCCTGATGGGTTTGCTAACTTCCTGATCAAGAGTAACAAGGCTAAGAAAGCTGATGCCCAAGCAATGTCTCAATTACGGGGCCAAAAACGGGCTGAAGCTAAGCGGGAAGCAGAAGAATTGGCTGAAGCTAAAGCTCTTAAGGAGAAGCTAGAATCAGGCAATATGATCGTTGAACTCAAGGCTAAAGCCGGGGTTGATGGGCGCCTCTTTGGTTCTATTACTAGCAAGCAGATTGCCCAAGGCTTGGAAAAGCAACATGGGATCAAGGTTGATAAGCGGAAGATGGACCTGTCCGAACCATTGCGGGCTATGGGTTACCGGAATGTGCCAGTTCGGTTGCACAACGATGTAACAGCGCACGTTCGGGTACATGTTTCAGAAAAATAAAGTACAGTTAGTAAGATAAGTTAAAAAAGACTGTTCAGTCACGAATTTGTGATTGAACAGTCTTTTTTATGTTTATTGATCAGGTGCTTCGAAGTTGGCGATGTTGGTAAACTTATTGTACTGCTTACTGAAAGCCAAATTAACCGTTCCGCGGGCCCCTGCCCGGTTCTTTTCAATAATTAATTCCACAGTACTTGGAACCTCATCTGCCTGATTGCTATCTGTATTCTGGAATGGTTGCTGGTTGTCGCTGTTTTCATCCGCTTTAGGGGTTAAATTCGTACTTTCGTAGTAGTCTTCCCGGTATAAGAAAGCGACGATGTCCGCGTCCTGTTCGATAGACCCAGATTCCCGAATGTCGGAGAGGACGGGACGCTTGTCTTCACGACTTTCTACCCGCCGGGAGAGCTGGGATAGGGCGATGACAGGAACGTTGATTTCCTTGGCCAATTTTTTGAGTTGGCGGGAAATTTCAGAAACTTCTTGTTGCCGGGATTCTTTATTACTACCTTCAATTAGTTGAAGGTAGTCGATTACAACTAAACCAAGAGGCTTATCTTTTTGCCGCTCTTTGGCTAGGCGGAGACACTTGGCCCGGATTTGGGACATCTTGATCCCAGGCGTATCGTCGATATAGATCGAAGCTCGCGAAAGGGACCCAACGGCCATCATTAACTTGCGGTATTCATCCTCATCTAAACTCCCATTCCGCAAGTGATCAGCCCGAATTGTCCCTTCGGCACAGATCATCCGGCTTACCAGAGATTCGGCACTCATTTCAAGGGAGAATAGGGCGACAGTGGTTTCACGACTAGTAGCAATATTTTGTGCCATGTTAAGGGCAAAAGCAGTTTTCCCCACAGCCGGCCGGGCAGCCAAGATGATCAAATTGTCAGGTTGTAGTCCAGAAGTCAGCCGGTCAAAGCCAGTATAGCCGGTTGGCAGACCGGTAATTTCATTACCTTGGGTAGCTAGGCGGTTGATTTCATCGACTGTTTTATCCAAAACTTCATCAATTCGCCGGAAACCACCGCTATTGCGGTTAGAAGAAACGCCCATAATAGACCGTTCGGCGTCATCGAGGATATCAGCAATCTCCATCCCCCCTTCGTTGGTCTGCGTGATGATGCCAGTGGCAGCAGCGATAAGACGGCGGGCAGTAGCCTTGTCAGCAACAATTTTGGCGTAATAAGCAATGTTAGCAGCCGACGGTACAACACTAGCGATCTCACTAATAATCGTGGCCCCTCCTACGTCTTCGAGTTGGTTATTAGACTTCAAAGTGTTGAGCAGGGTCACAGTATCCAAGGGTTGGTCTTTGTCGTTGAGTTCGACCATAGTCTGGAACAAGATTCGGTGGGCATGCTTGTAGAAATCTTCTGGTTGGAGGTATTCCAACGCAGTGGCGATGGCACTATTATTTAAAAGAATCGCCCCTAAAACAGCTCTCTCGGCTTCGATGTTTTGGGGTGGCAAGTAGTTATTAAGGGTATTTTCGCTAGCCACAATGTTCTTCCTTTCGTAAATAATTCTGTTGCCTATTTTAGCATAAGAACGAACAGCCTGGTTATAAATACATATTACACAGTCTTTTATGAAACAATAAAAAAAGGTGGAGAAGCTCCACCTTAATAGTTATTAGTGTTACCAAAAGTTTAGAACAGTTGGTCAACATGTTCTTTAATGATTTGGGCAGATTTGCGGAATTCGGCGTCTTCAGCAGCGGTTAATTCCAATGGAATAACTTCTTCAACCCCATCGGCCCCAATAATAGCAGGGTAACCAACGTAAGTTCCTACACTTGGAACGAAAACAGAAACAGGGGCAAAAAGTTTAGCATCAGCGAAGACAGCCTGGGCTAACCGCACCGCACAAGTAGCGATGGCATAGGAAGTATAACCCTTACCAGCAGCCACAACGAAGGCATTGTCTTTGGTAGCCTGCATTAATTGAGCCCGAGTGGCTTCGTCCAACAAGCTAGTGGCGGGCTTGTTGTTGACACTAACTGTTGACCAAGCTACAAATTGGGAGTTGCCGTGTTCGCCGAGAACGAAACCACTGACGTTGCGTGGGTCTTGGTGTAAATGATCACCTACGGCCCGTTGCATCCGGGCTGTATCAAGGAAAGTCCCTGTCCCGAAAACATGGTTTTGTGGTAAACCTGTCACTTTTTGAAGGATGGTTGTGACAGCGTCACATGGGTTAGCAACGTTGATGATGATTCCGTGGAAGCCAGAATCTTTAATTTGTTGGCCAACTTCTTTAGCAGCATCACTATTAAAACCGAATTCAGCGAACCGGTCGCCGGATTCAACACTAGCTTTGATGTTCCCAAAAGCAGTGATGAGGACATCAAGATCACGAAGATCTGAGAAGTCTTGTGCTTTCAGTTTAACGTGGAAATCATTCCGGGCTAAAGTGTCACTTAGATCGTTAAATTCGGCTTGAGCTTTCTTGGGGTTTTTGTCGATCAGTACTAACTCATCTGCAATCCCGTGGGTGAAAAGAGTGAAGGCAACAGTTGCGCCGACGTGTCCTAAACCGATAATACCAACTTTTCTCATAAATTAAAGACCATCCTTTCCGCATTACAACAAAAATTCATTTACTCAATATAATATCTTATTGTGTGAAAAAAATCACTAACTAAAAAAACGAAGGCTATTTTCAAGATAAATACTCTCTCTAAATAAAATAAGAGCCAGGAGAATTTTCTCCCAGCTCTTAACTGCGATTAAACAACAAGTACGAGGGTGGTATGAGTCAGCGTCAATACAACACTGACAATTAGTTTATAGAAAGGAGTAATAGTGGTGTCGGATTGGATGGACCACCCTCGGGAGGGATTCCCTCCTACCACTTTAACTTTAGCATAAAAGGAGATAATGATTTAAGTAAAAGGCTCACGCCTGGCTGTGTGTCTGTGGAAGTAAAATAAAAATTTATTTGAGTAAGGCTAATTATCCAGTTTAGACCCGACATATAGTGCGAATTTATCCTATATGGTCGTGTCTTTTGGAGAAACAAGTCCCAAGAATGTATGCGCCGGAGTATGTGATGATTGTTAGGGGCATAGATAATAATGCGTAGAAAGAGCCTATAAACATTTTTCTTTTTACAATCTGCTAAGTGGCTAGGTTTTTCTTCAAAAGACGAACATTGAACAGGATTTTAATTTCATAAACGGATTAGATAATGATAATATTCGGTTTTAGCTTGAATAAAAATGTGGTGTTTGTTAGTATATGAAATGGTGTTTTTGCGAATTATCGCATTAAAAATAATATTGAGGTGAATATCTATGTCATCAGTAGTAGTAGTTGGTTCACAGTGGGGCGATGAAGGTAAGGGAAAGATTACTGACTTCTTGAGTCAGAATGCCGAAGTCATTGCTCGTTATTCTGGTGGGGACAATGCCGGGCATACAATCATGTTCAATGGCGAAAAGTTTGCTTTACGGCTAATGCCTTCAGGGATTTTCTTCCCCAAAAAGATCAACGTGATTGGTAATGGGACAGTGCTCAACCCAGAACATCTAGTTGAAGAAATTGATAACTTGACTGCACGGGGGGTTTCCGTAGATAATCTCCGGATCTCTGATCGGGCCCACGTAATTTTGCCTTATCACATTGTTTTGGATCGGCTCCAAGAAGAAGCCAAAAAAGGTGATAAGATTGGGACGACTGGCAAGGGGATTGGCCCAGCTTATATGGACAAGGCGGCTCGGGTTGGGATCCGAATGGCTGACTTACTAGAAAAAGAAACTTTCGAAGCTAAGTTGCGGACTAACTTAGCTGAAAAGAACAGTCTTTTCCAAAACGTGTATGGGGCAGACCCATTGAAGTTTGAAGATATCTTCGAACCATTCTACGAATATGGACAACGGTTAAAAGAATATGTCACTGACACTTCAGTTGTTCTCAATGATGCACTGGATGCAGGTAAGCGTGTTCTCTTTGAAGGGGCACAAGGAAACATGCTGGACATCGACCAGGGAACATACCCATATGTAACATCATCTAACCCAGTTGCTGGTGGGGTAACGATCGGTTCCGGGGTGGGACCAAATAAGATCAACAAAGTAGTTGGTGTTATCAAAGCTTATACTTCACGAGTAGGGGATGGTCCCTTCCCTACGGAATTGCACGATGCTACCGGCGACTTTATTCGGGAAGCTGGTCATGAATACGGAACAGTTACCAAGCGACCACGGCGCATCGGTTGGTTAGATACGGTTGTCTTACGGCATTCCAAGCGGGTTTCGGGATTGACCAACCTGTGCTTGAATTGTGTCGATGTCTTGACTGGTTTAGATGAGATCAAGATCTGTGTTGCCTACGAATTGAATGGAGAACGGATTTACCATTATCCAGCAAGTTTGAAGCAACTTCAGGCCTGCAAGCCAGTTTATGAAACCCTCCCAGGTTGGAAGGAAGACATCACTGGGTGCAAGACGCTGGAAGAATTACCAGAAAATGCCCGTAATTACATTCACCGGATTCAGGACCTAGTTGGGGTTAAGATTTCGACATTCTCGGTTGGACCAGATCGTGACCAAACTAATGTCTTGGATCAAATTTGGGCACAAATTTAATTCACATTTAAACTATTACGCTAAATATATGAGCAGAAAGACAGTGCAAAGGCGCTTCTTTCTGCTCTTTTTATTGCGAAAAAAGCAAGTTTCATTTTTAGTTTAGATAATTTTTTAATTATAGTTATAATAAATAATTATTAGTGATAATATAATAATAGCAATAGGTGTATTTTAATGCACTTGACATTAAAAAAGGGTAGATTGCAATAAATAACTTGAACAAATTTAATGACGCAGATTAAGCAAAAAGATCTCAATTGGAGTTCGCCAGTTCAAACATTTGAGTGGCCGTGAATTCAGATACCAGTTAATCTGAATCAATTCATCATCACTAATCTCTTCAATTGGCTGACCCTTAGGAATAAATCGCCGTAACACTCGATTACGATTCTCATTACTACCACGTTCATGCGGAGAATAAGCATGTGCAAAGTACAACGGCACGCCGGTATTTTTCTCAATTGATTGGTAGTTGGCGAACTCTTTCCCGTGATCAACCGTCAGTGTCTTGAGATTAGTTCCTAATTGATTAG
>NZ_AUHQ01000001.1 GCF_000423265.1 Ligilactobacillus saerimneri DSM 16049 | reverse complement strand
ACTCAAATGTTTGAACTGGCGAACTCCAATTGAGATCTTTTTGCTTAATCTGCGTCATTAAATTTGTTCAAGTTATTTATTGCAATCTACCTTATAGAAATGTACGATAAAAAACGAAGATAACTATTAGGAGGAATATATGCATAAGATATGGAAGAGGTTTACCCTCAAAGAAGATCCGAGTGTATATCAAGACAAAGACTCCCACTTGATGCAAGTTCTTACGGTCAAAGATTTCTTGGCCTTAGGGGTAGGAACGATTGTTTCGACATCAATTTTTACTTTGCCAGGGGTGGTAGCAGCTCGCTATGCGGGACCAGCCGTAGCAATTTCAGAAATTTTGGCGGCGGTTGTTGCTGGTTTTGTTGCTCTAGCCTATGCTGAAATGGCGTCAGCGATGCCATTTGCCGGTTCAGCATATTCGTGGATCAGTGTGATTTTTGGCGAAGGTTTCGGGTGGATTGCTGGTTGGTCACTGTTGGCTGAGTATTTTATTGCGGTAGCCTTTGTGGCATCCGGCTTATCAGCCAACTTTCGGGGGTTGATTCAGCCGCTCTTTAGTCTTCCACCGCAACTATCCAATGCCTTTGGTGTTAAAGGCGGGATGTTTGACTTGGTGGCTGCATTGGTAATCATTATGATTGCTTATCTGTTATCACGGGGTGTTTCTGAAGCAGCCCGAATCCAAAATATCTTAGTGGTTTTAAAAGTAATTGCTATTTTTATTTTTATTCTCGTAGGGATCACAGCCTTACACCCAGAAAACTACTTACCGTTTATTCCTGCTGCCAAAGCTAACCCTGATGGGACAGTCTTTGGGGGATGGCGTGGTATTTATGCCGGGGTTTCATCTATTTTCCTGTCATATATTGGGTTTGACTCGATTGCAGCCAATTCAGCAGAAGCCAAAGACCCGGCTAAGACAATGCCCCGGGGGATCATCGGGTCACTGATTATCGCAGTTGCTTTGTTCGTATCGGTTTCCCTGGTTTTAGTGGGAATGTTCAAATATACCAACTATGCGAATAATGCTGAACCAGTAGGCTGGGCCCTACGGACTGCTGGTCACCCAATTGTTGCGACAGTTGTACAAACTATCGCTATTGTGGGGATGTTCACGGCGCTAATTGGGATGATGATGGCTGGTTCTCGTTTGTTATATTCATTTGGCCGTGACGGGATGTTGCCCCAGTGGTTAGGTAAATTGAGTAAAAATAAGCAACCCTTGAACGCTTTAACAGTCCTGACGATCATCGGCGTTGTCTTGGGGGCTGTTTCACCATTTGAATTCCTGTCACAGTTAGTTTCAGCAGGGACCTTGGTGGCCTTTATGTTTGTTTCAATTGGGATCTATGCTTTGCGGCCCCGTGAAGGTAAGGATATTCCAGAACCAGGCTTTAAGGTTCCGTTCTATCCGGTATTACCATTTGTAGGCTTTTTAGGAGCGTTGATCGTGTTCTTAGGTTTAGACATTGATGCAAAGATTTACATTGGTGTATGGTTTATTATCGGATTGGTCATGTATTTCACGTATGGGGCTAAGCACTCAGCGCTAAATGATAGAAAATAATTTAACTTAAATTGAGGCTAGGAGAAAATTCTGTTTTCTCGTTAGTCTCATTTTTTTAATTTGCAAAGAGCCCACAAATAGCATGGGAAATATCGCAAATTTGAGAGCAAAGGACGAACGACTTGCTGCGAATATGAATTCTTATTCACGTTTTTTATTGTAAGTAGTAAAGGCTAAAAAAGCTTGATATAGTAAGGGTTTGTACCCAAGAAATAAAACCAGGGCAATATTTTCTTGATATTTTATGAGATTTTGGGTTGATTTCTCATTTTATTTTAGTTATAGTATAAACATCTTAACGAGGAGGTTAGAACGATGCAAACAAGATTAGCTATGACAAACACACAAGCTAAACGTTTCGTAGGTAAATCAGCTAAACCAATGCAGCTGGATATATCTACGCTTTTTGTGTTGCATCGCCTAAACTTAAGTTAGGAACTGCTCAAAGATAAAATACAAAAATCATTAAAAGATATATTTAGCTGTATTCTTAGAATTTTCTTAGGATACAGCTTTTTTTATGCAAAAAGAGAGGGTGAAGATAATGACGAATAGACTTGATTTGGTAGACACAAACGCAGCTGGACATATTGCCATTGGTGGGGTGGATGCACTCAAATTGACACAACAGTATGGTACGCCACTGATCGCATATGATACTGGTGCTATCCGGCGGCAGATTCGAAGCTTCCAACGGGTCTTTGAAGATTTAAATATTGCTCACCGGGTTGTTTATGCCAGCAAGGCTTTTTCGTCATTGGCAATGTATCAACTTGCAGCTGAGAGCAATATTGGCTGTGATGTTGTATCAGGTGGTGAACTGTATGCTGCCCTAAAGGGTGGAATGCGTCCTGAGATGATTGAGTTCCACGGGAACAATAAGCTTCCTCATGAATTGGAATATGCAGTGGATGCACAAATTGGTTGTATTGTAGTTGATAACTTCCAGGAGTTACATACTCTACAAGCTATTTTGGCTGACCGCCAACAAACAATGCGGGTTATGTTACGGGTTGCCCCAGGAATCTTAGCTGAAACCCACGAATACATCTCAACTGGGCAAGAAAAGTCCAAGTTTGGTTTTGATATTCGCAGTGGGCAAGCTGCCCGCGCTCTCCAAGAGATGTTGGCTGATGACCATTTAGATGTAATCGGGGTTCATTGTCACATTGGTTCTCAAATTTTTGATGTACAAGGTTTTATTGGAGCAGCCAAGAAGATGGCCCTGTTATTACGTGATTGGAACCAGGAATTTGGCTTTGACGCCCAAGTGTTGAATTTGGGTGGCGGCTTTGGGATCAAGTACACTGGTGAAGATGATCCACTACCAGCCGAAGAGTTTGTAAAGACAATCATCGAAGTGGTGGAATACAAGGTTAACAAGTATCATCTGCAAATGCCGGCAATTTGGGTTGAACCAGGCCGAGCCCTAGTAGGGGATGCAGCTACTACCCTGTATACAATTGGTTCTAGCAAGCATGTAGCCGGGGTCTGCGACTATATTTCTGTTGATGGTGGGATGGGGGATAATATCCGTCCAGCCCTCTACCATGCAAAGTATGAAGCTTTACTGGCCGACCGGCCTCATGCAGAAAATACGCAGGTCGCAACCGTTGTGGGTAAGTACTGTGAATCAGGGGACATCCTAGTTGAAGATTGTCCTTTGCCTCCAACGCATCCAGGAGATGTGTTGGCAGTGCCAGCTACTGGTGCATATGGATATACGATGGCAAGCAACTATAACCGCAATCCTCGTCCAGCAGTCGTCTTTTGTGAAAATGGTGAGTCACGTTTGGTGATTAGACGGGAAACGTACGCGGATATGTTACGGTGCGAAGTAGGGATCGCTCAATAATTATATGGAAATATCTAGCTCGGAGTAACCATTGTTAGTGCCATTATGTAGTGTGACATACGGTAAATAGCGGACAAGTGTGGGCATCTTTCCTTATTTTTAGGCAAAGAAATTGTTCGTCAAAAAAGAGGCGGGAAAATTTCCCCGCCTCTTTTAAATTTACATATTTAAATAGTTATTTTATCCAATAGTCAAGTCAGGCCACCGTTCTTGCCAGTGGTTGAAATGTAACCGACGTTGGTATTTAGGATGTTGCTCCGTTCCCACAGCAAAAGCCGGGGTCGGGGCCACCCGTAAAGCAAAAGCATCGTCCAACCCGTAAGGAGCAATCACGGTGAGCTCACCGCCAGATAAAAGCTGAATTCCCACTGCACTGCATTTTTCTGGTTGGGCCGCTACTGCTTCAGAGATACTTAGTTGGCTGGGTGCTAGAGCGGCACGTTCCGGCAAACCGAGGTTAGTCAATTCCCAGAAATACTGGGAATGATTTTGGCTTAACTGGGCTTGGGTAGTCAGGAAATCTTCATAAGATTCACTGATGTTACGATAATAAACCGTGATTTTATCCCATAGCACAGATGATGGCTGCTTGGTTATGGCATTCCAGATTAAGTTCCGAATCGGATCGCCAACGATAGTTGCTTCCCGTAGGTGTTGCTGTCGGAGAATGGTAATGACATTCAGCAAGTGGTGGTCGTTTTTGACCAACGTGAGTAGGCGTTCTTCGAGATTCATGATCTTCTTCCTCTCCAAAATTACTGCTATTAATTGTAACTTTTTTATAGGAGAAATACCAGAATAGACAATAATCTAACTATGCTATTGATAATAGATGAAAATCACAGGGCAATTTGGTATAGTTGAAGGGTATCAATTTTAGGTTCAATGGAGGTTAGTGAATTGAGTAAAATTCTAGCTATTAATTCGGGTAGTTCAAGTTTAAAGTTCAAACTTTTTGAAATGCCAGCTGAACGAATTGTGGCATCAGGATTGATTGAAAGAATAGGTATCAGCGCGCCCCAGGTTACGATTAAGAATGCTGATGGTCAGGTGATGTTTCAACAGACTGAAGATATCCCAGATCACAAACGGGCAGTTGAGTTGCTCCTGGACCTACTCTTGCGGTTAAAAATCGTTACTAGTTATGATGAAATTGCTGGTGTTGGTCACCGGGTTGTAGCCGGCGGCGAATATTTCGATCATTCCGTAATTGTTACTGATGATGTAAAAAAGAAGATTGCAGAGTTAAAAGAATTTGCCCCGTTGCACAATCCTGCTAACTTGATGGGAATTGAGGCATTTGAGCGGGCATTGCCCCATGCAGTTGCGGTGGCATGTTTTGACACAGCTTTCCACCGGACGCTACCAGAAACTAACTATGTATATAGTGTCCCTTACGAATGGTATGAAAAGTATGGAGTGCGCCGGTTTGGGGCCCATGGTTTAAGCCACAAGTATGTTGTGGGAGAAGCTGCTAAGTTGATGAAGAAGCCATTGGCTGATCTTAAGTTGATTAGCTGTCACCTGGGGTCAGGCGCTTCGATCTGTGCTGTGAAAAATGGTAAGTCCTATGATACTTCAATGGGCTTTTCACCTCTGAGTGGGATTACGATGCAAACCCGGTCTGGGGACGTAGATGTGTCCTTGGTTGCCTATATGCGCGAAAAACTTGGGGTTAGCATGGATGAAATGATCTACCTGCTCAATAACAAGTCCGGCTTGCTAGGAATCTCTGGTTTCTCGCCAGATATGCGTGACTTGTTAGCCCAAATGGACACCAACCACCGGGCTAAATTGGCAGTGGATATCTTCGTCAAAAATGTTGTCAAGTTCATCGGACAGTATGTAGCTGAAGTTGGTGGGATCGACGGTCTGATTTTCACGGCGGGGATCGGCGAAGCATCTGGTCCAATCAAGCGGAGAATCATGAAGCGGTTAGCTTTTATGGGGATCACGATTGCTGAGGATAAACTGGATGTTACCGGTCAGGACGTGATTATTTCTGGACCTGATTCTAAGGTAACAGTTATGACTATTCCAACTAATGAAGAATTAGTCATTGCCCGCGATGTGATGGACTACTTAGCATAAAATTAAGGCAGGGACTAGGAAGTTTGCACTGATGTGAGCTACAATAGTTGCCTGCTTTTTTAGTGGAGAAATGCTATAATTATAATGTCAGGAATGCATAAAATGAGGTGTACCGATGAGTAATACAAAAGAGATCCAAGCCGATTATCAGGCGTATCGGAAGGAACTTGATAAGTACACTGAATTATGTGCCCAAACACCGGCCAATTCAACTGCTTATCAAGTTTACAAGCATAAGAAAGAAGAAGCATGGAAAAATTGTGACCGTCTGGAGGTTGTCCTGCAGGCGATCGCTGTGGCCGAGGATTGATTAAAGATAATGCTAAAACAAGAGTCCCCAACCAGGAGCTTAATGCTAGGTTGGGGACTCTTTTAATTATTACTTGGTGGTTAGGGATCGTTGCTGCTTTAATTGGGCGAAGCGGTCAGGTTTGAGCTTACCCAAGTTGACTAACTCTTGTTCAATCAGATTCAAAACGGTATTACGATCGTTAGGATTCTCCACAAAATCGTACCGGTCACCATCAATAATCAGTAGGGGCGAGAGGTCGTAGGCTTTTTCCCAAGCGTCATAGTAACGGAGAAGACGCTTGTAGTAAGCAACCAAGCCAGGATCAGTCGATAATTGTTCGTAGGTTCGGCCTCTTTTTTGAATTCGTTTAATCATTGTAGTATAGGAAACTTTGATCAGGATCATCAAGTCCGGTGACTTGTCTTGCTTGATATGCTTTAATTCATTGAGCATTTCTGCAAGCAATTCCTGGTAGATCTGATATTCCAATGCGGTGGCATTGCCAAGGTCGGTATTCATCTTCATAAACATTGCATCCTCGTAGATGGAACGATCGAGGATATTGTTTTCTCCTTGTGCAGCCTGTTTCATCATCTGAAAGCGCCGGTTCAAGAAGAATGTCTGCAACAGGTAAGTATAAGGGTTTGTGGCGTCTTTATCGCCAGCAGCCCGTTTTTTATTGGCAATCTCATTTCCTTTGTAAAAAAGCGGTAAGACTGGGTTATCAGCCACCGGTTCAAAGAATGGCTTTGTCCCTAGTTCAGTAGCAAGTAGGTTAGTGAGGGTCGACTTGCCTGACCCAATCACACCAGCAATGGTTATCAAACTTAACAACTCCTTTTTATAGCACTTGCTATTGTACCCGTTTCACGGTGGACATTCAACGGAGAAGACGGTAACCTGCGAGATGAGATAAACCTAACCAACTTTAGTATGATTTCATGATACAATAAAAATATTGAAAAATAATTCTTATTTAAAGAGGAGATTTGGAATGCTTTCAAGATATACTCGGCCAGAAATGGCGGCTATTTGGAGTGAACATAAGAAGTATGAATGTTGGTTAGCAGTAGAGTTGGCAGCCGATGAAGCATGGGCTGAACTCGGCCACATTCCTGCAGCTGATGTTGCCAAGCTCAAGCAAAATGCCAAGTTTGATGTCGACCGTATTGCTGAGATCGAAGCAGTTACGCACCATGATGTGATTGCTTTTACCCGGAACCTGTCTGAATCATTAGGACCAGAAAAAAAGTGGGTTCATTACGGTTTAACGAGTACAGACGTAGTGGATACGGCGCAGGGCTATCGCTTAAAGCAGGCAAATGATATCTTACGTCAAGACCTGCAACAATTGGCTGATGTGATCGGCCAACGTGCACAAGAATTTAAGTATACGGTTTGCATGGGGCGGACCCATGGTGTCCATGCCGAACCAACAACTTTTGGGTTGAAATTAGCCCGCTGGTATTCTGAAATGAAACGGAATATCGAACGCTTTGACCATGCAGCACGGGGAGTTGAAGCAGGTAAGATCTCTGGCGCAGTTGGTACGTTTGCTGAAGTGCCACCGTTTGTTGAAGAATATGTCTGCAACAAATTAGGGATCCGCCCCCAAGAAATTTCAACCCAAGTATTGCCACGGGACTTACATGCCGAATATATCGCTGCACTGGCTTTGATTGCAACGAGTTTGGAAGAATTTGCAACCGAGATTCGGAGCTTGCAACGGACAGAAATTCATGAAGTTGAAGAGCACTTTGCCAAAGGGCAAAAGGGTTCTTCAGCAATGCCACATAAGCGGAACCCGATTGGTTCGGAAAACATTTCAGGTTTGGCTCGCGTGTGCCGGGGACATATTGTTACTGCCTATGAAAATATTACTTTATGGCATGAACGTGACATCTCCCATTCATCGGCAGAGCGGATTATCTTGCCGGATACTACATCCTTACTAGATTATATGCTGCACCGGTTTACCCGCATTATCAAAAACCTTGACGTTTTCCCAGAAACAATGAAGAAAAATATGGATAAGACGCTGGGCTTGATTTATAGTGGCCGGGTGCTTTTGAAGCTAGTCGAATCTGGTTTGAGTCGTGAAGAGGCTTACGATTTGATCCAGCCGTATACGGCACAATGTTGGGCTGAACAAGTGCCGTTTAGACCACTTTTAGAAGCCGATCCAACGGTGCAAAAGCAATTATCAAAAGCAGACTTAGATGATGCCTTTGATTATCACTGGCATTTACGCCACGTCGATGATATTTTCCGGCGGGTTGGTTTAGATTAAATAGGACAATTTGATAATTTTGTATAAAGGAGGTTGGTTTTGCCAGCCTCCTTTGCTATTTTTATTGGAGTTGGTTGCTGAAGTGAAAATATTACTTGCAAGTTGTTTTTCAATCTGTTAGTATTCAATCACGGAATTAAAAGGAGCATAGACATGGAAAAGAAGTTTGCAATTGGTGATACAGTAAAGTGTCAGAAATTTGCCTCTTTAAATCATGACTTCGAGGGAAAGATTCAAAAGATTTACGAAAACTCTGCTATGGTGGAGATTACCAACTATCATCAAGAAGATACGATTGCAGTTGGTGACTTTCATAACCGAGCTGTAGTTAGCTTGAAGAAAATGAAAAAAATTAGTGCATAAAGTGCTGACATTTAAAAAACTGTGTGGTATACTAAACCACGTTATGCGGGTATAGTTTAGTGGTAAAACGATAGCTTCCCAAGCTACTGTCGCGAGTTCGATTCTCGTTACCCGCTTATAAGCCGTCAGGTATTGATTCGATGATAGAAACTAGTAGGATATGAAACTCTTTAGCGAGTCTGGGTTGATGGGAGCCAGGTGAGGGCAGTATCTGAATCGCACTTCTTATGAATCACATCATAAATAGTTGAGTGGACTTTTTATCAATTAGAGTGGTACCGCGGGAAATCTCGTCTCTTACATTTCAGATGTAAGAGATTTTTTATTTAGGAGGAAAAAATGGACTACAAACAAAAAATTGCTGATTTAATTGCTGTAGCTGTTGACAATCAATTAACTGCTGACCAAATTAGTGCCAAGATTGAAGTACCCAAGACTTTAGACTTAGGGGACTATGCCTTTCCAGCTTTCATGCTGGCTAAGATTTTGCGTAAGGCACCCCAAGCTATCGCCCAAGACTTAGTGGCTAAGTTACCGCAAGATGGTTTTGAAAAGATCGAAGCAGTGGGCCCATATATCAACTTCTTCTTAGATAAGCAAGCATACAGTCAAGAAATTTTACAGAACGTGTTGACTGCGGGCGCTCACTATGGGGATCAAAATCTCGGTGACCAGGGCAATGTTCCAATTGATATGTCATCACCTAACATTGCTAAACCAATGTCAATGGGACACTTGCGGTCAACTGTGATTGGAAATTCAATTGCTGAATTATTGAAAAAGACCAACTATAAGCCAATCAAGATTGACTACTTAGGTGACTGGGGAACTCAGTTTGGGAAACTGATCCAAGCCTACAAGATGTGGGGTAATGAGGCGGATGTCAAAAACGACCCAATCAATACGCTACTCAAGTATTATGTTCACTTCCACGAAGAAGCTGACAAGGATCCTGAACTAAATGATAAGGCACGGGCATGGTTCAAAAAACTACAAGATGGTGACCAAGAAGCAACTGAACTTTGGCAATGGTTCCGGTCTGAATCCTTAAATTACTTTATGAAGATTTACAAGGAGTTAGGGGTAGAGTTTGACTCCTTTAATGGGGAATCCTTCTTTAACGACAAGATGGATGAAATTATTGAAGTCTTACGAGAAAAGAACCTCTTAAAAGAAAGTCAAGGGGCACAAATTGTCGATTTAGATAAGTATGACCTCAACCCAGCTTTAATTTTACGGTCTGATGGGGGTACTTTGTACATCACGCGGGACCTAGCTGCTGCCTTGTACCGGTATCGGACATACAACTTCAAGCAATCATTATACGTAGTGGGGTCTGAACAAACGGGACACTTCCAACAGTTGAAAGCTGTTCTCAAGGAAATGGGCTACGACTGGAGCGATGACATCAAGCATATTCCATTCGGCTTGATCACTTCTGGTGGTAAGAAGTTATCCACCCGGAAGGGACGGGTAATCCTCCTTGAAAACGTCTTGAATGATGCGGTGGACTTGGCTTACAAGCAAATCGAAGCTAAGAACCCAGACTTGGCTAACAAGCAAGAAGTAGCGCATGACGTTGGGGTCGGAGCAGTAATCTTCCATGATTTGAAGAATGACCGGATGAACAACTTTGACTTTGACCTAGAAGAGGTTGTCCGTTTTGAAGGGGAAACAGGCCCATACGTTCAATACTCACACGCACGGGCAATGAGTATCCTGCGGAAAGCTAATATGGACATCCCAACGGATCAAGCATACGCCCTGGACGATCCAGAAGCATGGGAAACGCTACGGTTATTGGGTGACTTCCCAGCAACGGTTAAGCGGGCAGTTGAAGAATACGAACCATCTGTGATTGCGAAGTATGCTATTCACTTAGCCAAGGCTTTCAACAAGTACTATGCACATTCCCGGATCCTAACTGATGATGAACAAAAGGCATCCCGGTTGGCAATGGTTAAGAGTTTAACGATCGTTTTGAAGGAATCCTTGCGGCTATTAGGCGTCCAAGCACCAGACGAAATGTAATATTAGAAAATAAGAAAGAAACTGGAAAAACGCTGTGTTTTCCAGTTTTATTTTTTAGGGGAAGGAAGTTTTTCAAGTTGGCATATTATAAGATAAGTATGTGAAAATTACTTACGCACACAACTGAAATATGCTAGCGTAATAAGTGTTATACAAGAAACGATTAAAATACTTACCTCATGGACTACGGGTGGTAGGTTATTTTAATTCGTTTTTATTTTGGAGATGGAAAATGGAAGAATTATTTGGCAAAGCACCAGTCAAGAAAGTTTACTTTCAGTTAGCTCTCCCAGTGGTCTTGGGGATGTTGACAACGATGATTTATAGTTTGGCAGATACGATGTTTGTTGCTAAAACAGGTGATCCGAATCTAGTGGCAGGAATTACCATTGGGGCCCCGCTGTTTACCTTTTTATTAGCGGTTGCAGATATCTTTGGATTAGGTGGTAGTTCAGTTATCTCGCGCTTGTTTGGTGAGAAAAACTATACCTTAAGTCGGCGGGTAAGCAGTTTTAGCATTTATTGGGGAATACTCACTAGCATCGTGTTGACGGTGCTCCTTTTATGGTTTGAAAAACCAATCTTGTTGATCTTAGGGGCCAAAGCAACAACCTATCAGGATGCAGCCGCTTTTTATCGTGTTTTAGCTGTTGGAGCGTTTGCAGTTGTTTTTTCAGTCATTCCCCAAAATCTTATCCGAACTGAGGGGCTGGCTTTTCAAGCAATGCTAGCCAGCATGATAGGGACAATTTTGGCAATTATTTTAGATCCAATATTTCTCTTTGGTTTGAAGATGGGCGCTCTAGGAGTGGGGATTGCCAATGTTACCGGCTACCTGGTAACGGATCTTATCTTGGTCTATTTCATTTGGCAGCGGGCACAATATGTTAGCTTGGACCCCCGCTTAGCCTGCCTTGATGGACGAACGGTCAAAGAGGTTATTGCGATTGGGATTCCTAGTTCTATTACTAACTTTGCGCAGACCTTTGGGATGGCGCTTTTGAATTCATCGTTAGCTGTTTATGGAGCCCAGCAAGTGGCAGCAATGGGGATTACGCAAAAAATTTACGGAGTAGTTATCTTGGTGATTGTTGGCTTCACTTTTGGGGCGCAACCGCTGATTGGCTACAACTACGGGGCTAAGAATTGGTCACGTTTAAAAGAAATTTTACACTTTGATATGCTGGTTCAGATAGTTTATGCCATCCTTGTTGGTGGAGTCTTGATTATTGCTGCACGTCCGGTAACAGGACTGTTCATGAACCAACCAGAAATCGTAACAGCTGGGGCATACATGTTGCGGGCAACTCTGCTGACTACTCCTCTGGTAGGGTTGATCCTGGTTTATACAACAGTCTTTCAATCAATAGGGAATGCTTGGGCGGCTTTTGCAATGGCAGTTAGTCGACAAGGAATTATCTATTTCATTGCATTGGAAATATTGAAGATGACCAATGGATATCACGGAATTGTTTGGGCTCAGGCTGTGGCAGACTTGATTACTTGTCTTTGTGGATATCTTATCTACCGGTATGTATTTCAGAATAAGGAACAATGATAGGGATGACATTGGAGCTCGTCCTTGAACACTAGACGTAAATATGCTATACTTTGTCTGTTAATTGTATAGCTCGTAAAAGAGTGAGCAGTATGCTCACTTTTTTTATTGGGTTTTTCTTTAAAAGGATGTAAAGGAGGTCTGTTAGCAAGTGAGTAACGTAGTTGAAGTAGTCACTGAAATGGTCAACCCAATTTTAGCGGAACACCATTTTGACTTGTTTGACATTGAGTTTGTTAAGGAAGGCAAGAGTTGGTACTTACGGGTTTACATTGATAAGCCGGGAGGAATCAACATTGAAGAATGTGCCCTAGTCAGTGATCAACTGAGCGAAAAACTTGATAATTGTGACCCTGATCCGATCCCCCAGGCATACTACCTTGAGGTGTCATCACCCGGGGCAGAACGCCCATTAAAGCGGGAACAGGATTATCAACAGGCACTAGCAAATCAAGAATATATCAATGTTTCCTTGTACCAGCAGATTGCTGGTAAGAAGGTTTATGAAGGTAACCTCATCGCATTAGATGATGAACACTTAGTGCTGGAATATATGGATAAGACACGCAAGAAAACAGTCGATATTCCCCGCAAACAGGTTGCCAAGGCGCGTTTAGCAATTAAGTTTTAAGAATAAGGAGTCAAAGAAGCATGAGTAAGGAATTACTAAATGCATTAGATACGCTGGAAAAAGAAAAAGGCGTTAAGAAAGAGATCGTCATTGAAGCAATGGAAGCAGCGTTAGTTTCTGCTTACAAGCGCAACTATGACCAGGCCCAAAACGTGGAAGTTGAGTTTGACCAAAACAAAGGTGACATGCACGTTTATGCGGTTAAGACAGTGGTTGAAGAAGCACTGGATCCATTGTTGGAAGTTAGTTTGAAGGATGCTTTGCAAAAAAACAAAGCTTACGAAATTGGCGATACGATCAAGTTTGAAGTCACCCCTAAGAATTTCGGGCGGATTGCTGCGCAAACTGCTAAGCAAGTAATCTTGCAACGGATGCGGGAAGCAGAACGAAGTGTTATCTACGATAAGTACATTCGCTACGAAGATGAAATCGTTACGGGTGAAGTTGAACGGAGTGACAGTCGGGGCAATATCTACGTAAATATTGGGACGATCGAAGCTTTGATGTCTAAGCGGGACCAAATTCCAACGGAAGAATATGAGGCCCACCAACGGATCAAAGTGTATGTTTACAAAGTTGAAAACGTAACACGGGGACCACAGGTCTTCGTAAGTCGGTCACATCCAGACCTGTTGAAGCGATTATTTGAAAATGAAGTTCCAGAACTGTACGATGGAACTGTCGAAATCGTTTCGATTGCCCGGGAAGCTGGCGATCGGGCCAAGATCGCAGTTCGTTCTAATGATGACAATATCGATCCAGTTGGTACTTGTGTAGGACCACGAGGCCAACGGGTGCAAACGATTGTCAATGAACTCCATGGGGAAAACATGGACATTGTTGAATGGAAAGAAGATCCAGCTGAGTTCATCTCCAATGCACTGAATCCAGCTGATGTCTTAGAAGTACGGTTCAATCCAGAAAACGACCGTGAATGTACAGTGGCTGTTCCTGATGACCAATTATCATTGGCTATCGGTAAGAAGGGACAAAACGTCCGCTTAGCTGCCCGGTTGACTGGCTTCAAGATTGATATTAAGTCTGAAAGTGAGATGCCTTCATACGAAGATTATCTTGCAGAAATTGCTGCAGCCAAGGAAGCTGCACTGGAACCAATTATTTTTTATCCGCAAAACGATGCTACGGACCAAGAATAATTACTAGAGGAGAAGTCTATTATGGTACAACGTAAAATTCCAATGCGTAAAGACATTGTGACCGGCGAGATGAAACCGAAAAAAGAATTAGTGCGAGTTGTCAAAAATAAGCAAAATGAAGTTAGCATCGACCCTACGGGGAAGAAAGCCGGACGCGGTGCTTACATCTTTTTAGATGTTGCTATCGCAAAGTTAGCCAAGAAAAAGAGAATTTTTGATAAGGCTTTTGGACTGAAAATTGCTGATGAATTCTATGATGAGTTAATTGCATATGTTGACCACCAGGTAGAACGTGCAAAGTTATTTGGCAATGAAAAATAAGCAACAAGTTTTGAATATGCTTGGACTTGCCCGGCGTGCACAAAAGCTGACAACGGGTGAGGACCGGGTTTTAGCAGCTATTCGTGGGCGTCAAACCGGACTGGTCTTTTTTGCTAGTGATGGTGGGGCGAGTTCGCGTAAGAAATTTACGGATAAGTGTCAATCGTACAATGTCTATTTGTGCACAGAGTTTACGCGTGCAGAGCTGAGTTACGCGATTGGCAGTTCACGGTCATTACTGGCTGTTATGGATCAAGGCTTTAGTACCAAAATGAAACAATTATTAACAACCTCCTAGGTTCAGACAGGATTTTCCTGTCGACCGACTGGAGGACAGGCGAATCCGCGTAAGGTTACGATTAGGAGTGTGATCAGATGACTAAAAAACGCATCTATGAATTAGCCAAAGAGCTCAAGATGAGCAGTAAACAGGTAATTAAAATTGCTAAAGAGCAGGGGTTGACGGTGGGTAACCACATGTCAACTGTGAATGCTGGAGAGGAGCAAGTTATCAAGAAAGCAATGAAGGGTAATACTACTTCCCCAAAACAACAACCAAAATCAGAAAAGAAAGCACCGGCTAACAAGCACACTGAGCACAAGAAGCCAGTGCAATCTGCACCAAAATCACGGGATTTCCGCAAGAAGCATGAACAACCTGCAGGCCGCGACGAGCGCCGGGCTATGCGGGATGAAGATAGCAACCAACGGAACAACCGTGGTGGTAACGGCAAGTTCAACCGGAATAACAACTTCCAAAATGGGGGACGCAAGCGGTTCAACAAGAAAAATAAAAAGAACCGCCACAACAACCGGCAACAAAACAAGAAGCCAGTCCCACAAAGAAAGAACAAGCCATTACCAGAAACATTGGTTTACACAGTCGGCATGAATGTTGCTGAAATTGCCAAGAAAATCCACCGGGAACCAGCCGAAATTATCAAGAAGCTGTTCATGATGGGGGTTATGGTTAACCAAAACCAATCCTTAGACAAAGACACAATTGAATTATTGGCTGCTGATTATGGCATCAATGCCGAAGAGAAAGTTGAAGTCGATGTGGCTGATATTGATAAGTTCTTCCAAGATGAAGAAAAGAATACTGAACATTTAGCTCCACGCCCACCAGTAGTAACAATCATGGGTCACGTTGACCACGGTAAAACTACTTTGCTGGACAAGTTCCGTCATTCCCACATTACTGATAGTGAAGCTGGAGGAATCACGCAACACATCGGGGCTTATCAGATCAAGCATGATGATAAGACAATTACTTTCTTGGATACACCAGGGCACGCAGCCTTCACTAACATGCGGGCTCGGGGGGCGTTCATCACTGACATTACTGTTTTAGTGGTGGCTGCTGATGATGGGGTAATGCCACAGACAATCGAAGCGATCAACCACGCTAAAGCAGCTAACGTGCCAATTATTGTGGCGGTTAACAAGATTGACAAGCCTGGGGCTAATCCAAACCACGTAATGGAACAATTGATGGAATATGAATTAATTCCAGAAGACTGGGGTGGCGATACAATCTTCGTCCAAATTTCAGCTAAGTTCGGCAAGAACCTGGATGAATTATTAGATATGATTCTTTTACAAGCTGAAATTCTTGAACTCAAAGCTAACCCAGACCAAAATGGGGCTGGTTCTGTAATCGAAGCCCGGTTAGATAAAGGGAAAGGTTCCGTAGCTTCCCTCTTAGTTCAACAAGGAACACTCCGGGTAGGGGACCCAATCGTTGTCGGCAATACCTTCGGCCGTGTGCGGACGATGACCGATGCGTATGGACACAGTATCAAAGAAGCTACCCCATCAATGCCAGTGGAAATTACTGGTTTGAACGATGTGCCTGACTCAGGGGAACGGTTTGTTGTCTTTGATGATGAAAAGACAGCCCGGGCTGCTGGTGAAGAAAGAGCTAAACGGGCATTGATGAAGGAACGGTCTGAAACCCAACGGGTAACATTGGACAACCTCTTTGACACGATGAAACAAGAAGATATGAAACAGGTAAATGTGATCATCAAGGCTGACGTACAAGGCTCGGTTGAAGCTTTAGCTGGGTCCTTGAAGAAGATCGATGTTGAAGGTGTCCGCGTTAATATCATTCACCAGGCTGTTGGTGCAATCAATGAAAGTGACGTTACCTTGGCCGAAGCTTCAGGAGCAATCATCGTCGGCTTTAACGTGCGGCCAACTGTTGATGCCAAGAAGCAAGCAGAAATGGATAAGGTAGATATTCGTTTACACCGGGTGATCTACCAAGCTATTGATGAAATCGAAAGTGCCATGAAAGGGAAGCTGGAACCAGAGTTCAAAGAAAAGATCACTGGTCAGGTGGAAATTCGGCAGACTTACAAAGTTTCTCGGCTTGGAACGATCGGTGGGGGCTACGTAACTGACGGTTATATTCGTCGGGATAGTGGTGTCCGGATTATCAGAAACGGGATTGTTATCTATGAAGGCGAATTAGCTAGTTTGAAGCGTTTCAAAGATGACGTGAAGGAAGTCAAGCAAGGGTATGAATGTGGTTTAATGATTGAAAACTACAACGATATCAAGGTTGGCGACCAAATCGAAGCATATGTTATGGAAGAAGTTCCAGTAGAATAGTCTGAGGTGACAGTATGGTTAAAGAACATCGCGTTGGACGGTTAGCCAAGGAAATCGAACGTGAAGTGAGCGATATCTTGCTGAAACGGGTGCGTGATCCGCGGGTTCAAGACATTACCATCACAGGGGTAGATGTTTCCGGGGACTTGCAACATGCAACTATCTATTACAGTATTTTATCCGACAAGGCTTCTGATGCGCAAAAAGCGCAACAAGGTTTGGACAAGGCAACAGGTTTGATTCGTGGAGAACTGGGACGCCGGTTAACAATTTATGTGACGCCGGAAATCAAGTTTGAACGGGATGAATCTGTCCGCTATGGCGACCGAATCGACCAATTATTAAATGATTTAAAAAAGAACAACTCATTTTAAAGTTACTTTAAGATGAGGTTACTGAGGAGTGTTGGATCCTTGTGCAGATCCAGCACTCCTTTTCAGTATCGAGAATGGTATAATAACAAAGATTTACCACGTGATTGAGGAGTGATGGAGAGTGGACGGAATCGTACCTTTGTTTAAAGAGCGCGGAATGACTAGTGCAGCCTGTGTTGCTCGGTGTCGGGGAATTTTTCAAACTCGACGTGTCGGCCATAGTGGGACATTAGATCCTAATGTTGATGGAGTTTTACCGGTATGTATCGGCAAAGCAACTAAGCTAGTAAATTATTTGATGGCGTCAGGTAAAATCTATCAGGGAGAAATCACCCTGGGTTTTGCTACTGAAACCGAAGACCTGGATGGAGCTGAAATCGCGCGGCAACCATTGACACGTCCGTTTACCACTACTGAAATCGTGGCTGCGATGGAACAGTTGGTGGGTGATATTGTACAGATTCCCCCAATGTATTCGGCTGTTAAGGTCAAGGGGAAACGCCTCTACGAGTATGCTCGGGCTGGCGAAAAAGTGGATCGTCCCAAACGGTTAATCCATGTTGATTATTTCAAGCAGCGACAAGTAGCGACTTTTGATTCACAGACTGGCTTACAGAAAATTTATTTTGAAGTTGGTTGTGGTAAGGGGACATATGTCCGGACTCTAGCGGTTGACTTGGGAAAGATTCTCGGTGTTCCAGCAGTAATGTCAGATTTAACGCGGCTGAAAAGCGGGGGGATCACTGTTGGTCAAACTCTGACTTTAGACCAACTCCAGCAAGCTAAAGACCAAGACAAACTAGATCAAGTGCTCCTACCGGTGGCAACAGCTCTGCGGGACCTACCAGCAGTAGCTGTGACTTCAGATCAGTGGCGGATAGTTAAAAATGGGGGCTTTTTAGCTTTACCTGAATATCAAGATAAAACCAAAGTGACGCTGACTTACCATGGCAAAGTACGGTGTGTCTACCAATACGATACGCAACGCCAAGTCTTTCGACCAGAAACAATGATTGATTTGAGCGAATAAGAAGGTGATAGAGTGCGAATAATTCGATTAACTGAACCATATGACCAGACGCAGATTCCTAATTCAGATGTTGTCTTAGCAATGGGCTTCTTTGATGGCGTTCACCGGGGCCACCAACGGGTAATCAATGTAGCCCGCAAGAAAGCTCACAATACACACCTGCCCCTAGCTGTATTGACATTTGATATCTATCCCAAGATTTTCTTTACAGATGTTACCAAGGATACCATGCGCTATTTAACGCTTAATCAGGAAAAAATTGAGCGGATGGAAGCGTTAGGAGTAGATATTTTATACATTGTTACTTTTGATGAAAATTTAGTATATATGCCACCGCAGGAATTTATTGATAAATATGCCGTTGCTCTCCGGGCACGTTACTTAGTCGCAGGGGCGGACTTTACTTATGGCCCCCCAGCTATTGCTACTATGCCTCTTCTGCCTGAGTATGCCCAGGGACGGTTTAACATTATGTGTGTCAACCACCTTTGTGATGGCGGCCAAAAAGTTAGTTCAACCCGGATCAGACAGGCCCTAGCCACTGGACAGATGACGGAGGCCAACCGCCTATTGGGCTACCACTATCAGGTCCATGGCAAAGTTGTTCATGGTTTCCAGCGCGGTAGAGAGCTAGGTTTTCCTACCCTTAACGTTTTACCGTGGGCCCAGGAACGAATCCCTGGAGATGGGGTCTATGCTGTTCGCGTGCGTTTGGACGGTGAAAGTACTTGGTACCAGGGGATGGCGTCAATCGGCAATAACGAAACTTTCGGGAATGATCTTGCCCGAACTGTTGAGATCAATTTGTTCAATTTTAACCGTCAAGTTTATGGACGGCAGGTAACGGTTGAATGGATGTATTATTTGCGGCCAATGATTAAATTTGATGGCATTGATGAGTTGATCAGTCAATTGCAAGCAGACCGTGCCCAAAGTCGTAAGCTCTTAGCTAGTTTCTAGGTTATAGATATATTAACTGGTAAGCGGTATCAAAAACTGTATAATTATTTGTGAATATGATTAACAGTTGAGTAGGTGAGCAAGATGGCATGTTTAAGTTGGCACAGAGATTACACAACGAATAGTTTATTTGGCGTGCATTGCACCAAAATAGTTCACTATTGTTTATTTTAATAAGGGATAGTGAACTTTTTTATTAGTGCACCTAGATAAGAGGGAACGCAATGGTGGTGGAATAGGAATGAACACAAATGAATATAACGAAGTTGACTTATTAAATCTAATTAAAGCGTTACTCCACCGGTGGTGGGTCATCATGGCGGGGACAATAGTGTGTGCTGCAATTGGCTATGTTTGGAGCGCCTGGGTCGTAATTCCAACTTATGTTTTAACAACTAAGATCTATATTACTGGAAAGCAAACAACGCGGAATGGAAACTATAACGAGTCGACCACCCAAATGCTAACCGGATCATTGTTACAACAAAAAATGATCAACCAGCAACAATCACTAGGGCTAAAACCTTTGCAGACCTTTTACAGGCAGGAGCCTTGCGTAAGAATATCCCGGTTTTGTTCATGGGTTTAGCAGAAGCAGAGGCTACCAAACTTTTTGCTAGTACTTATCTAGCTTTACGCGTAGCTTATTTTAATGAACTGGATACATATGCGGAGGTTCATGACTTAAACACGCAGGAGATTATTAAAGCTGTTTGCTTGGATCCACGGATCGGTGATTACTACAATAATCCATCTTTTGGCTATGGTGGCTACTGTTTACCTAAAGATACAAAACAGTTATTGGCCAATTATCAGGATGTTCCAGAAGAATTAATTGAAGCAATTGTCACCGCTAATAGTACGCGGAAGGATTTTATTGCTGACCAGATCCTCAAACGGACCGGTTATTATGACTATACTAATGATTTAGTGTACAGTCCTCAAAAGGAACGAGCAGTGGTGATCGGTGTTTATCGGCTCACTATGAAAACAAACTCGGATAATTTCCGTGAGTCTGCGATTCAGGGTGTGATCAAGCGGGTTCGTGCTAAAGGAGCCAAAGTAATCATTTATGAACCATTGTTGGCACAGCCGGATACCTTTTTTTGGCAATCCAGTTATTAACAATTTGCAGCAGTTCAAAGAAATGAGTGAACTGATTATTACTAACCGGTATAGTGACGAATTGAGTGATGTGCAAGATAAACTTTATACACGGGATCTTTTTCATCAAAATTAGAAAAGTAACCAGCGGCTGGGAGAAACTTTTCACAGCCGCTTAGTTTATTTAGCACTAACTTTTTGCTCCCGATAAAAAGGATACGGGATGACGATGATATTTTCATAAAAAAAGAATGATATTTAAAGTATTTTATGTAAGCGCTATTTTTAATGTGATATAGTTACGCAAAAAGGAGGTGAAAACATGGATATTGCGGCTTCACTGCATGAAACTGGTCTCAGTCAAGCTGAGTGTGAATACTTGGTAGCCAACTGTCCTTTAACAGCATACAAGCAAGGAACAACGATTGCTGACGAAGAGCTGGAAGGAACCCTTTTTTATGTTCTGAAAGGGTTAGTTAAAGTTGACTTATTGGAACAAGATGGCAAACCATTTTCCCGCTTTATTGCTACCAAACACTTTTTTCCTTTTGGGCGTTGTTGTCAAAAGAAAAGTTTCATTAAGAATCAGTATTACTTTATGGCTTGGACAGATGTGGTAGCATTGAAGATCAATCCCCATGCGTTGCGTGCGTTAGAAGCAATGAACCTGAGATGGAAACATGTATTATTTGAGGACTGCTTTTATCAGGGAACGATTAGCGAGGACATGACCTTAGCGGTTTCGCAGCCTGCTGCTCCTGATCGCATATGGATGACGATTTTGGCACTAGCTCATTATTTTGGGGATACCAGGCAAGGTTTTGTCTATTTGCCTCGAACTTTTACTCGGGATATGATTGCTAATATTGCTAATTCCACTTTACCAACAATTAGTAAAACGCTACGGTCCCACGTTTGTGCCCAAGAGGCGTTGACCCGTCGAGGGGTGATTGCTGTTCATCAGACTGTTCTGAAAAAGAAGTATGGTTAATGATATAATGGATTTTGGATATTTATAAAGAATAATGAATAGGAGAAAAATGATGAAGAAAGAAGAGCGGCAAGCCATAATTGAACGTGTAATTGTCCAAAATCGCATTGGAACGCAAGAAGAACTAATCAAAATACTTAAAGACCGGGGAATTAAGGCAACTCAAGCCACGATTTCACGAGATATTAGAGAATTACATATTACCAAAAAGGCTGACAATACCGGACAGGTACGCTATGTGGTCTATAAGCACCAACCAGCGGACCAGAGCGAACGCCTCTATAAAAGTATTAGAGATAATGTCAGTCAAGTTGATCAGGTACAATTTATGTTGATCGTTCATACGATTGCGCGCAATGCCAACGGCCTGGGAGCAGTCATTGATGATTACCAGATCCCGCATGTCTTAGGGACATTGGCAGGGTACGACACACTAGTCTTGATCTGCGATAGTGCGGAAAGTGCCAATCAGGTGGGAACTATGATTAAGCAACATATGAAAAATGCTTAAGAATTTTCCTAAAATGCCCCTATCATTGAGAATGTGATAAAATAGGCAAAAACGAATAAAGGAATATTAAGGTTAATGAAGAATGTACCATGGTTAACAAATTTGTGGGAATTTATTAAGCGAAAATGGCATCGGTACCAGGTGACGCGGTGGTTGATAGTAGTTGGTCTAACGATCATCTTCCTCAGCTCGACTTACCTGGTTTTTGTTGCTAAAACAGCTGATGTTAAAAGTTTAAATTCTAAGCTTAAACAGACAACAACAATTTATGACCACAATAATAACAAAGCGGGGTATCTTTATTCCCAAAAGGGAACATGGGTCGATTTGGACCAGATTTCACCGCATGTTGAAGCAGCGGTGTTATCAACGGAAGACCGCAATTTTTATAAAGAATACGGTTTTTCAGTTAAAGGTATTGCCCGGGCTGGTTTGTTATATGTCAAAAACAAACTTCTCCACCGAGACTATATCAGTGGTGGGGGGAGCACCATTACCCAACAGCTGGCGAAAAATGCTTTCTTAACCCAACAACAGACTTTTTCGCGGAAAGCCAAAGAGATTTTTATTGCCATGCAGATTGAGAATACGTATTCCAAAAAGCAGATTTTGGCAATGTATCTAAACAATGCTTATTTTGGCAATGGGGTCTGGGGTGTCCAAGATGCCGCCCGCAAGTATTTCGGAGTTAATGCTAGTCAACTAAGTGTTCCCCAAGCGGCCACCTTGGCAGGGATGCTGACTAGCCCTAATGGTTTTAATCCCAAAGATCATCCGCAGGCTGCGACGCAGCGTCGGAATGTGGTTTTAAGCTTGATGCATGAAAATAACAAACTCAGTCAAGATGAAATGGTTCAATACCAGAAAACTGCGATGACTACAAATGATCGCTACCAGTACAAATCAGGTTACCGGTACCCATATTTCTTCGATGCAGTGATCAACGAAGCAATTAATGAGTATGACCTATCTGAAAAAGATGTGATGAACGGAGCATACAAGATTTATACTACTTTGGATCAAACATACCAACAAAAGATGCAAAATGCTTTTGCAAATGATGCTCTTTTTCCTTACAACGCAACTGATGGCGCCCAAGCACAGGGAGCTTCGATCGCAGTTGATCCTAAGACTGGTGGGGTAATGGCGGTTGTAGGTGGTCGCTCAGGAAGTCATGTTTTCCGTGGCTACAACCGGGCAACGCAGCTAGTACGGTCTCCAGGTTCAACGATCAAACCATTAGCGGTATACACACCTGCTTTGCAGGATGGCTATCATTACGATTCAATGATCAAAGATGAATATCGTGCTTATGGGACTAATCATTATCAACCGCATAATTGGGATAATCAATATAGTGGTGAATTGCCGATGTACAAAGCATTAGCACTGAGCAAGAATACCTCAGCTGTATGGCTCCTCAATAAAATTGGGGTTAATGCTGGTTACAATTCGGTCAAAAAGTTTGGCTTGCCGGTAAATAAAGATGATAAGAATCTAAGTTTGGCCCTCGGTGGTTTGGATAAAGGGGTCTCACCGCAACAAATGGCAGGGGCATATACGGCATTTGCTGATGATGGCACGCGCCAGACGCCACATTACATTACCAAGATTGTGGACGCAACGGGAAAGACTATTGTCGATGCAGAACCAAAGTCCAAGCGAGTCATGTCTACTAAGGTGGCCAACCAAATGACTAGCATGATGCTAGATGTTTATGCAGCTGGCGGGACTGGATATACAGCCAAGCCTGATGGATATACTATTGCTGGTAAAACAGGGACAACCGAAAATACTGGTAAAGGTAACCAAGCTGATAAGGACCACTGGTATGTTGGCTATACCAAGGATATAGTGGTTGCCACCTGGGTTGGCTTTGATTCAAGTAATCATTCATTGCAAGATGAGGGAGTACGGGGTGGATCACTACTCTTTAAGACCGAAATGGAGGGTATTCTGCCGAATACCGCGCAAACTCAATTTGATGTTCAGTCAGCTTCAACTATGGCCAAAGCTAAACAAGCCAATAGCTCAGAGGGTGAAGATGTTTGGAATGAAATTAAGAACACTGGCGATAACTTGAAGAGTAAAGCTAAAGAATGGTTCTCAAACAGCAAACAAATAATTAGTAACTGGTTTGGTGGTTAATCAATGTTATAATAAACGTAGTTACATTGAGGAGGAATAATCGTGGTTAATATTTACGATACGGCTAATCAGTTACAAGCTGACTTACGCCAAATTAAAGAATATAAAGAATTGCAAGCTGCTTTTGCGGCCTTGAAGGAAGACGAAGAAGCATATGCGGTTTTCCAAGAATTACGCAAAGCACAAGATGAATTACAAAAGCGGCAACAAGATGGCTCATTAGCAGATATCAAGCCGGAAGAGGCCAAGAAGATGCACGAAATTGGACAAAAGGCAGCTTCATTCGATGCAGTTAAGCGCCTGATGGAAAAAGAACGGGCCTTGAGCGTGGTTGTTGATGACATTGAACAAGCCTTGTTCAAGCCAATCACTGAATTATACGAATCATAATAACAGTTACTCATATGGACGAATGGCCAAAGAGAGGGAGTGGAGAACAATTATGTCCACTCCCTCTCTTCAAATAGCAAGAGAAGTAGGTGCTGCTCTTGTCAGATGATGGTATGAGGCAAGAGGGGGAACTTTCTTGCATAGAGATGGAGGAAAAATGGCTGAAAAAAGATTATTTGACTACGCAGTGGGTGAACAAATTCACCTGCATGTCCTCCTTAAAGGAGTGGAACGGCGTGTTTCAAAAAATGGTAAACAATACTTGATTTTAACTTTTGCTGACAAATCAGGTGAAGTAATTGCGATGTATTGGGATCCAAGTTCTGAAGACTTAACCCAGTTGGTTCCAGGGGCAGTGGTCTTGCTAACTGGAAGTTTGATTAATTACCAAGATAACCGGCAAGTGCGGATTACGCGGCTGGAACCAGTAACGACGGGGGCTTATGCCGATCCGGGATTATACATGCCGACGGCTCCAGAAGCCCCCAAGGAAATGGCAAATGAGTTTAAAGAATATATTGAAGACATCACTGATCCTGATTGGCAAAAGATTATTTATGCGTTACTGCACAAGTACCAAAAAGACTTTTTTACCTATCCAGCTGCCAAGAAGAATCACCATGCGTTTGTAGCTGGCTTGGCTTACCATACTTTATCGATTTTACGGTTGGCTAAAGCAGTTACCCAACAATATCAACACGTCAATGCCTCATTGTTGTATGCGGGTGCAATCCTTCATGATTTAGGTAAGACGCTCGAGTTGAGTGGACCCGTTGGCACAGAGTATACTTTAGCAGGCAATCTTTTAGGACATATTGTTTTGGTAGACGAAGAAATCATCAAGGTTTGTGATGAGACAGGAATTGACACCAAGAAAGAAAACATCGTGTTACTGCGCCATATGATCTTAGCTCACCACGGGTTGTTAGAGTATGGTTCACCAGTCCGACCTCACCTCTTAGAAGCCGATGTATTGCACCAATTGGATGAACTGGATGCTTCAATTCAGATGGTACGGTCGGCATTGGAAAAGACTGAACCAGGAGAATTTTCTGGACGGATTTTCGCTAAAGATAATTTGAAATTTTACCGGCCCCAAAACTGGTCCGACCAGTCTGAGCAACAAGATGAATAAATGTTAAAACAAAAACCAGACAACAGCTCCGCAGCGGAGATTGTTGTCTGGTTTTTGTTTGGTCATGAGAGTATCCCTCATGCTTATTTGTGGCTAAGAGTAACGAATTTAATTACTGCTTGATGAACTTGAAGTATAGTCTGATAAGACATTCTTCAGGTCGTTATCTTTAATGGAGACGTTCCCCTTCTTCAGGACCTTGGAAATAACTGATTGCAAAGTAGTCGTATCGTTCATTTCACTAGCGATAATTTGCTTCTTCAGTTCAGCAGTGTGATCAGACATCTTACCCTTGCCTGGATTCTTGATGGAGTAGATGATGTGATAACCATAACTAGTCTTGACAGGAGTTGTGGTGAAGGTTCCTTGCTTGAGGGCAAAAGCGGCCTTCTTGAAGTCATCATCTAAGTTGGTATCCGTATTGTCGAAAGAATCGAGCTTACCACCATTCTTCTTGCTAGATGAATCAGTGGATTTTTCTTTAGCTAATTTACTGAAGTTTTTGTAACTACCATCTTTTTGTAGTTCTTTAATGATATCTTCAGCTGTACTCTTCTTAGAAACTAGAATATGTGCCACTGTAATCTTAGGTTCATAAGACTTCCATTGACTCTTGAGCATTGAAGGAGTGATCTTAACGTTATCCTTAACCGCTTCTTGTAAGAGAAGGTTGGACCGTAATTGCTTCTTGAAAGCTGATTTGGTCAAGTCATTTTGTTGCAAGACACTGTTAAAGCTAGAACCATACTGGTCCTTGTAATTGGCATATTCTTTGTCAACGTCCTTGTCAGTGACTTTTTTACCGTATTCCTTTTCCAAGACTTTATTTAAGATCATCTGTTGCAATACTTGCTTACCAGATGAAGTCTTTTTCAAACTACTGTAATATTCACTTTCGGTAATCTTACCACCGGAAGTTGTAGCAACCGTTTTGGAGCAGGCTGCCAGGCTGACTGAAGCCAGGATAGTAGCACAAGCAACTAACCATTTTTTCTGCATAAGCATAAACACATCCGTTTCTATCTAAATTGTGAAAAGTAAATTTAATAACATGTCCTACTATACCACAGGACCAGAAACAGGAAGGGGGTAAGTAGTAATTAATTTAAACATTTTTTAGAAAGTGTCCTGACCTACAAGCGTATTAATGGAGCTTTGTTTCCAATGCTGTATTCCATTTTTCTATGGCAGCGGTATAGGCTGCAATTTTATCTTTTAATGGAAGCAAATCTGCTTGGGCAGTCACGACAGTTGCTAATAGACGATTAGTCTTGCCGCTGATTTGTTCCCAAACAAAAGCCGCATGCTGGAGGTCATTTTTAACTTGGTCGAACCCCAAATCTGTTGATCGCTGCTGTTTGAAGTGCCGCCATTCTAAGTATCCCCAGGTACTAACACCACCGATAAACGTAAGGGCGATTTTGGTTCTTGTCCGCATGTGCTATTTTTCCAAGTGAGCTACAATCTTGGCAGCTAGTGCTTGGAGTTGTTCAGCGCTGTAATCAGCACTATTATCGCTGAAACGAATGGCAAAAGTATCTGCGCTAGAGTACCGGGGAATAATATGAATGTGGGAGTGGAAGACAGATTGGTAAGCCACTTCACCGTTATTATTAACGATGTTTAAACCTTTGATGGCTGGATCAGAATTTTTAACTGCTCGTGCGATCATAGGGAGCTTACTGAAAACTTTGCTTGCCAAATCAGCATCATATGCGAGAATATCAGCCACGTGCTGCTTAGGTACTAACAGGGTATGACCAGGGGTAGTTTGAGAAATATCCATGAAGGCATACACATCATCATCTTCATAGATTTTGACACTAGGGATTTCGCCAGCAATAATTTTACAAAAAATACAATCGTTCATAAATGCTTCCTCCATTAGTGAAAAGTGTTTATTCATGTTTAAAATAATTATACACTAAGAATAAAGAACCGAGTAGATAAAGAGATGAGGGATCCTATGTTAACCGTTACCCATTTAACTGGGGGATATTCACGCCTACCAGTGATCAAAGATTTAAACTTTACTGTCAAAGCCGGTGAAATTGTGGGGTTGATCGGCTTGAACGGAGCAGGCAAATCGACCACAATCAATCATTTGATCGGCTTGCTAACGCCCCATACTGGAGAAATTGAGTTAAATGGCATTTCTTTGCAGGCCAATCCGCAAAAATATAAAGAGCAATTAGCGTATATTCCTGAGATGCCGGTTCTATATGAAGAACTTACCTTACGGGAACATATTGAAATGGTAATCATGGCTTATCATTTAGATCATGATCAGGCCTGGCAAGATGCCCAGCACTTGTTGCATTTATTCCGGTTGACCAATAAATTAGACTGGTTACCTGCTAACTTTTCCAAAGGGATGAAGCAAAAGGTAATGATCACTTGTGCGTTTATTACCCAGGCCCAACTGTTTATTATTGATGAACCGTTTTTAGGCTTGGACCCACTAGCAGTCAAAAACCTGTTAACAAGTATTAGAACAAAAGCAGATGCCGGTGCGGGTGTTTTGATGTCAACGCATGTTTTATCAACAGCGCAAACTTACTGTGACCGTTTTATTATGCTGGACCATGGACAAATTATTGCTCATGGAACATTAACCGATTTACAGACCCAAGCACACATGGCGGACGCTAATTTGACAGATATTTACTTAGCTTTAACACAGGAGGGTGGAAGTGATGAATGATTTATGGCGCCAGCGTCAACGGGCATATCGGCGTTTATTACTGAAATATAGTCGTTATGTGCTCAATGATCACTTTGTTATTGCACTATTATTTATCTTGGGGGGATTTAGTTTAGGCTACGCCCAGCTAGTGCAAAACCTAACTCCCGAGAACGCGGCTTGGTGGGTCTGGCCGGTAAGTGGAATCTGGCTGTGGGGGTGGCTGTATGTTGGTTCAATCACCACTTTGCTCAAACCACCCGACCCCATTTTTTGGTTACCGCAAGAAAAAGCTAGTGGTCAATATATACAACGGGCGTTTTGGTGGAGTTTATGGCGTAACTGCGGATTACAAATAATTGGACTGGGAATAATAAGCCCTTTAGTATTACGGGGACTAGGCATGAACAGTTGGGACTTACTGGCACTAGGGCTGACTCAATTATTATTAAAGGGTACGTTAACACTGCTAGAATACCGAATTTTGACTAAAAAACGTAACGTACAATTAGCAACTAAGCAAGAGTACCTGGTGTTATTTGGTACACAAATTAGTTGCTTGATCCTGGCCTTGAGGGTGACTTGCTGGGGTGGTTTGGCCCTGGCAGCGCTTTGTTTGGGAGTGGTCGGGATAACTACTTACCGGTTGGAAGATTATGGTATTGATTGGCAGCTTGCTTTAGCCAAAGAAAACAGTCGGATGGCGCGCTTGTACCGCTTTTTTAACCTATTTACTGATGTGCCGGCAGTTCAAGGGAGTATCAAGCGGCGTAAACTATGGGATAAACTTCTGCCCCAAGCTAAGGGCAATCCATATTTGTATTGTTACTACCGGACTTTAGTGCGCAATCCCAACTTGAGTGGAACCTACTTCCGGTTAGTTGGTGTAGGTGTGATGGTCGTGCTCCTCATTCCGGGGGTCTGGGTGCGTGGAGCAGTGGCAGTGCTATGGCTTTACCTGGTAATGAATCAAATGTTAGGACTAGCTAGTGTCCACCGCAATAATTTGTTTCAATATGTATGGCCACTACAACCACTTCAACAAAGAAAGGCACTCCAAAAAGTGATGCGCTATCTGCTTGGAGGAGTGACAATTTTGCTAGTAGTCGGGGTTGAAATTGTAACTAAGAATTGGCTCTTAAGTGGGGGGATGCTGGTAATTCTAAGTTGTGAAAACGCCGTCTTAACGGGCTTTTACCTCCCTCAGAAGATGGATAAATTGCTTGACACTCAGAAGTGAAATTTGTAAACTTTAAGAGGTTATCGAATTGAGTAGAGGAGCGAGCCAAGATGGATTTCAATTTGGAAACAAATAGCTGGCAAGTTCTCCCAGTCGGTGGCGACACAGGTATGGCTTATATGGGGGTTAGCAAGAACAAGAAGTTATTCTTGAAGCGAAATACATCTCCATTTTTAGCTGCCTTATCTCTTGAGGGGGTTACCCCACGGTTGATGTGGACGAAACGGATGTCATCTGGTGACACTTTGACGGCCCAAGAATGGTTAAACGGACGAAGCTTACATAAAAGTGAGATGGCTTCAAAGCAGGTTTCTGACCTCTTGTACAAAGTACATCATTCTAAGCTGTTAAAGAAAATGCTAAGACAGGTTGGCGGAACTGTTGTGACCCCAACAAGCCTATTAGACAGTTATTTTGATGGGCTGAGTTCAGACCTGCGGAAGCATCCGTTGTTAGCGCGTGTTGCTACCCAACTGAAGCGGACTATGCCTCAGTTAGACCCAGCAAATTTCGAAGTATGTCACGGCGATTTAAATCATAAAAATTGGTTGTTATCAGATGCTAAACGTTTATATTTAGTAGATTGGGAATCAGCAGTAGTTGGCGACCCAGCATTGGATTTAAGCATGTTAATGTGCCTATATGTCCCACGTGATCAATGGCATGAGTGGCTTGAACGCTATTATGGAAGAGAGATTGATTCCGCTTTTCAAGCGCGAGTTGATTGGTATACAATGATGAACTTATTGTTTTTTATCAAGCATAGTCATGGGCGTGGTCGTTTCCATGAAATGAACCAAGACATATGTAAATTAGCCGATTTTGTCGATACGAAAAACTAAGTAAAATTAATTTAAAAATACTTTTATTGAGAGGCTGGGAGAAAATTCTGTTTTCGCACCAGCCTCGTTGTTTATTCACTAATAGCACATAAATTACGTGGCAAATAGCCCCAAGTCTAGAACCTAAGTATGAACGAAGGTCATCACACTTTATATCACCCTCGTCTTAGCTTAGCCCAACGACTTGGCATGAAGGCTATTTTCCGCGCACTTTTTCTAAAGGAGCGATGCACGAGTGCGTTTAAGAAATAAGAAGTGGGCGCGCCCACTAATTGAAAGTAATCCCCAATACATTGTGACAGAACCTGAAAAATACCGAGGAAAATGGCAAGAGCGCTTCGCCCAAAAGGCACCTCTATACATTGAGGTCGGGATGGGGAAGGGGCGGTTTATCACTGACATGGCCGCAGCGCACCCCGATAAGAATTTCATTGGGATTGAAATTCAAACTGCAGCTGCAGGAATTGCTCTTAAGAAACAGGTGGCCCAAAAGCTGCCAAACTTGCAATTGATTCTGGCAAACGGGGCAGGATTGACGACATTTTTTGCTGATAATGAAGTGGCGGGAATTTACCTGAATTTTTCTGATCCTTGGCCGAAGAAAAAGCAGGCTAAACGGCGATTAACCTACAAGAGTTTCCTGGCGCAGTATGAGCAGGTAATGGCACCGACCGGGCATTTAGAATTCAAGACGGATAATATGGGGCTATTTGAGTTTTCGTTACAGAGCCTCAACAATTACGGAATGAAATTCGATGGTATCTGGCTTGACCTGCATAACAGTCCTGAAGCAGAAGGTAACATAATGACAGAATATGAAGAAAAGTTTAGCCAGTTAGGTCAACCGATTTACAAGTTGACTGCTCATTTTCCCAAAGCAGATCAGTTGTCAGCCCAAGTGGAT
Source organism: Ligilactobacillus saerimneri DSM 16049 (assembly GCF_000423265.1). Lineage (GTDB taxonomy): Bacteria > Bacillota > Bacilli > Lactobacillales > Lactobacillaceae > Ligilactobacillus > Ligilactobacillus saerimneri. The sequence continues at coordinate 135,210 of NZ_AUHQ01000001.1, read as the reverse complement.
TAATGTATAATTACTTACAATTAATAAGTCAACTGGAGTGTGATTGACATGGAAATGTTAGAAAAAATGAATCAAGCAACCCTAGAAGAAAAATTAGCAACAGGAAAGTATGTCCTCTTCTTTACTGCTGATTGGTGCCCAGATTGCACATTCATCAAGCCATACATGCCAGAAATTGAAGCACAATTTGCAGATTACAAGTTCTTACAAGTTGACCGGGACGAAAACATTGACCTCTGCCAAGAATTGATGGTTATGGGGATTCCAAGTTTCATCGTTTACGAAGATGGCAAGGAAGTTGATCGGTTTGTAAACGGCGATCGTAAGACCAAGGCTGAAGTTGTTGACTTCTTAGCACAAGTGAATTAATTAGAGTTGGAGCTGGGAGAAAATGCTATTTTCTTACCAGCTTTGTTATTTTCCAATCACTTTTAAATAATTGCCGACTGATTATGTTAGAATAGAGCATGATTATTAACGTTGAGTTAATTTTATAATTACTAATTGAATAAGGGAGTTTAAAAAGATGCTAATTGCTAGCTATAATAAAGCCCACTTGGGAGATGTTTTGCTGACGATGGTTCGCCCAGATGAACCAACTCAAGCAAGTGAACGTAAACAAAATATTGTTCGGATTTTTTCACCGGCCACTAACGAAACGTTGGGGTATAACTTCTTTGCTGTTAGCGAGATTGTGCCTGATTTAGCTGGTTCTGGACAGGTGGTTTTACGTCCTGAACAAGTGGATCAATTAAACCAAGCATTGACGGCAGCCGGTTTTCCTGCGGAATTAGTTTATGATAATGATCCTAAATTTGTTGTCGGCCATGTGGAAACAGTAGCAGCTCATCCAGATTCTGACCACCTGCACATCGTACAAGTTACTATTAATGATGGGCAACAATTAACGCTTGTTTGTGGGGCACCTAATATTGCTGTTGACCAACGGGTAGTTGTAGCTAAAGTTGGGGCAATGATGCCAAACGGGTTGATGATTTGGCCAGGCAAACTTCGGGGAGTGGACAGCCCAGGAATGGTTTGTTCAGCGCGTGAATTAGAATTGCCAAATGCACCACAAAAACGCGGAATTTTGGTACTGCCTGAAGACGACAGTCGCTTTGCAGTTGGCGCTGCTTTTGATTTTGCGGCTGGGGCTGAACTGTTCGCATAAAAATATTTCCTAGCAGGACAAAATGCTTTGTTAGGAAACATAACCAGATATTATCCTTACGGGGAGGACAACGAACTAACAGGCTGTCCTCCTCTCTTTTTTGGTAATAAAATTATGCTAGAATAGTTGTGCAACGAATATGAATGAATTAAGTGATAGATAAGGGTGGAAGTGAATGCAACATTATGATGGACCAGCCTTTTTTAGGCAACAAGGAAAAAATGTCCTGCGGGTTAGCCCGCGGCAAAACACCCGTGAGAATTATCATTCTTTGACTGGGGATGATTATCGCGGACCGGTTTATCAGGGACGAAATACTAAAAAAGCACAATCAGGTACATTACACCGCGAATATACAACGAGGACATTTAAGCCTAAATATGTCCCGCCTTCCACAGCACAGTTTACGCCCAATGAAAGTCGCAAGAAATATACGCAGTTAGTCAAAGAACTGGCTAAGACGGCAGATTCATACTTATTGTGGGATGAAAAACCTAGTGATGAATTGATTATTGATTTGACTGTTCCCGCTGATCAGGGACCAGTTCGGCCGGTTGTCACGACTGAAACAGCATCGGATGAAAAAGCGCAACCAGAAGCGGAGGATACCAAGGTTGGTATGATCGATGGTGCGAAGACAGTGGCTGAGAACCAAGCTGCGGGACATGCTGTACTAGATGTAGAAGCTGGTACAACGCGTCCAACTCCAACCCCAGTGTCACCTACTGTAGATGCAACAGGTGAACCACGGGCGTTAGACCGGTCATTGACTGATATCATGAATGCTGAACAAAATGACCAGCGACATCTGGCTTTGTTTGATGAGCATCGACGCCAAGAGCAGATTAATCAAGGAAAGACGGCACAAACTAGCCAGCCAAAGTCAAGTCAGAATGCCATGGTCAAGGATATGGTAGATACGCCAACTCCAAGTGGGCAACCGCTAGTGGCCCCACCAGTATCTGAGCAAGTAAGCAAGAAAGTAGCAATTGCAGATCCTAAAGACATTACGAACGTCCAACCAGCTGCGTCAGAACCGACGGGGGATAAACAGCAGTTTGTTTACCAATTTCCACCATTGAGTTTGCTGCCAGAGCCAGTAGCGGTTGAAAGTAGCACCATGGATGAATGGGTATTGAACCAGATTGATGTTCTCAACGAAACGCTGCAATCGTTCCATGTTGATGCCACGGTTAAAGACTGGACGGTTGGCCCGACAGTCACTCAGTTTGAAGTTAAATTAGGGCGTGGGGTCAAGGTTAGCAAGATCACTAACCTAACTGATGATCTCAAACTTGCATTAGCAGCCAAAGACATCAGAATTGAGGCCCCAATTCCAGGCAAAAGCAGTGTGGGGATTGAAATTCCTAACCTTAAATCACGCCCGGTTATGTTGGCGGAAGTTCTCGAAGCACCGCAATTTAAACAAGCCCAATCACCACTGACAGTCGCATTGGGAGTCGACTTGTTTGGCCGTCCTCAAGTGACCGACCTGCAGAAGATGCCACACGGATTGATTGCTGGAGCGACGGGATCAGGAAAGTCAGTTTTCATCAATAGTTTGTTAGTTTCGCTCCTGTATAAGGCCCAACCGGAAGAAGTCAAACTACTGCTAATTGACCCGAAGGCGGTAGAAATGGCGCCTTACCACGATATTCCTCACTTGTTGGCACCAGTTATTTCTGATCCGCAGGCAGCCGCCGCTGCTCTTAAATGGGTAGTTAACGAAATGGAAGAACGCTACCAACGATTGGCTGCTGCTGGGGCTCGTAATATTGAGGGATTCAATGAGAAAGCACAAGCGCAAGGGGAATATGGTTTGAAGATGCCATATATTGTGATTGTGATCGATGAGTTGGCTGATTTGATGATGGTTGCATCCTCAGAGGTTCAAGATTATATTGCCCGAATTACCCAGAAGGCACGGGCAGCGGGAATTCACCTTTTGATTGCTACGCAACGACCAAGTGTTGACGTTATTACCGGGACAATTAAGAACAACATTCCAACGCGGATTGCTTTTATGGTTGCCAGTCAAGTTGACTCTCGGACGATTATTGATACTGCTGGTGCTGAAAGGTTGCTTGGACGTGGCGATATGCTTTATTTGGGGAACGGAGCTAGCCAACCAGTCCGGTTACAAGGAACATATATTAATGATGAGGTTGACGCTGTAACCGATTATGTTCGGCGCCAAGCCCGGCCCCACTATGCTTTTGATCCGACCGATTTGAAAAAAGAAATTTCTCGGACTAATAGTGAAGACGACCTCTTGCCAGAAGTGTTAGACTATATTGTTAACGAAGACAATATATCAACTTCTAAATTACAGCGGGTGTTTTCGATCGGTTACAACCGGGCAGCCAATATCATTGATGACTTGGAACAACAAGGCCTGGTTTCAGCCGCTAAGGGATCTAAACCTCGGGATGTTTTCTTAACACCAGAAAAGTTGGCACAATTTGAAGACAATTCAGATTTAATCTGAATCTGGTAAGCTTTATATGGTAAACTTATTTTTGATTGTGAAGAAGAAAAGAGGATAACGACTATGGATATGAATACCACATATTTTTTTGTGGGGATTAAAGGAACTGGAATGAGTTCACTAGCCCTGATTTTGCATGATAAGGGGTGCAAAGTTATCGGGTCAGATATCGATAAGTACACTTTTACACAACGGGGACTAGAACAAGCAGGCATTGAGATTTTGTCATTTGATGCCGCTAATATCAAAGCTGGCATGACGATCATTGCTGGTAATGCTTTTGGTGATGACCAAGTTGAAATTCAACGGGCGCACGAACTAGGTTTGCCAGTTTTGACTTATCCTGAAACAGTTGAAATGATTATTGAAGAAACAACAAGTATTGGTGTGGCTGGTGCCCACGGTAAAACCAGTACAACCGGGCTATTGGCTCACGTGCTGGGGGGCGTTTCTCCAACTAGTTACTTGGTAGGGGATGGCTCTGGTAAAGGTCTGCCAGATGCTCGGTTCTTTGTGTTTGAAGCTGATGAATATCGGCGTCATTTTGGGGCATATCATCCTGATTACGCAATCATGACAAATATTGACTTCGATCACCCAGACTACTTCAAGAGCATTGATGATGTGCGCGATGCCTTTGAAACCTTTGCTAAGCAAACTAAGAAGGGCATTTTTGTGTGGGGCGAAGACAAAAACCTACGTAAGCTCCAGGCTCACGCCCCAATTTACTTCTATGGAACTAGTGAAGATGATGATTTCCGGGCTACTAACATTAAGCGGACTACTAAAGGGTCTAGTTTTGATGTGTACCATCATGATGATTTCCTTGGTTCATACGAAATTCCGATGTTTGGTCAACATAATGTTCTCAACAGCCTGGCTGTTATTGCAGTTTCACACATGGAAAAGATCGACCAAGATGAAATTCGGCGGGAACTGTTAACTTTTAAGGGGGTTAAGCGGCGCTTTAGTGAAAAGAAAGTTGCTGATATGGTAATCATCGATGACTATGCGCACCACCCAGCTGAAATTCGGGCAACGTTGGATGCAGCCCGCCAACAGTACCCAGATAAGCAATTAATTGCAGTTTTCCAACCTCATACATTTAGTCGGACAATTGCACTGATGGATGAATTTGCTGCTAGCTTGAGTTTGGCTGATAAAGTTTATCTGACGCCAATCTTTAGTTCGATCCGGGAACATGATGGGAAGGTATCCTCTGATGATTTAGGACGCAAGATTGCCAAGGGTGGCAGTGTCTTGAGTCTGGACAACATGTCACCATTGTTGGAATACCATGATGCAGTAGCAATCTTCATGGGTGCCGGCGACATTCAAAAGTATGAATTTGAGTATGAAAAGTTGTTGAGTAATTTGAGCTTGCGCAACAACTGAAAATGACTATTAAACCAGTTTGTGTATCTTTGAACGAAGTGCCAGACTGGTTTATTTGTATACTACGAATTTAACGATTATTTAATATTAGCAAATACAAGTTTAAAGGCAGGATGTGGTATCCTATAAATAGAATAAGTAGGTAGTTTACACACAAACTGTAAACCATAAGGAAGGAGAATTATCGTGAACGAAGAAAGAAGACTTAGTCAAGCAGGTTTAAATACATTTTTAGCCAAAATGTATGCTTTCATGGGAGCAGCTGTTGGGGTTTCCGCAGTTGTCGCCTTCATTTTGAACAATTATTACCAGTATGAAATGCTGACTTTCTTTGCTACTCATCGCTGGGTTATGTGGGCTTTGTTTATCGCCCAACTTGCTATTGCTTGGACAACATCCCTGCGAATTGACCGAACACCAGCAATGACAGCGGTGGGGTTGTTTGGCTTTGCGGCTATTGAAGGGATCTTTTTTGCAAGTATCCTTACGTTATATACTGGCCAAGATATAACTATGGCCTTTGTTGCAGCAGCTGCTGATTTTATCGTTTTAGCTCTGTTTGGGTTAAACACTAAAAAGAGCTTAGCTGGAGTGGGCCGGCAAGCCATGGCAGCTTTAATTGCCTTGATCATTGTGTCAGTGATTAACCTGTTCTTGCAAAGTACAATGATTGTATTTGTCTTTTCAATCATTGGCGTGGTGATCTTCAGTTTGCTGACAGCTTGGGATTCACAACGGATGAAGGCTTTATATATGACTAATGCCGGCCAGGTTAATGTTACTAATTTAGCCTTGATCGGAGCCTTTCAGTTGTACCTGGATTTCATCAACTTGTTCTTACAGTTATTACAAATTTTTGGTATGGGCGGCGACCGGAAGTAATAAGATTAGCCGCATAGTACCGTGTGATCCTCATCCGAAAAGGGTGAGGATTTTTTTAGATTATGCCGTAGCAAACAGAGATTTTATTTTACCAAGCAACTGACAGAAAAACTTACTTGGGCGGGAGAACATACGGTATATAGTACAATATGTGCGGCTTTATTAGCATTAAACCGCGTTTTAAGGTAATTTTATTTGCGACACCTATTTTTTTATTGGTCGTGTCTGACCGAATTAATTTGTAAAATGAAATTGAACGAGAAAAAAGAACAAGAACTATTTGGTCCTACAACCGAGCTTGTTCTTAATGTATGATGAAATTAGGAAATTAAATTCAATTTAGATACGGGGCGAAATTATGACGGAAAAAAATACACGGTTGTTATTAGTAGATGGTAACAGCATTATCTTTCGAGCGTTCTATGCTATCCGAACACAATTAACTAACCATGATGGTTTGCATACCAATGCAATTTATGGCTTTAAATTGATGCTTGATAGCGTTTTGACAACTTATGATCCTTCGCATGTGTTGGTTGCATTTGATGCTGGCAAAAAGACCTTTCGGACAGAGAAATATGCGGCTTACAAAGGGCAACGGGACAAGACACCGAGTGAACTTACCGAACAGTTTGGTTTGGTTAAAGAACTGCTGCAGGCATACGGGATCACTAGTTATGATCTTCCCAATTATGAAGCCGATGATATTATTGGGACGATGGCGGCTCAGGCTGAAGCCGCTGGTTATGATGTCACTGTTGTGACTGGGGACCGTGACTTGACCCAGTTGGCGACGGACAAGGTGACAGTGGCGGTAACTAAGAGTGGGGTAACCCAGATGGAAAACTATACCCCAGCATACGTGCAGGAGAAGCTGGGGGTTACTCCGCGGCAAATTATCGACCTAAAGGCACTTCAAGGAGATTCATCAGATAATTATCCGGGAGTGACTGGGGTCGGTCCGAAGACAGCGGTAAAATTAATCAAGCAATACGAAAGTGTTGAAGCTTTATATGAAAACTTAGCCACAATGAAGAAATCTAAGCTGAAAGAACACCTGGAACAAGACCAGGCCAATGCTTTCTTGGCTAAGGACTTAGCGCGCATTCGGCAAGATGCCCCGGTAGCAGTAACACTCGCTGATACCCAACGGCAACCTGTCGATATTGATCAACTAGTGGACTTATACCAGCGCTTAGATTTCAAGCGCTTTTTGGCGGAAATTCATGCTGACCAGGCCGGACGAGCTGATAAAAAGTCACAATTAGCAGTTGATATTTTGACTAATGTGCAGGACTTAACAACAGTTGAGTATCATGATGGCGATAATTTGGCGTTTGTGATCGAAGTGGATGGTGATAATTATCACCGCGCTCCGTTAGCTGGTTTTGCCTTTAAGATCAACGATCATTATTATGCTAGTCGTGATGTTACTTTATTGCAGGAAAAACCGTTGCGCAACTTATTGGAAAATGCCACTATCCCAGTTGATGTTTTTGATAGCAAGCAGACCTATGTTGCTTTAAATAGGCTAGGAATCACATTGCGGCAAGTTAATTTTGACCTCTTACTGGTGTCATACCTCCTCAATAATGCTGATAATAGCAAGGATATGGGGAAATTAACGCAAGAGCATAATTATTTTGAATTAACAAGCGACGAAAAATTATACGGGAAAGGCGCTAAGCGGGCTTTGCCAGCAGATGATGCAGTCTTTTGTGGGCATCTGGCCCAGAAAACCAAGGCAATTCATGATCTAGAGCAACAGTTGTTAACTGAGCTCCAGCAAAATGAACAGGTACCACTCTACGTAGATATTGAGCGTCCGCTAGCAATAGTCTTAGCGCAAATGGAGATTACTGGGGTCCGGGTTGACACAGATAAACTGATGGAAATGCAGAGTAAGTTTGGGGAGCGCCTGGCTGAGATTCAAACAGCAATTTATGCCGAAGCGGGCGAAGAGTTCAACCTGAATTCGCCAAAGCAACTGGGAGTAATTTTGTTTGAAAAGCTTAAACTACCAGTAATCAAAAAGACGAAGCGGGGCTATTCAACAGCAGTCAGTGTTCTGGAAAAACTACGGGGGATGGCACCGATTATTGATAATATCCTGGCATACCGGCAATTGTCCAAGCTACAATCCACTTATATCGAAGGATTGCTCAAAGTAGTTGCTCCTGAAGATGGGAAGGTTCATACCCGGTATACCCAGACTTTGACGGCCACAGGACGGCTATCGTCGGTAGATCCAAATTTACAAAATATTCCGGTACGGTTAGAAGAAGGCCGCCAGATTCGCCAGGCTTTCATTCCTAGTCAACCTGGTTGGGAGATCTTTTCTTCTGATTATTCCCAAATTGAATTGCGGGTTTTAGCTCATGTTTCAGGAGATCACAACATGCAACAAGCTTTCCGGGATGATTTTGATATTCATACCAATACTGCAATGCGGATTTTCGGGATCGATGATCCTGAACAAGTGACAGCCAACCAACGGCGTCAGGCAAAAGCAGTTAACTTTGGGATTGTTTATGGGATTAGCGATTTTGGCTTGGCCCAAAATCTTGGGATTAGTCGCCAGCAGGCTAAACGTTTTATTACGACGTATTTAGAAAACTTCCCCGGAGTGGAGCGTTATATGCGTGAGATTGTTGAGTATGCACGCGAAAAAGGTTATGTTGAAACGATTCTGCACCGGCGACGCTACCTGCCAGATATTAAGAGTAAGAACTTTAATTTACGGTCATTTGCGGAACGAACAGCTCTCAATACACCGATCCAAGGAAGTGCAGCCGATATTATCAAGACCGCGATGATCCAGATGCAGGATGCTTTGCAAAGTCGGGGCTTACAAGCACGAATGCTGATGCAAGTTCACGATGAATTAATTTTTGAAGCTCCCCAAGAAGAAATTCCTCTGTTAGAAAAAGTGGTACCAGAGGTTATGGATTCAGCCGTGCAGCTGGATATTCCATTGAAGGTGGAAAGCAAACACGGGGCAACATGGTTTGCTGCTAAATAAGTAACGGTTAAGTGGGAAAGAGAAACGTTGAAGTATTCAATGTTTCTCTTTTTTAGTAATGAGAAACCCGCCCATATCAGAAGCTAGGAGCAACTGAATGTAAAGGATTGGCGGTGGTTTTGTTTTATTATTGTGATTTGTAAATTTGTGATAATATAAAAATTAATAAGGGACGAGGAGGAGCGAAGATGCCAGAATTACCTGAGGTAGAGACGGTACGACGTGGATTGATCAAGTTAGTGCAGGGCAGGACAGTAAAAAAGGTAACGGTCTTATATCCCAAAATGATCGAGAGTGACCTTACGGAGTTTGTGACGCAACTAACGGGTAAAAAGATCCTAACCGTTGACCGGCGGGGAAAATACTTATTATTACGGTTTTCGGGCGGTTTGACTGTTGTATCGCATTTACGGATGGAAGGAAAGTATTTTGTTCAACCCCAGACACAACCGTTGGAAAAGCATACCCATGTAGTGTTTGACCTCGATGACGGGCAACAGTTGCGCTACAACGATTCACGTAAATTTGGCAGAATGCGCTTAGTGCAGACAGGACAAGAAAATGACCTCAAGTCACTCCAAAAATTGGGACCAGAGCCATTCGCACCAGAATTTACCGTGGATTACTTTGCGCAAGCACTACACCGGCGCAAAAAAGCTATAAAAACCGCGCTACTTGACCAAACGATTGTGACCGGATTAGGAAACATTTATGTTGATGAGGTTTTATGGATGACCAAGATTCATCCGGAAACTCCCGCTAACCATGTGACACGGTCAGAGATTACTGCCCTGAGGCAAAATATCATTGCAGAGTTACAACGGGCGATTACCGCCGGAGGGACAACCATTCGTTCATATACCGATGCTTTCCGCAATATGGGGGAATTTCAATTTGCATTAAATGTTTATGGCAATGACGGTCATCCCTGTCCACGGTGTGGTACTATAATTGAAAAAATTAAAGTTGGGCAACGGGGGACACATTTTTGTCCGCAATGTCAAAAGGTAGAATGATGACATACGTTTTAGGAATTACTGGTGGAATAGCTAGTGGAAAATCAACTGTTAGTCAGTATTTAGCGCAAAAAGGGGCTAAAATTATTGATGCCGATGCAATCGCACGGATGATAGTTGCACCCGGAAGCCAGGGGTTGCAACAGGTGATAGCACATTTTGGTAAGGCATATCTTGCCCCAGACGGTAGCTTGTTGAGGTGTAAGTTGGGGCAGTTAGTCTTTTCTGATCCTAAACAATTAACAGAATTGAATGAGATTACGCACCCGTTAATTAGGGAAGAAATCCTGATGCAGTTGCAAAAGTACCGGCAAAAAGGTGTTGCAGTGGTCGTGTTAGATATCCCATTATTATTTGAAGGGCACTATGAACAATATTGTGATGCCGTATGGGTAACAGTAGTTGACGAAACTATCCAGTTAGCACGATTACAGCAGCGGAACCAGTTACCCAAAGTGGAAGCTCAAGCCCGGATTAAGGCCCAAAAAGACAATGCTTGGCGAATTGCCCAAGCAGATTGGACTCTTGATACTGGAAAGGGTCCTCTTGGGTGGAAACCACAAGTAGACCAGTGGTTTGAGCTCCGCCAGATTAGATTTTCTAAGAAAAAAGAGTAGGTGAACATAATGAAATGTCCAAAATGTCATGAAGAAGGATCACGGGTGGTTGATAGTCGTCCAGCAGATGAAGGGCATGCAATTCGGCGTCGCCGCGAATGTACAAATTGTGGTTTTCGCTTTACGACTTTTGAGCGGGTAGAAGCCACCCCATTACTGGTTATCAAAAAGAACGGGACGCGGGAAGAGTTTAACCGTGAGAAGATCCTGAAGGGGATCGTGCGGGCGACTGAAAAGCGTCCTGTTGGCATGGATCAAATCACCGCGATCGTCAATCAAGTTGAAAATAAGGTGCGGTCAGTGGGGGGGACCGAGGTTTCTAGCCAATTGATCGGTGAATATATCATGGGAATTTTGGCCGATGTTGATGAAGTGGCATATATTCGTTTTGCCAGTGTTTATCGCCAATTCAAGGACATGGCGGCTTTTCGGGATGAGCTAGAAGAATTAATGGCACGGGATAAAAAGGCTAGGAAGTAGAAAGGAAGATCGCGATGGAGCAACAGTGGCAACACTTGGCAGGAAACGATGGCTATGTTGTTATTGCTACCGATAATATTAGTGGGGCGGACTTAGCAACCATTACGCGCCTGTATCAGCCCATCGTTGGGCCAGGAGCCGTGGGCCTATATGCCACACTGCAAACCACGTTGACTCCCGAACCGCTAGTTAGTGAACGGCGTCCTCTAAAAGATCTTTTTGTACAGCTGAATTTTGGGATCGAGGATTTGGCAACTGCAGCCCAACAGTTAGTCCAGGTCAACTTGCTCCAGGTTGTCCGCCAGCACGATCAGCTGGGAAACTGGGTCTTGTTGGTGATGAATCCGCCGTTGTCACCAACTCGTTTTTTTGATGATCCACAATTAAGTGAACGATTGACAGCAAGTATTGGCACGGGGATGGCCGCTGCGTGGAAACGCGAATTATCTTTTAATACGCCTGCAATCCAGCAGCTACTGCGGCAAGCAGTGGGGGACCAAGTACGAGCTAAACAGTCACCTATTTGGGCTGATGTGGCAGTAACCCTGCCAGCCACCAACCCAATTGATTTTGAATTTGTTGACCAGCTTTTACATAAAAAAACTTATCTGGATACAAGTAATTTCAAGCAAAACATCCGGGTTGCTTATAGTGTAGGCGTTATGTACGGACTTAACGAGTTAGCGCTGGTAAATTTGATTGATTCAGTAGCGGATGAACAGGGTTACGTTGATTTTAACCAACTTAGCAACCAGGCAATGGCACGTTATAGTTCACAGGCTAAGGTAGGAAAAAAGAGAACAGCTGCGGACCAAACTTCAACTGAAGTAAAGCTAACAGCAGCTGAGCAAAATTTGGCAACTGCTGCCAAAGCATATCCACCAATGGCGTTTTTGCAGGCTATTTTTGAACAAAAAAATGCTGCGCGCAATACAGCTAGTTTTCCGACACGGGCGGATAAATATGTGGTGCAAAACTTGTTACAGCAAGGAATAGCTCCAGGAATTATTAATATTATGTTGCATTATTATCTGGTGGATCAAAATTTTGATAATTTACGGGCCAGTACGGTTGAACGTACCATTTCCAACTGGGGAGCTAATCGGGTGCGGACACCGGAACAAGCAATTGTTTATGTGCGCCAGTGGAAAGAAAAAAGAACCCAAGATCGCACTGCTCGTAGGCAGAAGCAACGTGTATTTAGTAAAGAAAAGTTACCCCAATGGGCCCAAACACAAGCACAGACACAAAAGCCAGAACAAGGGAAGCGGGCGAATGCGAAAGCTATGGGTCAGTCAGAATCACAGACAAAAAATGATATTGATCAAGGATTAGCTGATTTGGATCGTTTGCTGGGTAAATAAGGAGGAATATTAAATGGAAAACATGGGCAGAATTTTACGGAGTAAATTCCCCCGGGAAAACCTCCATGAATATCAAGAAATGCTACGCCAGTTGGCACAGGACAAGGAGATCCAACAGTTTATTATGCAGGCTGAAGTCCCAGACGCCCAGGCTTTTATTGCGACAAATGCAAGTAAATTATATGAGTACTATGATGTTAAGCAAAAAATTGCAGCGGGGCAAAAAACCTTCATGCCGGGCTATACGCCGGCCTTGAGCTTGGTGCGGGGTAAAGTCGAGGTAACTTATATTCCTACCGCTGAATTAGTGCGGAAACAGCAGGTACAGGCAGCTCAAAAGCGGTTTACTACGATCAATGTTCCGAAAAGTATGCGTAATGCAAACTTCAGGAACTATCAGCGGGAAGAAGGGCGCGATGCTGCCTTATTAGCAGCAGTTAATTTCGTTAAAGAGTATGTGTCAAACCCGGGTGAATTTCACCAGGGCTTATACCTAACCGGTCCATTTGGGGTGGGAAAAACGTACTTGATGGCTGCCATGGCTCATGAATTAGCCCGTAAAGATATTGCTTGTACTTTAGCCCATTTTCCATCATTAGCAGTTCGTTTCAAAGATAGTATTTCAGAAAATGTTGTCCTTAAAGAGATCAACGGTATCAAACAAGCGCCAATTTTAATTTTAGATGATATTGGAGCTGAAACGATGAGTGGCTGGTTGCGGGATGATGTTTTAGGGGTTATCTTGGAGTACCGGATGCAAGAAGAATTACCAACCTTCTTCACGTCCAACAAAACGCAAGCTGAACTGGAAGAACATTTAGCATACAGCACTAACTCCGTGGTGGAGCCCTTGAAGGCTAAGCGAATTATGGAGCGGGTACGGTATTTATCTAAAGAAATGGCAGTATCGGGCAAGAATTGGCGGCGCAATTAGTTACAAATTTTCCTTGCCTTCAATAATATGAAGTGGTTTAATAGATGTAAATCTAGTTAAGGACAAACGGTCAACCATAAACAGGGATGATTGAGGGACTGAGAACAATCAAAGGTTGACTTACCACCATAACCAATAGAGCTGGATGCAAAGTCGAGCCGGGTAGTTTCCGTTACCAACTATGAGAGGAGTAGACTAGGTCTACTTGAATGTGGGTGGAACCACGTTATTAAAGATGTTAATGACGTCCCTAGTGCCGTATTTAGACGGTGCTAGGGGCTTTTTTATTTAATTTATAAAAAGGAGATTGAGATTATGGCACAAGTTGCAGTAATGTTACCAGACGGTTCAGTTAACAAAATTGATCGTGATTCTCAGGAAGGCTTGCAAGCCCTGCGTGAATCAGTTGCTTTCTTCTTACGGGCAGCATTGACTGATAGTTTTGCTGGGATTCGCTTAGGGGAATATGTCGGCGCTAAAGACAGTGACGAAGGTTTTTACGTTGATTCAGACCGAGATGAGATGCAAGTTTCTGTCGATGAATTAGCAGCTTTAGAAGCAAAAATTAAGGAATTTGCGAAGGCAAACTTGAAGGTTGAACATGTTGTAGGTGATGTTGATGAATTAGCAGCCCAATATGCAGCAGATCCTTATACAGTTGAATTGCTCCAAGAAGCAGCTCAAGACGATAAGGTAAACCTCTACAAGGCAGGGGATTTTGTTGCTCCTGCCAATGCACCAATCCTGGTATACTCTAACTTAATCAAGAACTACAAGTTATTATCAGTAGCTGGGGCTTACTGGAAGGGAATGTCTTCCAACCCAATGCTGCAACGGATTTATGGGACGGCTTTCTATAAGAAAGATGACTTAGAAGCAGACCTGCAACGGCGTCAAGAAGCTAAGGAACGCGACCACCGGGTAATCGGGAGCCAATTGGACCTCTTCTTTGTTGATCCAAAAGTTGGTGCTGGTTTACCATACTGGATGCCAAAGGGGTCCACAATTCGGCGGACGATTGAACGTTACATCATCGACCGGGAAGTAGCCGATGGTTACCAACACGTTTATACTCCTGTCTTGATGAACCTTGATGCTTACAAGACATCAGGTCACTGGGAACACTACCGGGATGACATGTTCCCACCAATGGACATGGGTGATGGCGAAATGTTGGAATTGCGGCCAATGAACTGCCCAAGCCATATCCAAGTCTACAAGCACCACTTGCGGTCCTACCGTGACTTACCATTGCGGATTGCGGAATTAGGGATGATGCACCGTTATGAAAAGTCTGGGGCTTTATCAGGTTTACAACGGGTGCGTGAAATGACGCTCAACGATGGGCACACTTTTGTTACCTTGGATCAAATTCGGAGTGAATTTGCTAAGATCTTGAAGTTGATCATGAGTGTTTATGAAGACTTTGACATTACTGATTATACTTTCCGTCTTTCATATCGTGATCCTAAGAATACTGAGAAGTATTATGCTAATGACGAAATGTGGGAACAATCCCAATCCATGTTAAAGGCAGCCATGGATGACCTGAACTTAGATTATTATGAAGCTGAAGGGGAAGCCGCATTCTATGGTCCAAAGTTGGACATTCAAACTAAGACGGCTCTGGGAAATGAAGAAACAATGTCTACTATTCAGTTAGACTTCATGTTGCCAGAACGCTTCGGCCTCAAGTACACTGGTAAAGATGGTCAAGAACACCAACCAGTTATGATTCACCGTGGGGTTGTGGGAACAATGGAAAGATTCATTGCCTACTTAACGGAAATCTATAAGGGAGCTTTCCCAACATGGTTAGCACCAGAACAAGTGCACATCATTCCTGTTTCTGATGACAAGCATGGTGAGTACGCTGAAGACTTAGCAGCTAAGTTACGGGCAGCTAACGTGCGGGTTGTGGTTGACCACCGTAACGAAAAGATGGGTTACAAGATTCGGGAAACTCAAACCCAAAAAGTTCCATACACGTTGGTTGTCGGAAATGATGAAATGGCTAACCAATCTGTTTCTGTTCGGAAATACGGGGAAGACAAGGCTGCTACGCTTGCATTTGCTGACTTTGAAAGTGAACTGCTAGCAGATATTGCAAGTTACAGTCGGAAAAAATAATTGTAAGTCTTGACAGGAAGGATATTGCCTGCTAGACTACTAAGAGTTGAGAAAAAGCAGAAGCACCCGCTTCTCGCCTAAGGGACAGTGGTCCCGGGGCAGATATTAGTGAAATTAATTCCGCTAAAAACGGATTAGGGTGCTGGATATTATTGGATACCAGCACCTTTTTTACATCTGTCTGCACTTTCTCTGAATTTATTTGGAGGTGAAGCACCATAGCATTTGATAAGATGGTTAATGAAGGCATTCGGGCTCGCGAAGTTCGGTTGATTGCCAGCGATGGTTCACAGTTGGGCGTAAAGTCCAAGCAGGAAGCTTTAGCCATGGCTGAACAACAAAACTTAGACTTAGTTTTAGTTGCGCCAAAGGCTAAGCCACCGGTAGCACGAATCATGGATTATGGTAAATATCGCTTCGAGTTGCAAAAGAAGCAACGAGAAGCTCGGAAGCGTCAAAAGACTGCCAACGTTAAGGAAGTACGTTTAAGTCCAACAATTGACACTAATGACTTCAATACAAAAGTTAGAAATGCTCACAGATTTATTTCCAAGGGAGATAAGGTACGGGTTTCAATTAGATTTAAAGGCCGTGCAATTACTCACAAGGATATTGGTCGTGAAGTACTTCAAAGATTTGCTGAAGCAACTCAGGATGTTGCCTCCGTTGAATCTAGAGCTAAGATGGATGGGCGTAGCATGTTCTTAGTGTTAGCGCCTAAAACAGATAAGTAATTACTGTTATAACTAGGAGGATATTATTATGCCAAAACAAAAAACACACCGCGCATCAACAAAGCGTTTCAAGCGTACAGGAAATGGTGGTTTAAAGCGTCATCACGGTTTCACTTCACACCGTTTCCACGGCAAGACTAAGAAGCAACGTCGTCAGTTGCGGAAAGCTGCAATGGTATCTGGTTCAGATATGAAGCGGATCAAGCAAATGGTTTCTCAAATGAAGTAAACTTCATTTGCTACAATAGTTAATTTAACGAATTCTCATTATATGAGATGTCGGTTGAGGCCGGCAATTAACAAGGAGGAATTTTAATATGCCACGTGTTAAAGGTGGGGCTGTTACACGCCAACGTCGTAAGAAGATTTTAAAATTAGCAAAGGGTTACCGCGGTTCCAAGCATGCTTTATTCAAGACTGCTAAGGAACAAGTTCTGAAGTCATACTTATACGCTTTCCAAGATCGGCGTAAGACTAAGAACAACTTCCGTAAATTATGGATCGCTCGGATCAACGCAGCTGCTCGTCAAAACGGGATCAGCTACAGCAAGTTGATGCACGGTTTGAAGTTAGCTAATATCGAAGTTAACCGTAAGATGTTAGCTGACTTAGCTGTTAACGATGCAGAAGCATTTACTGCTGTTGTAGAACAAGCTAAGCAAGCTTTAGAAAAGTAATCTTCAATTAAAAAGGCTGAGGCGATATGTCTTAGCCTTTTTAATTTATTAACCAAATAATATGGTTTTGTCCTAAATGGTTGGTATAATTAACAAAGAAGAAAATTTTGAGGAGTAATTGGATGTTAGGCAAATTTAAACCAACATGGATGGTTGAATCAATTTATGATTTATCGCCAGCTGATTTGAAACGCCATGGAATTAAGGTAGTATTGACTGATCTGGATAATACCTTGATCGCTTGGAATAATCCAGATGGCACACCAGAACTAAAGCAGTGGCTTAAAGAAATGCAGCAAGCGCAAATTCCGGTAGTAGTCGTTTCGAATAATAGTCACAAGCGGATTGCGCGGGCCCTTGCCAAACTGGAGTTGCCGTTTATCGCCCGGGCCTTGAAGCCATTAACACGGGGGATTAATCTTGCTAAGAAGCGTTATCATTTGGCTGCTGAAGATGTGATCCTGGTCGGAGATCAGCTAATGACAGATATTTGGGCTGCTAATAACGCCCATATTCGCAGTGTTTTAGTGCGGCCTTTGGTAACCTCTGATGCATGGAATACTAAGTTTAACCGAATGCTTGAAGGGCAGGTTAAGCAGAAACTGACACAGCAAGGTTTTGAGTTTAAATGGAGGAAATCACTAGATGACTGAAGAACAATTACATTGTATAGGGTGTGGAGCTGCGATCCAATCTGAGGATCAAGCACAACCTGGTTATACTCCACAAGCAGCGATCAAAAAAGGCTTGGAGAGTGGTCAGTTGTATTGTCAACGTTGTTTTCGGTTACGTCACTACAATGAAGTAACAGATGTCAATATTACGGATAAGGATTTCTTGCGGTTATTGGATAATATCGGCAATACTGATTCACTGATCGTTAATGTGGTTGATATTTTTGATTTCAACGGGTCATTAATCCCAGGGTTACAGCGGTTTGTTGGGGACAACCCAATTATTCTGGTGGGGAATAAAGAAGACCTCTTGCCTAAGTCACTCAAACGCAGTAAGCTTCAAGATTGGATGCGTCAAGAAGCAAACAAGCAAGGCCTATATCCTGAAGCGGTTATTTTAACCAGTGCTAAAAAAGGTTTTGCGATCGAGCAATTGTTACGCTTGATTGATAAATATCGTCAGGGGCGCGATGTACAAGTAGTCGGGGTAACCAATGTCGGGAAGTCAACCTTGATTAACCGAATCATCAAACAACGAATTGGAATTCAAGATCTGATTACAACGTCTCGTTTTCCAGGAACAACCTTGGATCGGATCGAAATACCGTTTGGTGACGGCAAGAACATGATTGATACTCCCGGGATTATCCATAAAGGACAAATGGCGCACTATCTGACGGGGAAAGCGTTAAAACTGGCAACCCCGCAGAAAGAAATCAAGCCGAAAGTGTATCAGCTTAATGGGGAACAAACCCTATTTTTAGGGGCCCTAGCACGGTTTGACTTCATTAGTGGACCTAAAGGGGTCACTGTTTATGTAGACAACAATTTGATGATCCACCGGACCAAGATGGCAAATGCAGATAACTTCTATACTAAACATGCAGGGGAGTTACTCCAACCGCCTAACCAAGAAGATATGGCTGATTTCCCACCGCTCAAACGGTTTGAGTTTACAGTGAGTGAAAAAACAGATATTGTTTTCGCTGGTTTGGGGTGGATAACTGTCAAACCTGGGGCCAAAGTAGCAGCTTGGGCACCGGAAAACGTTGACGTGGTGGTCCGCAGAGCAATGATCTAATAGATAATATTCATGGAGGGAATTATGCGCGGAAAGCAAAAGAGATATTTACGTAGTCAAGCCCACAATATGCGGCCGGTTTTTCAAATTGGTAAAGACGGGTTGAGTACTGAGTGGCTCAAACAAGTTGAAGAAGCGGTTGAGAAACGGGAATTAATCAAAGTTAATATTTTACAAAATTCAATCATTGAACCTGAAGAAGTGGTAGCATTTCTGGCAGAACACAGTAAGATTGAAGTGGTTCAGGTTATTGGACATGTGCTCGTTTTGTACAAAAAGTCTAGTAAGCCCCAAAACCGCCATTACTCCTTAGAAGTTGAAGCACTGTAGGAAGCAGAGGGGAGTTGATTGGTGGTGGCTACCAAAACGATAACAGATACTGCGGTTGAAACCGTTGTAACCCCTGAATTGACTGGAAAAAAGAAACGAGTAGGAATTTTGGGTGGAACATTTAACCCACCACATATGGGACACTTAATGATTGCAGAGCAAGTGGGAACCCAGCTGGGGTTGGATAAGGTATTATTTATGCCCGACAATATTCCACCCCATGTGGATCATAAAGCTGCAATCAATGGTTACCGGCGGTTAAAAATGCTTCAATTAGCTATTGCTGATAATAGTTTATTTGCTACTGAAGATATTGAGTTACGCCGGGGTGGTATTAGTTATACGGTAGATACGATTAAAGAGTTACGCCGGCTTCATCCTGATACGGATTATTACTTTATCATTGGTGGCGATATGGTGGAGTACCTTCCAAAATGGCGGGAGCCTGAGCAACTAATGCGGATGGTGCAGCTGGTTGGGGTAAAGCGCCCTGGTTATGAGGTGACAACTCCTTACCCTGTGTTGTGGGTCGACACTCCGATGTTGGACATTAGTTCCTCAATAATTCGGGCTAAAGTCAAGCAAGGTCAGTCTATTCGTTACTTGGTTCCAAATGCAGTTGAAGAATATATTCGTGAGAAAGGTCTGTATCAATAATGAAAGAGATTGTTTATCAGGAAAATATTTATCCCGGAACACGGGCAGAGTTGGTTGCACGGTTGCGCGAAGTTCTTTCAGACCACCGTTTTCAGCATGTGCTGGGAGTTGAACAAGCAGCAATCAAATTAGCAGAACAGAATGGATGTTCAGTAGAAAAAGCTAGTGTGGCAGCCCTTCTGCATGACTATACTAAAGAACGATCAGCAGAGGACTTTATTGCAGCTATTAAAGCATACCATCTGGATCCGGATTTATTACGGTGGGGGAATTTCATCTGGCACGGTGTAGTTGGTGCTGAAATGGTGAAAACTGAATTACATGTTACCGATGAGGAAATTTTAAATGCTATTAGACGTCATACTGTTGGTGCTGTCACGATGACTACTTTGGACAAGATTGTCTATGTAGCTGATTATATCGAAGCAGGACGTTCTTTCCCTGGTGTTGAACAGGCGCGGAAGTTAGCAGCAACCGATTTGGACCAAGCAGTGAGTTTTGAAACTAAGCATACAATTCAATTTTTGATGGAACAGAATAAGCCAGTCTATCCGCAAGCTATTCTGACATATAATCGCTGGGTAGCAGGGAAAAAATAGGAGGATATATGAACAGTAAAGAGTTATTAGAAACAGTCGTTAAAGCAGCCGACAGTAAGCGAGCAGAGGATACAGTTGCTTTGGATGTTCAAAAAATTAGTATTTTAGCTGATTATTTTGTAATTACTCAGGCAACATCTGACCGACAGGTTAAGGCTATTGCTGAAGCTATTGATGAAGAAGTTAGTGCCCAAGGTGGAACAGTTCGTGATATCGAAGGTAAGAATGAAGCTAACTGGGTGCTGTTGGACTTGGGAGATGTGATTGTTCACGTCTTCAAAGAAGAAACGCGGAAATTCTATAATTTAGAAAAATTCTGGGCGGACGCTGATCGGGTAGATATCAGCGCATGGTTGAAATAATTGATATATACAACTTTTGCACAATTATACGATAACTTAATGGATCCAACTATGTATGAACACTGGTTGGATTTTGTTAAACGTTCTCAGATCCCAACCACAGCCAACTTACTGGACTTAGCCTGTGGGTCTGGACGACAAGCGGTTAAACTTAAACAAGCAGGGTACCAACACGTAACGGGGTTGGACTTATCGGAAGAAATGTTGGCATTAGCAGCGATGCATGCTCAAGAAGCCCAACTTGATTTGCCATTGATTGCTGGTAATATGCTGAATTTACAGGACCTACCGCTTTATGACTGTGTGGTCTGTTTTGCTGATTCACTTTGTTATTTGGCAGATGAAGCTGAGGTTCAACAAGCCATGTTAGAGGTTTGTCAGCATTTAAATGCTGGTGGTAAGTTTTTATTTGACGTAATCACCCCTTATCAAACTGATGTCGGTTACGCCGACTATATGTATAACTATCAAGATGAGAAGACAGCATTTATGTGGGAAAGTTACCATGGTGACGTGCCTGCGAGTGTTATTCACGAGTTGACTTTTTTTGTCAGAGATAACGATGGACGGTATGAAAAGTTAACTGAGACACATTATCAACGGACATATTCATTAGACAAGTACCGGGCGATGCTCAAACATGCGGGCTTTAAGCATGTGCATGTGAGCGCTGACTTCGGTAGGGCAGAGCCACAGGCTGATACTAACCGGTGGTTTTTTGTCTGTGAAAAATAGGAGGGGCAATGCACGCAACGGGAATAATTGCAGAATACAATCCATTTCATAATGGACACCAATATCAAATCAATTGGGTTAAGGAACATTTTCCCGCCACAACCCTGGTTATTGCTATGAGTGGCAACTATTTACAGCGGGGGGAACCAGCTTGCTTTGACAAGTGGGTACGGGCTCGCGAAGCCTTGCAGGCAGGTGCCGATTTAGTAGTCGAGATTCCCTTTGGTTTGTGTATGCAGCCAGCTGATCGGTTTGCCCAGAGTGGAGTGGCAGTATTGCAGCAATTGGGAGTTGAGAATCTGGTTTTTGGAGCGGAGCATAGTAACTATGATTTCAAAGATCTAGCTCAAAAGAGTCAAGATCTTACTTGGGATTATCAACGATATAATATCTCGTATGCTGCATTGTATCAGCAGGCAGTCAAGGAAGCCGTGGGTTTTGAAATCACCCAGCCCAATGACTTATTGGGGTTGGCGTATGCGCGGGCTGCTTTAGCACTTGCGCCTACTTTAAACCTGGTACCCATTCAGCGCCAAGCAGCTGGCTATCATGATCAAAAGCTTCCTACTGGGGGCCATATCGCCAGTGCGACGGCCATTCGCCAAAATATCCACGAACCTGATATGGTCAAAAAATTTGTGGGTGCACAAACATGGATGGATATTAAGCAGGAAACTAGTGTTACTTGGGCAAATCTGTGGCCCTTGCTTCGATACCGTTTGTTGACAGCGACGCCTAAGCAATTAGCCACGATTTATGGAATGGCTGAAGGTATTCAATACCGGATGCAAGAGCAGTTGCAACTAGCTCCGGTATCGCTTGATTTTGATGCCTGGCTTAAAAAAGTAAAAACTAAACGCTTCACTTATACGCGGTTATCACGGTTAGCACTGGCTACTGTTTTGAATATCAGTACGGCTGAAGTAGAACAAGCCTGGGCCCATCCCTTTGTGCGGATCCTAGGCTTTAACCGGACGGGACAAAATTACCTATCAATCCAGAAGAAAAAAATAGCGTGGCCCGTAGTGACTAATGTCAACAAGGAGCTGAAAAAGACCTTGTTATCCCTGGATTACCGTGTGGGCAAAGTTTATCAAATGTTCAACTATCAAGAACAAGATATGCGGCGAGCGCCCATCAGAATAGGCGTTTGAGGTGTCAAGGAAAAAGCATTGACAAAGGTTGCGTCGACAGGTATAATCAATCATGTTGCATTAGGAGGAAATAAGCATGAAGTGGTCGTTAAATGAGTTACGGCGAACGGGTGCTGAACCCTTATCTTTCAAAGAAACAATTGATTTAACTGAACAATTAAAGGCTAAGCGAGCAGATATTCAAGATGTCTCTGCCGTCACGGTAGATGGTTTCTTTACCAATGATCGTTTTGGGATTGTTGTTTATGCTAAAGTTGAAGTTTCTTTGGTTGTTCCATCAACTCGTTCCCTAACTCCTGTTACTCTCAACTTATCTTTTGATTTTACCGAACATTACTTGAGTAAGTTTGAAAAACAAAAGGTAGACGAGTTTGAAGGCGATGACGTAGTTATCGTATTAGATGATGATTATGTTGATCTCCAACCAGTTATTTGCGACAATATTTTATTGCAAATTCCGATGCAGGTTTTAACGGTTGCCGAGGCGGAAGGTGTTGCCCAGCTTGAACAAGGTGAGGGGTGGCAGGTTGAAGTTGAGGACCAAACCGACACACAAAAAAAGAAGGATCAAATTGATCCCCGTTTAGCAAAACTGAAAGATTTTTTTGCCACAACGGATGATTAGTTGCAAAATTGATTAAAGATCAGTAAAATTCTTCTTGTTGAAGATTTTAATTAAGGGAGGGAAACTCAATGGCTGTACCAGCACGTAGAACATCAAAGACACGTAAGAGATTACGTCGGACACACTACAAGTTGCAAGTTCCTGGCATGTCTGCATGCCCAAACTGTGGTGAATTACGTAAGTCACACCACGTTTGCGCAAACTGCGGTTACTATGGTGACAAGCAAGTTGTTGATGCAAAGTAATTTCTAAAGTTCACTAGGGACCATGGCCCTTGCGAGTTTTAGCATAGCATCCTGGACGGAAGGTTCAGGGTGCTATTTTATTTTTCTTACTTTAAGGCAAAATAAGTGTTTTTCCATGGTAAAATGATAAGGCGAATAAAAGGAGTGGAGTTATATGCAAGTCAATAATGTAAACCTCCGGATCAGTGCAGTGCGCCCGGATCAATACCCTAAAGATGGCTTTCCAGAAGTTGCGTTTGCAGGGCGTTCTAATGTTGGTAAATCATCACTTACCAACGTGCTCATCAACCGGCGTAATTATGCGCGGACATCAAGCCAACCGGGAAAGACGCAAACGTTGAATTTCTATGATATCGAGTCAAAATTATTCTTCGTTGATGTTCCAGGCTATGGTTATGCCAAAGTTTCTCAAAAAGAACGGGAAAAATGGGCGCGTATGATTGAAACATACTTTTCTGAACGGCAGCCGTTACGTGGGGTAGTAACACTTGTTGATGCACGCCATGAACCGACTAAGTTAGACAAGCAGATGGTAGATTTTTTGCATTACTATGATTTGCCGTTGCTGGTCGTTGGAACTAAGGTGGATAAAGTCCCTAAGAGTCGGCGTAATCGTTGTGTTAGCCAGATTAGAAAAGGCTTAGCTCTCCGTCAAGCTGATCAAGTTGTTTTGTTCTCAGCAGTTGACAAGACGGGAAAAGACGATGTATGGGCTTGGATTGAAAAACAAACAGGCGTTAAGTAGGAGGCAGCATGATGGAATTTAATGAGTATCAAAAGGCAGCAAACCGCACACTTTACGGGACAGAACAAGTGCTAACTAATTGTGCAATGGGATTATCAGCCGAAAGTGGCCAGTTGATCAATTTGATCAAGGATTACACTTTTAAAGGGAAGAAACTAGACCGAGCACAGATGGTTCACGAAATGGGCGATGTACTCTGGTACTTATCACAGATTGCAGAGTGGGCTGATATTCCTTTCGATGAAGTTGCGCAAAATAATATCGATACTTTAAACAAGCGTTATCCAAATGGTTTTGCGCCCGATAAATAATATTTAGCTAAAAAGGCAGCTACCACGAACTACTAGTGACCTAGTGTTTCGTGATAGCTGCCTTTCGCGTAGTTATTTTTTATCAGCTTTTTGTGCTGGTTGCTTTTTCTTATCCGAATCCTTTTCAGGAAGGTCGATCTTTTTGTCAGGATCGATAGCGAATTTATCAAAAAGCTTTTCTAAATTATTTTGCCGATTAATCTTGAGTCCCATAAGTTCACTTCCTTGCCCAATGTTGTTGTGCCTAGAATAACAGCTTTACTTAGGAAAAGCAACGTCCTTATTTGTATAAAAAGTGATAAAATGCAAATAAACGTTGCATAATTATTCGTTTGGTGTATAATTCATATCATAAATTATTTGTACAAGGAATGGGAGAATGCCATGAAAAGATTCGTAAAACTAATATTAGCATTGTTTATTACTCTGAGTTGTATTGTGGCGCCATTGGCTAGCACAGCCAAGGCAGCAACGAATGATCAGAGCTCAACTAAGGAAGCAACGGAGTCATTGGCTGCCGTTAAAAAGCGGGGGAAATTAGTCGTTGGTGTGAGTGCCGATTATCCACCGTATGAGTTTACTGCCAAGGTTGGGGGTAAAACTGAATACGTTGGGATGGATATTGAGATTGCTAAGCAAGTAGCCAAGGACATGGGGGTTAAATTAGAAATTAAAAATATGGACTTTGACTCCCTACTGGTGGCTTTAGAAACCCATAAAATCGACGCAACTATTTCGGGGATCAATCCTACTCCTGAAAGAAGAAAGAATGTTGACTTCACCGATTTGTATTACTCAGGTAAGCAAGTGATTCTAATCAACAAACGGACCGCAAGTGAATACAAGAATGCAGCTTCATTTGATGGTAAGAAAGTTGGAGCCCAAACGGGGTCATTACTTTATGACTTGGTGAAAAAACAAATGCCTAAAGCCCAAGTTAAAGGATTGGCTAAGTTAAATAATCTTGTTATCGCTCTTAAATCAAATAAGGTTGATGGCGTGGCAATGGACTACCCAACAGCCAAGGCATATGCAGAAAACAATCCTGATTTGACCACTATGGATCCACATTTCATCGTTGACAAGGATCAAACCGGGTATGCTATGGCTTTTGACAAGGGTGCAGATAGTTTGGTTGCTTCAGCGAACAAGACGATCGCTAAGATTAAGCAAAAAGATTTGATTACGAGTGAATACATTCCCCAGGCAAGTAAGTACATGACACAATCGACTAAAGAAAATAAGATGGTTGACTATTGGACTTATTTTGCCAAAGGGGTGGAATATACCTTAATCATTACAATCGTTTCAGTATTCTTTGGTGTGATTTTAGGGACATTATTAGCGATCATGCGGTTAGCCCACAACAAGGTTATTCATTATTTGGCAGTAGCATATATTGAGTTTGTCAGAGGAACACCGTTGATGGTGCAAGTGATGTTTGTTTACTTCGGAATCGGGGCGGTAATCCAAAGTATGCCAGCACTGGTAGCCGGGATCATTGCTACCTCGTTGAATTCTGCGGCCTATGTTGCCGAGATCATTCGTTCCGGGATCGATTCCATTCCTGTGGGACAAACTGAAGCGGCAAGAAGTTTAGGGATGTCACAAGCAAAGGCTTACCGGTATGTGATCTTGCCTCAAGCGTTGAAAAATATCTGGCCTGCCTTAGGGAATGAATTTATTACTTTAATCAAGGAAAGTTCGATTGTTTCAGTTATTGGGGTTGCTGACTTGATGTATCAAACACAACTAGTCCAATCAGCTACGTACAAGGGGGTTGCACCACTGTTCGTAACAATGTTGATTTACTTCGTCTTAACCTTCACTCTTTCCAAGATCTTAAATCACGTAGAAAGGAAAATGAACCATGCCTAACTTGATTGAAATTAAAAATTTAAAAAAAGTATATGGACAGACAGCTGTCCTCGATGGAATTAACCAAGAAGTCAAGCAGGGGGAAGTGGTTTGTATCATTGGTCCTTCTGGTGCGGGAAAGAGTACGCTGTTGCGGTGTTTTAACCAGTTAGAACAAGCAACTGCGGGGCAAATCCTCTTTGAAGGCCAAGATATTACGCAGGCTAAGGACCAAGACCTCAATCAATTACGGGAAAAAATGGGAATGGTGTTCCAAAGTTTTAATTTGTTTCCTAATATGAGTGTGCTTGATAATGTGAAAATTGCACAGATTAAAGTTAAAGGGACCACTGATGCAGCTGCTACAAAGAAAGCAGAAAAACTCTTGGCTAAGGTTGGTCTGTTAGATAAAAAAGATCAGTTCCCTCAAAGTTTATCCGGGGGACAACAACAACGGGTGGCGATTGCGCGGACTTTGGCTATGGATCCGGATGTGATTTTATTTGATGAGCCAACTAGTGCGCTGGATCCCGAAATGGTAGGTGAAGTTCTGAAAGTAATGAAGGACTTAGCCAATAGTGGGATGACGATGGTGATTGTTACCCATGAAATGGGATTTGCTAAAGAAGTGGCGGATAAAATTTGGTTTTTAGCAGACGGGAACATTCAAGAAGATGTTACGCCAGAAGAATTTTTTGCCGCTCCTAAGACAGCACGGGCCCAAGAATTTTTGAAGAAGGTTCTGTATTAGGGACAAAGCGTAGTACAGATAGTCGGCATCAATTAAGGTAAATGAAATAAGATGGAAAATCGTGGTGGACCATTATTTTCCATCTTTTTTGTTGTCTAAAATATTAGTTAACGGGTTACGCAATATGGAGCGGGATTAGCGTTTTAGGCGGTGTTTACGGGGGAATAAGTTATAATATCAATTGTAGAAAATAACAGAGAGGAGGAGTAGGTGTGGCTACTCGCCATATTGAAAATAAATTAAAATTATTACCGGACTTACCGGGATGCTACATTATGAAAGACATTAATGCGCATGTGATTTATGTCGGTAAAGCTAAAAATTTAAAAAACCGAGTCCGCTCTTATTTTAAGAGTTCCCATGAAGGTAAGTGGGCAGCCCTCGTTGCAGAAATACGTGACTTTGAAACTATTGTGACTTCGACCAATAAAGAAGCATTTTTACTTGAAATCACACTTATTCAGAAGTACAAACCGTATTACAACATCCGGTTGAAGGATGGAACAGGTTATCCCTATATTAAAATTACTAACGAAAAAGATCCGCAGCTCAAAATTGTGAGTCAAATTAGAAAAGATGGTGGCTATTATTTTGGTCCCTATCCCAATGTGTACGCAGCTACGGAGACAATGCACTTGTTGGAAAAAGTATATCCATTGCGTCGGTGCAATGGATATCAGAAACGTCCCTGTCTGTATTACCACATGGGTCAGTGTTTAGGTGCTTGTTTTCGGGAAGTGCCCGCAGCAGAGTATGAACGTCAAATTGCCAAGATAAAATCCTTTTTAAATGGTAACGTTGGGCGAATTAAACATGATTTGGAAAAGAAAATGACCCAGGCAGCAGCTAACCTTGAATACGAACGAGCAGCCGAACTGCGTGACCAAATCAACTATATTGAGCAAACTGTTGAAAAGCAAAAGATTATTTCACGAGATAATACCCCGCGGGATATTTTTGGCTACTACATGGATAAGGGATGGATCTCAATTCAGATTTTCTTTATTCGTCAGGCACGCTTGATGAAAAGAGAAAAACGCCTGTTTCCATGTATCGATGATCCTGAGTCAGAACTAGCAACGTTCATTTTGCAGTTTTATCAGCAAAAGAATCACGTATTGCCAAAGGAAATTTTGGTGGCTAAAGAGGTAGAGCGGCAGATCTTGACGGATATCCTTGCGGTGCCAGTCCGGACCCCCCAGCGGGGACAGAAGCGTTCGTTGCTTGAAATGGCAGAAAAGAATGCCCGGTTAACTTTAGAAGATAAGTTCCGTCTCATGGAGCTTGATGACCGTAAAACTGTGGGGGCAATGAACGAAGTAATGACAGCACTCGGGTTGCCGCATGGACATAGGATTGAAGCATTTGACCATTCGCATATTCAAGGTGTTGATCCGGTCTCAGCCATGGTGTGCTTTGTTGATGGGCGTCCGGAAAAAACAGAGTATCGTAAATATAAGTTACAAACTGTCCAAAACCATGCGGATGAAGCGCAAAGTACGCGGGAAGTGATTTACCGCCGGTACAGTCGCTTATTAAAAGAGAAGAAAAATCTCCCCGACCTGATTTTAATGGATGGAGGAATCGTCCAGGTCGAGGCAGCGGTGGATGTTTTGCATAACCAATTAGGAGTAGCAATTCCGGTTGCAGGGATGGTAAAAAATGACAAGCACAAAACAGCTGATTTAATGGATGCTACTGGCAAAAAGTTGGCTTTAGACCGTCAAAGCGAGGGTTTTTATCTTTTGCAACGAATTCAGGATGAAGTACACCGTTTTGCCATCACTTTCCACCGGCAAACCCATAGCAAGAATTCGTTGGCTTCACGTCTAGAGTTGATCCCAGGTGTTGGCCCCAAAACAAGGATTAAACTCTTGAAAGAATACGGGTCTCTCAATAAAATAGCCGAAGCACCACTAGCGGAGATTGAAGCTTTAGGGATATCACAAAAGGTAGCCCAAGTGATTAAAGCGAGCTTGATAAAGGAACGCAAAAAGTAATAAAGGTCAGGATAGGATAAAGCATAAACTGGCAACGGTGCGAAAGCGGAAACAGCGCGGTTTAAATGCCGAGATCATGTTCACATCGCTGATTTTTTATATTATAATTTAAAATATTGCAAAGAACTAGGACCTTTTAATTAAGGTAGAAAGGAGTCGACTATGTTTGTCGATCAGGTCAAAATTACAGTTAAAGCAGGGAAGGGTGGCGACGGCGCGGTTGCCTTTCGCCGAGAAAAATTTGTTCCTAATGGCGGTCCTGCTGGTGGTGATGGCGGTCGTGGTGGTAGCGTGATCCTTAGGGTCAACGAAGGTTTACGCACATTAATGGATTTTCGCTATCACCGCATTTTTAAGGCTCAGGCCGGTGAAAAGGGCATGAATAAAGGCATGTATGGGCGGAAAGCACCTGATCTGGTAATTGACGTTCCGGAAGGGACAACGGTAACTGATGTTGATACTGGGGAAGTCCTAGGTGACTTGGTTACTGCTGGTCAGGAACTAGTTGTTGCTCCTGGTGGTCGTGGTGGCCGTGGGAACATTCACTTTGCTAGTGCTAAAAATCCGGCTCCCGAAATTGCTGAAAATGGTGAACCGGGGGTTGAACGTAATATTCGCTTAGAACTGCAAGTATTAGCTGATGTGGGATTAGTTGGTTTCCCTTCGGTGGGGAAATCAACCCTGTTAGCGGCGGTAACCAGTGCTAAGCCGAAGATTGCTGATTATCACTTTACCACGTTAGTACCTAATTTAGGGATGGTTCAGCTAGATGATGGGCGTGATTTTGCCATGGCTGACTTGCCAGGATTGATCGAAGGTGCTTCACAAGGTGTCGGCTTGGGAATTCAGTTCTTGCGCCATGTTGAGCGTACGCGGGTGATTTTGCATCTGATCGATATGTCTGGACTTGAAGGCCGGGATCCGTATGCGGATTTTACTGCTATCAACCAGGAATTAGCCCAGTACGATCCAGAATTATTGCGACGCCCACAGATTGTAGTTGGTTCTAAGATGGACATGCCTGATGCAGCTGAAAACTTGCGCCAATTTCAAGCTCAGCTCCAGGCAGAGGATAGTTCAGTCAATGTTGTTAAAGTGATGGGGATCTCATCATTGACGCACCAGGGCTTACAAGACCTTATGCGGGAGACGGCTACATTATTAGCTGAAACACCACAGTTTGAAACACGTTCAGAGCGGAAACTTAGAGAACAAATGGAACAACAAACTTACCAGTTCGAAGAAGAGAAGCCACCATTTGAAATTCACCGCGATTCTGCTGGTGTTTGGATTTTATCTGGTGATGAACTAGAAAAACTCTTCAAGATGACGAATATTGACCATGATGAAAGCTTGATGCGGTTTGCTCGTCAATTGCGCCATATGGGGGTCGATGAAGCCCTACGGCAAAAGGGTGCCAAATCAGGAGACACGGTTCAAATTGGTAGTTTTATGTTTGACTTTGTTGAGTAAAGAGGATTAGTGATGAAAAAAAGGTATATTACAGGTTTTGATGGATTGAGAACCTTGGCAGTTGTCGGGGTAATTCTCTATCATATTATGCCATTTAAGTTCCAAGGGGGCTTTTTGGGAGTGCCGATTTTCTTAGTCTTGTCGGGGTATCTAATTACTGACCACCTCGTATTAGAGTATGAACAAACCGGTACGATCGACCTCAAAAATTTCTATATTAAGCGGGTCAAACGCCTTTATCCGGGTCTAATCACAATGCTGATGGCGACAACAGCGTACATCACTTTGTTCCAACGGCAATTGTTGGTAAATATTCGGGGTGTGATTGTTACCAACTTGCTTTATGTATATAACTGGTTCGAAATAGCGCATGGAGAATCCTATTTTGATAAGTTTGGTAACCAATCACCGTTCACTCATTTATGGACATTAGCAATCGAAGGGCAATTTTATCTTTTTTGGCCATTGATTATGTTGGCTTTACTAGTGTTCGTACGCAAAAAGCAACCGATTTTTGACGTTTTATTTATTGGTAGTTTTGTTTCCGCTCTGTTGATGGCTGTTATGTTTCATCCTAACCAAGACCCATCCCGGGTTTATTACGGGACTGATACGCGTTTGTTCTCAATTTTCTTGGGAGCATCTTTAGCCATTATCTGGCCAAGTGGACGTTTGCGCCAACGTCTGGATGGGCGCCTACGACTGATGCTAGATGGGATTGGAATTGTCTCTTTACTATTGATGCTGTGGATGTTTATGACTACATCGGGGCAAAGTGATTTAGTTTATCGGGGGGGTATGTATTTCTTCTCCTTGTTGGCAACGTTGCTGATCGCAGCCGTTGCTCATCCGGGGGCGGATCTGAACCGGATGCTTTCCAATCCCGTTTTCACATGGGTTGGCCGGCGAAGCTACGGAATTTATATTTACCAATATCCGGTTTTGATTTTCTATGAAAGTGCAGTTAAGAACATTGCTGCCCACCCATGGTTACATGCAATCATTGAAATCATTATCATTTGTTCGATTAGTGAGTTTTCATATCGGTGCATTGAAAAGAAATTGAGTAAGTTTGACTACTCACAAACATGGCAGGTCTTGCGGGATAGTTTCCGCAAAAACTCTCCTTTCAAATGGCGGCAAGTAGGAATTGTAACCGCAACGGCGGTGACAGTGATTGCATTATTTGGGATCATTAATCAGCCGGACGCCAGTGCTGTTCAAAAGGATAACCAATTGCAGCAAGTTATCCAAAAAAATGAACAGGCTACAGCTAAGCGCAAGAAGGGTAAGAAGCTAACTGCTAAGGAAAAGCAAGAACAAAAGGCAGCCCAGGCTTCAGCCCAAAAGGGATTGACCGCGGCTCAGAAGAAACGGGCTCAGACGTTGCAAGTCACAGCAGTAGGGGACTCGGTGATGGCCGACGGGATGGAAACTTTACAGAACATCTTCCCGCAAATGTATGTCGACGCTAAGGTTGGCCGGCAAGTAGCAGAAATTGTTCCCATTTTACAAGCGCTCAAGAATCAAGGTAAACTTGCTGATACTGTTCTGATCGGTGAAGGGACTAACGGTCCATTTACGCAGCAAACATTGGATCAAATTATGATGATTACCAAGGGGCATAAAGTTTATTGGATTAACGTTCATGTTCCGACTAAGAACTGGCAAAACCAAGTTAATAGTGACCTTGAGGCAGCGGCTAAGAAATACCATAATCTAACAATAATTGACTGGTATAGTAAGAGTAACAACCATCCAGACTGGTTCTACTCAGACGACGTTCACCCGAACTCGAATGGTTTGAAGTATTATGGTGATGTCGTTGCACGGGCAATTTTAAAAAAGAAATAAACGTTAATACAGATTTGCTGGGTACAGTGAGTTTGATTATTAAGAGACTAGTTTTTTGACTGGTCTCTTTTTTATTTGCCTAATGAAACAGAGCCAAAGATAGCCGTGATTTTCATCTGGCATTGGTCCAGTGCCTGCTAAAAGGCTATTTCTCATTTGCGTTATTTATAGGATAACAGCTCAACGGAGAAGTATTTTTTGGTCAGCGATTCGGAACCCAAATAGTGGTCTTTGCTCACCAAAGATAGCCAGATTAATTGGCCAGGAAGGAGGAAGTGGTTGGAGTGAGAAGAGAAATTCTCCCAGAGTGATGGTGGGATTGCCAGGAGTAGCTGCCGTCAGAACTACACTTTGCGAAGTTTTTGTAAATGAAAGTGGCAGGTGATTTTTATGTCCTTGATAATAAATAAAATGTGTTGGGGTAATATCAGTGGCTAAAATTTGAAATTCGTTGATTGTCATAAATAGTCCTCGCAGAATAGATATAATGAGTTATTGCTGAATTAATGCTACAATAGAATGTAAAAACTTTTTTTGTGTTTATTATAAACCAGTAGGTAAATACCGAAAAGATTATGAACAGTAAGGATTTTGATAATGGAAATTGAATTTTTAGGAACGGGGGCGGGTTCGCCTTCAAAAAGTCGCAATGTTACAGCTACGGCATTGAAATTACTCGATGAGTGCAATTCAATTTGGTTGTTTGATGCCGGTGAAGGAACACAGCATCAGATCTTAAGGACTAATATTCGTCCGCGGAAAATCAATAAAATTTTTATTACGCACTTACATGGTGATCATATTTTTGGGTTACCAGGCTTTTTAAGTAGTCGTTCTTTTCAAAGTGGGGACCATATCGAACCATTAACCATTTATGGACCCAAAGGGATTGAACAATTTGTCAAAACAAGTTTACAAGTATCCCAGTCTAAATTATCTTATCCCTTGAATTTTGTTGAGATTAAAAATGAGGGTTTACTTTTGGACGATGAACAATTCCAAGTGTACGGGCGCTTTTTAGACCATCGGATTCAATGCATTGGGTATCGTATTGTTGAAAAAGATCGTCCAGGTGAGCTCCTAGTAGATAAGTTGCAAGCCTTAGGTGTGCCTTCAGGACCTGTTTATGGCCAATTAAAGGCAGGGGCGACGGTAACTTTAGCAGATGGTCGAACCATCAACGGGCAGGACTTCATCGGCAAACCTAAACCAGGGCGGATCGTAACTATTTTAGGTGATACCCGCCAAGTACCGGCTATTTTTGACTTAGCAAAAGATGCCAATGTTTTGGTCCACGAAAGCACCTTTGGTAAAGGGGAAGCGCGTTTGGCGCACAACTATTACCACTCTACGTGCCAACAAGCAGCAACAATTGCAGCCAAGGCTGGGGTCCACCATTTATATTTGACCCATATTTCAGCTCGTTATGTAGGTAAAGCAGCTAGAAAGTTGGAAAATGATGCACGCAAGATTTTTCCAGCCACTAAAGTAGTCCATGATTTTGATTCCTATCCCATTGAATTAGATTAAGAAAGGATGCGTTTTAAATGCGTGGTTATCGGCAACTGAAAAATTTAAAGGGACGTGTTGTAGTTATTACTGGTGCTTCATCTGGTTTGGGTGAACAGTTTGCTTATCAAGCAGCTAGAGAAGGTGCAATTGTAGTGGGGTGTGCG
Organism: Ligilactobacillus saerimneri DSM 16049; assembly: GCF_000423265.1. Taxonomy (GTDB): domain Bacteria; phylum Bacillota; class Bacilli; order Lactobacillales; family Lactobacillaceae; genus Ligilactobacillus; species Ligilactobacillus saerimneri. The sequence continues at coordinate 101,171 of NZ_AUHQ01000001.1, read as the reverse complement.
CGTCGTCAAGATAAACTGGACCAAGTAGCACGCCAATGCCAACATTTGTCTGGACAACCAGCATATGGGCTAGCAGTAGATATGACTGATCCGGCTCAGATTCAAGCAGTTATTGCGCAGGTTGAACGTGAAATTGGACCGATTGCAGTTTTGATTAACAATGCTGGTTTCGGCTTGATGGAAGATTTCTTGAATTTTGATATGGCAACTGCTGAAAAGATGATGCGGGTCAATGTTTTAGGCTTGATGTATGCGACCCAGGAAGTAGCTTTAAAGATGGCAGAACGTCAATATGGCGCGATTATCAATGTTGCTTCTATGGCAGGCAAGATGGCGACGCCAAAATCAACGGTGTATTCAGCCACTAAATTTGCAGTTTTAGGCTTCTCCAACGCTCTACGACTGGAACTCAAGCCTCTGGGAATTTCTGTTTTGACGGTTAACCCAGGCCCAATTGCGACTAACTTCTTTAATATTGCCGATAAGTCGGGACAGTATTTAGCTAAACTCGGCAAGATTGTTTTGCAGCCAGAAGATGTTGCCGCTAAGGTTTTGGCTACCGTCGGCACAAGTCGGCGCGAAGTCAATCTGCCGGGGATAATGGAAGTTGGTGCGTGCTTGTATAGTCTTTTCCCAGGGCTAGGGGATGTCTTGGCAGGTGGATTGTTCAACAAGAAATAAGGTGAGAAGATGAAAAAGCAAATCAATCTAATTATTGGTGTTGTGTTGGTATTAATTATTGCTGTTTTTTCGTACTTGAATCGGCAACTAGTAACAATTAACTTTGGGTTGGTAGCGACCACGATGCCATTGATTGTGGTCCTAATTGCTTGTGTACTATTAGGGATCATCTTGGCAACGTTATTTACTGCTAATAGTATGCACAGAATGCGCAAAAAGATTGCTGACCAGGAAGAAAGATTACAGGCATTGCTCCGTGGCCGTCGCAGCTCGGAGCAACAAACCCCAAAAGAAACGGAGTCTTAGAATTTGTTTGAACGAAAGTATGATTGGGTGCAGTCAGAAGAACCAGCGGATGATCAGGTTGAGGCGTTACACCAAGCCACAGGGCTAAGCCCATTAGTGGTGCGGATCCTTATTGCGCGGGGTTATGATACTGCTGATAAGATCAAACGGTTTATGACAGTTGACGAGAAAAGCTTTTATGATCCTTTCTTGATGCATGATATGGAGCAGGCATGTCAACGGATTCAGGATGCCATAGTTGCAGATGAAAAGATTATGATCTATGGTGACTATGATGTTGATGGGATTACCAGTACAGCTATCATGTATGAAACGCTGACCAGCTACCTGGGTGCCCAAAACGTTGCATATTACATTCCGGACCGTTTTATTGATGGATATGGGCCGAACCGCCAAGTTTATGAACGGATGGTGGCGGATGGAGTGCAGTTACTCATTACGGTTGATAATGGGGTCAGTGGTAAGGATGAAGTGGCTTATGCCCAGGCCAATGGTGTAGATGTAATCATCACTGACCACCATGAACTTCCAAGTGAATTGCCAGAAGCAGTGGCTATTGTTCACCCCGCACACCCAGCAGGGAAATACCCATTTAAATCACTTTCTGGTGCTGGAGTGGCCTTGATGGTAGCAGCAGCTTTACTAGAGGAATTTCCCCAGGAAATGTTTGACCTGGCTACACTGGGCACAGTGGCAGATGTAATGCCATTAGTGGATGAAAACCGGGCTCTAGTTAAGGTGGGCTTACAAGTGTTACAAAATACTAGTCGACCTGGCTTGCAAGCACTATATAAAGAAGCTGAAGTTGATGCTGCTCATTTGAATGAAGAAACGATTCAATTTGCGCTAGCCCCCCGGCTTAATTCCCTGGGACGAATGGGCAGTGCAGCTATTGCAGTGCAACTGTTAACTAGTTTAGATGATGAACTTGTGGCTGATTTAGCGCAACAAGTAGAAGAAGTTAATGCTAAACGCAAGCAAACAGTTGATACTGAAAATGAACAGGCACAAGAGTTATTGGATCCAGAGCAGAAGGTAAACATCTTAGCACAAGTAGGTTGGCATGAAGGTGTTTCGGGGATTTTAGCGGGAAGAATATTAGAGCAGACCAATAAGCCGACGATCATTTTTAGTATCGATCAGACGACAGGCTTGGCCAAAGGTTCAGGGCGTTCGAATGACAATTTCGACTTATTTGCAGCGTTGAATCCCCACCGTGATTTGTTTGAAAATTTTGGTGGCCATAAAAAAGCCTGTGGATTAACGATCGAGAAAGAAAAATTACCTGAATTAACAACACTCTTGCAGACAGAAGCCCAAAAGCAAGGGATAAAAACTGTTTCTAAGCCCACTCAACACTTAGCAACAACGTTAAGAGTTGATGATATTACGGTTGACTTAATCAAAGAGCTATCTCAATTAGGACCGTTTGGTGAAGAAAATCCAGCTCCTGTGTTTGCTTTTAAAGACTACGAGCTGGTCCAGGCAAAAACCATCGGCAAAAATAATAATTATTTGCGCTTGTTGTTGAAACAAAAAGGTGGGACCATTGCTGCTTTGTCATTTGCACCCCTCTCGCAAGCCCAGTTAGCGGCGATTGTTGCTGATCCTAGTCCAGTGACTTTTATTGGAACTTTGACATTAAATTACTGGCGCAATACCGTTACACCGCAGATTATGATCACGGATTTAGAATATGCAGGAATAAGGATCCTTGATCAACGTACTACACGGTTAACAGCGCAACGGTTGACAACAACTGGGACTTATATTTGTTTTAATGAAAAACTTGCCCAAACTATCAAACCGCTCTTACCACAAGCAGCAACTTTACGTTTAGCAACAGAAGTCATGGAGCAGGCATCAGCTACCACCCCCCTACGAGTGGATGAACTAGTGTTAGTTGACATGCCCCAGAGCTTAACTGAGTTACAAGAATTATTGCAGGCGGTAGCACCCCAAACTATTCGGGCCATTCTGTACGTTAAAGATGAGGCGTACATGAACGGGATGCCAACCCGGGCTGACTTTGCTAATGTTTATCGGTTTGTTAGTCGACAACAGAATTTTGACATTCGGACTAATTTGCCTAAAATGGTAAAGTATTTTCATTTGCAAAGGGAGCAAATCATTTTCATTCTACAGGTGTTTTTTGAAGTAGGATTTGTTAAAATTAACGATGGTGTGTTATCTGGTCAACAGGTGACAGGTCATTTTAATCTCAAACAAACTAATACTTATCAAAGGCGTCTAGAAATGATGGCTATCCAAGAAAAACTCTTTTATAGTGATTTTGCGCAACTGAGAGAGTGGCTCCAAAAGCAGTTAAAGAGTTAGGAAAAAGGAGAAATAACAATAATGGCTTTAGATTTATACCAATACATTGCAAGCATTCCAGATTATCCTGAAAAAGGGATTATTTTTCGGGATATTTCCCCACTGATGGCAGATGGTGAAGCTTATCAGGAAGCTACTGACCGTATTGTTGCCTTTGCGCAAGACAAAGGTGTGGAAATGATCGTAGGACCAGAAGCACGGGGCTTTATCGTTGGTTGTCCAGTTGCATATAAACTGGGTGTCGGTTTTGCGCCTGCGCGGAAGAAAGGCAAGCTTCCTCGGGCAACAATTAAGGCAGAATATGATTTGGAATATGGAAAGTCAGCATTATATATGCACAAAGATGCTGTCAAGCCAGGACAAAAAGTATTGGTGTGTGATGATCTGCTGGCAACGGGGGGAACCATCCGGGCAACGATAGACCTGGTGGAACAACTCGGCGGTGAGGTTGTAGGCTGTGCCTTCCTAGTTGAATTAGCCGAACTTAATGGTCGCGAAAAACTGAAAGACTATGATACTTTGGCTTTAATGAAATATTAAACAATTCTTTAGAAATTGATTTGACACGAAAAACGTTGTCAAATCAACTTTTTTTGTCACTATAATAGTTAGTTATTCAACTAACTAGGATAAAATGCCAAAACTTCCTTGTAATTTTTTTGCAATAGTGTAACAATAGGGCAATGTTAGAAGTTGATACAAGATTTTAATACTTTATAGGGAGGTCAGAATGAAAGAATTATGGCTTAAATTACGTAATAACGAAGTAGCAATTTTTCTAGCTAAAACAGTTTTTTACTTCGTTGTAATTTTCTTCCTAGTTTACTTATATAGTTATAGTGGAATTAATCAACCTCATTTTATTTACAATGAGTTCTAGTTTGGAGATGAAGAAATGACAACTAATTTAATTACCCAGATTGATTCTTGGGCTGTTAATGATCCAGAACGGGTTGCCTACAATTTCCTTGGACAGAAAAATACTTATGGTGAGCTTAAGCAATATTCAGATGCTTTAGCTGCCCGAATTAAAAAATTAGGGCTTTCACGAGAACAACCGATTATTGTGTACGGCGGACAAACATTTGCCATGATTGCAACTTTTCTAGGGATTGTTAAGGCCGGACATGCTTATATTCCGGTTGATGCGCACTCGCCATTAAAGCGGCTGCAAGATATCAAGCAAATTGCTCAACCAGCAGCTTGTGTGGCTGTGAATGATCTACCCGTTAATGATTGGGACATTCCGGTAATCACAGCTGATGAATTAGACCACCTTTTTACTAATAGTGCAAACATTGTTGATCCGGTAACACCTGCTGATTATGTAGCAGGTGACGATACTTACTATATTATCTTTACTTCCGGGACAACAGGGATGCCAAAGGGGGTACAAATCAGTCACGATAACTTGCAGAGCTTTACAGACTGGATGGCAGAAGATTTTGGAATTAACCACCCAATGGTTACATTATCCCAGCCACCATATTCATTTGATTTGTCGGTAATGGATTTGTATCCAACATTACTTCATGGTGGGATGTTAGATGTTTTGCCTCAAGAAACAACTGCAAACTTCAAAGAATTATTTGCTGCTTTGCCCAAATATCAAATTGAAAACTGGGTTTCAACCCCTTCATTTATCGAAATGTGCTTGCTCTCACCGGATTTCAATGAACAGAGCAATCCAACTATCAAGAATATTTTGTTCTGTGGTGAGGAACTAACGCATGCCACTGCAGCTGCAGTTAAGCAACGGTTCCCTAAGGCACACGTTTATAATACCTATGGACCAACAGAAACAACAGTAGCGGTGACAGCAGTTGAGATTACTAATGAAGTTTTGGATAGTTATCAACGGTTACCAATTGGCTGGCCTAAAAATGGAACCCCAGTAGTGCTGCTAAATGAAGATAACCAGTTAGTGGACCAAGGCGAAGATGGCGAAATTGTTATCATGGGGCCGAGTGTTTCCAAGGGTTATCTCAATAACCCTGAAAAAACCAACCAAGCCTTCATCGAAGTCGATGGAAAGCGGGCATATAAGACTGGTGATTTAGGTCAATATGATGAGAATGGGCAGCTCTTATACAAAGGTCGGGTCGACTTCCAAGTCAAACTTCATGGCTTCAGAATTGAACTAGAAGAGGTTGATCAACACTTAACACATGTAGCTGAAGTAGCTCAGGCTATCACAGTTCCACGGTATGGAGCTAACCACAAAGTGCAGCAACTAGTGGCCTATATTGTGCCCCAAGACAAAGATTTTGCTGGTAAGGAACGTGAGTTGACCCAAAGTATCAAGGCACAACTACAAAAAAATATGATGTCGTATATGATGCCAGGGCGGTTTGTATTCGTTGATGCGATTCCATTAACCCCGAATGGCAAGTTAGATCGAAAACTATTGATGAGTGAGGTCAATGGCAAATGATTAGTATGCAACCTTACCAAAATCCAACCTACTTTCTCTATTTGACGGTTGCCTTGCTTCCAATCATGATTGGTTTGTTGCGGGGAAAACGGTATCGTTTATATGAAACAGTAATTTCGCTAGCTTTTCTAGTTTTGACCTTTGGGGGTAATGTTTGGATCCAAGGTGTTTCATTGATTGGCTATATCATTTATGAAGTTGCTTTGATCTTTGGATATTTTCATTATCGGCAGAAGAAAAACGCCAGTTGGGTCTTTTATTTGCTAGTGTTCTTGGCGATAGTTCCTCTGGCTATCGTCAAGTTGGAACCAGTGTTCCAGCTAGGGAAAATCTCACTCTTTAGTTTTTTGGGAATCTCATATTTAACATTTAAAGCAGTTCAGATGATTATGGAGATTCGGGACGGAGCAATTAAGGAAGTTAACCTAATGTTAACGTTACAATTCTTATTATTCTTTCCCACTATTTCTTCTGGACCAATCGATCGGTACCGGCGCTTTATCAAGGATTATACCCAGGTTCCTGATCAAGATAAGTATTTAACAATGTTAGGCAAGGCCGTGCATTACATTTTCCTAGGCTTCCTGTACAAGTTTGCGTTAGCATATTTCTTTGGAACAGTGATGTTACCTAAGATTCAAATGATTGCTTTAGCTCATCATGGTCTTTCCTGGTGGGTAGTGGCATATATGTATTGCTACTCAATGGACTTGTTCTTTGATTTTGCAGGCTATAGTTTGTTTGCCGTAGGGACAAGTTATATTATGGGGATCGAAACACCGGTTAACTTTAACAAACCGTTCATTTCCAAAAATATTAAAGAATTCTGGAATCGGTGGCATATGACTTTGTCACTTTGGTTCCGTGACTATATCTATATGCGACTAGTGTTCTTGATGATGAAGAAACGGTGGGTAAAAAGTCGGGTGGCAATGGCCAATATTGGCTATATCACACTTTTCCTCATCATGGGAATTTGGCATGGATTGACTTGGTACTATATTGTCTACGGGATTTTCCATGCTTGTGCAATCATCATCAACGATATGTGGTTACGCTTCAAGAAGAAACATCGGCAAGCAATCCCACATAATAAGTTCACGGAGATGTTTGCGATCTTCCTGACCTTTAACCTAGTGTGCTTTAGTTTCCTAATTTTCTCAGGCTTTTTTGATAAGTTATATTTCATGCATTAAGATAAAGGAGTAAATAACAATGAAAGATACAGTTTTAGATATTTTGGCTGATTTAACAGGTAGTGATGAAGTTAAGACTAACTTAGATACAGAATTATTTAACTCTGGTTTGCTTGACTCAATGGCAACAGTTCAATTATTGCTGGAACTCCAAACGCAATTAGGGGTTGATGTGCCAGTATCTGAATTTGAACGCTCTGAATGGGATACACCAAATAAGATCATTGCAAAGGTTGAAGAATTAGGATAATGAAAATTAGAAGAGCTTTATTCAAAATATTTGGCCCGGTAATTTTGGCTGCTCTTTTAGTTGTTGCTGTTTTGATTATTCCATTTGCATCTAGTGGTTTTAATCACCGGACGATTGAACGGGCTGCTGTCTCTCAATCTAAGAATGTATTCAAGGGTGTAGCGGTTAAGCAGCAAGCACTAACAGAAAATTATGTTCCATTTATGGGATCGTCAGAGTTATCCCGGATGGACAGTTTCCATCCGTCGGTGTTGGCCCAGCATTATCACCGCGACTATCGTCCATTTCTCTTGGGGGCAGCTGGTTCCCAATCGTTAGCCCATTATTGGGGAATGCAAGGAGTTAACCATGAGTTGCAAAACAAAAAAGCAGTGATGATTGTGTCACCTCAGTGGTTTGTTAAGCAAGGGCAGAATCCGATTGCATTTATGCAATATCATTCCAATTTGCAGACCGTTACATGGTTGTTACAGGCCACTAACAATAGGGATGACCGGTATGCAGCCCAACGTTTACTGGACATGCAAGTTGACAAGGCGGACTCACAGTTGGACTTGATGGTAAAAAAGATTGCCGATGGTAAACAACTATCTAAAGCAGACCGCACATACTTGCAGCTTGAGAAGAATTCCTTAGCTAATCAGGATCGGTGGTTCTCAACGTTATCGATGAAAAACCGGACAGATCGGATTAATAAGGCGGCCGGTCAGTTGCCATCGTCACCATATAACGTTAAGCGGTTGGATGCAATTGCTTATGAAATGGGAGATAAAGCAACTACCGGCAACCAGTTCCGGGTAAGCAATAAATTCTGGAATAAGCGCCTTAAGGGGAATTATCGTAAGTTGAAGGGTGAACAAAAGAACTTTAACTACGTTCAATCACCTGAGTTTGCCGATTTCCAATTGGTTTTGAACCAGTTCCATAAGGATAATATGGACGTTATGTTTGTCATTCCACCAGTTAATAAACGCTGGTCACAATATACCGGCTTGTCGATGGCGATGTTACGCCAGTTTGACCGTAAGATTAATTATCAATTGCGGTCCCAAGGGTTTACTAATATTGTCGACTTATCCAACGATGGTGGAGAAGACTTCTTCATGCAAGACACTATCCACTTGGGGTGGCGGGGATGGTTAAAGGTTGACCAACACGTGGCTCCATTCCTGGAAGGAAAATACCAACAGCCTCACTACCAAATGAATGACTATTTTTATAGTAAGCAATGGCAGGATATGGCTAATAGCCAACTGAACCATTACCTAGCTAAAAATTAAATAGATAGTTCGACGAAGATTCTCATCCCTAACGGGTGGGAATTTTTTAGTTGTAAAATTTCTTCACAAAAACGATCACAGGACTACACTTGCTTTTAGCAAACACAATATGACATGTAGAAAAAGCGATGCGAGGAAAATGTTGATTTTGCTTTGGTAGTTAGAAAAGAGACGCCTATTATTCGCTATGCCGTATCAGGTAGAAAAGGGGAGCCACAGAAAAAACATTCCCGAGGAAAAATTCTACGCTGAGCTTCAATGCCAAAAGTTAAAATTAAAAAATAATAACTAGACAGAAAAACCACCTAGGGAAAAAACACCCAGGTGGTTTTAGAGAATATTATGAGTTAATGTGTACGTCGCCAATATAGGTAGCTAGTGATCACTAGTGAAGTGATGGTTACTAATAAGCCAACTCCAAGCAAAGGCGGCCAGTAAGTCATGGTAATTTTATGCTTGCCAGGGGCAATATTGAAGGCTAAAAATGTATTTTGTACTTGGTATGGAGTAACTTTTTTACCATCAACCTTAATGTGCCACCCCTTGTCATAAGGGATAGTAGTAGTCAAAATTTTTCCGTTTGGCATTGTAATGGTTCCCGTAATTTGGTGGGCATTATACCGCTGGATATGGAGTGTGTGCTTTTGGACTTGCTGGATTTTTTGTTTAACTAAGCTGTCGTTCATTTGATATAAGACAAAGTCATTGAGCCAGAGGCTATTTTTCTTAAAGTGTGCGCTCAAGGTAAAGGTCTGACCCTTAGCATGACTTGCCAAAGGAACAATAACAGTATGGCGGAATGTACTGTAATACCGTAAAGGATGACCGTTAAGATATAAGTCGACATTATCCTTATCCAACCCACTGCCTAAAGTGATGTAGTAAGTATTATTTGTCTTGGCCTTGAAACGAAAGTTAACTTGCGCTGCCTTATCAGCGGTGATTTTAGTGAGATTAGCACCGGTGAGAGTAGTTTGTTCCTTGACGTTAGTAAAGGAAACTAAATCAAAGTTGGCAGCTGTGAAGTAAGTCGTTGAAGGCATTGAAGCGGACACAGCATTTAACCAGTTAGTCTGATAGGCCACGGGGTTGTTATACAGAGTTTGTATTTTCTTGATAAGGGGCGAGGCCGCATAGGCAATGCTTGTCGTCAAAGAATTTTTATAAATTAAAGTAGCCTTTGTTCCGTATAAAGGAAGCATGCTCTGAACACGGACGTTTTCGCCGGTGACATTAGCCACTGCTTTGCTAGTCACGTCCTGGGGGGTAAGGTAGTACTTGTAGTCCATCAAAGCATCAGTAATAGCTGTTCCCCCAGTGTAAGTGACATAGTTGTCACCATCAGGTTGACCAATTTGTCCGTAGAAATCAGGAATGCTTTTTTCTAACGCTGAGCTGAAATATGAACCAGTATTGAGATTATGGGCCAGACCGTCATTTTTGGTACGTTCATACGTTTGCGCTACACGGTACCACGAGGAATCGTGGTGGTGTAAGTAAGTGCTATCAGCTTTCAATGCGGTACTTGGGAGAGTGTAGTCTTGAACGGATAAGTATGAAATATTTTTCAATGAATTAGTGGCGTTAACAAATATTTCTACTACCATGACTAAAAACAATAAACCACACTTAATTTTGTCCAGTGGTTGGGAATGGCTGTCGAGCCAAAGGATCATCAAAGTGACCACACCCAACAGCCCCGTGATGATAATATTGCTAGCAGTCAAGTAATCAAATTTGGCTTTGTGCAACCAAGTATAGGCGATCATCCCACCATAGAGGATAATAATCAGGGCAGAAGCACTCCAGGTAAGATTGAGTTGCGTTTGTGAAAAAGCCCGGCAAGCAATGAAGATAATCCAGAAGCTAACAATATAAGAGAAGCGATAAGGGTACCAAACAGGAAACTGCATCCCATGCCAGAGCAGATCAAGGGGTTCAAAGCACAATGATAATATTAAAAATGTCGATACTAGACCAGTAGCCAATTTTTCGCGCCAACTGATATGCCGAAGGCAAAAATACAGAATAAAGCCAAATAGGGCGCAGCTTCCAACAAAAAGATTAGGTAAGCCCTTGGGCATCTGGTTGAAATTAAACGCACCAATGATGAACTTGGTAATCATTTTGAGGGGCTGATATTCCAGCGTCCAGTGGATAGTGGTTTCAGTATAAGTCCCTTTACTTGTTGTGAGGGAATAGAGGGTAGGCAGTAAGATCACTCCGGCAAGGCCAGCGCCTAAGAGAGAGCGGGATGTAAATAGCCAGAGATCACGAGCCAATTTTTGCCAGTGGTGAGTGTAGGTTAATTCGTACCAAGCAAAAAATAGGACTAAGAAGATGCATACCATATATCCCATGTAGTAATTGCTAATAATTAACAGCGCTAACCAAAGACTATAAGCTAGGTGCTGCTTTTCTTGCAAGAGGAGTATGAGGTAGGTAACCACTAAGGGAAGAAAGACCAAGACATCAAGCCATAAAAGGTTAAGTTGGTTGGCAATTCCCCACCCCATTAGGGCATAACAAGTTGCAAAAGCAGGGATCAGGGGGCGTTTTCCAAGCCGTAACTGGGTAAGAAGGTAGGCAAATGAAAGACCAGCACAGCCGTATTTAAGCAGAGTGACGAGCATGACCCCAGTTAGGAGCTGTTTGTCAGGGAAAAATAAGAAGATAAGGTTGAAGGGGCTTAAAAGATAGTATGCCCATTCGCCCAGCATGTTGCCCCCGATAGCTTTAGAAAAAGAGTAGAAAAAGCTAGTGGGTGAATGTAATAAAGCGTGCCGATAAAAAGCAAAGAAATCAATATATTGTTGACCCAGGTCTACGGTTAATAGACTGGAAGATCCAAATGGATACATCGAACGTGAAATGAAGTATGCAAGCATCAGCCCGACTGGTAAAAGAAAACTCAACCAGTAAGGATACGTATTGTGTAATTTTTTCTTGATGTCTGCAATCATAAAATGTCACCTCAAATGTAATGTCATCCTTAATGATAGTGGATTGTTCCCATCTTGGCTAGGTTAAGGACGAGACGATTGGTCCGAGAATAGAATATATTTTAAAGATAAATAGTATAGTAACAAAAGTAATAAACTTAGGTTAAACTTAACGAAAAATTGATATTTGTCGCCGGGTTGTGCCTGTTTTTGCTAGGGGGTTTATGGTATTATTATGTAGTTATTAAAGAGGATTATTGATACTTTCAAGTAACCGTAAGGAGTTATGAAATTGAAATTTATCAAAAGAAATAAACGCAATACAGCAGGGAGCAATTCAGACATCCCATTTCGTCTGAATTTTTTGTTTTTTATTGTCTTCTTGCTGTTCGCTGCTTTAATTGGTCGCTTAGCCCAGCTCCAAATTATCAACGGGGATAAGTATGAAGCTGAGGCCAACAGTGGCAATACCCGGACAGAGTTGCGGGATGTTGAAAGAGGGATGATTTACGACTCGACGGGCAAGCTGGTGGCTGCTAATAATACTTCACGGGCCATCACTTATACCAAGCCATTAACAGTAACCAACGGAGAGATGTATCATCTAGCTAATAAATTAGTTGGCTATATTAAAGTAAGCACATCCCAGTTAACCGCTACCAACGAAGCTGATTATTATTTAGCTGTTAACAAGCACCAGGTTGCTGTTGACAAGCACATTTCGGGGGCGACTAAGTTAGATAAATCAACTTTATATAAGGAAGAAATTGCTTATATTAAACGCCATAAGTTGACAGCTAATTACACTTCCCGTCAGAAGCAGGCAGCAGTGCTCTATTCCAAAATGAGTGGGGCTTACTCACTGTCAACGGTGTATTTGAAATCATCGGGCGTATCAGACCAAGAAATGGCTGATGTTGGATCGCATTTGTCATCGCTCCCTGGAATCAAGATTGGGACAGCATGGTCACGGAGTTATCCAGATGGGAGTTCAATCAAGTCTGTAATTGGGACGGTAACAACCGAAAAGCAAGGGTTACCTTCTGATAAGATTAACCAATTGCTGGCAGCAGGTTACTCACGCAACGACCGAGTTGGTTCAAGTTATATCGAATCCGAATATGAAAATGTCTTAAAGGGTTCGAAATCAATCGTTAAGGTTGAAACCCAGAATGGGAAAATCACTAAGGAAATTAAAGAGTACGGTGGTAAGCAAGGTGACAGTGTCGTTCTGACGATCAACGCTGCTTTCCAAAAGAAGGTTCAGGATATTGTTTACAGTGCTGCTAGATCCGCTGGTGCTGGCAATGCATATTCACCTGGTGCTTACGCAGTGGTCATGAACCCTAATACAGGGGCGATCTTGGCTATGGGTGGTGCTTCACGTAACCTTTCCACTGGAAAAGTTACCGAAAATGCCTTAGGTGCGATTAACCAGTCATTTGTTATGGGGTCCGTTGTTAAAGGGGCAACTGTTATGGGGGCCTTGCAACAAGGAGTTATTACTCCATCTAACAGTACTTTGGTCGATGAGCCAATTAAAATTGCAGGCACGCCAACCAAGTCATCGTGGTTCAACCGGTCTGGTGGAACTAACATGGCTTTGACGGCTTCAGATGCGCTGATGGTATCTTCTAACGCTTATATGATGAAATTGGCGATGTTAGAAGGACATTTCAACTACGCACCGGGCAAGAGTTTGACTATGTCACCGACGGTCTTCAATACCTTACGGGCTCATTTCCGGCAATTCGGTTTAGGGGTCAAGACAGGGGTCGATATTCCTGGTGAATCAGCTGGGTACGAAGGGCCATCAACCAAGTCAGATATTGGTAAGGCACTTGACTTGTCATTTGGACAGTATGATTCATATACAACAATTCAATTAGCCCAGTATATGTCAACGGTGGCCAATGGCGGTTATCGGTTACAACCGCATATTTTGCAGTCTATTCGCCAAACCAATCCAGATGGGACACTAGGGGCAATCGAATATGAGGCACAACCGAAAGTGTTAAACGTAGTTCCGGCAACATCAGCCCAATGGAATGTTGTAAAGACTGGTTTCTATAAAGTGGTTCACGGAACAAGTAATTACCGGACGGGGAGAAAATTGCAAGACTTGAAACCGGAAGTAGCTGCTAAAAGTGGTACTGCCGATACATTTCATGGCACAACGCCAACTACTACGTTAAGTGCAATTTCTTATGCACCTTATAATGATCCACAGGTGGTTGTTGCCGTAGCCTTCCCAGGTTTAAGTAGTGAATCTGCTATTAACATGAATGTAGTACACCAGATTTATGAAGAATACTGGAAGATGGTCCAATCAAGCGATGGTTACAAATAAGTGATGATCAGCAAAAAGTAAGTCAAATAATGAATATGGCTAACTTAGTGGCCATATGAAAAGGGGACTGCGAACTAGGAATAGGCGCAGTCCTATTTTTAATTGCTGGGTTATAATACCTGTCAAGGTGTTTTACTTAACATTTAAGTAAAAAAGACTGGAAATACAGTTTAAAACATGATATGATACTATTCGTTGATAATGCATATGCATTATATCGAAATTGAAACATGTTTGGAGGTTAAGAGCATGCGTGAAAATATTACATTAGAATGCACAGAATGCCATGAACAGACATATCTGACTAGCAAGAATAAGCGTAATAACCCTGATCGCCTTGAGTTAAAGAAATATTGCCCACGTGATCACAAAGTTACTTTACATCGCGAAACAAAATAACAACAGGGGTAAAAAAACACCTGTTGTTTTTTTATGCGTAGATTGCAAAGCGCTCACATATGAAGTTAGGTGACAAAGTGAACAGAACAAAAATGACTGTTAGCAATCTGGTTCAGCGTCCGTTGGTAACATATATCTTAATTGGAATTAACCTTGTGGTATTTATGGGGACGGTATTCGCTGGTGGTAGCACGGATATCCGTGTTTTATATATGTTTGGTGCCAAGTTTACCCCGGCACTCCTTCAAGGAGAGTGGTGGCGGTTAATTGCAGCAATGTTTTTACATGATGGGATCGGGCATTTATTTATTAACATGATAACGTTATACTTTATCGGACCCGAAATCGAGGATTATTATGGACATGCCCGTATGCTAGTAATTTATTTACTTAGCGGGCTATACGGAAACTTATTGAGTGCCTTTTGGGCGCCAACAACTTTAGCCGTGGGTGCTAGTGGAGCCTTGTTTGGTCTTTTTGGTGCTTACTTAATTTTAGGACACCAATCGACTGACGCTCAAATTCAAGCCCAGGCGCGGCAATTTCTTCTTTTTGTTATACTAAATGTAGTTTTAGGTTTTAGTGGTAACACTGACCTGGCAGGGCACGTAGGTGGTCTGATTGCCGGCTGTTTGGTAACGATTAGCCTGGATACTACTTTTGCCACTCGCAAGCAGCTACTAGCGGGTTTATTAACGGTGGGTAGTGCATGTTGGCTGATTTTTAATTTGTAAGTGCCAAGTAAAGGAGTAGTTGTGATGAAATTTGGACCAGAAATGCAAACGTTATATGATGTACAACAATTATTGAAACGTTTTGGAATCTTTGTTTATGTTGGTAAACGCAAGTGGGATATTGAATTGATGGCAATTGAGCTGGATAATTTATTCCGAGCGAATTTGATTACCAAAAAAGAGTTTACGAATGCTAAAATAGTCTTAACGCGTGAGCATCGTATCGAAGAAAAGAGAGATGGGAAAGCGGAGAAGTTTGGAGGAATAAGAATATGACAGACAAGAAACTTATTGGGGTTGACTTAGGTGGAACAACTATCAAATTTGCAATTTTGACCCCAGAAGGTGAAATCCAACAAAAATGGAGTGTTGAAACCAATGTTCTTGATGAAGGATCACACATTGTACCTGACATTATTGAGTCAATCAACCACCATTTAGACATCTACAACATGAAGCCAGAACAGTTTATCGGTATCGGAATGGGAACACCGGGGACAATCGACCGGGACAAAGGAACCGTTGTTGGTGCCTACAACTTGAACTGGAAGACAACCCAAAAGATCAAAGAACAGATCGAACAAGGAACTGGGATGAAGTTTGCCTTAGATAATGATGCCAATGTGGCGGCATTGGGTGAACAATGGAAGGGCGCTGGAAATAGTGCCAAGGATGTTACTTTTGTCACCTTAGGGACTGGTGTTGGTGGCGGTGTCATCGTCGATGGCAAGTTAGTTCACGGATTAGGTGCCGGTGGTGAATTAGGCCATATCAACGTTGAACCAGGTGGCTTAGCATGTACTTGTGGAAATAATGGTTGCTTAGAATCATATGCTTCTGCTACTGGTGTGGTTCGAGTAGCCCGGAAAATGGCAGAACAGTTTGCTGGTGACTCACAGCTAAAGCAGATGCTTGATGATGGAGATGACATTTCTTCTAAGATTGTATTTGACTTAGCTAAAGAAAACGATGTCCTGGCCTTAATGGTAGTAGATCGGGTATGTTACTACTTAGGTTTGGCATTAGCTAATATTGGTAGTATGTTAAACCCAACTTACATTGTAATCGGTGGTGGTGTTTCTGCTGCCGGGGACTTCCTGTTGACGCGGGTTGATAAGTACTTCAAGAACTTTGCTTTCCCAACCGTTAAGACATCAACGAAATTGAAGTTGGCAGAATTAGGTAATGAGGCAGGGGTCATTGGCGCTGCTTCACTAGCTTTGCAGTTTGCTGACTAGGAATTAAGGGGCGAACAATTATGTTATTAAAAATCAGCGTTTTAGGTTGGATCAATATTGTTTTGATCATCTTCTTAGCCTATATCGGTGGCTCTACACTGTATACTTACTTTCGGGGGCGGTCGGTTGCCAAGCTGATGACGAATGATGAATTTAAGGCAGGAATGCGTAAGGCACAAATTATTGATGTGCGGGAAAAGAATAGTTTTGACGCTAGTCATATTTTGGGTGCACGCAACATTCCTTATGGCCAATTCAAGTTTTATATGCAATCCTTGAGTAAAGATTTACCAGTATACTTGTATGATGATGGTAAAGCATTGAGTACAAGAGCAGCAGTTCAACTGCATAAGGCTGGTTATAAGCAAATCGGGATTCTCAAGGGTGGCTTCACCAACTGGGATGGCAAGAAAAAGAAAGCTGAATTATAAATAAAAAAGCGGGTCGGAATTTCTTCCAACCCGCTTTTTTAATGCTTAACCTTGGTGAGCAGACATGCTCTTTCGAAGAGCCCGCCGCTTATGTTCTTCTAAAATTGCTTCACGTTCTTCAATTGGATCAACAACAGTCTTCTTGAAAGCATAAACACTACCAGCTACCGCACCGATAGTTGTTAAAACGCCGATGAAAAAGCCTTTACCAAAATTTTTCATGTTAATTCCTCCAATCATTAACTAACTATTTTCATTATGAATGATTTTAGGAAAAAATACCAGGGAATAAGTATATCAGTTTTATAGATTCATAGGTATAATGTACAACTGGGAGGTAGGTAAAGCAGTGACACAAAAAGTTTTAGCGATTGTTGGTCCAACTGCTGTTGGAAAGTCGGCGTTAGCAGTTGCCTTGGCTCAAGAATTTGCAGGGCAAGTGATTTCTGGCGATTCAATGCAAGTTTACCAGGGGTTAGACATTGGAACAGCCAAGGTGACGCCACAAGAGATGCAGGGGGTCCCCCATTACCTTATCGATACTAACCAAGTAGATGAACGCTTTTCAGTGGCTGATTTTGTGCAGCAAAGTCGTAAGTATATTGGACAAATTGCTGCCCAAGCACAATTACCTATTATTGCTGGCGGAACAGGTTTTTATCTTCAGGCACTGTTTGATAATTTCCAATTAGGAACTGATGATTATGATGCCAGTGAAAAAGAACGAAAACAGTGGCAGCAATTTTTGCATATTCATGGTCCTAAAGCCCTGTGGGATCGGCTTGCTCAAGTTGATCCGCAGGCGGCTGCTAAGATTCCCGTTGGTAATTCCCGCCGGGTGATTCGGGCGTTAGAAGTATATCAAAAAACCGGGAAACTATTTTCTGCGCAACAAGACCAAGTTAGTGGTGAATTCGACCCACTGATTATTGGGTTGAACGCAGAACGTAGTCTGGTCTACGATCGGATTAACCAACGAGTAGATCAGATGGTGGCTGTAGGGCTGGTGGATGAAGCACGCTGGTTATATGAACGGGGCGGTTTGAGCTTGCCTGCTGGTAGGGGGATTGGGTATAAGGAATTATACCCATATTTTGCAGGAGAAATTAGCTTAGATGAAGCAGTGATGACAATCAAAAAGAATTCGCGGCACTATGCTAAGCGTCAATTAACCTGGTTCCGTAATAAAATGGATGTTAAGTGGTTTAATATCGTTGAACATCCAGCTGAGTTGGCTGAAATTCGTCAGCTGATTAATAAATGGTTAAAGGAGTAAACTAATGACTCAATGGTTACAAAAATTTCCGCAGGAATTGCAGGATAAAGTAGCAAAGGTTGAAAAAAAGATTCAACCACAGTTGGATAAGATTGATCAACAAGTTCTCAACAATCAGGCGCGGGTGTTAGATGCCTTTCGCAAGTTTCATGTGGCAGAAGAAGACTTGGTCGGATCGACAGGTTATGGGTATGACGATGTTGGTCGTGACAAATTAGAAAACATTTACGCTGACTACTTTAAAACAGAAGCAGCATTGGTTCGTCCCCAACTAGCATCGGGGACTCATGCCATCACGACTTCACTAATGGGACAACTTCGTCCTGGTGACCAGTTATTGTATTTGACAGGGATGCCGTATGATACCATCCAACAAGTTATTGGGATCGCGGGTAATAATACCAACACCATGAAAGAATGGGGAATTGATTTTGACTATGTCCCACTGACTGACCACGGAAAAGTCGATTACGAAGAAGCCCAAGCAAAGTTAGCGGCCAACGATAATATTAAAATTGTGGCGATTCAGCGTTCACGGGGATATGCTAGCCGCAATAGTTTTACGGTTGCAGAAATTAAAGACATGATTACATTCGTACGGAGAATTCGACCGGAAGTGATCATTTTTATTGATAATTGCTATGGCGAATTTTCTGAAGCAGAAGAGGCAACTTTCTATGGGGCAGACATCATGGCGGGTTCCCTCTTTAAGAATGCAGGTGCTGGCTTTGCTAAGACTGGGGCATATATTGTTGGTAAAAAACAGTTGGTAGAGAATGCTGCTAACCGCTTATTGATGCCAGGGGGACGTGATGAAGGTGCTACATATTATCACATGCGTGATTTCTTTGAAGGGTTCTTTATGGCACCGCATACGACTGGACAGGCGATCAAAGGAATGATTTTTACCAGTGCCTTGCTCGAAGAAATGGGAATGAATGTTTCGCCAAAATGGAACGAACCGCGGACTGATGTGGTTCAGGCAGTAACCTTTGGCAAAAGGGATCCCATGATTAAGTTCTGTCAGACGATTCAGCACTATTCACCGCTTAATTCTTTTGTTGCGCCAATCCCAAGTACTATGGATAACTATGCTGACGAAGTAATCATGGCTTCGGGGGCGTTTACCGAAGGCTCAACGATTGAATTATCTTCAGATGGACCATTACGGGAACCGTATAGCCTTTATATCCAAGGTGGATTATCAACAGAACATGTTAAGATTGCAATAACCAACGCGGTAAATGAGATCTTCTATCAAAAATAATTTCCGTGTTACATTTTATGACATGGATTGTTGACATGTATTAAGGGGCTTGCTATTATTATGAGCATAAAAGGGAGGTCATTATGAAGGAGAAAGAATTTCGTCGCTCCCTGGCTGTTTTGCCTATCGGAACGGCCATGTCCCTAACAGGATTGTCGGCACGCCAGATTCGCTACTATGAAAAGAATGAACTGGTTGTGCCTAAGCGCAATGATACCAACCGGCGGATGTATTCGTTGGATGATATCGATAAGCTACTTGAAATCAAGGACTATCTTGCAGAGGGAATGACCATTGCTGAAATCAAAAAAATCGGCCAAAAGAAGCCGGAAAAGATCAGTGATGATGATTTGCGACGGTTACTACGTGAAGAATTTATCTCTGCGAGTGGGATGGATAGTAATCACTCGGGATTTTCTTTCAAAGACAATAAGCGGCATTTCCAATTTTAAAAGCAAGGAGCAAAAAAATGGCTAAAGTAAACTATACTAAAGATGACATTCGGCGCATTGCCAAAGAAGAAAACGTTCAGTTTTTACGGTTAATGTTTACTGATTTATATGGAACAATCAAAAATGTTGAAGTTCCTATTAGTCAATTAGATAAGGTACTGGATAACAAGATGATGTTTGATGGTTCCTCTATTGATGGTTTCGTCAGAATTGAAGAAAGTGATATGTGGTTATATCCTGATTTATCAACATGGATGATCTTCCCTTGGGGAAGTGAACATGGGAAGGTAGCCCGGTTGATCTGTGAAGTGTATAACGCTGATCGGACACCATTCTTGGGCGACCCACGGAATAACCTTATCCGGATTTTGGATGAAATGCGGGAATTAGGCTTTACTGATTTCAATATCGGACCAGAACCAGAATTCTTCCTCTTCAAGTTAGATCCTGAAAAAGGAACGCCAACAGTTAACTTGAATGATAAGGGAAGTTACTTTGACTTAGCTCCAGTTGATTTGGGTGAAAATTGTCGGCGTGATATTGTTTTGGAACTTGAAAATATGGGCTTCGACATTGAGGCATCACACCATGAAGTGGCCCCTGGGCAACATGAAATTGACTTCAAATATGCTGACGCTCTACATGCCTGTGATAATATTCAAACCTTCAAGTTGGTAGTTAAGACCGTTGCACGGAAGCATGGCTTACACGCAACTTTCATGCCTAAGCCATTAAACGGAATCAACGGATCAGGAATGCACTTGAATATGTCCTTATTCAACAAGGATGGTAATGTATTCTTTGATGAAAAAGCTCCGGAACAACTTTCTGAACAGGCAATGTACTTCTTGGGCGGTTTGCTTAAGCATGCACGGAATTACACAGCGATTATGAACCCGATCGTTAACTCATACAAACGGTTAGTACCAGGATATGAAGCACCGGTTTATGTTGCATGGTCTGGTCATAACCGTTCACCATTAGTTCGTGTGCCAATTGCCCGGGGAGTATCCACACGGTTGGAATTACGGAGTGTCGATCCAGCTGCTAACCCATATTTAGCCGTAACAGCTGTTTTAGCCGCCGGTTTAGATGGTTTGAAGAACAAGATCATGCCACCAAAGGCAGTTGATCGTAACATCTATTCAATGGGTGAAGATGAGCGCAAAGCTAACCAAATCGAAGACCTTCCATCAACACTGCATAATGCACTGAAGGAACTAAGAAACGACCAAGTGATGAAAGATGCATTGGGTACGCACCTGTACAAGAACTTTATGACTGCTAAGGGTATCGAATGGGATGCTTATCGGGAACAGGTTTTTGAATGGGAACGCGACCACTATATGGAAATGTATTGATTTAGCTCTCTAACAACTGCAAATAAACAAAGCTAAATAGTAACAACAAAAATAAAGCGTTGGATGCCGGATGTGCATGCAACGCTTTTTTATTAATAATGATAGATTTTATGGGTGCTCCATTTGAATGTTAGTCACCTGATGCTTAAAGAGGAGTGTTGGCTGCTGATCTAAGACCAAAAAAGCATCATAGTTGGTAGGAATAAATTCGACTTGACCATGGCTAGTAAAGAAATCATTTTTATGTTTGATAGTGACTCTAATAGGGGCATCGTTGACGTACGCGGTCCGTAGATATTTTTCAATTAGGACGGGATCGAGATGATACGTTTCTGTATTGGATAAATCAGGTTTATTAATAAAATTACTATAATATTGTTTGATATTTTGGTAAAGTGGAGTTTCTTTGAGATGTGCGAACATATTGGACCCACCTTTCGAACGTTTGTTTGCAATAAGTATTATACGAACCTTTGTTCGTTATGTCAAATTATAATTTTGTGATAGAACTTGAAAAAAGAGGGGAGATAGTGACATAATATTTAAATAAAGACATTAAAATGAGAGGATTTTTGAGCATGGCAAAAAGAGGAATGTTAATTGTACTTTCCGGTCCGTCTGGTGTAGGTAAAGGTACAGTACGGAAAGAGATTTTTTCTCAGGAAGGTAATAAATTTGACTACTCTATTTCTATGACGACCCGGGAAAAGCGACCTGGTGAAGTGGACGGAAAAGACTATTATTTTGTAACCAAGGAAGAGTTTGAAAACGAAATTGCTAACGGCGGAATGCTGGAATATGCGCAATATGTTGACAACTATTATGGGACGCCATTAAAATATGTTAACGAGATGTTAGATAGTGGGAAAGACGTTTTCCTTGAGATCGAAGTTAAAGGCGCCATGCAAGTTCGCAAGAAGTGTCCTGATGGTTTGTTCATTTTCTTGACTCCACCAGATTTGATGGAACTGCGGCAACGTTTGATCAATCGGGGGACAGATGATATTGCTAAAATCAACAAGCGCATGAAGACAGCTGTTGAAGAAATTGAAATGATGCAAAACTATGACTATGCGGTCGTTAATGATGAAGTTCCTCGGGCTGCTGAAAAGATCAAGACGATCATTCGTGCAGAACGGTGGCGAGTAAAACGCTTCTTACCTGATTATAAGAAACAGTTAGGAGATGCTTTGAAATGATTTTATATCCTTCAGTAGATAAATTATTAGAACATGTTAACTCCCGGTACTCACTGTGTGCTTTGGCTTCCAAGCGGGCCCATGAGTTAGAAGCTGGCGAATTACCAATGTTAAATGAATATCAATCCGAAAAGAGTGTCGGAAAAGCGTTAGAAGAAATTGCGGCTGGCGATTTGAAAATTAAAGACTAACGAGTGAGTTAAAAAGACTGTGACAGAATTGCTTGTCACAGTCTTTTTACTAGAAAGCTGTTGAAATATATGGGAGGCGAATAAAATGAAAGTGGTTGTCTATGTTACCGGAGGAATTGCTGCTTACAAAGCAGTTAATGTTGTGCGTCTTCTCCAGAAAAATGGGCATGAAGTACGGGTTGCCATGACGGATGCAGCCCAAAAATTCGTTAGCACCACAACTTTTGCAGCATTACTGAAAGAAAAAGTAGTAACTGACCTTTTTATTCAAGGAGAAATTCCACATATTGAGTTGGCGGACTGGGCTGATGTGTCATTAGTAGTGCCGGCTACAGCCAATATCTTAGCTAAAATGGCTCAAGGAATAGCTGATGATTTAGTTTCAACTGCTTTGCTAGCGACGGCTACCATGAAATTGGTGGTTCCAGCAATGAACACTAAGATGTGGACTAATCCTGCTACCCAACGTAATATTGCTCTACTAAAAAAAGATGGGGTTAGAGTTCTTACTCCCGTAAGTGGGCCACTAGCTGAAGGATATGCTGGTAAAGGAAGAATGCCTGAACCTGAAGCAATATGGAAATGGTTCTACGAACAAGTAAACAAAGTTGATGGTAACTTACCATTAGCAGGGCGGAAAGTGGTAATTAGTGCTGGTGCGACCAGCGAGCCGATCGATCCGGTCCGTTATATTACCAATCGTTCCAGTGGGAAAATGGGTGCTGCTTTGGCACAAGTTGCGACCATGTTAGGGGCTGAAACAGTGGTTGTAGCTGGACAGATGCAGGTGGCGTTGCCAACTACTGTGCGTCGTGTCGATGTAACAACGGTTACTGAGATGAATCAGGCTTTGAACCAGGAATATATCACAGCTGATATTGTAATCATGGCTGCTGCAGTAGCTGATTATCGAGTAGCCGAGGTAGCACCGCAAAAGATCAAGAAGCAAGCAGAAATGGTATTGAAACTTCAAAAAAATATTGATATCTTGGCCAATCTAGGTGCACGGAAACAGCACCAATTTTTAGTTGGTTTTGCAGCAGAAACTGAAAATTTGGTGGCTAATGCACAACAGAAAATGGAACGGAAGAATACCGATCTAATTGTAGCTAATGATGTTTCGCGGCGGGATATTGGATTTAATAGTGAACAAAATGAGGTCCAAATTCTCAGACGGCAAAAACCTCCCCGTGTGGTAGCTAAAGCTGATAAAATTGAAGTAGCAAAAGAGATATTTAAGGTGATTATCGAAGATGGAAACTTTAACACCACCGATTAACTTTGTGGATGTAATTGTGGACGTTCCCACCATGCAAACCAATCAGCCATACACATACCGTGTTCCTGCGTTCTTTAGCAAGCGAATTCAAGTGGGAATGCGGGTGGTGGTACCCTTTGGCAAGGGTGACCGGTTGGTGCAAGGATTTGTTGTGGGAACAAAACAGGAAGCCAAGACAACATATGCTTTAAAAGCAGTTCACGATCTAATGGATCTGACACCGGTTTTGAATAAAGAAGCTTTACACCTGGCCCAGTGGATGGCAGGGTATACATTTTCATTTACGATTAGTTGTCTTCAAACGATGCTCCCGCGTGTCTTACGAGCAAAATATGGCAAACAAATTGTAATAACAGGCGACAAGTGTACTTTACCCGCGGAAATTAGGGCACTTTTTCAAACACAAACAGCTTTGGATTACTATGATGAGCGCATCACACCCAGTATGCGGGCTCAGCTAGCAACTTTGCAAAGACAGGGTGAGTTAGCGATAACTTATTTGGTGCAAGATCAGGCAAAGGTGAAAACAGCAATCTGGATTGAACCTGCGGTAGGGAAAGACAAATTGACAGAGATTGCCCAAAGACTACGAAAAAATGCCGTTAATCAGCGCCGCTTAATAACTGCGATGTTGGAATCTATGGCTGGTTTTTGGCAAAAAGATGTGCCAATTCCAGCAGCAACTTTTATTCAAGCAGAAAAACATGGGTGGTTGACACGGGTAGCTAAAGAAGTTTACCGCGATCCGTATCGGGAAACGAATATTTCTGCAAGCCAACCGCCCCAACTCACCCCGGATCAGTTACGGGCTGTGCAGATGATTACTCCCACAATTACCGATAATCAAAACCAAGTCTTTTTGTTACAAGGAGTTACTGGAAGCGGGAAAACGGAAGTTTATTTACAATGTATTGCGCAGTCCCTAATGCAAGGTAAAACTGCTTTGATGTTGGTTCCAGAAATAGCATTGACACCACAAATGGTCCAGCGGGTGCGGGCCCGTTTTGGTAAGCAAGTAGCCGTTTTACATAGTGGTTTGTCAGATGGTGAAAAATATGATGAATGGCGCCGCATTGAGCGGCACGAAGCGCAAGTTGTAGTGGGGGTCCGCTCAGCTATTTTTGCTCCGTTAGATAATATTGGCATCATTATAATTGATGAAGAACATGAAGCTAGTTACAAACAGGAGGAAATGCCTCGTTATCATACCCGTGATGTTGCCAAATGGCGGGCGGCTTGGCATCATTGCCCGTTAATTTTGGGAAGTGCTACTCCATCTCTTGAAACCCGGGCCCGGGCTCAAAAGGGGGTTTATCAGGGAATTGCGATGCCACGGCGAATTAATGGTAAAGGGTTACCCCGAGTGCAGCTTGTGGATATGCGTAAAGAGTATAAGCAGTCACAGGAGGCAGATTTTTCGCGCCCAATGGTACAGGCGATTGAGCAGCGCTTGTTGAAACATGAACAAGTAGTGTTGATGTTAAATCGCAGGGGATATTCATCTTTTTTGATGTGCCGAGAATGTGGTTTTGTTTTGAAATGTCCAAATTGTGATATTTCACTGACGCTTCATATGGACACCAATAATATGAAATGTCATTATTGTGGGCACATTGAGGATATCCCGCATTTCTGTCCCAATTGTCGGAGTACGAAAATTCGTTATTACGGAACGGGGACTGAGAAAGTTCAAGAAGAATTAGCGCGGTTGTTTCCCCAAGCTCGAGTATTGCGGATGGATGTGGATACGACGCGTAAAAAGGGCGCTCATGAGCGCTTGTTGCAAAAATTTGGTGACCAACAAGCAGATATTTTGTTAGGAACGCAGATGATTGCTAAGGGATTGGACTTTCCCAATGTTACTTTGGTGGGGGTACTTAATGCTGATACGGCATTGAGTTTACCCAATTTCAGGTCAAGTGAGCGGACTTTCCAGTTGTTAACCCAGGTAAGCGGACGGGCTGGACGAGCTGACAAGGAAGGGCTAGTTATAATTCAAACATACAATCCTGAACACTACGCAATTCAAGATGCAAGTCACCAAAATTATGAACTGTTTTACAGAACAGAAATGCAGATTAGACGTCAAATGGGGTATTCACCGTATTATTATAGTATTAAGATTACAGTGAGTGCAGCGACCGAGGGAGCTGCAGCGAAACGCATCTACCAACTTAATGACGAAGTTAAACAAATTTTGTCTCCACAAGCACGGTTAGTTGGACCTAGTCCGCAATCAATTTTGCGAATCAAGAAACGGTATTATTTCCAACTGATAATTAAATATAAAAAAGAACCAGCATTGGATGCTTTTTTGCAAACATTGCTGCAACAAAGTCAAAATGACGAAAGAAACGGGGTTCGCATTATTATTGATCGCGATCCAATCAACAATATATAGAAAAGAGTGAGAAATATGGCAAAAATGGTATTTATGGGTACACCACAGTTTGCGGCAACTATTCTTGAAGACTTAGTGACTACTGATTATGAATTAGTAGCAGTGGTTACTCAACCAGACAAGGCGGTAGGCCGGAAAAGAAAGTTAACTCCTTCTCCAGTGAAAGAAGTAGCGTTGAAGCATGATATTCCAGTATTACAGCCAGCTAAGCTAAGTGGGAGTCCAGAATTAGAGCAGTTATGTGCTTTGAAACCTGATTTTATTGTAACAGCTGCTTACGGACAATTTTTACCAACAAAGTTACTAGATTCAGCGCAAATTGCCGCGATCAATGTGCATGGCTCTTTGCTACCTAAATATCGTGGTGGGGCGCCGGTGCAGTATGCCATCATGAATGGGGAGCAAGAAACCGGAGTTACAATCATGTACATGGTTAAGCAGATGGATGCAGGGGACATGCTTGCGAAACGTGTGATTCCCATCACAGCGACGGATGACACTGCTAGCATCTTTGCTAAGATGAGCCAAGTGGGAATTGAACTACTCCATGAAGTGTTACCCCAGTTAGTTCAGGGGACGATCAGTGGTCAGGCTCAAGACGAGGCACAAGCCACTTTTGCCCCGATCATTAAGGCCGATCAAGAACCGTTGACACTAGCACTTACTGCCCAAGAAGTTGATTGGAAAGTCAGAGCTTTACGTCCTAACCCAGGTACGTATTTTAAAGCATTTAATGGTAAGCGGACTAAGATTTGGGATGTAACACCATTATCAGAAAAGACCACTTTGGCACCCGGAGAAGTTGTTGCAGTGGGAAAACACCAATTGAAAATTGCTGCAGCAGCGGGAACAGTCTACCAGGTGAACCGCCTCCAACCAGCGGGGAAAGCCCAGATGGACATCACTGCTTATCTCAATGGAATGGGTCAAGGAATCAAGGAAGGACAAAAGTTAATTACCGATGAGCAATAAGTTACGTGAAACTCCCCGTTATTTAGCTGTTGAGTTGTTGACCAGAATCAATCAACAGGGAACATACTCAAATTTAGGAATCAATCAAGTTATTAAAAAACACCAGTTAGATGAAAAAGACGCCCATTTTTTTACTAATTTAGTATATGGGACATTGCAGCACCGGTTGACCTTGGAGTATTGGTTGCAACCCTTTATTAACCAACCACAAAAGGTGGCTCCTTGGGTCCATGAGTTATTATTGCTGTCTTTGTATCAAATGCAGTATCTCACTGCTGTTCCGGAATGGGCGATTTTTAATGAAGCAATTGATATTGCTAAGGTTAAGGGCCATGCAGGTACACGTCGGTTTGTAACGGCTGTTTTACGTTCAATTCAAAGACAGGGTGTGCGTGCAGTCAAAGAAATAAAAGACACAACTAAACGCTTGAGTATAGAAACAAGTACACCACTTTGGTTGGTAAAAGAACTAACGGCTGAACTGGGGTTGAAGAAGACAGCAGCTATTTTAGCTACAACCAACGAACCCTCTAAAAATAGTATTCGTTTTAATATAAGCCAACCAACAGAAGACAAGCTGACACAAACGATCAAAGACCTTCGGGCAGAAGGATTAGAAGTGGAACGAAGTCAAGTTACTTTCCGTGCCGGAATAGTGACTGCGGGTTTTGCGCCAACTAGCCCTGCTTATCAGCGCGGAGAGCTATCGGTTCAAGATGAAAGTGCGATGTTAGCGGTTGAGTCTATGCAAATCAAACCGGGCGACCAAGTTTTAGATGCCTGTGCTGCTCCAGGAGGGAAGACCACCCAGATCGCTATTGAATTAAATGAAAGTGGTCGTGTTACCGCTTTAGATATTCATGCCCATAAAGTTAAACTAATTGAAGCAAATGCAAAGCGAATTGGAGTGGCTGACTATGTTCAGGCCCAGCAGTTAGATGCGCGTGAAGTTGCTAAGAAATTTGCAGTGGCTAGCTTTGATAAGATATTAGTGGATGCACCTTGTTCAGGATTGGGATTGTTACGGCGCAAGCCAGAAATCAAATACGACAAACGGTTAGCGGACTCACAAAAGCTCCAACAAATTCAATTGGCAATCTTAAATGCAGTTGCGCCTACATTGAAAGAGGGCGGACAATTGACATACAGCACGTGCACCATTTTGCAAGGGGAAAATCAAGATGTGGTCGACCGTTTCTTAGCCCAACATTCAGAGTTTGAACAAATTAAAACCAAAACACATTATGGAATCAAAGATGAACGGGAAGAATTAAGTTTGACAATTTATCCGGATGACTTTAAATCGGACGGGTTCTTTATTGCAACGTTGATCAAGAAAAGTAGGTGAGAAGAAGATGAACTATGCATATGTGACTGACAAGGGGAAAGTACGCTTAAATAATGAGGACCAAGTGGGCTTTTTTACTAGTAAGTCAGGTCTGCATTTAGCAATTGTGGCTGATGGTATTGGTGGTCATCAAGGAGGCGAAGTGGCTTCAGAAATGGTTGTTTCACATTTGGGACACTATTTTTCTGAGAGTAGCTTTACTACTGTTACCGAAGGGCAAGCATGGTTAGAGACAACCGTGGCCGCTGAAAACAGTTTGATCAACAAGCGTGCCCAACAATTTTCAGACTTAAACGGAATGGGAACTACGTTAGTATGCATACTCTTCTTTAATGATCAATACCTGGTGGCTCACCTTGGTGATAGTCGTGCTTATGTATTTCATGTCGGAAGCCTGTGTCAACTAACTGAAGACCATTCATTGGTCAATGAAATGGTGAAGCAGGGTAAGATTAGTGCATCTGAGGCACAAAATCACCCCCAAAAGAATATTATTACGCGCACATTAGGCATCGAAAAGGAAGTGGTTTTGGATATTAGTCGCGCCACATATCGGAACGATGATTTATTCATGTTGTGTTCAGACGGATTAACTAATATGGTGTCGACTGCACAAATCGTGCATATTCTTAACGATGTAACTACCTCTTTGAAAGAAAAATGTCAGTTATTGGTTGCCCAAGCCAATGCAGCTGGGGGACCAGATAATATTACTGCCCTCTTAGTTCAACAGGACATGGAGGGAGTACGATGAAAACAGGTTTTATCTTAAACGGACGGTATAAAATTGTCCGTCCCCTGGGAGAAGGTGGGATGGCCAATGTTTATGAAGCCTATGACCTTATCTTAAAGCGTCCGGTAACGTTGAAAATGTTGCGATTGGATTGGCGGGATGATCCAGCTGCTATCAGACGCTTTAAACGGGAAGCAATTTCATTAACAGAACTGCATAGTCCCAATATTGTTCAAATCTATGATGTGGACCAAAGCGATGGGATGCAGTATTTAGTAATGGAATATGTTGAAGGGATGGATTTGAAAAAATATTTAAAGCAAAACTATCCTTTGAGCTTTGAGCACATAGTAGCAATTATGACCCAGGTGCTCCAAGCAGTAAAAGAAGCTCACCTGCATGGCATTATTCATCGGGATCTTAAACCGCAAAATATTTTGATTGATCAAAATGGGCGTGTGAAGATTACTGATTTTGGGATCTCCGTTATGACAGCTGAAACAACTATGACCCGAACCAACACCTTACTGGGATCAGTCCACTATATTTCGCCAGAACAGGCACGGGGGAGCGTAGTCACCAAACAATCAGATATTTATTCACTGGGGATTATTTTATTTGAATTATTAACTGGTGAAGTGCCCTACCAAGGCGAAACGGCGGTTGTGATTGCACTAAAGCACTACTCCGAACATATTCCAGCATTAGAAAACTATAAACGAGATATTCCGCAGGCGCTGGCCAATGTAGTCTATCATGCAACGGCCAAGGATCCACATATGCGTTATCGCAACATTGATGAGATGATTGCAGATTTGACGACAGCTTTATCATCAGAACGGATGCAAGAACCAAAATGGGAGCCAGAAGCGGAACAAGAAAAAGAAGTAACTAAGGTTTTACCAGATATCCGACCAATTTTGGCTGAAAAAAATGAGCTGGAAAAGACCAAAGAACTGCCCGATTTGCGCCAGTTAGATGAACGGGATGTTGATCAGCACCAGGCGGCTCAACCAGCACCTGCATTGGGATTACGGACTGCTCAACGTGGTAGTTTACGCCGAAAAGAAATTATTATTGGATCAATTGTTTTTGTAGTAGTGGTGATTTGTGTGGCAATTTTTGCCGTGTTGCACACACCACGGGTAATCACGGTTCCAGATGTTAGAGGGATGTCGAAGGCGGATGCGGTCAGTTTATTGAAGCAAAACCACCTAGAAATCGGACAGATCAACAAAGAGCATAGTGATAAATACACGGCTGGCCAAGTAACCAAGTCAACCCCGAATGGGGGTGCTAAAACGCAGACTAGATCAACGATTAACATAACAGTTTCGCAAGGATTACCTAAGAAACGTTTTGGCAATTATGTTGGTCAGGATTTTCAAACGGTCAAAAGAAAGCTAGAAGCCCAAGGGGTGACAGTCTACCAGAAAAAGGGAATGTCTACGGAATATGCTCCAGGACTGATCATTGATCAAAGTATCATGCAGGATAAAAAAGTGGCCTTCAAACAAACGTCAGTGATGTTCACGGTGAGTCAAGGTCAGAATACAGATCCGTCAGAGCAATTGATAGAATTCAGTGTTCCAGTGACAGTCCCATACGATAATAGTAAAGCTAGTAATAAGGTAGAAGTTTATTTGGGAGATTCTAAGCATAGTTATAGTGAAGTGTATAAAACTTTGCATATCAAGCATGATACGACAGTAACTTTACCTTTTGTGTTACATCCTGATGATATTGGAAAATTCAAATTTGTTAGAGATGGAAAACTGTTATTTAAGAATGATAATGTGCGCAAGTATGCTCCAGAAAAGGATGGTGAATGATGCGCGGACAGATTAGACAATCTTTGAGTGGCTATTATGATGTGATGACAAGTGATGGCCAAGAGTATCGGACACGGGCGCGGGGAAATTTTCGTAAGAAAAAGCAGACACCTTTAGTAGGGGATTTTGTTGATTTTAAAGCTGAAAAAGCAGATGAAGGCTATATTTTAGGCATTCAATCGCGAAAGAACCAGTTGGTGCGCCCACCAGTTGCCAACGTTGATAAGGCTGTAGTTGTGACAGCCTGTGTTGAACCAGATTTTTCGGCCAACTTGTTAGATCGCCAGTTGGTAATGTTGGCATCCAATGGTATTGAACCGTTAATTTATTTTTCTAAATATGATTTAGTCAGCACAGCGGATCAGTGCCAAGTATTGGCGGAGATCGCTACATACTATCGTCAATATTATCCGACTTTTATTCCTCAGACACCGGCAGAGCAAAAGCAAGTGCAAGCGGAGCTTCTCTCTGAGCTTCAAGGGCAGGTATGCGTTGTCATGGGGCAAACTGGTGCGGGAAAATCAACTTTATTGAACCAACTTGACCCAGCTCTCCAACTTGAAACTGGGGAAGTTTCCAAAGCGTTGAGCCGAGGGAAACATACTACCAGAAAGGTAAGTCTATTGGATATCCATGGAGCTTTAATTGCTGATACACCAGGCTTTTCATCATTTGAACTTAGCAACTTAACTAAAGAAGACTTACCACGTTTATACCCAGATTTTCAAGAGTATGCCACCGCATGCAAGTTCCGCGGATGTTCTCACATTAAAGAACCACAATGTGCGGTTCGGGATGCAGTGGCAAGTAAAAAAATATGGTCCAGTCGCTATGAAAACTACCTACAATTCTATAAAATGGTAGTTGATGATGAGAAAAAGAAGTATCGCTAATATTTGAGGTGGAAATTATGAAGATAGCACCATCGATTTTAAGTGCTGATTTTGCAAATTTACAAACAGACGTTGAAAAAGTTGAACAAGCTCAGGTGGATATGCTCCACATTGATGTGATGGATGGACACTTTGTTCCTAATTTGACTTTTGGACCCAATGTCGTGGCAGCATTGCGCCCACATTCACAACTTGTTTTTGATTGCCATTTAATGATTGAAAACCCAGAAAACTATGTAGAAGCATTCGCTGACGCAGGGGCTGATTTAATTGGAGTCCAGTATGAATCAACATCTAATATTCATCGGGCTTTGGACATGATCAAGAAAAAGGGCAAGTTGGCTGAAATCGTTATTAATCCTGGAACACCAGTGAGTGCAATTAGCTCATTATTGGCAATGGTTGACCAAGTGTTGGTTATGACTGTTGATCCCGGTTTTGGCGGACAAAAATTCATGCCTGAGATGTTGGATAAAGTAGCCGAATTAGCTCAAATTAAGCAGGAAAAAGGTTACCATTATGAAATTCAAGTCGACGGTGGTGTAAATGACCAAACAATTAAGCAGTGTGCACAAGCAGGGGCTACAGTGGCAGTAGCAGGTTCCTTTGTTTTTAAGGGTGACCCAGCTGTCCAAGTTGAAAAGTTACGCCAAGCAACAGTTGAGGAAGCGCTATAAATGCTAATCAATTTATTGGTTGGAGGACCCGAGGCCGTTTTGCCATCAGGTTTCTATGAATGGGCACAAACCCAACCCAATTGGGTCGGAGCTGACCAAGGAGCAGTGCGCTTGCTGGCTCATGGTATTACACCATGCCTTGCTGTGGGAGATTTTGATTCATCGACAGCGCAAGAAATAGCCATGGTCCAACAACAGATTAAACGGACTGTTATTGATCCCCAAAAGGATGACATTACGGATACGGAAATGGCCTTGCGTTATATTCGTCACTATTTTCCTGGGGTGACTCAAGTTAATATATTTGGGGCAACTGGAGCACGGATGGATCAACTATTAGCTAATCTTCTATTCGTTTTAAAGCCAGAGTTTGAGTATTTTTTAGATAAGGTAAAACTCTATGATCGGAATAATACAGTTTCTTTTTACCGTCCTGGTCAGTACACCTTGGTAAAAGAACAAGGGATGAAATATTTGGCATTTGTTCCTTTAACACCAGTGCAAGGTTTAGAGTTGCCGGATGAGAAATATCGGTTACCCAAAACGGATTTTTTATTACCAATATCACTATCTAGCAATGAGTTCATTGGGGATAAGGGGCATTTTACTTTTAGCCGTGGCGTTGTTGCGGTGATTCAAAGTTGTGATTGATATACTAAAAAGAGGGAGAGTAAACCCACTGAAAGTCAGTGAAGGTTACTCTCCCTCTTTAATTTTTGTATAAAAAAACTCGTACCGTAATGGAACGAGTTGGTTTTAATGGTTATTAGACCCGAGTAACTTTACCAGATTTCAATGCTCTAGCAGAAACCCAAACCTTCTTTGGCTTACCATCGACCAGGATGCGAACTTTTTGCAAGTTTGGCTTCCAGCTACGGTTAGATGAGTTCAAAGCGTGAGAACGCTTCTTACCGAAGGATGTCTTACGGCCTGTAATATAATCTTTTGCCATCTCAATAAACCCTCCTTTAACAAAAAACTTCAAGCACTTACGCTAATTCACTATATTAAATTAGCATAGTTATTTAGAGAATGCAAGAATAATCTGTAAAGTAATTTTCCTTCACAGCTTAAATTGAACGAATTAAGCCAAACTAAATGGAACAGTAGAGAAAGAAATTGACAAGCGTATTTTGTTTTGCTAGCATTGTTTGCTATAATTACAATAAGATTGTCGTAATTACTCAAGGAGGCTGTATTAAATGGCTGTAAAAATGCAAAGCAAGTTCGGTAACATCGATATTAGTAATGAAGTTATTGCAACTGTTGTTGGTGGTGCCGCAACTGAAATTTTCGGAATCGTTGGTATGGCTAGCAAAAATCAAATTAAAGACAATTTAAATGAAATTTTAAAGCGTGACAATTATTCTAAGGGTGTTGTCGTACGTCAAGAAGATGAAGGCGTAGCGATTGATCTTTACATAATTGTTAGTTATGGGACAAAGATTTCTGAAGTTTGCCATAATGTACAGGATAAAGTTAAATATAATTTGAAATCCATGTTAGGAGTAACCGCACATTCCGTGAACGTTTATGTTCAAGGCGTTCGAGTGACAGCTGACTAAGCTGACTGCGGTCTAAGGAGGAAGTTTCAAGGTGAAAGTTACAACGATTACTGGAGCGGAATTTCAAAAGATGGTCCGCGTCAGTTCTCAACGCTTAAATGATAATGCGGATTTTATTAACAGACTGAATGTTTTCCCCGTGCCTGATGGTGATACGGGAACAAATATGAGTTTATCCTTCGCTAGTGGATATAAATATCTGAGTGATGTTAATTCGGAAAGCACTGGTGAATTAGCTTCAGCATTAGCCAAGGGGTTGTTAATGGGAGCACGGGGGAATTCTGGTGTTATTCTCTCACAGATTTTCCGTGGTTTTCATAAGTCAGTTGGGGATAAGCAACAGCTATCAGCTCAAGACCTGACTGATGCGATTTCTTCTGGGGTAAAAATGGCTTATAAGGCCGTGATGAAGCCACAAGAAGGGACAATCTTGACGGTTGCTCGGAAAGCAGCTGAAGCAGTGCGAAAAGAAGTCAAAAAAACGGACGATTGTGTAGCAATTATGAAGGTCGCTTATGAGGCGGCTGAAGAAGCCCTCAAAATGACACCGGAATTGCTGCCTGTTTTGAAAGAAGTAGGCGTTGTTGATTCGGGTGGTCAAGGGCTAGTCTTTGTTTACCAAGGATTCTATGATGCTCTTTCTGGTAATGTTCGGCCAGAAGATGAACAAAAACACACCCCATCACTAGGTGAGATGCCAGAAATGGTAGGGGCCGAACATGCACAATCTAAGTTGAACGTTGAAGATATTAAAAATGGTTACTGTACACAAATCATGGTGCGTATCGGACGCGGAAAGCAAGTAACCCAGAAATTTGACTATGATAC
The DNA here is from genome assembly GCF_000423265.1 of Ligilactobacillus saerimneri DSM 16049. Classification (GTDB taxonomy): domain Bacteria; phylum Bacillota; class Bacilli; order Lactobacillales; family Lactobacillaceae; genus Ligilactobacillus; species Ligilactobacillus saerimneri. The sequence continues at coordinate 66,319 of NZ_AUHQ01000001.1, read as the reverse complement.
TTTCTACAATTATTTGGCTGACCTAGGTGACAGCCTTTTGGTAATCAACGATGATGAAGTAGTTAAAGTTCACGTTCACACCGAATACCCAGGTAAAGTGTTGTCATGGGGGCAACAATTTGGTGACCTCCAAACTGTTAAAGTTGACAATATGCGTTGGCAACAAGAAGAAATTATCATCAATGATAAGAAGGAAGAAGCAGAAGCTGCGCAGCCGGTTACTAATGATATTGCTGGCGACTATGGCATCGTTGCGGTTGCTTCAGGTGCAGGGATCACTGATATTCTCAAGAGTCTTGGAGCGACTTACATTCTTAGTGGTGGGCAAACTATGAACCCATCTACTAAGGATATTGTTGATGCTATCAATAGTACTCAAGCTGAAAAAGTAATTGTCTTACCAAATAACAAGAACATCTTGTTAGCGGCTGACCAAGCAGCAACGGTTGTTGATGCTGAAGTAGCTGTGGTACCAACAGCTTCCATTTCAGAAGCAATGACAGCACTGTTAGCCTTTGAAAAGACCAAAACTCTGGCTGAGAACCGCCAGGATATGACCGATAGCTTGCAAGATGTTACTTTCGGTAAAGTAACAAATGCCGTGCGTGATACCACTATTGAAGGTCAAGAGATCAAAAATGGTCAGTTTATGGGCATAATTGGCAAGAAAATCGAGATTGTGGCTGAAAATGTCCAACAAGCAACTGTCAAAATGATTGAAAAGATGGTTGATGAAGATAGTGAAATAGTTACTATTCTCTTTGGTGCTGACGGCGGTCAACAAGAGGCTGAAGCAATCAAGGATGCAGTTTTAGCTATTGATGAAGATTTAGAAGTAGAAATATACGAAGGAGACCAACCGGTATACCAATACATGGTTTCTGTTGAATAATATTAAAGGCTGGTTATGAACCAGTCTTTTTTGTTAGGGAGGTAGCACAGTGGTAGACATTTTAACAACACCAGTGACAGAACTTAAGGGTGTGGGTCCAAGAAAAGCTAGTGCGCTCAATAAATTAGGGATTAATACGATTAATGATCTCCTAACATATTTCCCTTTTCGTTATGAGGATGTTGGCGTTAAGGATTTGACGGCAGTTCAGGATCATCAAAAAGTGGCTTTGAAAGGTATAGTGGCGACTGATCCAACGGTGATCAGATTTGGTCGCTACAAGAGCCGGCTCAATTTTAATTTATTGATTGATCATAATGTAGTACGGGTAACTTTTTTCAACCAACCGTATTTAAGTAAAAAATTACAACGGGGAGAAGAAGTGATTTTGTACGGCACGTATGATGTTGCTCGGCAAAGTCTCTCAGGGATCAAGATCATTGCTGAAGATACAAGCCAGCGGAATGATTTCACTGGTGTATATAATTCATCTAAAGAAATCAAGGCTGGGACAATTAAAAAATTGGTTCATCAAGCTTATGAAAATTACCACGGAAGCATTCGTGATATTATTCCGGGGTCTTTGCGCCGAAAATTCCGTTTACTTTCACGCGAGCAAATGATTAAAGGAATGCACTTTCCTGTGAATGCGGAAGAAGCAACTCAGGCACGGCGAACAGCTATTTTTGAGGAATTTTTCTTATTTCAAGCCGGACTACAAGAATTACGTAAACTGCGTCGCCAAGAGCAGCAAGGGGTAAAAATAGACTATGATAATAAAAAGCTGCGGGAATTTATCCAGCAAATCCCCTTTGAGCTAACAAAAGCTCAAAAGCGTGTAGTCAATGAAATCTGTTCCGATATGCATCGTCCAATACATATGAATCGGTTACTTCAGGGAGATGTTGGTTCCGGAAAAACCATTGTGGCTACAATTGCGATGTATGCAGCGGTAACAGCAGGGTGGCAAAGTGTCTTGATGGCGCCAACGGAAATTTTAGCAGAGCAGCATGCTGATAAGCTGGCTACATTGTTGAGTCCTATGGGAGTTAACGTTGCTTTGGTGACTGGAAACACCGTTCGTAATCCCCGGCTACGGCGCGAATTATTGACCCACATTGAACACGGAGATGTGGACATCATTATTGGAACTCAGGCATTGATCCAAGAACGGGTGCACTTTGCACAGCTGGGCTTGGTAATTATCGATGAGCAACACCGTTTTGGGGTAGAGCAGCGGCAAACGTTATTGGCGAAAGGGGGTAACCCAGATGTCTTAACAATGACTGCTACACCAATCCCACGGACATTAGCAATTACAACATATGGAGAAATGGACTTATCGGTAATTGATGAGTTGCCTGCCGGGCGAAAACAGGTCCAAACTGTATGGTATAACAAAAAACAAGTAGGACAAGTGCGGTCATTGCTGCGAGAGCAACTGGACCAAGGTGCTCAAGCTTACGTTATATCGCCATTAATTGAAAAATCCGCCGTTATTGATCTCAAAAATGCCGAAGAAGTTTATCAAAATCTCAAAGATCATTTTGAACCACGTTACTCAGTAGGATTGTTGCATGGTAACATGACAAATGACGAGAAGAATCAAGTGATGCAAGCTTTTAAAGCAGGTGAACTAGCAATTCTGGCTTCGACCACAGTGATCGAAGTGGGGGTGGATGTTCCTAATGCAACTGTGATGGTAATTTTAGATGCTGATCGATTTGGCTTAGCACAACTGCATCAGTTACGGGGGCGCGTTGGTCGAGGCGATCAACAATCATATTGTGTGTTGGTAGCAGATCCTAAAAATGATTTTGGTAAAAAACGCATGGAAACAATGGTGGCAACTACCAATGGCTTTGTCATTGCACAAAAGGACCTGGAATTGCGGGGACAAGGTGATCTGTTAGGAAAAAAGCAGTCAGGATTACCAAGTTTTAAAGTTGGTGATCCAGTAACTAATCTCAATATATTACAAGTAGCACAACAAGCCGCACATGATATAATAAATGCTGATGATTATACGACTAACAACGAAAATCGAGTCTTAATTGAATACTTGCACCAGCAGATTGATAATGGATCTCGAGCCTAGTTAAGAAAGAAGGATTGATGATGAAGATTGCAGTCGATGCAATGGGTGGCGATTATGCGCCACAAAGTGTTGTAGCAGGGGTTGAGCGGGCCCGTGACGAATTTAAGGATGTTGAGTTTTTACTCTTTGGAAATCAGGCTCAGCTTACTGAATTGATCAAAGACAAAGAACGGCTTACGATTATTCCAACTACTGAGTTAATTACAATGAACGATGAACCAGTTAAGGCTATTCGCAAGAAGAAAGATTCCTCATTGGTGCGGGCAGCCCAAGCGGTTAAAGATGGGGCAGCAGATGCGCTATTTTCATGTGGCAATACAGGAGCTTTATTGGCTGTCGGATTGTTTATTATTGGACGAATTCGAGGTGTTGCTCGCCCAGGCTTACTGTCAACTTTGCCGATCATTTCTGGACAAGAAGGAGTTTTTAATCTCTTAGATAGTGGAGCTAATGCGGACGGAAAACCTGAGCACCTCTACCAATATGCTCTACTTGGAAAATATTATGCTGAGAGTGTTCGGGGAATTGATAACCCCCGGATTGGATTGCTTAACAATGGGACTGAACCGCATAAGGGGAGCAAGTTAACGGTAGCAGCACACCAGTTGATCAGTGCGGATCCAAGTTTGAATTTTGTAGGGAATGTTGAAGCACGTGATATGGCTAATGGAAGCTGTGATGTAATTGTTGCTGACGGCTTTACCGGAAATGCGGCCCTTAAGTCCATGGAAGGAACTGCCAAGGGAATTATGACTATGCTTAAAGATGCCATTATGACAAGCGGAGTTAAAGGAAAGTTGGGTGCCTTGCTCCTTAAACCTAGTCTCATGAAATTAAAACAACGAATGGATCAATCAACCTACGGTGGAGCAGTCCTTTTGGGAGCCAAAGCACCGGTTGTTAAAGCACATGGTGCTAGTGATGCCCGAACAGTATATTATACTGTAAAGCAGATCCGGGCAATGGTAGCAGGGCAGATGATTCCTAAATTTACAGCTTATTTAGCTACTCAGCAAAGCCGGGAAGATAGCTAGACTTTTATATGAAATACGGTTACAATGGGAATGTTAACTGTAAGTTGTGGAGGAAAGAAACATGACTGAACAAGAAGTATTTACGAAGATCGCGGCATTGATTGAAAAGCACTTCAATATTGCCACAGATAAAATTACCAATGAGCTTAATTTTCAAACTGATTTAGATGCGGATTCAATCGATAAAGTTGAATTTGTGTTAGAGTTAGAAGATGAGTTTGGGGCGGAAATTTCTGACGAGGATGCAGAAAAGCTTGCCACAGTTGGCGATGCGGTTCAATATATTTTAGCGCACCAAAACTAATGATTAGGGCTGGCAGAGATGCCGGCTTTTTTTGACGAAAGTAAATTGATAGTGAAGAGGGGTTAGACAGTGATTATAGGATTAACACAGATGTTGCATGATGATTTTGGAATTGATTTTCACAATCCAGATTTGTTAGATGAGGCCTTTACCCACGCTTCATATGCTAACGAACATAAACGTGAACACTTGAAATATTATGAAAGAATTGAATTTTTGGGTGATGCGGTTATGCAACTGTGCGTTTCAGAGTATTTATTCAAACGGTATCCACTGATGCCAGAAGGAAAACTCTCCCGTTTGCGGGCAGCAATGGTTCGGGAAGAAAGTTTTAGTAAATTTGCTGTGGAATGTCATTTTGATGAATATATTCGTTTAGGTAAAGGTGAAGAAAAGTCAAATGCACGGCAACGGCCAGCTTTATTATGTGATATTTTTGAAGCGTTTATAGGAGCATTGTATCTGGATCAGGGTAAAGATGAAGTAGTACGGTTTATTCAACGGGTAGTTTTCCCTAAATTGGATATGGGATGGTATGATCAACTTTTGGATCATAAGACTGAACTACAAGAATTTCTGCAGCAATCCGGGGAACGTACTATTGTTTATAAGGAAATCGGTGAAACTGGTCCAGATAATGACAAACACTATGCTATGGAAGTTAGTGTCGATGGCAAAGTGATTGGCAAAGGTGAGGGACATTCTAAGAAAGCTGCGGAACAAGCAGCTGCCTTCCAGGCACTAAAAGAGCTAAGAGGATAATGATGAGAGGAATTGTGCGTAGCCAATGAAATTAAAATCGTTGACCATAAGCGGCTTTAAATCATTTGCCGACAAAACCAAGATTGATTTTTTTGAAGGGATCACTGGAATTGTTGGCCCCAATGGGAGTGGCAAGAGTAATATCATTGAAGCCCTGCAATGGGTGTTAGGAGAACAATCTGCCAAGAACCTGCGGGGAGGCAAGATGAATGATGTGATTTTTGCTGGTTCGCAGACAAGGTCCCCATTGAACCGTGCAGAAGTTGAGCTGGTGCTGGATAATAGTGACCGTTTTTTGGCAATTGCTACTGATGAGGTGGCTATTACTAGGCGTATTTACCGGAATGGCGATAGCGAATATCTCATTAATCATAACCGGGTAAGGTTGCGTGATATCAGTGATTTATTTATTGATACTGGTCTAGGAAAAGAATCTTTTTCTATTATTTCGCAAGGCAAAGTAGAAGCAATTTTCAATAGTAAGCCGCTTGACCGGCGAATGTACATTGAAGAAGTTGCAGGTGTCCTAAAGTACAAGAAAGAGAAACAGCAAGCTGAAAATAAATTGGTCGATACTACTGCTCACTTAGAGCGGTTAAATGACATTGTTATTGAGTTACGTCGACGCCGTGATCCGCTAGAAGAACAAGCAAGTATTGCACGTGACTATTTGGAGCAGAAACGCAAATTTGACTATTACAAAAAGAGTCATTTGGTATTACAAATACAAGCGGGAATGCAGCGTAGTCAGAATATTGATCACGAACTAACCCTCTGTGAACAGGCTGTGATCAAATATGCGGGACAAGTAGAAAAATTAAGTAATTTGCTAGCTACAACCAAGGAAAAACAAGAGCAGCTTGATGAGCAGATTGATCAAGTGCAACATCAAGTCCAGGTCTATGCAACTCAAAGGGAATATTTTGCGGGGCAAACACAAGTTATTGATCAGCAAGCACACTATACTGCTGTGCGCCAAGATGAATTAGCCCAACAAATTTCAGCTAATCGAGCAACTTTGGTTGAAACTAAGGAACATGCACAAGAGTTAGACCAGCAGATTATCCAGTGGCAAAAGCAATTGATAGCTGCTGAAAATAGTAAGCAAGAAATAGCTAATGGAGTGGCTGAACAAGATAATGTAGTGGCAGAATTGAAGCAACAACAAGCTCAACAAGTAAAATTGTTGCAACAACAAGCCCAACTCCAAAGTGAAAAAAAGTATCTTACCCAAGAGCAAACTGATAGTGTGCAGCAACATACTAAGGATCGTGATGAGCAGGTAGCTGTCATAGGACAACTTGAATCATTACAACATGAAGCTCAATTAGCCACGCATAAAATAGAAGAGCTAGAAACTGCGATTACGGCCGGCCGTGAGCAATTAGAACAATTAGAGACTGTATATCAAAAGCAAAAGTTACGAGTACAAAACACTACTGACCAGTGGCAAAAGGGAAATCAAGTGTTGCAGCGGGCACAGACTCACTATGATACCTTAGTAAATATTAATGCTAAATACAGTGGGTATTATCAAGGAGCTCGCGAAGTATTACGCAACAAAAATCAGTTAGCAGGAATTATTGGCTCTGTGGCAGAAACAATTGAGGTATCACAGCAATACCTCACTGCGATTTCAACTGCTTTGGGGAGTCAGGCTCAAAATATAATTGTGACCGATGAACAAGCCGCTCAAAGAGGCATCAACTATTTACGGTCTAAGCGGTTAGGGCGAGCAACTTTTCTTCCCCGAACAACAGTACAGCCCTATCAACTCTCCATTAGTCAAAAGCAGCAAATTGCTCAAATGTCAGGTTTAGTAGGGATTGCTAGTGAATTGGTTGGTTATCCTAAGCAAGATGCTAATATTATTCAACGCCTGTTAGGGACAACAATTATTGCAACTACGATGGAAGCAGCAACAGCAATCGCACAGAGGTTACATTATAGTAGAAAAATAGTCACCCTAGCTGGCGATGTCATTAGCACTGGTGGATCTTTCACTGGGGGAGCATATCGTAAGGAGAACAATGGGGTCTTAGGGCAGAGTCAAGAAATCACTGCTTTAAGCCAACAAATCAAGGATATGCAAGCCAAATTAGCTGTAATTGTTCAGCAAAAAACGGAGGCACAAAAACAGTGCCAAGATGTTGCCACCCAGGTAACTAAAGTCCAAACAGACCTACAAGAGCTGCAGCAAGATGAACAAGAAAAACGAGGACAGTATGCAATCCTTGCGGCAAAAATTGTCCAGATTCAAGAAGAAGTAGCACGGGTTCGCGCACGTAATGCAACAGCTGATGATAAAGAAAGGAAAATTGCCACCCAATTAGGAACAATCGTAAAGAAGTTGCGTCAGGTTGAGCAAGCACTTGTCGTCAATGAACAAGCTCAAAAGCGGTTAGAGAAACAAATTACTGCGCACCAAGTAAGCAGACAAGCAACGCAAGTCCAAAAGCAACAATTAAATGAAAAAATTGTTGCGCTAACGGAACGGATCCAAGCGTTAAAAGTTCAACAAAAAGAAGTTGTTAACCAGCAGGAAAGATTACAAACTGTAGTTGCAAGCGATCAAGCTGCGCTGAAGAAGATTCGAGCACAGAAAAATGTCAGCTCACAACAAGCCCAGGAGCTAAAACAAAAACAAATTGCAACTGAGGAAAATTATCAGCAATTACAGCAGAAACTAAAGAAATTACAAGCACAACGACAAAACTGGCGTCAAAAGCGCGATGAAAATGAGCGTGATTATCAACAAGCTAGTGAGCGCTTAAATGGAGCTAAACTGAACCGTAAGGATATTGATAGTCAAAAACAGCGGACGGAAGAAAAACTAGATACTGCCTTGCAAGAACTACAAGCAAAGTTCAGCATTAGCTATGAGCAAGCAGCTCGCGACAACCAGGAGGATAACCTGGAAGAAGTTGAACGTCAATTGCGGATGCTTCACCGTGGCTTAGCTGAACTAGGGACTGTTAATGTTCACGCAATTGAAGAGTTTAAAGAAGTCGATAAACGGTATCAATTTTTACTGGAACAGCAAGATGACCTATTAGCGGCTAAAGCCCAGTTAGAAAACACTATGGCCGAGATGGATGATGAAGTGACTACGCGGTTTGCGGATGCATTTGCAGCAGTGCAGGCCAAGTTTACAGCCATTTTCCCACAAATTTTTGGTGGTGGTAGGGCAGAACTGATCCTGACTGATCCTGAGGATATGCTTCATACTGGCATTGATATCATGGCACAACCACCTGGTAAAAAGTTTCGCCAGTTGAGTTTATTATCGGGTGGTGAACGGGCACTGGTTGCAATTACACTATTATTTGCCATCTTACAGGTAAAACCAGTACCGTTTACAATCTTAGATGAAGCGGAAGCGGCTCTTGATGATGCAAATATTGAACGCTACTCGCGTTATTTGCAGAAGTTAGATAAAGATACGCAATTTATTGTGATCACGCACCGTAAAGGAACAATGCTGCAGGCTAATGTTTTGTATGGAGTTACGATGCAGGAATCAGGTGTATCCCAAGTGGTTTCGCTTGCTTTGGGGAGTTTAATACCAAAAGCAGATTAAGTTTGTTAAAATAATAAGTAAATGTAACGAAGCGGGAGTGAATTGAGGATGGGCTTATTTGACAAAATTAAACGAGCCTTCACAGGTGAACAACAAGCGCCTAGTAAAGAAGAAACTCACTATGAGAATGGCTTGAAGAAGAGTCGGCAGGGATTTGGGGCTAAACTGAATGCCTTGTTTGCTAATTTTCGAACTGTGGATGAAGATTTCTTCGATGATTTAGAGGAAACTTTAATTGAAGCTGATGTTGGCTATGATATTGCGCTAAAAATCAGTGATGCTTTGCGTGATGAAGTTAAGTTGGAAAATGCTAAATCTAAAGAAGAAGTTTCTAACGTTATCATCAATAAGTTAGTAGAGATTTATGAAGAAGAAGGAAAAGATGAAGATCGGCGGTTGCAGACTGCAGCTGCTGGCCCAACTGTCTATTTCTTTGTTGGGGTTAATGGAGTCGGCAAAACGACAACGATCGGTAAGTTAGCACATCGTTATCAAGAACAAGGACAAAAAGTTTTACTAGCAGCAGCTGACACATTTCGTGCAGGTGCGATTCAGCAACTTGAAAAATGGGGCGAAAGAGTTGGTGTTCCAGTTGTCAGCAAGGGGCCTAATAGTGATCCGGCAGCAGTAGTATATGATGCAGTTCAAAAGGCTAAGCAAGAAGATTATGACATTTTACTTGTAGATACGGCTGGACGTCTACAAAACAAAGTTAATTTAATGAAGGAATTAGAAAAAATGGCGCGGGTTATCGCGCGGGAGATTCCTGAGGCCCCACATGAAGTTCTATTAGCTTTGGATGCTACTACTGGTCAAAATGCATTGACACAGGCCAAACAATTTAAAGAAGTAACCAATGTGACGGGAATTGTGTTGACTAAGTTAGATGGTACGGCTCGGGGCGGCATTGTACTGGCTATTCGAAATGAGTTGCATATTCCAGTTAAATTAGTTGGCTTGGGTGAACAAATGGATGATCTGCGTGACTTTAATCCTGAAGAATTTGTTTATGGCTTGTTTAAAGGTCTAGTAGTAGACAGTAAAACAGAAGCAAATGATGATAGTGATTCTGAATAGGTGAAACTTATGGAGATTGCGAAAACAAATCGGATTAATGCGCTGTTTGAATTTTATGAGCCGTTATTGACCAAAAAACAAACAGATTATGTTGCGCTTTACTATCGTGATGACTATTCACTGGGAGAAATAGCGGAAAATTATGCTGTTTCCCGCCAAGCTGTGTATGATAATATTCGGCGAACAGAGAAAATCTTAGAAGAATATGAAGCTAAGCTTCATTTATATAGTAATTTTATTAAGATTAGTACCAACGTCGATAAGCTCAATCAGTACGTACAGACGCGTTATCCTGCAGACCAGGAATTACAAACTTTGGTGCAAAATTTAGAAAAACTAGAAGAATAGGTTGGTGAAGACCATATGGCATTTGAAGGCTTGACCGAAAGACTACAAAATGCAATCGCAAAATTACGGCGGAAAGGAAAAATTAGCGAGAATGATGTTAAAGAAGTTATGCGGGAAATCCGCCTCGCGCTACTTGAAGCCGACGTTAACTTTAAAGTTGTTAAAGATTTTGTAAAACAAGTTCGAACACGAGCAGTTGGTTCGGAAGTGTTGGAATCATTAACGCCTGCACAGCAAATCGTTAAAATTGTTAACGAAGAGTTGATCAAGGTGATGGGGGATGAAGCTGTCCCGCTTAATCACTCTAAGAAGATTCCTACTATTATTATGATGGTGGGTTTACAAGGGGCAGGTAAAACGACCACTGCTAGCAAGTTGGCTGCCAAACTGAAACGTGAGAATAAAGCGCGGCCACTGATGATTGCAGCCGATGTGTACCGGCCAGCCGCAATTGAACAATTAAAAATTTTGGGCAAAGAAAATGATATTCCAGTTTTTGAAATGGGAACGGATGTATCACCGGTTGAAATTGTTCGGCATGGTTTAGCCCAAGCAACTGCAAATAAAAATGACTATGTTTTTATTGATACGGCCGGTCGACTGCAAATTGATGAGAAATTGATGGCAGAGTTAGCTCAGATAGAAGAGCTAGCGCAACCGGATGAAATTCTACTCACAGTTGATGCTATGACAGGGCAAAATGCTGTGGAAGTGGCACAAGGCTTTAATGATCAGTTGAATATCACTGGGGTTGTTTTGACCAAGTTGGATGGTGACACTCGTGGTGGGGCTGCTTTATCCATTCGCGCGGTTACTGGTAAGCCAATTAAGTTCATTGGACAAGGCGAAAAGATGGATGATCTTGACGTCTTCTATCCTGACCGGATGGCTTCACGGATTCTCGGGATGGGTGATATGCTGACTTTGATTGAAAAAGCTCAGCGTGATTATGACGCCGAAAAAGCTAAGAAATTAGAAGAAAAGATGCGGGAAAACACCTTTGACTTTAACGATTTCTTAGACCAAATGAATCAGATTCAAAACATGGGATCTCTGCAAGATATTATTAAAATGATCCCGGGGTTAGCTAATAATCCAGCCTTGAAGAATGCTAATATCGATCCTAAGGATATGGAGCGGACAAAAGCAATTGTTTACTCCATGACAAAAGCAGAACGGGAAAATCCTGATTTGTTGAACCCAAGTCGGCGGCGGCGGATTGCTGCTGGTTCAGGACGTCCTATTCAAGAAGTAAACAGAATGATTAAGCAATTCAAACAGATGCGTGATATGATGAGTAAAGTTTCCAAGGGTAACTTTGGGGGCATGGAGCAGATGTTTGGCAACGGAATGGGTGGCCGCTTAGCTAAGATGTCAATGAATAGAATGGTAAGAAAACAAAAAAAGCTAAAGCAAAAGCGGATGAAACAACTACGGCGTAAGGGACGGCGATAAAAAAATCACCCTGTCAAGAATTTATCCTTTACACCGAATAAATTTCCTGGTATATTATTTATCGTTGAGAAGAATAATAGGAGGTGGAAACACATGTCAGTTAAGATTCGTTTAAAGCGTATGGGTTCTAAGAAGCGTCCATTTTACCGTATTGTTGTTGCTGATTCACGTTCACCACGTGATGGCCGTTTCATCGAATCTGTAGGTACTTATAATCCATTAACAGAACCAGAAACAGTAACTCTTGAAGAAGAAAGCATTTTGGGCTGGTTGAACAACGGTGCTCAACCATCAGATACAGTTCGTAACATTCTTTCTCGTCAAGGCGTTATGAAGAAGTTCCACGAAGCTAAGTTTTCTAAGAAATAAGGTAAGTTAAGATGACTCAAGCAGACGTCAAGCAATTGCTACAAACCATTGTAGAGCCGTTAGTCACTGCACCTGAGCAGGTTAAGGTTACTATTGATCAGGACGAGTTTTATCTGAAATTAAACTTATTTGTCGCCCCGGAAGATATTGGTCGGGTGATTGGAAAGCATGGGCGGGTGGCTTCGGCTATTCGGACCATCATTTATAGTGTACGTTTGGACGAACCAAAAGAGATTCGTTTAAATATTGTGGACGATTAAAAAGACTCTTGTGTAAACTTTATGTTTGCCAAGAGCCTTTTTTGTAAGTTTAATAAAAGAAGGGAGAATTCGATGGAATTTTATAATGTTGGTACTATTGTAAATACTCACGGCATTAGAGGCGAAGTTAGGGTAATGGTGACATCGGACTTTGCTGATGAACGTTTCCAACCGGGGAACACAGTGTATTTATTTCCGCAGGGGGCAACAAGCCCGGTTGCAGTTGAGATTGCCCGCCACCGCAGGCACAAAAATTTTGAACTGCTAACTTTTGTGGGGATGGAAAATATTAACGATGTGGAACAATTTAAGGGTGCGGCAATTAAAGTCGACAGCACACAGCATCAAGAACTGGAAGAAGGAACATATTACTATGACCAAATCATTGGTTTAGTAGTAGAAACACTTGCCGGCGAAGAATTAGGAAAAATCAAAGAAATTATCCCTACTAACGGAGCAAATGATGTATGGGTAGTGCAACGTATAGGCCAAAAAGATCTACTATTACCAGTTATTGATGATGTTGTGAAAGAGGTTGATTTGGTAGCGCAAAAGGTTACGGTTGATTTATTGGAAGGACTGGATGATTAATGCAGATAGATATTTTAAGTCTTTTTCCAGAAATGTTTTCAGGACCACTAACGGAGTCGATTATTGGTAAAGCAATTGAAAAAGACTTGTTGGATGTCGAAGTGACCGATTTTAGAGATTACACAACTAACAAACAGCACCATGTTGATGATGAACCATACGGTGGTGGAGCTGGAATGTTGCTACAGGCTCAACCAATTTTTGATGCCTTAGATGCGATTGAAGCCAAAAAAGGTGGTTTGGGACGAGTTATCCTATTAGATCCAGCGGGAAGACAGTTCACACAGGAAGTAGCAGAAGAACTATCCCAGGAAGATCATTTAACCTTTATTTGCGGACATTATGAAGGTTATGATGAACGCATCCGGACACGAGTAACAGATGAAATCTCCCTAGGTGATTTCGTGTTAACAGGGGGCGAGCTTGGAGCGATGGTTGTCTTAGATGCGACGGTGCGCTTATTGCCAAACGTTTTGGGTAACGCCGCTTCAGCTGCAGGAGATTCTTTTTCTAATGGTTTATTAGAATATCCACAGTATACTCGTCCGGCTGATTTTCGGGGTCTTAAAGTACCAGCAGTATTGACCAGTGGTAATCACCAAAAGATTGCTGAATGGCGACGAAAAGAATCATTGCGGCGGACATTTTTACGGCGTCCAGATTTATTGAAAAATGTCACATTGGATGATCAGGATCGTAAATGGCTGCGCGAATTTGCAACTATGACTAATAAAGATGAAAATTAAATGCTTGATTTGCTTTACAAGTCTGAGCAGTTATTGTAAAGTATTATTTGGCTATTGCCACAAAAACGATATTCCGCTGCGACTGGACAAGAATGTCGGAGAAAGGAAGAAATAGATTTATGTCAGTTAATCCATTAATCGAAAAGATTACCCAATCACAATTACGTGATGATATTCCAGATTTCCGTCCTGGTGATACAGTACGGGTTCACGCTTTAATCGTTGAAGGTAAGCGTGAACGTGTTCAGATCTTCGAAGGCGTTGTTATCAAGCGTCGGGGCGAAGGTGTAAGTGAAACTTATACAGTTCGTAAGATGAGTAGTGGCGTTGGTGTTGAACGTACTTTCCCTGTTCACACACCACGTGTTGAAAAGATTGAAGTCGTACGCCATGGTCGTGTACGCCGTGCTAAGCTCTACTACTTACGTGAACGTAATGGTAAGGCTGCTCGTATTGCTGAAAAGCGTCGTGACAAGTAATAATGTCATATTAAAGTCTGTGTTTTAAAGCACAGGCTTTTTTATTTTTCTAAAATTTAAAAGTATGCTGCAATATACATAACTAATACATATCGTACTCAGCAGTTTTAGAGTAGGAGGTGCGAAATTAAGAATGAATTAGAAACACTTAGGCTCCAAGAGAATATTGCTGGTTTCACATCAGTTGCTCTGATGTGGATGCTGAAACATCTGGGGGATGAGGATGGGGCAGTTCGTGATGAGTTAGTCACAGCTTTATTTGCCCGTGGCTTTGAAGAGCATATTCTGACAGACAAACAAAAAAAGCAAATCATTCAGTATCTGATTGATAATAATTGTCTTTTTCAAGCAATTAATGAAAAATCAGACAAAGTATATTTGCGCAGTTTTACAGCCCTTTTGATCAGTATAATTTTGGAAGACGATGTAAGGACACGTTTTTTAAATAACGAACAAGTAGCTTATTTCTTCAAACTGGCCAATACATATATTTTTGCAGAAAAAGATTTTCGCGGTTATGATTCGACCAATGGTTGGGGACATGCTCTTGCTCATGCAAGTGATCTTTTGGTGAGTGCCATGCGCCATCCAGATTATGAGTTACAGGTTACAGAATTTTTTGGCAATCTGGAGGAGCTAATTCTTCATATTAAACAGCCATTATTTGATAATGAAGCGAAGCGCTTAGGGCGCGTGCTCAACCAAGCATTTAAAATGCCCAATCTTACGGGGAACGATTTTATTTATTACTGTGACCGCATTGATCGTGTTTGTTGGCAGAAACATCAACAAGTAAGGGATCCTCAACCAGACTATTGCCTTGATTTTTGGATAGAAACATTGAATGCAGTATTCTTCATTAGTGATGTGCATGATTTGAAAGAATATTGTGACATGAAAGTACAGAATTACTATACAAACTTGGGTTACCAGGGTTAATTGAAAGTTGGACAGCAAAATAATTTTTGCTATTTTAGCTGTTGGTCTACCAAGGTCTGGGGAATTTATGGTACTATAAAACCAAATGGTTAAGAATAAGATACTGTAATATCTTAGCAACTTAGGAGGAAGATTATGGTAGCGGATAATATCAAATACAAACGTGTCCTGCTTAAACTAAGTGGGGAAGCATTGGCAGGAGAAAATGAAAAGGGAATTAACCCCCTAGAAATCAAAAAAGTTGCTGAAGAAATTAAAGAAGTTCATGATTTAGGTGTTCAGATTGCAATCGTTGTTGGCGGTGGCAACATGTGGCGGGGTGTCACTGGTGCTAAGATCGGTATGGAAAGAGCCCAAGCTGACTACATTGGGATGTTAGGGACAGTTATGAACGCTTTAGCCCTCCAAGATAGTCTTGAAGCAATTGGAGCTCCAACACGGGTACAGACAGCGATTGAAATGCGCCAAATCGCTGAACCATATATTAGAAGAAAGGCAATGCGCCACTTAGAAAAGGGTCGGATTGTCATTTTTGCGGCTGGAACTGGGTCACCATATTTCTCAACTGATACCACAGCAGCATTACGGGCTTCAGAAATTAATGCTGATGTAATTTTGATGGCTAAAAATGGTGTGGATGGAATTTATTCAGCTGATCCAAAGAAAGATGCTTCAGCGGTTAAATTTGATAAATTAACCCATATGGATATTATTAATAAGGGTCTGTCAGTGATGGACACAACTGCTTCATCATTATCAATGGATAATGATATTCCGTTGGTTGTCTTTAATATGAATCAACATGGCAACATTAAAGAAGTAGTTGAAGGTAAGAATATCGGAACAACAGTGGAAGGAAAATAATTATGCAAGTAAATGATCCAATGATTAAAGAAAACCAAGAACGCATGGCCAAGACCGAAGACGCTTTACGGCGTGAATTAGGTAAAATCCGTGCTGGACGGGCTAATACCAGTCTGTTAAATCAAGTAATGGTTAACTATTATGGAGCTCCAACTCCATTAAATCAGATGGCACAGATCACGGTTCCTGAAGCACGGGTGCTATTGGTTAACCCATACGACAAGTCATCATTGAAAGATGTGGAACATGCTTTGTTAGCTGCTAACTTAGGTATTTCCCCAGCGAATGATGGTGATGTTATTCGTCTAGTTATTCCACAATTAACAGAAGAACGGCGGAAAGAAATTGCTAAGGAAGTTAAAGCCAAGGCCGAAGAAGCTAAGGTTGCAATTCGGAATATCCGGCGTGATATCATGGATGCTTTGAAGAAGAGTGAAAAAGACGGTGAATTAACTGAGGATGATTTGCACGATTTAGAAGATGTAGCACAAAAGGTTACTGATCAATCAATTAAGAATATCGATGCCATCCGTGCCGAAAAGGAAAAAGAAATTCTGGAAGGCTAATTTAGTAAGCAAAGAGGACATAAAAAGGCAATCCCAGGTAGCTTGACTGCTGTTTTGCCTTTTTTTATTTTATGAAATTGCAAGGATAGATATAATGGTAGACAATAATCAAGAAATTATTATGGACCGGGTGCCAGCTCATGTGGCTATTATTATGGATGGCAACGGTAGATGGGCCAAAAAAAGATTTCTGCCACGAATTGCTGGTCATAAAGAAGGGATGGAAACTGTACGTAAGATTACGCGGGCAGCAAACGACTTAGGTGTAAAAGTTTTAACTCTTTATGCATTTTCAACTGAAAACTGGAAAAGACCATCAAAGGAAGTCAACTATTTGATGAGTTTGCCCGTGACCTTCTTTAATAAATTTGTACCTGAATTAATCGCTCAAAATGTGCGTGTGAATGTTATGGGGTATATTGATCAATTACCTGTAAAAACACAACAAGCTGTTAAGGATGCGATTGCTAAAACATCAAATAATACAGGAATGGTACTTAATTTTGCTCTTAATTATGGGGGAAGGGCAGAAATTGTTTCAGCTGTTCAAAATATTGCCCAAAAAGTTGCTGCCAAGACTATGGATGTTGCTGATATTGACGAACAAGTGGTCAGTCAGGCATTGATGACCGGAAGTTTGGGCCAATATGCTGATCCTGATCTTTTGATTCGTACGAGTGGTGAAGAACGAATTTCTAACTTTTTGCTCTGGCAATTAGCATACAGTGAGATGGTATTCACTGATGTTTTATGGCCAGACTATTCTGCTGAAGATCTTAAATACGCTATAATTAAATACCAGCAACGTGATCGCCGCTTTGGTGGTGTGCAAGAAAAGGAGAGCGAATAAATGAAACAAAGAGTTATTACTGCAGTAATTGCATTAATTATTTTTATTCCATTACTGTATGTAGGCGGGATGCCATTTGCAATTTTAGCAACTCTTTTAGGGTTGATTGGAATTTCAGAAATTTTAGTTATGAAAAAGAAGTTATTGGTTTCGCCAGAAGCGATTTTGGCTTTCTTAATGACCTTTACACTGATAGAGCCTGTACCAATGTTGGGACATATTGATCGTACCGCTGTATTATCGATCTGTTCTTTATGCATGCTATTGTTAACCGTTACCTCTAAGAATCGTTTCAGTTTTGATGATGCGGGGGTATTGATTTTAGGTTCCTTATATGTCGGAATGGGTTTCCATTATATGATTATGGCGCGTGATGTAGGTCTTTTGACAATTTTGTACGCCTTTTTGATTGTTTGGTTAACCGATTCAGGTGCTTATTTAATTGGAAGAAAAATTGGTAAACATAAATTAGCCCCACATGTTAGCCCCAATAAAACGTGGGAAGGTTCAATTGGTGGAACAGTACTAGCAGTGCTTGTGTTAGCTGTTTACTTGTATTTCTTCCCACAACGGTACTCATATTCAATAATGTTGTTGTTGACATTGATTTTCTCAGTTGGTGGACAGTTAGGCGATCTAGTAGAATCTGCTTTGAAACGCCATTATGGAGTTAAAGATTCAGGAAAGATTCTTCCTGGCCACGGGGGGATTTTAGATCGTTTTGACTCGATCATGTTTATTTTACCGATTATGTTTTTGCTAAATGTAATTTAGTATGTAAATGAAAGGGGCCAGAGTTTGGTTAAAACAGTTATTGCATTTATCATTATTTTTGGCGTTCTGGTCTTTGTCCATGAATTTGGGCATTATTTCTTTGCGCGGCGAGCTGGTATTTTGGTACGTGAATTCTCCATCGGAGTGGGACCGAAGTTATTTGCTTTTCGCCGTGGTTCAACGACATTTACCATTCGGATTTTGCCCCTAGGGGGATATGTGCGTTTAGCGGGACTGGAAGATGATCAGGATTACCTTCAAAAAGGAATGCCGATTGTAGTGGCACTGGACGATAATAACCACGTTGTGCGAATTGATGCTTCAAAGAAGCACCACTTGATGACTGGGATGCCACTTGAAGTGACTGCTTGGGATTTAGAAAAAGAATTATGGCTTGAAGGGTACGCTGATAGTGAAGAAAATGATTTGCGCCGGTTATCAGTTGATCATGACGCTACGATTATTGAAGCTGATGGAACCGAGTTACAGATTGCACCATTAGATGTGCAGTTTCAATCCGCAAGCGTCATGAAGCGGATAATCACCAATGCAGCCGGTGCGTTTAATAACTTCTTACTTGCGATTATTGCTTTCTTTTTAATCGCGGTCCTTCAAGGAGGCGTAGCTAGTAGCACCAATCAAGTCGCTAAGGTGATGCCTCATTCGGTTGCTGCCGATGCAGGGATTAAGGCCAATGATCAAATTATAAGAATTAATGGTGATAGGACAGCAACTTGGGACCAAGTGGCCACAGCTATTGGCAACCATCCTGGTAAAAAAATTACAATCACTGTTCAGCGCAAGCATGATACACATGAAATCGCCATGACCCCGCAAGTTAAAATAGAAAACGGACGCAAAACAGGGGTCATTGGAATCACTGCTAAACTGGAATATGATCGGTCACCGGGAGCAATTATAGGTTATGGTTTTAAGGAAACTGCTACGATGGTTGCAACAATCTTTAGTGCATTGGGGCGGATGTTCACCCATGGAGTAAGTCTAAACGACTTTGGGGGACCAGTCGCAATGTATTCCTATACTTCGGAAGCAGCCCAATATGGGGTGTTGAGTGTAGTTGGTTTGTTGGCTGTTTTGTCAGTTAATTTAGGAGTAGTCAATCTTTTGCCCATTCCAGCACTAGATGGTGGTAAGATATTGTTGAATATTATTGAAGGTGTCCGGGGAAAACCACTTGATCCGGAAAAAGAAGGCCTAATCACTATGATTGGTTTTGGGTTCTTGTTGCTATTGATGATTTTAGTTACATGGAATGATTTCCAACGGTTTTTCCTGCATTAAAAAATAATTGATAATTTGAAAGGGGATTTGTTCAGATAATGAAGCAATCCAAAGTACTGATACCAACGTTGAAAGAGGTGCCAAGTGACGCAGAAACTATCAGCCATCAGTTGATGTTGCGTGCCGGCTATATTAAACAAGTTTCTGCAGGTGTATATGCATATCTGCCATTAGGGTATAAAGTTTTACAGAATATTGAAAAGATTATCCGTGAAGAAATGGAAAAGATTGATGCCATTGAAATGCTAATGCCAGATGTGATTCCAGCGGAACTTTGGCAAGAATCAGGACGATATGATACATACGGGCCTGAATTATATAAGTTTAAAGACCGCCATGACCGGGACTTTATTTTGGGACCAACTCACGAAGAAACATTCACAACGTTAATTCGGGATACAATTAAATCTTATAAGAAGTTGCCATTAGTTCTCTATCAAATTCAGATGAAATATCGGGATGAAAAGCGGCCTCGGAACGGTCTTTTGCGAGGACGTGAATTTCTGATGCAAGATGCTTATTCATTTAGTACAGATGATGAGAGTTTAGATCAAATCTTCATGCAAATGGATAAAGCTTATCAAACAATATTTGACCGGTGTGGTCTAGATTATCGGGGAATCATTGGTGATGCCGGCGCTATGGGTGGTAGCCATTCCAAAGAATTCCAAGCAATTGCTGATATTGGTGAAGATATTATTGTTTATTCTGACCAGAGTGATTATGCTGCTAATATTGAAATGGCTAAGAACTTGCGGACATTACAGCAATCACACGAGCAACCAAGTGAGCTAAAGAAGGTGCCAACACCAGGAGCTAAGACTATTGATGAAGTGGCTCAGTTCTTAGACCTAGATACGGGAAACATGATCAAGACGTTATTGTTTGTAGCTGATGACGAACCGGTACTGGTTTTGATGCGGGGTAATGATCAGGTAAATGAAGTCAAATTAAAGAATACCCTGCACGCAAATAATTTACGGCCTGCAACTGATGAAGAAGCAGTTACTTATTTAGGAGCTGACTTTGGTTCCTTAGGCCCAGTAGGTGTGTCAGGAGTTAAGACCTTGGCGGACTTGGACATTGAAAAAATGGTTAATATTGCCGTTGGTGCTAACGAAAATGGATTCCATTACTTGAATGCCAACCTTGACCGTGACTTCACAGTTGATGAATTTGCTGATTTGCGGACAGTTCAAGAGGGAGAATTATCTCCTGATGGTGAAGGTAAACTGCAATTCACTCGTGGAATTGAAATTGGACACATTTTTGAACTGGGGACCAGGTACTCTGACTCAATGAAGGCATTGGTATTGGATGAAAACGGCCGTCAGTTGCCAGTTAAGATGGGATCATATGGGATTGGGGTTTCACGGCTCCTATCTGCAATTGTTGAGCAATACAGTGATGAAAACGGGATCACATGGCCACGATCAATTGCACCATATGATATTCATGTGATTCCAGTCAACGTTAAGAAAGCTGAACAGAGAGAATTAGCGGAACAAATCACTGCTGACTTGGAAGCACAAGGTTACCGAGTATTGGAAGATGACCGTAAGGAACGGGCAGGAGTTAAGTTTGCTGATGCTGACTTGATTGGTTTGCCTGTGCGTATCACTGTTGGTAAGAAAGCCAGTGAAGGAATCGTTGAGATTAAGTTGCGTAAGACGGGTGAAACATTAGAAGTCAAGACTGATGAATTACTCAACTCATTAGCAATTTTATTAAAAGATAAGCAATAATCTGGTACAAGGGTCCTCTATCATGTATAACGATACGTGGTAGAGGATTTTTAAACGCTCAAAATGATAGTGAAAGGAGATAGACTGTGGCAGAAGATAAAAAGACACTGTTTCATAATTTGTTAGATCAGATTGCATGGTCACAGGATGAACGGGGAGTATTTGCGGATGCGACGATTGATGAAGTGGATGTGCATACGCAGTCGCAACGTTGGGATTTTCATATCACTCTTGATGATATTCTTCCATACGCGACTTTTTTACGCTTTGAACAAAGTATTAGCAAGGCATTCGCACATATTGCACCGGTGCGCTTGTTCATTCAAACTCGTAGTGCGCAGGTAACTACACCTGATTTAGGAGATTATTGGCCATGGGTCATTGCCAATACGGGACTCAATTCCCCATTATTGGCTGAAATTGGTCGAAGTCAAGCTCCATACCTAGAAGAAAAGCGGGTATTTATAACTGTTGAAAATGATGTGATCAAGAATTTTCTTGTGAATCAAGCTTTAGGTCCAATTGAAGAAGCATATCAGCGAGTGGGCTTTCCGCGCTTTTCTATTAAGACCTTAGTTGACCAGACTAAATCGCAAGAGAAGATCCAACAGTTACGCTCAGAAAAAGCAAAAAACGACCAAGAGTTGGCGCGCCGAGCGATGGAAGCTATTAAGAAACAAAATCAGCAACATCCAAAAGCAGCTAAGCCACAAAATAGTGTTTCCGGACCTACCCAGTTAGGGACACAGATAAAAGATACGGAACCGATTCGGCAAATGATTACGATCCAGGAAGAAGAGCGGATGGTAGTTGTTCAGGGATACATCTTTGACAAAGAAATTCGAAAGTTTCGTTCAGGGCGACAACTTCTCTTGATAAAAGTCACTGATTATAGCTCGTCAATGATCGTCAAAATGTTTTCACGGGGTGAAGATGACGAGGCACTGTTTGCTACGATTGAAACCGGACAATGGGTCAAAGTTCGGGGAAGTGTGCAAGAAGATGATTATAGCCATGATTTGACTATTACCGCTAAAGGAATTCAACAAGTTGAACATGCTAGTCGTCAGGATACAAGTCAGACCGGTAAGAGAGTCGAGCTTCACCTCCACTCCAATATGAGTATGATGGATGCCACTACTAGCATTGGGGCTTATGTCAAACAAGCACTCAAATGGGGGCATAAAGCAATTGCAATTACCGATCATGGTACTCTGCAGGCATTTCCTGAAGCACATAATGCTGCTAATGGTAAAGATATTAAGATCCTGTATGGGGTTGAAGCCAACCTAGTAGATGACGGGATTCCAATTGCATATAATGAGGTGCATCGGAACTTAAAAGAAACAACGTATGTAATCTTTGATACAGAAACGACGGGTTTATCTGCACGCTATGACAAAGTGATTGAATTGGCTGCTGTAAAGATGCAGGGTGGAACTGTAATTGACCGTTTCGATGAATTTATTGATCCAGGCCATCCGCTATCACAGACGACGATCAATTTGACAAGTATTACCGATGAGATGGTAAGAGGGTCAAAAACGGAAGAAGAAGTCTTTCGGATGTTTAAAGACTTCTGTCGTGACGCAGTGATTGTTGGACATAATGCAACTTTTGACGTGGATTTCATGAACGTCGGATATCAGCGGCATGGGATGGATCCTATTACAGAACCGTGGATCGATACTTTACCACTGGCCCGTTTCCTTTATCCAGAAATGCGGGGCTTTAGATTAAATACTTTAGCCAAGAAATTGAATGTAACTTTGGAACATCATCACCGCGCGATTTATGATGCTGAAGCTACCGGGTACATTTACTATGCGATGCTTAAAGATGCTGAAACTAGGTTTGAAATTCAGTATCATGATCAGTTTAATGAACATATTGGTGAAAATGATGCCTATAAGCATGAACATCCTAGCCATGCCATAATTTTGGCGCAAACACAAGCTGGTTTGAAAAACCTCTTTAAATTGGCTTCTGAGTCAATGGTTAATTATTTTTATCGTGTGCCACGCATTCCCCGTTCCTTGTTGCAGAAATACCGGGAAGGGCTTTTGGTCGGGAGTGCATGCGCTGAAGGCGAAGTATTTACTGCGATGATGCAAAAGGGTTATCAGGATGCAAAGGAAAAAGCTGCTTTCTATGACTATTTGGAAGTTCAGCCTAAAGCCTTGTATCAGCCATTAATTGAACAAGAATTAGTGAGAGATGAGCATAACCTTGAGGAAATCATTGCTAATATGGTAGAACTGGGGCACGAACTAGGAAAACCAGTAGTTGCTACGGGTGATGTTCATTTCATGAACAAAGAAGACAGTATTTATCGGGAAGTATTGATTAACTCACAGGGAGGAGCCAATCCTTTAAATCGGCTACGACAATTGCCTGACGCTCATTTCCGAACAACTGATGAAATGCTGGCAGACTTTGCCTTCTTAGGTCGGGAAACGGCTCAAGAAATAGTGATCGATAATCCTAACAAGGTAGCCGATATGGTAGATGAGATCTCTCCAGTTAAGGATAAATTGTACACGCCTAAAATGGAGGGAGCGGAAGACAATATTCGCAATCTGACAATGAATACAGCCCATGAATGGTACGGTGATCCCTTGCCGGAGATCGTAGATCAACGGCTGCAAAAAGAATTGAAGTCGATCATTGGGAATGGGTTCTCAGTGATTTATCTGATTTCGCAAATGTTAGTGTTTAAATCCAATAAGGATGGATACCTGGTTGGTTCACGGGGATCTGTCGGTTCAAGTCTAGTGGCTACAATGACAGGGATTACAGAAGTTAACCCTTTGCCACCACATTACCGGTGCCCAGAGTGTAAGTGGTCCCATTTCTATGTCAAAGGAGAATATGGTTCTGGATATGACTTGCCAGATAAAGATTGTCCCAAGTGTGGTGCCCACTTGATTAAGGATGGGCAGGATATTCCTTTCGAAACCTTCTTAGGATTCAAAGGAAATAAGGTTCCTGATATCGATTTGAATTTCTCTGGGGATTACCAGCCGATTGCCCACAATTATACTAAAGTTTTGTTCGGAGAAAACAATGTTTTTCGGGCAGGAACAATCGGTACTATTGCAGATAAAACCGCATATGGCTATGTTAAAGCATATGAGCGTGATAAAGGATTGCATTTACGTAATGCGGAGATTGATCGGTTGGCCAAGGGAACAACTGGGGTCAAACGGACTACGGGGCAACACCCGGCCGGAATTCTGGTTGTACCTGATTATATGGATATTTATGATTTTACTCCTATCCAATACCCAGCCGATGATCAGACAGCAGCTTGGAAGACAACACACTTTGATTTCCATTCTATTCACGATAATATCCTGAAATTAGATATTTTAGGCCACGATGATCCGACGATGATCAGAATGTTGCAAGATCTTTCGGGAATTGATCCTAAAACTATTCCAATGGATGATCCGGGAGTGATGAAGCTCTTTTCTGGGACAGATGTTCTGGGGGTAACACCTGAACAGATTCAGTCAAAGACAGGAACACTCGGTGTGCCAGAATTCGGAACACGATTTGTGCGTGAAATGTTAGATCAAACGCACCCAGATACTTTTGCTTCCTTATTAAAGATCTCTGGTTTGTCACACGGGACAGATGTGTGGTTAGGTAACGCTCAAGATCTGATTAAAAACGGAACAGTGACGATTGAAAATGTTATTGGTTGTCGTGATGATATCATGATGGATTTGATTCATTATGGAATGCCAAATGATTTGTCCTTTAAGATCATGGAACACGTTCGGAAGGGACGGGGGATTCCAGATGATTGGCAAGAAGAAATGAAGAAGAATGTCCCTGATTGGTATATTGATGCTTGTTTGAAAATCAAGTACATGTTCCCTAAGGCTCATGCGACAGCGTATATTATGATGGCCTTGCGGATTGCATATTTCAAAGTTTATTTCCCAATTGTTTATTATGCAGCCTACTTCTCAGTACGGGCCGACGATTTTGATCTGGTGGCTATGTCTCGCGGGAAAGAAGCAGTTAAAGAAGCAATGAAGGAAATTAATGATAAAGGGAACGATGCATCTGCTAAAGAGAAAAACCTACTAACAGTATTGGAACTAGCTAATGAAATGCTTGAACGTGGGTTTAGTTTTAAGATGGTTGATTTGGATAAGTCAGATGCTGCAGATTGGTTGATTGACGGTAAAAATTTAATTGCCCCATTTTCAGCTATTCCGGGCTTAGGTTTAAACGTAGCTAAGCAAATTGTTGCTGCTCGGGAAGAAAAACCATTCTTATCCAAAGAAGATCTTGCACAGCGGGGCAAAGTTTCGCAAACTTTGATTGACTTTATGGATGCTAATAATGTTTTAGCAGATTTACCTGACGCTAATCAGTTAAGCTTGTTCTAAATAAGAATTTATAAGACGGTTTGTGTTTTTTAGACACAGACCGTTTTTTTTGAAAATTTAATTAGGAAGAATGTTTGAATATTTCTTAGCACTCGCTTGACAACACTGCTAAATGAAGGTATATTTGATAATGTAATTTAGCACTTGATCTATTTAAGTGCTAAAAAGAGGTGATGATGATGTTAACGAAACGGCAGTTGTTAATTTTGGAAGCAATAATTCGAGATTACACAAGTGCAGGTCAGCCTATTGGCTCAAAGACGTTGCAGAATCAATTACCAGTTCATGTAAGTTCAGCGACTATTCGTAATGAGATGGCGACTTTAGAAAAATTAGGATACTTAATCAAAGAACATTCTAGTTCTGGTCGTTATCCATCTTTAAAAGGGTATCGCTTCTATGTTGATCACCTGGTTAAGCCAGAAAAGATTAACAAAGAGGATATTCAAGGGATTAGAGCATCGTTTGGAAGTGAATTTCAAAAGGTGGACGAGATTGTTGCTACTTCGGCTCGTGTTTTATCTGAGATTACTAATTATACTGCTATCTCATTGAAGCCTGACTCAAAGGAAGTCCGTTTGGAGGGCTTTCGGATGGTTCCTTTTGGTGAGCAACAGGTAATGGTGATTTTGGTCACGAGTGATGGTTCGGTGGAAAGTCAGATTTTCTCCTTACCTGAAGGTATCACTGGGGAGGTTTTGGAACCAGTGATAAGAATTATTAATGACCAGGTAGTTGGCTATCCACTTAGTCAAATTGCTGACCGCTTACAAGAGAGTATCGTTTTGCTGACCAAGTATCTGCGGCAACCAGAAGGCTTTCTTGATGTATTTGGTCGGGCTTTGGATAAGTCGCTCCAAAGTCAATTTTATGTTGGTGGCAAGATGAACTTATTGAACTTTATTGATAGTGATAATGTTGATCAGGTCAAAGCATTATATTCACTAGTTGATCATTCGCAAGATATCAGTGCTTTGTTAGGTGATGTTGGACCGAATGATATTACTGTCAAGTTTGGCAACGAGCTACAGAACCAACCAGGGAATTATAGTTTAATTTCTGCTCATTACAATATTGAAAATCATGGGCAAGGGATCATTGCGTTATTGGGACCAACTAATATGCCATACTCGAAGTTGATTGGTTTATTAGGAGTGTTCAGACAGGAATTGACCCAACGCTTGATCGATTATTATCGTAATCTTGATAGTTAGAAAAGGGGTGTTGGTTTGACTGAGAAAGATAAGCAAGCTGAATCAGTGGAAACAACAGTTGATGATAAAAAAGAAACTGCTACTGCTGCACAGAAAGAGCAAGATGATACTGCAAAACTGTTAGCAGAATTGAAGCAAAAGAATGAAGAACTAGAAAATAAGTATCTGCGTGCAGCTGCGGAGATTCAAAATATGACCCGGCGTTTCAAAAAAGAGCAAGAACAGTTGCTTAGATACGAGGGTCAATCACTAGCACGGGATATTCTTCCTGTGGTTGATAACTTGCAACGTGCACTTTTAACTGAAGCAGATGACGATGCTTCGCGCCAACTTAAGCATGGGATTGAGTTGGTAGCAAAAGATTTAGAGAAGGCATTGAAAGATAATAAAATCACTCAAATTGATGCCTTGAATCAACCTTTTGATCCACAAATTCACCAGGCAGTTAAAACTGTTCCGGCTGAAAATGAAGATCAAAAAGATCATGTCATTGAAGTGTATCAAGAAGGTTACTTACTGAGAGACCGCGTATTGAGACCAGCAATGGTTGTTGTGGCACAATAAATTACGAGAGAGGTAGAAAGCATATGTCAAAGATTATTGGTATTGACTTAGGGACAACTAACTCTGCAGTGGCTGTCCTTGAAGGTAAGGATCCAAAAATTATTACTAACCCAGAAGGAAATCGGACTACTCCTTCCGTTGTTTCTTTCAAGAATGGTGAACACCAAGTAGGGGAAGTGGCTAAGCGGCAAGCTATCACTAACCCTGATACAGTTTCATCCATTAAGAGTCACATGGGTGAAGCAGGCTACAAAGTGAATGTGGCTGGTAAAGATTATACTCCGCAAGAAATTTCTGCAATGATTTTACAATACATTAAGGATTATGCAGAATCATATTTGGGTGAAAAAGTTACTGAAGCTGTTATTACTGTTCCAGCTTACTTTAATGATGCTCAACGGCAAGCAACTAAGGATGCTGGGAAGATTGCCGGCTTAGATGTTAAGCGGATCATTAACGAACCAACTGCAGCTTCTTTGGCTTATGGTTTGGATAAGCAAGATAAAGATGAAAAGATTTTAGTTTATGACCTTGGTGGGGGTACTTTTGACGTTTCTATTCTTGAATTAGGGGACGGTGTGTTCCAAGTATTGTCTACTAACGGGGATACTCACCTTGGTGGGAATGACTTTGACCAAGCAATTATTGATTGGTTAGTTGCTGAATTTAAGCGTGATAATGGTATTGATCTTTCTCAAGATAAGATGGCAATGCAACGGTTGAAGGATGCAGCTGAAAAGGCAAAGAAGGATCTTTCTGGGATTCAATCAGCACAAATCTCACTACCATTTATCACTGCTGGTGCTAATGGACCATTGCACTTAGAGACTACTTTAACTCGGGCTAAGTTCAATGAATTAACTGCTGACTTAGTTGAACGGACTAAGGCACCAGTTATGAACGCATTAAGTGATGCGGGCTTATCTGCTTCTGATATTGATGAAGTGATTTTGAATGGTGGTTCAACTCGGATTCCTGCTGTTCAAGAAATGGTTAAGAACTTAATGGGTAAGGAACCTAACCACTCAATCAACCCTGATGAAGCCGTAGCTTTAGGGGCTGCTATTCAAGGTGGTGTGATTACTGGTGATGTTAAAGACGTTGTCTTGTTGGATGTTACACCATTGTCATTAGGGATCGAAACAATGGGTGGTGTCTTCACTAAGTTGATTGACCGGAATACCACTATCCCAACTTCTAAGAGCCAAGTGTTCTCTACTGCAGCTGACAACCAACCTGCTGTAGATATTCACGTTCTCCAAGGTGAACGGCCAATGGCTGCTGATAACAAGACTTTGGGTCGGTTCCAATTAACGGATATTCCACCTGCACCACGTGGTGTGCCACAAATTCAAGTAACATTTGATATTGATAAGAATGGTATTGTTAATGTATCAGCTAAGGATATGGGCACTAATAAGGAACAAAAGATCACTATCAAGAGTTCCTCAGGTCTTTCAGATGAAGAAATTGAACGGATGGTAAAAGAAGCTAAGGAAAACGAAGCTTCTGACAAGAAGCGCAAGGAAGAAGTTGATTTGCGCAACGAAGTAGATCAATTGCTCTTCACCACTGAAAAGACGCTCAAGGAATTGGATGGCAAAGTTTCAGCTGATGAAGTTAAGAAGGCCGAAGATGCACGTGATGCGTTGAAGAAGGCTCAAGAAGCTAATGATCTTGAAGCAATGAAGACGAAGAAAGACGAATTGAACAACGTCATTCAAGAACTCTCCGTCAAGTTATACCAACAAGCTCAACAAGCACAAAATGATGCACAAGCTAACGGTAATAACACAACAAATAATGATGACAATACTGTTGATGGTGATTTCAAAGAAGTTAACCCAGACGACAAAAAGTAATTAGTTAAATAATTATTGATAGAAAGTCAAGGCCAGTCGGTGGGCTTTGACTTTTTATTTTTAAATATGCTAGTCTTTTGATAGTATTTTGTCCGTAAGGTTGGAGGGTAATTATGGCAGAACAGATTGATCCATATAAAGTTTTGGGCGTTTCTAAAGATGCGTCTGATGCAGATATTAAGAAAGCATATCGGCACTTATCTAAAAAGTACCACCCTGATCTTAACCATGAGGCAGGGGCAGAAGAAAAGTTTAAGCAGGTTAATGATGCTTATGATATTCTCAAGGATCCGCAAAAGAAAGCTCAGTATGACCAGTTCGGTTCTACTGGTGGTCAAGGCTTCGGCGGTGCCGGTGGCTACGGCAATGCTGGTGGTTTTGACGGCTTTGGTGGTTTTGGCGATATGGGTGACATCTTTAGCTCATTCTTTGGTGGTGGCCGGACGCAATCACGAACAGCACCACGACAGGGACGTGATCTCCAATATACTTTGAATTTAAAGTTTGAAGAAGCTATCTTTGGTAAAAAAGAAACTATCAAGTATAGCCGCCAAGCGGAGTGTAAAACTTGCCATGGTTCAGGCGCTAAGGCAGGTACTTCACCTGTCACATGTTCTAAGTGTGGTGGTCGTGGCTTTATTCAAGTACAACGGCAAACACCATTGGGACGGGTGATGACACAACAGGAATGTGATGTTTGTCATGGTACTGGTAAAGAGATCAAAGAAAAATGTGAAGTTTGTCATGGGGTTGGACACGTTTCCGAACAACATGAAGTTGAAGTTACTATTCCTGCTGGGATTGAGAACGGTAACCAGATGCGGTTACAAGGTCAAGGTGAAGCAGGAATTAATGGTGGTCCTTATGGTGATCTTTATATTATCTTCGTGGTTGAACCAAGCAAGATTTTCGAACGGGACGGTGCCGATATTTACTATGAACAGCCAATCAGTTTCGTGCAGGCTGCTCTGGGGGACGAGATTCGAGTTAAAACCGTCCATGGTGATGTCGATATGAAGATCCCTGCGGGGACACAGACAGGAACTGTATTCAGACTGCGTGGAAAAGGAGCTCCACGTTTGCGTGGTAAAGGGAACGGTGATGAAAAAGTTACTGTAACGATTGAGACACCAAAGAAACTAAATAAGAAGCAAAAGTTAGCATTAAAGGCTTTTGCTGAAGCTTCTGGTTTTAAGCCAGCAAATGAAAAGGGTTCTTTTTTTGACCGACTAAAGAATTTATAAATGATATTTAATGACGGGACTGATCTAACGGTTTTAGATTAGACCGTCATTTTTTGCTAATCAACAATATATAGTGTTTTTTCGTATTGACAATGCTATATATAGTGTTATTATAGGTAAGTCATATTTTGGAGAGAGAGGTTGATTACTTGTGAAAAGTGAGCGTAATATTCAAGAAAATTATTTCGTGTGGCTTTGGAATCAGTTAAAGGGATGGCCAGTCCAAAACTACATGCTATGGTTTTTTGCTTTTGGATTTCAGTTGGCATTATTGGTTAGCCAACCGTTTACCACAGTAACTGTAATTACATTTATTGGGACGATGTTAGGGACAGCTTGTGTGCTAGCCATTAATGCTACTAAGGCAATTAATGGCTGGTTAGGATTAATTTCTGCAGCATGTTTCATCTATGCCAGCTGGGCAGCCAAAAACTATCTTGCAATTTTTGAACAAGTTGCCTACATTATCACCTTAGACTTACCAGTTATCATTGCGATTAATTCATGGAATGATGATACTAAGAATAATTTACGGAAGTTCGGCGGAAAAGAATGGTTGGTTGCAATTATCGGTACAGTAATCGTATATGTTGTTTCAGGTTTCTTAATTGGGCACTATACTAATGATCCTCGTCCATGGATTGATGCGATTAGCTTCGCAATTTCCTTGACTGCCGGTATCATGTGTTTCTTGCGTTACAGTAACCAATATTTTTGGTGGTTAGCTTCGGGGATTTTTCAATTGATTCTATGGGGTGTGACATTTGCCCAAGGAGATGCTACATTAGCGATGGCAATCAATTCTTTAATCTATGTTGCCAACGATATTTTAGCCTTCACTGTGTCCCCATGGTTCAACCGGGGCCGGAAAAAAGCTGGTTTGAAGGAAATATAGTAATTTATTAAGTAGATAATAGAGAAGCTTTAAGCGGGGATAACCTTTCCTTGCTTAAAGCTTTTTTGTGTTATGAAACTTCTTACCTGAATTTTTGAAAAAGAGTATCCTGAAAGAAGAAAGAATATCAGAAGGAGGGTAAAAATGAAAAGATTATGGTTATCGATAAGAGATATTGGAGCGATTTTGTTATTAACTATTTTGAGCATAGTAGTCGGTGGAGTTTGGTTACAATCCTGGGAGGTTAACCGCTGGGTATTACCAATGCACTATTTTTTAGCTCCACTCATTGAATTTATGATTTTTTGGCCTGGTTTTGTCTTTTTGAAAAAAAGGCTGTATCATGATGAGTTTCAGACAATTAAAATTCCTCCCGCTTTCCGAAAAGATTACTTTGGCTATGCGGGGCTACTACTCGGATTATCTTACGGAGGTTTTTTGTTACTAGGAGTACGATTTGTTTTTCCAAAAATAGATAGATATCTGTTAGCTCAAAACGGGGCATCGTTGTTAGGCGCGGTAATCATTGCACCGTTGATTGAAGAAGTGGTTTTTCGGGGGGATTTTCACACAGCTTACTAAGCACTATAACTTGAAAGTAGGGTTGTGGGGCTCAGCGCTTATATTTGGAGCAGTGCACCTAATGAATGGTAGTTTGGACTGGATAAGTGCAATTCAACTCGTCATTGCTGGAACAGTAATGGGGATGCTTCTAAATACTATATATATCAAAGAAAAACCATCTGGGCTAGCTTTACTGTTCATGCTTTGTACAATACGATGGGGAGCTTGATTCCCATAGGTAGCCATATAAGCCCAGATTGGTTTATGCAGTTGATCCTAAAAAATAATGATCGGTTGCTTACGGGTGGGGAATACGGTATTGATTGTAGTTTAATCAATATCAGTGACCTATTTAATTGTCATGATAATTATTGTATATAGGTATAAAAAGAAAGAATCTTTGATGGATTGACCAACCACGCAAATATAAAAAAGCCTTAGAGAAAATGCTAAACATCTTTCTCTAAGGCTCAAAATAAAACAAGTGATTCGGGAGAGATTCGAACTCTCGACCTACGGTTTAGAAGACCGTTGCTCTATCCAGCTGAGCTACCGAACCAACAACAGATATTATTATATTGGCTTGGTTAAACAATGTCAATTATTTTCTGGTATTAGGACAATATTAATTGGTATATTCACGATAAAATTCATTGACAAGGATTGTTTTAATTGCTAATATATTATCGTTGTATTTGTGCATACCACAACTGCAACCGCACGTTTTAAGTTTGAAGTGTCTTCTGGTTATCAGGAGACCACTAAATTACGGCGAGTCTAAGTCAATTATAAGGAGGTGCACATGATGTACGCAATTATTAAAACTGGCGGTAAGCAACTTAAAGTTGAAGAAGGCCAAACTATCTACGTTGAAAAGCTTAATGCTAACGCAGGTGACAAGGTTACTTTTGACCAAGTAGTATTCGTTGGCGGTGAAAAGACTGTCATCGGTACTCCTGTTGTTGAAGGTGCTAGTGTTGAAGCTACTGTTGAAAAGCAAGGTCGTGCTAAGAAGGTTGTAACTTACAAGTACAAGCCAAAGAAGCACTCACACACTAAGCAAGGTCACCGTCAACCATACACTAAGTTGGTTGTTAACAAGATCAATGCTTAATGAAATGGCAAGGTGATTGCAATGATTCGGGTTAAGTTTTATTACCATGAAAAGCAATTATCTGGCTTCCAATTGCGGGGTCACGCTGAGTCAGGTCCATATGGACAAGACATTGTATGTGCAGCCGTTTCAATGCTAACAATCAATACGATTAATAGTATTGAGGAGTTGGCTGGGATCGACCCCGGTGATTTTCAGCAGTATTATGCCAATCAGAAAGATGGTGGCGATATCAAGTTTAAACTGACTGCCGCTCAGGCTCAGGATGAACGTGTTGCCTTACTTTTAGCATCTTTCAAACTAGGCATTAAAACCACTGCAGAACAATATAAAGATTTTATTACGATAAAAAATTAACATGCGGAGGTGAATTGATATGTTAAAAATGGATTTACAATTCTTCTCAAAGCACAAGGGTGGCGGTTCTTCCACTAACGGTCGTGACTCCAATCCTAAGTATTTGGGTTCAAAAGTTGCTGATGGTCAAGAAGTAACTGGTGGTTCAATCTTATACCGTCAACGCGGTACTAAGATCTACCCAGGTGAAAACGTTGGTATGGGTAAGGATAACACTCTTTACGCAAAGGTTGCTGGCGTTGTTCGTTTCGAACGTATGGGTCGTTCTAAGCGCAAAGCTTCTGTTTACCCAGTTGCTGAATAATAATTAGTAAGCTATGTTCATATGAGCATAGCTTTTTATTTTCCATACTGAAATATCGATTGAGGAGGGAAAGCTATGTTATATAACGCAAAACGTGTTGTTGCATTACGTCAAGAGATGCAACGGTTAAAGGTTGATGCTTTTTTGGTGACAGACAGGGCCAACATTAAATATATTAGCGGTTTTACCGGCGACGATGGGATATTACTAGTAACAGAAAACCAGCAATATATTATTACGGATAGTCGTTTTGAACAACAAGTTAAAACAGATAATCCCGAGTGGAGTTTTTGTAACACACGCGATTATTTAGGCTCAGCTTTAAAAATTGCTGCCCAAAAACACCTAGTTGCTATGGCTTTTGAAAGCAACATTGATTATGCTAGCTATGATTTTTTGGATGAGAATGCTGTCTGTGATATTGTTCCATTTACAGGTGTGATTGAACGTTTGCGTTCCTTTAAGGATGATGACGAAGTAGCGCTCCTCAAGCAAAGTTGTATCCTAGCAGGAAAAGGATATCAATATATCCTCGATACAATTCATCCTGGGCAAACCGAAGCACAAGTCGCAGCCGAATTAGACTATTTCATGAAGATGAATGGTGCAAGTCAGTGGTCTTTTGAAACGATTGTTGCGAGTGGTGAAAGAACTACGTGGCCTCACGGGACGTTTACCAATAAAAAATTAAGTGATGGTGATTTAATAACGCTTGATTTTGGATATTATTATCAAGATTATACTTCTGATGTCACTAGAACATTTAGTATAGGTAAGCAAGTTAATGCACAGGTCAAGGATATTTATGAAACGGTTCTTGAAGCTAATCAACGAACAATTGCAGCAATCAAGCCAGGGATAACTGGGCGTGAATTGGATGCCATTGGTCGAGAATACATAGCACAAAAAGGATATGGAGAGTATTTTAATCATGGGATGGGCCATGGAATTGGATTGTCAATTCATGAGTTGCCGAACGTTGGGCGATCATATGCAGACCAGATGATGCCAGGACAAGTAGTGACGATTGAACCAGGGATTTATGTTCCAGGTGTCGGTGGTGTACGGATCGAGGATGATATTTTGATTACGCCTACGGGTCATGAAAATCTAACCCCTTTTTCTAAGGCATATACGGAAGTATAACCGTTTGGGAAAGTATTTGTCCTGGACTTTAACTTGACGAGGGCGGTTCTACATGTGAGAATATATTTAAGTACAATGGGTGTAGCTTGTAGCGAAATCAAGCTAAGCGTTGTTTTAGGAGGAAGAAGTATATGATTTCTGTAAATGATTTTAAAAACGGCTTAACGATCGAAGTAGATGGTCAATTGTGGCGGGTAATTGAATTCTTACACGTTAAGCCAGGTAAAGGTTCAGCATTTGTGCGTTCTAAGTTGAAGAACTTGCGTAATGGTGCTGTTCAAGAAAAAACTTTCCGTGCTGGTGAAAAAGTACAACAAGCTCAAATTGATACCAAGAGCATGCAATACCTCTATAATGATGGGGATAGCTATGTCTTCATGGATACCAATACTTATGAACAAATTGCTATTCCAGCAGTTAATATGCAAGATGAATTGAAGTACTTGAAGGAAAACATGGAAGTTTCTGTAATCATGTTTGGTTCAGAAACATTAGGGATTGAATTACCAAACGTAGTTGAATTAACAGTTACTGAAACTGAACCAACTATTAAGGGGAACACAGCTTCTGGTGGATCCAAGCCAGCAACTATGGAAACTGGTTTGGTAACACAAGTGCCATTCTTCATCAACGAAGGGGACGTGCTTAAGATCAATACCAGCGATGGGACATACATCTCACGTGCTTAATGTGTGATAACACGATAGGAGGTTGGAACGATGGCAGAAGATAATAGTATTCTGTTAGCAAACAAAGAGCCTAACTTGGGGCAAATTAGAATTGCACCAGAGGTTATTGAAATTATCATTGGGATTGCTGCAAGCCAGGTAGAAGGCGTGTATTCAATGCAGGGGTCATTTGCTAATAATGTTTCCGAGTTTTTTGGACGGAAGTCACACAGTAAGGGTGTTCATCTAGAAAATAGTGCTGATGGAATCATCGTTGACCTCTATGCCTTCTTAGATTATGGGGTTTCTGTTCCTAAAGTAGCGGTTGCAATTCAAGATAAAGTTGTCCAACAAGTGTTGTTCATGACTGGATTGAAGCTACAAACAGTTAACGTGCATATCGAGGGTGTTATCTCCCAAAAAGAAGAACAGGTTGTTGATCCTGACAATATCTTTGCAGAGGACAATGGTGACGAACAGTGACTTTAACTAGACATGATATTAGAAAAGCGGCATTTCAGACGCTTTTTGCGGTAAGAAGCAATGCTGATGCTGATCCTAAGCAAGTAATGTTACAGGTGTTGGATGCAGAAGAACAAACTGATTCAGCCCTACCAGAATACTTAGTAACTCTTGTTGAAGGGGTAATTAAGCACGAAGATGAACTTAACGATGCTATCAGTAATTACCTGAAAAAAGGGTGGACAGTAAAACGTCTGAACAAAACAGACTTGCTGATTCTGCAAATTGCAGTATTTGAAATTAAGTATGTAACTGACATTCCAGCCAAGGTTTCAGTTAACGAAGCATTACAATTGGCCAAGGAATTTAGTGATGATAAGTCGCGTGGATTTATCAATGGTGTATTGGCAAACTTAATTTAATTGATTAAACAGTCATCTTAGTTTAGCAGCGTAAGCGGCTGGCTAGGATGATTTTTTAATATCCAAGTTTCACTTAGAAACGTTGTTTTTTTCACTAAGCGCCTATGCTAACATTAGAAAGGTAAGAACGAATGGAGGAGATAACATGACGGTATTATTGGATGGGAAAAAACTGGCGACTACGGTGCGTTCAAAATTAAAAGAACGGACTGCGGCATTACGTGCAAAGGGAATCATTCCACGGTTAGTAGTAATCATGGTAGGTGATAACTCAGCAAGTGCTGTGTATGTCAGAAATAAGAAAAGAGTGGCTACTGAAGTGGGCATTGAGGCCGTAGATTTACATCTTCCTGTAACAACTAGTCAAGATGAATTATTGGCTTTGATTGATCAATATAACCAAGATCCAAAAGTTCATGGAATCTTAGTGCAGTTGCCCCTTCCCCAACAAATAGATGAAAAAGTAGTTACACAGGCTATCTCCCCCCTAAAAGATGTTGATGGTTTTCACCCAATGAATGTGGGGCAATTATTTATGGGAACACCGCAAGCTCTTCCTTGTACTCCACGCGGTATCATGGAACTATTGGCAGCATATGATATTGAAGTTGCCGGCAAAAATGTCGTGATTATTGGGCGTTCTAATATCGTTGGGCGACCAATGGCAGCCCTGATGGTCAACCATGATGCAACAGTAACAATCACTCATAGTAAGACCCAGAATTTAGCGGCAATAACGCGACAAGCAGATATTCTGGTCGTAGCAATTGGACGGGGTGAGTTTGTTACTAAGGATTTCGTTAAACCTGGCGCTGTAGTGGTTGATGTCGGAATGAATCATAATGCAGAAGGTAGGCTGGTTGGAGACGTTAAGCGCGATGACATGTTAGACCATGCGTCATATTTAACTCCTGTTCCTGGTGGTGTTGGACCAATGACGATTGCGATGCTAATGCAACAAACGGTAGAGT
This sequence comes from Ligilactobacillus saerimneri DSM 16049, assembly GCF_000423265.1. GTDB lineage: Bacteria > Bacillota > Bacilli > Lactobacillales > Lactobacillaceae > Ligilactobacillus > Ligilactobacillus saerimneri. The sequence goes on along the minus strand of NZ_AUHQ01000001.1, from coordinate 29,091 downwards.
TTGCAGAGAGAAGTTAAAATTATGAGTGATAGATACTTAACGGTTTCGTTATTAAATAAGTATATTAAGCGTAAATTTACGGCCGACCCATACTTAGGAAAAATATATCTAAGTGGTGAAATTTCAAATTTTAGGTTAAGATCCCGGCACCAGTATTTTAGCCTTAAAGATGAAAACGCTAAAATCGACGTTGTCATGTTTGCGAGTGATTTTAATAAGATCAAATTTGTTCCTGAAGAAGGAATGAAGGTGCTGGTTAGTGGCTACGTAGATGTTTATGAAGCATCAGGTAGGTACCAGTTTTATATTAAGACCATGGAACCAGATGGGGTTGGGGCCCTGTACCAAGCTTATGAGCAACTTAAGCGCAAGTTAGAGCAAGAAGGTTTGTTCTCTGCTCCTAAAAAAGTTATTCCACAATTTCCCCAGCGGATAGCTGTTATTACAAGTCCGAGCGGAGCAGTAATTAAAGATATTATTACGACAACTCGTAGAAGGTATCCTATTGCACAGATTGTTCTTTTTCCGGCTGAAGTACAGGGAGAAAGAGCGGCTGACAGCCTAGTGGCACGCTTGAAAGAAGTCAACCTGCGTGGTGATTTCGATACGATTATCATCGGGCGTGGTGGGGGCTCAATTGAAGATCTCTGGCCATTTAATGAAGAAAAAGTTGCGCGAGCTATTTTTGCTAGCGCTATCCCCGTCATATCCTCAGTTGGACATCAGACCGATACAACAATTGCGGACTTAGTAGCTGACCGGCGAGCTGCCACGCCAACAGCAGCGGCCGAGTTGGCAACGCCTGTTTTGGAAGAGGTGCTTATTCAGATTGCTCGTAATCAGCAAACTTTATTTAATATAATTCATATGGTATTACAACAGCACCTACGTAATTGGCAGAAAATTCAGCAATCGTATATTTTTAAGCAACCAGGGCGGTTATACGATAGTTATTTGCAAAAGGTTGATTATTTAGATAATAGTCTAAAGCAAAATTTCAAACACTGTTTGGCTCAAAGAAAAACAGAGCTGATTAGCTTGCAGGGGAGAATACAGGTGGCTAGTCCTCAACAACAATTAGAATTAGCAACTAACAAGTACAACATTCTTGTAACCAATCTAGGGGCGGAGATGAATGGATATCTCAAGCAACGCCAGGATCAGTTGCAACAGGCGGTTACTTCATTGGATATGTTGAGCCCACTTAAAGTTTTAGGCCGGGGTTATACTTATGTTAAGAAAGATGACCAAGTGATTAAAACGGTTAGCCAGCTTAACGTTGGGGAAGAACTCAGCCTTCATTTTCAAGATGGGGCGGCAGATGTAGAGGTAAGAAAAATTAAGGGAGCTGAAAAATAGTGGCAGAGGAATTAACATTTGAACAAAAAATGCAACAATTAGAAGCAATTGTTTCTCAATTAGAACGAGGAGATGTCCCATTAGAAGCGGCTTTAACCCAGTTTGAAAAGGGAGTTAAGTTAAGTGCAGAGCTAAAGCAAACCCTCGACCAGGCAGAACGAACTGTAGCAAAGGTGATTGATGCCCAGGGTAATGAAGTTGAATTCAGTCGGGATAGTGGCGAAGAAAATGACTAATGCTAGTGGGAAAATGAGCAACCGAATTGACCAATTAGAGCAAGCAATGGACCAATATTTAGCAACATTACAGGCGCCATCTAAATTAAAAGAAGCTATGCGCTATTCTCTTGATGCTGGAGGTAAACGCATCAGACCGTTGTTAACCTTGGCTTTCAAAGAATACTTCACAGGTGAAGTGGTAACGACTGATATTGATGTTGCTGCATGCATCGAAATGATTCATACGTATTCGCTAATTCATGATGATTTGCCGGAAATGGATAACGATGATTTACGCCGTGGAAAACCAACCAATCATAAAGTGTTTGGACAAGCAATGGCAGTCTTAGCAGGCGACGGGTTATTGACAACTGCTTTTGAGCGTTTGACAACTATTTCCTTGGCTCCAGCAGTAATTGTTGAGTTAACGCATAAATTAGCGTTGGCAGCCGGTGCGCAGGGGATGGTAGGTGGCCAAGTTGGCGATATTTTAGGGGAGCAAAAGCAACTAACCTTGGCTGAATTGCAAATGGTCCACGAAGGAAAGACGGGAGCATTGTTACAGTATGCTTGTGAAGCGGGTGCGATTTTAGCTGCTCAACCCCCAACAGTAAAAGAAATAGTGGCGCATTTTGGGTTAAACTTTGGGCTAGCCTTTCAAATTTATGATGATATCCAGGATGTAGTTTCAACAACAGCTAAGATGGGCAAGAAAGTTCATAAGGATCAAGCGCACAATAAAAATACTTATCCAGGATTATTAGGACTTGCGGGAGCACAAGAACACTTAACAAAGATGGTAGCCATTTGTCGGTCTGACTTGTTGCAGTTAGAGCAGATTACGGGACAAGAACCAAGCACATTAAATGAATTTTTAGAGTATTTCAAGAGGTAAAGTATGAAAAAAGAACGAGTTGATGTTTTATTAGTTCAACAAGGCTTATTTGACACGCGGGAACAGGCTAAGCGTGCAGTTATGGCCGGCGAAATCTTAGGCGAGAACGAAGAACGTTTGGATAAACCGGGCCAAAAGATAGACCCGGCGATTAAGTTGCATTTTAAAGGGAAAAAGATGCCCTATGTTAGTCGCGGTGGCTTAAAGTTAGCCAAAGCTCTGAAAGTGTTTGAGGTAGAAATCAAAGATAAGCATGTTTTGGATATTGGTTCATCTACCGGTGGGTTTACCGATGTTGCCTTACAAAATGGCGCAACCCTAAGCTATGCTCTTGATGTAGGAACAAATCAATTAGCTTGGAAACTGCGGCAGGATCCGCGGGTAGTTGTTATGGAAAATACTAATTTCCGCTATTCTAAACCAGAAGATTTCACACATGGGCAGCCTGATTTTGCAACAATTGATGTTAGTTTCATTTCATTACGTTTGATTCTGCCTAATTTACATTCTATTCTCAAAGAGAACGGGGATGTTGTTGCATTAATAAAACCTCAGTTCGAAGCTGGACGAGAAAAAGTAGGGAAACACGGAATTGTTCGCGACCCACAAACACATTTGGAAGTTCTGCAAGAGATTGTTTCTTTTGCAGTTGCCAATGGATATGATGTTCAAGGACTAGACTTTTCACCTATTACTGGCGGTGAAGGGAATATTGAGTTTTTAGCGCACCTAGTTGCACGGACCACTGCTGAAGGGACAATTGCACCAGAAATTGACCTGGCAACAGTGGTCAAGCAAGCGCAAGCAACATTGAAACCATAAAGATTAAGCGAGGCGGTGAGAGTTATGAATAAGCATGATCGGCAAAAATTGATCAAGAAATTAATTACTAATAATGAAATTTACCGTCAAGAAGAACTCGTGCAACTTTTGTTAGAGCACAAAGTCAAGGTAACGCAAGCAACTGTGTCACGGGATATCAATGAGTTGCAGTTAATGAAACTGCCAGTGGCAGGAGGGAAGTACCGCTACATTTTACCGCATGAGCATACAAGTAACGCAGAGCAGAAGTTGCAAGAAGTTTTGCGTGATGTTTTTGTCCTAGCAGATTACAACGATAAGCTGTGTGTCATAAAAGTTTTACCAGGCAATGGGCCAATTGTATCCGGTTTAGTCGAGAAGATGGAGTATCCAGGCTTTTTCGCAACATTGGATGATGATGATACAATCATGATTTTTATGCGTACTGCAAGTGAAGCACGCAAAATTTATCATGAGATTATTCGCTTGGTTTCATGATGTTGTAGCAGGAGGAGAGTTATGTTACAAGAGCTAACGATTCGTGATTTTGCAATTATTGAAAAGATGGACGTTGCTTTTCAATCTCAGATGACAGTGTTAACCGGGGAAACTGGGGCCGGAAAATCAATCGTCATTGATGCTCTAGGTCTTTTAGCTGGTGGCCGTGGTGCGAGCGAATATATTCGAAAAGGAGCTACAAAAGCGGTTATTCAAGGGCTGTTTACGCTCCCAGAAAAGTCGGCAACTTTAGATTTACTGGCAGATTTAGGGATCGAATATTCGCCAGATGGGCTTATTTTAGAACGTGATTTGTATCGGAGTGGACGCAATATTTGTCGTATTAACGGGATCATGGTAAATCTCACGACATTACGGCGTGTAGGGGAAACGTTGATTGACATCCATGGACAAAATGAACATCAGGAACTAATGCATCCTGAGCGGCACTTGGGTCTACTTGATGAATATGAACCGCAAATTGCTGTTTTAGCTGAGAAATATCGGAATAAATATCGTATTTTTTTAAAGCAAAAAGATTTGTTGGAACGGATGGAGCGTAACGAAAAAGCTTGGGTACAGCGCTTAGATATGCTCCAATTTCAAATTGATGAGATCGAGGCTGCAAATCTTCAGACTGATGAAGAGGAACGTCTCCAAGAAGAGAAGGTTAAGTTAGACAATTTTCAGACAATCCATACCGCCCTTGAAGCAAGCTACCAAACACTAACAAATGATGAAGAAGATGTGGTTGGTAAATTAGGCGTTGCGATGGATGCTCTGGAAGAAGCCCAGGAATATTCACCTGAACTAGCTACAATTTATAATAAGATTTCTGATGCCTTCTATAACTTGCAGGATATTGCCCATGATATTTCAGGTGAACTGAGTGATATGGAGTGGGATCCTAATCGTTTAGATGAGGTAGAACAACGTTTGGAAACTATCAGTATGCTCAAACGCAAATATGGTGATGACATTCCGCAAATTTTAACCTATTATCATAAAATTAAGACCGAATTGGATGAGATGCAACAAGCAGGAGCTGAATCGGCTGACCTGAAAGAAGCATATGCTCAGGCTCATAAAGAAGCTTTGGACATGGCTAAGAAACTCCATGTACAACGAGAACATGTTGCCCATGAACTAGAAACAGAAGTTCATCGTCAACTACAAGCACTTTACATGGATAAAGCTGTCTTCGCAGTTAAATTTATGTCCTCAACAGATCTTACACCTAATGGAATTGACCAGGTTGAATTTTATATTCAGACAAATCCAGGTGAAAATATGGGGCCGCTTGCCAAAATTGCTTCAGGAGGGGAACTGTCGCGTATAATGTTGGCCTTAAAAACAATTTTCGCGCAACATCAAGGAGTAACGTCAATTATTTTTGATGAAGTGGATACTGGTGTTTCTGGAAGAGTTGCACAAGCAATAGCCGAAAAGATTAGTCAAGTGGCGCATTATTCACAGGTTCTCTGCATCACACATCTTCCTCAGGTGGCTGCAATATCTGATCATCAATACCATATTGAGAAGAAAGTTATTAATGGGCGGACTGAAACAAGTATTCATAAGCTAACGCCAGCTGAAAGAGTTGATGAGTTAGCACGGATGTTGTCTGGAGCGGAGGTTACTGAACTAACGCAAAGTCATGCGGTAGAGTTGTTGCGCATGGCAGAAGAAATTCGTCAGCAAACACGGAATTAAATAAATAGCTTCCACAACAAGGTGTTGAGCTAAACTAGGACGATGGTTGGTGCAAAGTATGGCGACCTTTGTTTGTACTTAGCCACTACAGACTTGTGGTTATTTTCCCTGTTATCTGTGTGTTATTTAGTGAGTAAACAAATAAGGCTGTGAGAAAACAGAGTTTTCTCACAGCCTCTTAAATTTAGTCAATATAGCATATTACGGTAAAGTCCGATGACCTTGCCTAATATAGTTACATCAGACAGGATAATCGGTTCGAATGAATCGTTTTCCGGTTGAAGGCGAATATGCCCGTCTTCAAGAAAGAATCGCTTACAAGTTGCTTCATTAAGATCAGTCATGGCAATAACGATATCGCCGTTGTCAGCTGTGCTTTGGCGCCGGACGATGACTTGATCGCCGTTTAGGATGCCACAATTAATCATGCTTTCCCCTTTGATAGTGAGCATAAAAAGATCATTATTGTCTTCAATATCTGGTGGCAACGGGAAAAAGCCGTCGACATTTTGTTCTGCTAGGATGGGTTCACCAGCTGTGACGGTACCAATTTGAGGGATGAAGTTATCAGGTGTGGCTGTTGTAGTCACACCAAGTTTTTCTCTACCTTGAGCAGTCACTTCGATTGCTCGTGGTTTGGTTGGATCACGTTTGATTAATCCTTTTTTTTCTAATTTCGATAAGTGACCGTGAACGGTTGAAGTGGAGGAAAGATTAACCACCTTACCAATTTCACGAACGGTAGGTGGATATCCTCGTTCTTCAACACAGTCATAAATATATTGGAGCACGGCCAACTGACGCTTCTCTGATGCTTTGGTCATTTATGACACCTCAATCAGTAGTATTTTTTTCAGTTTAGCATAAAAAAATTAATTTTTCAAACTAACGTTCGCTTGTAGTTTGAAATCATAGTAATTTTTAGGTATGATTAAAAACGATAAAGGAGGAGCACTATGGCAGAAAATAATGGTATTCCACAAGAATTAATAGATCGAATTAATGAACTTGCACGTAAGAAAAAAGCTAATGGGTTAACAGAAGCTGAATCAGCTGAGCAAAAGGAATTGCGGCAACGCTATTTGCGGTTATTCCGTCAAGGTTTTCGTGATCGAATCGAAATGTTACGTGTTTATGATGATGAAGGCAATGAAGTTACCCCAACTAAGCTTCGTGATATTCAGCGAAAAAAAGGGTTGCGGGAAGATTAGGTATTTGATGAGCGCGATTAAATATTATCGGCGCTTTATTTTTTTGCTAATTTTTTGTAAAATTGTAGGGAAGAAAGTGGAAAGGAGCTAGGACATGTCAACAGGAGTCTGGATCGTATTAGTTATTATTGCATTGATTGCCGGAACTGTAATTGGTTTCTTTGTTGCTCGGCGGGCACAGGAAAACTATTTGAAGAACAATCCACCAATCAACGAACAAATGTTACGAACAATGATGATTCAAATGGGGCAAAAGCCATCTGAAAAGAAGTTGCGCCAAATGGTTAACTCTATGAAGAGCAACTATGGTAAGAATGATAAGTAACAAAAAGGCTGGGAGAAACATTGTTTTCTCGCCAGCCTTTCTTTAACTTTTGGCAAATGATTAATCTCTATGTGCTAACTATATAGCTACACAAAGTTGGAAATTTAGCACTATTTTTTAGGGTGTGGGTCAGTATAATGAAAGTTTGGATCAATAGAATGATCTAACTGGACAAATTGTTGTTCCATTTGCTGAATGATCTCTTGTTGGTAAGCAGCATCCAGCTTACGTTTACGATCAAGATAAATTGGTTCACCAAAGGCAACAGTTACCCGTTTACGACTAAATAATCGCTTGAAAGTCAGTGGTCCTTGATAGACAGCAGGAACAATAGGTTTGCCACTAAGTTTAGCGATTAGCGTAACGCCACCCTTTAACTCTTGCGAATGCCGGGTTCCTGACGGAAACATAATCAAAGACAGATCAGATTTGCGCAGACTTTTAACAGGAATTTTGATCGCTGAAGGACCAGGATCCTGACGATTTACTGGGAAAGCATTAGCCCGAGTGAGAATCCAACGGAGAATAGGATTGGCAAATAGTTCTTTTTTTGCCATAAAGCTAAATTTCTTGGGAGCTGCAGCTAACGCAAAGTAAATTGGATCAAACCATGTTCTATGTGGTCCAACTAAGATATAGTTTCCTTCGGGAAGTTTTTCACGATTCAGGTAGTGGGCGTTACCGTTGATCAGAGCAAGCAGGAAACGACAAAGGCCCCTAACGAAAGAATAAAACATTGTATCTTCATCATCCTTTCTTAATGGTTTAAGTATGCAAGATTTAGTCATTAAAAGCAATAGGGGCTTTAACGAGCATATTGATTGGTAAATATGTTGGCATGCTAAAATAAATAGTTGAATAAATTGGTATAAACAGTAATAACTACACAGGGGAATAATGAATGAACAAAGATTTATTGAAGGCGAGTGAACGTATTGACCGTTTACACGCACAAGACATTGATATTATTCAAAGCGCAGAAGTATTCGCTTTTTCACTAGATGCAGTTTTGTTGGCGCACTTTGCCAATCCGATTAGAAATGCACGCGCAGTAACAGTTGATCTCTGCGCTGGAAATGGAGCTGTAAGTTTATTTCTTAGTACAAAAGTTCAAGGACCTATATATGCCGTAGAAATTCAAGAACGGTTGGCAGATATGGCACAGCGAAGTGTGGTCCTTAATCGTTTGGATGATCGGATGCAGGTTTTGAACATTGACCTGAATGATTGCCTGACATATATCCAGCCAGGAAGTGTTGCCAACGTGACATGTAATCCCCCTTATTTTGCCGATTTGCCTGCTAGTCAGAAAAATCCTAATGAGTATTTGGCCATTGCTCGTCACGAACTTAAAGTTACATTAGAACAAACGATTAAGATGGCAGGACGCCTGTTAAAGAGTAATGGTCGGGCATTCTTTGTCCATCGGCCTGAACGATTGGGTGAAATTTTTCATTATATGGAAGAAAATAAGCTTCAACCCAAACGAGTTCAATTAGTACATCCCAAAAAGGATCGGGAAGCTAACATTGTGTTAATCGAAGCACTTAAAGATGGTAAGAAAGGTGGGATCCATTTCTTGCCACCCCTAATCACATATAATGAAATGAATGAATACACATCTGAAGTAAAGAGGATTTTGTATGGGGAAGAAAAATGAGGCGTACTTTTATGTGTTGCTTTGTGCAGATGGAACACTGTATGGCGGTTATACTACCGACTTAGAACATCGGCTATTGATGCATAATCAAGGAAAGGGAGCTAAATATACGCGGAGTCGCCGCCCAGTCCAAATGATATATCATGAAAATTTTGCAGATAAATCATCAGCACTGAAGGCAGAGTATCAGTTTAAACACCAGTCGCGCCAGAAAAAGTTAGCTTACTTACGGCAGCATAAAGTCAAGATATAGGAGTTATTATTTATGGATGATTTTGACAAATTGATTACATTTACTCAAAATATCATAAAAATGAAGCACAAATTGTTGCCAGGAGATATTTTATTAAGTATACTTGAATGAGTGCTGTGATGCACGAAAATCACACTCCACAGGATGGAAAAAGAGTGCTTGATTAGTTCAAGTCTTTTGGCCGTTGAATGTGGAGGAGGATAAAAACTATTTTTTTGGAGGTAAATTGTAATGGCAGTTATTACCATGAAACAATTACTTGAAGCTGGTGTCCACTTCGGTCACCAAACACGTCGTTGGAACCCTAAGATGAAGCCTTTCATCTTCACAGAACGTAACGGTATCTATATTATCGACTTACAAAAGACTGTGAAGTTGATCGACCAAGCATATGATTATGTTAAGGATGTAGCAGCAAACGGTGGTATCGTATTGTTTGTTGGTACTAAGAAGCAAGCACAAGATGCAATCGAAGAAGAAGCAAAGCGTGCTGGTCAATTCTTCGTAAATCACCGTTGGCTTGGTGGTACTTTGACTAACTGGAAGACTATCCAAAAGCGGATTAAGCGTTTGAAGGAAATCAAGGCTATGGCTGAAGATGGTACTTTTGACGTATTGCCAAAGAAGGAAGTTGCTAAGTTAATCAAGGAACGCGATCGTCTTGAAAAGTTCTTAGGTGGTATTGAAGATATGCCACGGATTCCAGATGCATTGTTCATCGTAGATCCACGTAAGGAACGGATTGCTGTTAAGGAAGCACAAAAGCTTAACATTCCTATCATTGCTATGGTTGACACTAACGCTGATCCAGATGAAATCGACGTTAAGATCCCATCAAACGACGATGCAATTCGTGCCGTTCGTTTGATCACAGCTAAGATGGCTGATGCAGTGATCGAAGGTCACCAAGGTGAAGATCAAGAAGATGCACCTGTAACTGAAGAATCATTTGCAAATGATGATGAAAAGGTTGACTCAATCGAAGATATCGTTGAAGCAGTTGAAGGCAACAACGATAACAAAGATGCTGAATAGTTAATCACTTAGGCTGGCTCAGGTTAGGCGTGAAAGCCTAGGTTTGGGTCAGTTTTTTTTATAGATATAGATAACCTTAGCTAAAGGAGTTTGAATAAAATGGCAAAAATTGCTGCAAAACAAGTTAAAGAATTACGTGATAAGACTGGCGTAGGGATGATGGATGCTAAAAAAGCCCTTGTTGCTAGCGATGGCGACATGGACAAGGCAATCGACTTCTTACGTGAAAAAGGTATTGCTAAGGCTGCTAAGAAGAGCGGTAACATCGCTGCTGAAGGTTTAGCTGATGTTGTGGTAAATGGTAACACAGCTGCAATCGTTGAAGTTAACGCTGAAACTGACTTCGTTGCTCAAAACGATCAATTTAAGGCATTGGTAAAGCAAATTGCAACTGCTGTTGCAGAAAACAAGCCAGCTAACGTAGAAGAAGCATTGAAGCTTCCTGGCAACAAGGGTACTTTGAATGATGACATCATTGAAGCAACTCAGGTTATCGGTGAAAAGATCACTTTACGTCGTTTCGCTATTTTAGAAAAGACTGCAGACCAAGTATTCGGTGCATACCTGCACATGGGTGGCAAGATTGCTGCTTTAACTTTACTTGAAGGTGCTGATGAAGCAACAGCTAAGGATGTTGCAATGCACATCGCTGCTATTAATCCTAAGTACCTTAACCGGGATGCTGTTCCTGCAGAAGAAGTTGCACACGAAAAGACTGTGCTGACTGAAGAAGCTAAGAACGAAGGCAAGTCAGAAAAGATCATCGAAAAGATGGTTGCTGGTCGCTTAAACAAGTTCTTTGCTGAAATCGTTCTTGAAGATCAAGCATTTGTTAAGGATTCAGACCAAACTGTAGCTAAGTACGTAGCTTCTAAGAATGGTAAAGTCGTTGACTTTGTTCGTTACGAAGTGGGCGAAGGTATCGAAAAGAAGGAAGAAGATTTCGCAGCTGAAGTCGCAGCCCAAATGAATATGTAATTCACTAGAAAACTAGTGTTTTATTGCTCATCCATATGTGTGTGGATGGGCTTTTTTAGTAATATTTTTGACGAAAAAGCTAGAATATTAACTTGATCTAGTAATGTCCACGAATTACTTTATAGAAAGAGTCAGACATACTTTGTAAACAAAACATGACTGATACGAAAGTTGGACCAATAATCTGGAAGATTATTTAATCGTAGATTGTGTCCTGTATAAATTTTTGCTGATTTCATCAAATTTTTTATATGTATTGGTATAATAAAAATAAAGCTGAATTACAGCGTGGAAAATCTTACTTGAATTAAGTGTTTAAGTAATGATTTTTGATACTATTAATGTCTAGAAATGCTGTACTTACAGGGATATTTTACTGTATTCCCCACAGCTCGAAATATGAATTAATATGAAATATAAAAACCCGTAAAACACCGTCATTGTGCGGTTTCACGGGTTAATGATTTATCGTGAAATGTCACGAACGACCAAAAAAGTATGAATTTTAGTATGAACTTTTTTAGAAGTTCACAAAGGCTGTGTACCGATCCGCCGTGCCTTGACGTTGCTCGTCCGTGATGGACGTGTAGATGTTAAGCGTGGTCTGGACATCAGTGTGGCCGAGTTGAGCTTGCAGCTCTTTAATCGGCATGCCACCCTGAGCTGCTAGGGTGGCGTAGGTGTGGCGGAAGCCGTGCAAAGTGATACGATGCAAGCCCGCCTCACTAGCTGCGATTTTTATTTTTTGCAAAAGATAGGTGCCTTCGAGAGGCTTATTTTTTTTATTCGAAAAAACCATGCTCTCACTCTGCGCTGATTTCAGAGAGTAGTAGGCCCTAAGAGCCCGCCAGTCTTTCAAGGCATCCATCGTCTTTTGATCGATGTAAGCCCGCCTGATGCTCGCTTTTGTTTTGGGCTCGTGGATGATAGGTGTACAATCCGCACCGATAGCTACCGTTTTAGTGACATCCACATAACCATCATCGAAGTGGATGTCTGCCCAGGTAAGTGCCAGCGCCTCGCCCTTGCGCAAACCTGAAAAAGCTAGTAACCTAAAAAGTGTATAGGTTTGCACATCAAAAAGCTTTTTGGCGTGCTCTAAGAAAAGCTGCAGTTCCTCACGTGTGTAAAAGTTTTTGGAGCTGTCGGCTTTTTTTACTCTCGGCATGATCACAGCCTCAGTCGGCACACGGTCGATGATCTGAAGGTTGCGAGCATAACGGAGTATCCGCTGCAAGAGGTGGACACGCTTGTTAAAGGTGACTACCTCTTTGCTCCATTTATTTGCCACACGCTGGCAGTCCAAAGTAGTGATGTTGACTACCTTTTTATGACCAAAAACTGGCAGGATGTTTTTTCGCAGCATTGTCTCAGAAACTCTGAAAGTTGAGTCGCGGACAGTCAGCTGGTAGGACTCAAGCCACATGTCCGCAAGCTCTGAAAAAGTGATGTCACTAGCCTGGCTATATCCACCAGTGTGGATTTGCTTTTCAAGCTCGTCTGCTGCGATTTTAGCGTCACGCTTAGTAGCGAAGCCCGACTTTGACTTGAAGCGTTTTTTGCCAGTCATTGGATCAGTGATACATACCTGATATCGCCAAAGCATACCTTTTCTAGTCTTGTATTTTTTAAAAGTTGCCATATATAGTGCCTCCTCTGTGGAAGCAAGAAAGACGTGGCAACAGCCACAGCTTCTAAAGACATCAGGGCGCTGGTCATGAGTTATCCGAAAAAATCGGATGGTTGACTATTGCATTTTATGCAACAGTCGTTAAAATAAAAGTAGATCAAACCCCTCCGCACTACATTAGTAGCAGGTACGTCCTGAAAGCGGGGGCTTTTTTATATAGAAAATATGTTCGATATAGTGTCTTAGTGAAGCCCGCGGATTGCGGGCTTTTTATGTTACTTGAGCTTATCTGCAATGTTGTAATTTTTAGACCCGATGACATTGAATTCAGGATCTTCAAAAGTTACTTTCACAGGATTCTTGGTATTATCAAGCGTAAAAATCATGACAGCTTTAACAGTTTTTCCTGGTAAAAGTTTGTTGTATAAGGCTTTGCTATATTGTTGCAGCTCATCATTTGGAAGCCCAGTCGAAGTGTTTAAATCAACATCAGATGTATCATTTTTCTGATAAGCTTGTACAACTAAATATATATTAGATGGATCTTGCTCTTTAGTTGAGTTGTTAGTGATGTCACAGTAAAGAACTAAAGCTTTTTTGCCATCCTCTAAGGCATCGCGCACTTCCCACTTGGTAAAGCGATAAGTTTCGATGCCAGCGTCATAGACACCGTCTTTATACGTCCACGGACGCTCGGAAGCGTTAGGATCAGGTTTAACTGATGACGAGCTAGACGAAACTTTTTTCTTAGTTTTAGTTGCCTTGTGCTCAGTCTTAGTTTCTTTCTTCCCACTATCAGTGCTTTTGGTTGATCCGCAAGCTGCAAGCCCTAAGCATAAAACCGTGGTAAGCACTAAAATACCAATCTTTTTTGACATATGTATAAACTCCCTAAAATTTACTTTAACCGACAGACGACATTCCTCTCTCTCCCTTACTCGGCAACACCCCCTTTAAAGTCATACCGAGCATATTCCTCCGCCACCTGATCACTCAGCTTACATGGGATAGCAAAGCACGACATAAAAAGGTAGGGCTCGGATACATCCACATCATGACTCTCTGCCCACTCTCTAAGGATTTGGAAAGCGACAAGGTTTGCATCGTGCTCAGCTTTACTGTGAGCTACTGATGTCAGCATAAATTTGCCATCATCGCCATTCAGAATGTGCCCAATTTCGTGAGCGATCGAGAAGGGAATTTCAGCTGAGTTTCTCCACTTTAAGTTGATAAGTATTTTTCTTTCAGCTGCAAAAGCTGTGGATGGGATATCCGGGTTGAGATCAGTAGTCGTGACTACTCCGACACCATGCTCGAAAGCATAGTTAAGTAGCCATGTGATGATTTCATCCAATAAAAATCACTCCCTACTGCCTCTCATAAGGCGGATGATAAGCTCACGATCCTCGTCGGACAGTGGTATGCCCTGATAAGTGAGCAAAGATTTTTTGTCAGCCACATCCACGGGCTGTTGTTCTGGATCGTCCCGACCAAGTAAGTAGTCAGTCGATACGTGGAAGTAGTCGGCAACTTTGGCCACGTCCTTAGCTTTAGGCTCACTCTTTTGCCATCTATAAAAAAGATTGCTACTAAAGCCGAGCTCATCAGCCACTTGTTGCAGAGACTTACCATTTTTTACACTAAGATTTTTTATTCGATCAAACAGTGTCATAGCAACATTCCTCCGATTGTACGGAAAAATATTATACGAAATGTAAGTTTAAGTGTTGACTTTTTATACGAAACGTAATAATATAATTCACGTAAGATAAATTCATAGATAAAAGCATAGAAAAAAACATAGATAAATAGCTATGAACAACCATAGACAATAAAAGGGTTGAAGGTCTTAAAAGGTTGTTTTATAGCGTTTTTACTACGCTTTCATTTTATACGAATGTATAAAATAAGTCAACGTTTTTTCTACGAAAACATCTATGTAAATATCTTTCGTTTGCGGTGGGGGGGTAGGAATAAAAAAGAGGAGGTGTCGATGATGCCAACCACAGAAAGTGGAAGAAACAAAATATTAAAGTGGCTAGATGAAAATGACACGTCAGTCGCCACTCTAGCTGCTATGTATGGCTTAAATGTACAGGACGCTCGTGATTATCTATCTGGACGCAAAGATGCACCAGCAGGAGCACGATTCATCCTAAAAGTAATGAGGGATCTAAAGATTAAATAGGAAGGCGAAAAAATGATCGAATTCGAACGAGAAAATTACAGTAAGTACTCTATGTGGATCGACGATGACTTTGGCGGAACCTTGGTCTATGACTCAGAACAAGAAGCCTGGGTACTTTGGCCAGAACGTATAAATGACGGAGTGACTTACTTTGATGATTTGGATTTGACTCAAGAAAAAATTATCGAAGAGTACAAAGCGTGGAAGAAAGAGTGGTCACTATGACTGCCAGTAAAGCATTTTTGAAGCTACGCAAGCAAGAGCAACTAACTCAACAAGAAATGGCCGCTAGATTGGGTGTTTCATATTCACACTACACAAAATTAGAAAGGAACTTTGTTAATCCTGGGTTTGACTTACTTAGTCGAGTAAAACAAACCTTTAACAATGTCGATATGAATGAGTTTTTTGAAAAATAAAAAACCTGCTTGGTCTGGAGCCCGAACAGGTTGCGAAATTTTTAAAGCCTAGCGATCATCTCCAGCTAACCATCAATACTTGGCTGGTATCGTCGCCCAGCACTGCAATTGAAGCAAAAGATTAATCGGGTTTACCGTCGGCTAGTACTAGTTCAAGTGTGGGCTTGAACTTTCCTTGTCCGGATTATCGTACCGGTGACGAGATCAGCCCGCCAACGTAAAAGGCTGGGTGATTAATCGATTACGCAGGCACAGTTTCGTTCAAAAACTTTGTCATTACGACATCAACTCCTTTGCTTATAAAGAAGACAATTCTTGAACACATTAATAGTAGCAAAGTTTCATTTTTAAAGAAAGTAGGCGGACGTATATGAACCCAGAAGAGTATCAGTCATATCTTGACTGGCAAGATGAGCAGGACTACTACGGAGAGCATACCTGGGAGTATTCAGAGCCAGGCGAGGAAGAAGATTGGAGTGATGAAGATGTGTAGAACGATTGAAGAATTTAAAGAGATGACCGACGACATCAACACCCCGATGGACGAGGTGGCGCGGATCATCGTGGAGACAGACGAAGAGAACCCCGAGACCTTGGCAGTGATTACACAAGACGATTGCGAAACTGCGCAAGGGCTTAGGGTGCGGATGAAGCCAGTTTATGGTGATCCGGCGATCACGATTAAGGGCAAGCGTTATGAAGTGATCAATATCCGCACAAAAAAAGGTGAGCTGATTGCCTCAATTTCAGCAGAGAACATCATCCACGAGAACGGATACCGCGTGGATATGATCCCGGGAGGTGACGGCAAGTGACATCTTTGGCAATCATTCTGCTATGCATCTTATGTGGCATAGCAGTGGAGATTAAAAAGTATATCCAGGAGGAGAAAAAATGACAGAGTTCGAAAACGTCAGAGAAGCGCTAGAGTGGCTTTACTCGATAGGAAAGTCAGAGGGGAACGTCACAGTGGACGGACGGCCCGCTACAATACCAGAAATCCAAGATATGTATAACAATACGATCGTTAATATTTGCGACTTACTAGGTATGTCAGATATTTATTTGGAAGACCAGGAGGGATGACGATGACAGGACGAAGATTAAGTGAATACGCACTCGCCATGCTAGTCGGAATGTTTTTAAAGACTGGAAGTTGGTGGGGTGGCATGTTTACGCTGATTATCATGGCTGTGGATGTAGCCTGGATCATGGTCACACACCCAGAGCTGACTGACTAAGGCGGTAGCCACCATGATGATTGATGACATGACTTGGGTGGAAAGCCTAAGTCCTGAAGCCTTAAAGAGACTGGCAGAGCGGATCAATGAAGCGACATCCACACCTCAGACGAAGACAGAAAAAGAAGAACGGCTGCTTAAGGTAGGAGAAACAGCTGAGCTTTTGGGGATGTCAGAGTCAAAATTCTACCGTAGGCGAATAGAATTTTATGAGATTTTTGAACCCTTGGCATGCGGCAAATATAAAAATAAATTCAAAAAATCAGACATAGAGGAACTAAAGAAAAAACATCCAGAAATTTTATAGGAGCAAGAAAGACGTGACAGACATAAGAGCTAAGGCGCTTATGATTTGACAGATTTAAGAAAGGAGTGGGATCCGGATTATGAAAGATAAGAAAAAAATGATTAATCTGATCGGAACAATGATTGCAGAAATATCCTGGTTAGACGATAAAAAGTTTGATGTCAAAAAAATCATACACAATAATCTTGATACTTGCGAAGAGCTTTTTACAGCCGGAGAAGTAGGAGAAATACTTGCTCAAGCAACATATGTGGACCTTGGGTATCAATTTCAAGTAGGAAACGGAGAAAAAGCCATCCAGGAGTTAACTGGAGCAATTGAAAAAGTTTTTAAAAATAATTTTGAAAACGGAGAGAAAAATGAATAAGAGTACAAAAAAAGAGCCCGTTGCAGCGGACTCAGAAAAAAAGTTTTTACGTGATAAGTATACCGCAAAGGTAGCACATTGGGAATACATTGTGTCAGCGTGCAAGTTGACGTTGAAGCAATTCGGTCCACCACAGAAAGGGGACGATTTGCAAGCCTTTAAAGACGTCAACGAGTTCTATCAAAAAGCTATGGACCGATTGGAAAAAGCCAGACAGAAACTGAGGGAGGTGGAAGAGAGTGAGTAATCTCTTTGAATTGAACGACACATATCGCCAGCTGGTGGACTCTGACCTTGAAGGTCAAGCCCTGATCGACACTCTAGAAGCGATCCAGGACGAAAGAGAGGTCAAGCTGGACTATATCGCCACTATGATCGACGAGCTAAAAAGTGATATCGAGTGGGCTAAAGAGCGGAGAGTGGAGCTTTTAGATAAGCAAAGAGCCACTGAACGCAAAGCAAAGTCACTGATGGACTACCTGACCGAAGCACTTGATGACGCGGGTATAAAGAAAGTCCAGACCAAAAATCACATTTTAAAGCCACGGAATTACAGGGCCAGCGTAGTTGTAAAAAGTTTAGACGACTTGCCGGCTGAGTATATCAGAGAGAAAAATACAGTCAGCGCTGATAAAACAGCACTCTATAAAGCTCTCAAGGCTGGCGTGGACGTGCCGGGGGCAGAGCTGAAGCCAAACCGTGGCACACAGATTATGTAATAAATTGGAGGAACTATCATGACAAAAGAAAAATTAATTTTAAAGAAGCAACGTCGTAAGAATGTATATATGCGCCCAGTCTACGTACCATCCGACATCCACGGAAAGATTAAAGATATTGCAAGCGAAACGGGTATCTCTATGAGTGTATTAGTTGAAACTTGCCTAGATTATGCGTTGCGTAATGTCGAAATCCTGGAGGAGCGCAAAGAGGATTAAAAGAGGTGGATTAAATGCCAGCAATTAATATGGATAAATTAAGCCGATACAGTGACTGGCGAATTTTAGTCTATGGTCAACAAGGCTTTGGTAAAACATCGGCAGCTAAGAACTTAAAGGGGAAAACCTATTTACTAGGCTTTTCTAACTCTTTCAAGGTCTTAGCAGGTCACTTTGACGCCGGTTGGAAGATCGACGCCAGAAAGCCAGCCGAAGACTTAGAGATGTGGGCCAATCAATTTAAACCGGCAGAGTATGACAACCTTATCATTGATGATCTCACGAACTTCGCCAACATCTGGTTGCAAGAGCGTGGGCGCGAGAGCAAAAACGGGATCACAAACGAGATCCAGCACTTCGCACAGTGGAAAAACTACTTTTTAAGATTCATCGAGTGGATCTTTGACATGCCGCTCAATGTGTATATCACTGCCTGGGAAACCACCCAGCAAATCATCATGCCAACTGGTCAGCAATTTAACCAGTTTGCGCCAGACTTGCGGGATTCAGTCCGTAACGTCGTGATGGGTTTATGTGATGTAGTTGGGCGTTTGATCGTAAAGCCTGATGATAAAAGTCGCTGGGTGATCCTGGAAGGCGACAGCGGAGCTTTTGCAAAAAATCGTTTAGACGGGCGTAAGTCATGCCCGATTGATGAACTCTTTAACTTTGAAAAGAGTGACAGCAATGCCGTTTAAACCATACGACTACCAACTACGGGCCATAAACGAAGCCAGACAGCGCCTAGCTGAGGGTCATAAGTCGGTGCTGATCCAATCGCCAGCTGGCTCGGGCAAGTCAGTGATTATCGCTGAAATCGCCCGAATGACAACTGAAAAAGGCGGGCGGGTGCTCTTTTTAGTTCACAGACGGGAGCTGATCGCCCAGATCTACGAAACATTTATCGCGGATGAAGTTGACATGAAAAAAGTGCTGATATCAACGCCAATCCGCGTAAAAAACAAAATAAAAAAGCGAGGGGTTGCTCGTCCAGCTCTGATTATCACGGACGAAACGCACCACTCGCTGGCTGAAAGCTATCGTACGATATACAGCTTTTTCCATGACGTGCCACGGCTCGGGTTTACAGCCACGCCATGGCGAATGTCGGGCAAAGGCTTTAAGGATATCTATGAAGTCATGGTCGAAGGGCCTCAGGTGGCGTGGTTGATCCAGCATAATCGGCTGTCGAATGCCACGGTCTATGCACCAAACACGGCTGATCTGACAGATTTAAAAAAATCATCCACGGGCGATTTTACAGCCGCCTCAATGGACAAGATGGCGCAAAGGATCATCTTTTCAGACGTGGTCGACACCTGGAAAGAAAAAGCAAGCGGGCTAAAGACAATTGTCTACTGCCACGCGATAGACTTCTCTAAGCAGGTCGCCGACTGGTTTAATCAAGCAGGCATACCAGCGTGTCACGCCGATAGTAAAACGCCACAGCGAGAGCGGGACAGGATTATGGCTGACTTTAAGTCGGGTAAGATCCAGGTGCTCTGTAACGTGGATTTGGTCAGTGAGGGCTTTAACGTTCCTGACTGCTCGTGTGTGGTCATGCTCCGGCCGACTGAGTCGCTGGTACTGTATATCCAGCAGTCAATGAGGTGCATGCGATACAAACCAGGAAAGCAAGCCGTCATCATCGACCAGGTGGGCAACGTTGACCGGTTTGGAGTACCACAGCAGGACCGGCAGTGGACGC
This sequence comes from Ligilactobacillus saerimneri DSM 16049, assembly GCF_000423265.1. Lineage (GTDB taxonomy): Bacteria > Bacillota > Bacilli > Lactobacillales > Lactobacillaceae > Ligilactobacillus > Ligilactobacillus saerimneri. The sequence goes on along the minus strand of NZ_AUHQ01000001.1, from coordinate 9,347 downwards.
TGGAAGATCGCGAAAAGAAAAAACAGCGGTCGGGCGGTAGCTCAGGACCAGCGATCAAAACTTGTCCGCAATGCTTTGCAGTCGTACCCGCTCGTGTCACACTTTGCCCGATGTGTGGGCACATCTGGGAAGTGGAGAGTGACGAAGTAGAAATTAAAAAAGAAGCGAAACTAGAAAAAATCGATACCAGTTTTGTCTTTAAGACTGACTATCTGACAAATAAAAAACCAAGTGAATTAAAATCCGTGGCTGAGCTGAAAGCCTATGCCGAAGCAAAAGGGTACAAGCGTGGATGGACTTGGTATCAAATGAAAGAGAGAGGATGGCTATGAGCGAAATCTGGAAAGATATAAAAGACTACGAAGGATTGTATCAAGTAAGTACACTTGGAAGGATTAGAAGTAAGAGAAGAAGAGGAACTAAAGGCGGCATTATACGAAGTACACTTGATAAAAAGAATACGAATTATTACAAAATCAGGTTGTGCAAGAACGGCCACTTTCAAGCCTTTTTCATCCATCGACTTGTCGCACAAACTTTCATACCAAATCCAAAGCAATATCCACAAGTTAACCATAAAGATGAAAATCGGCATAACAATTATGTTGAAAATTTAGAATGGTGCACTAATCAATACAACGCTAATTATGGGAATTGTAAATGGAAAGGCAGTATTTCTCGAAGAAAAGGGCTGAAATGGGTCTGCCAGTACTCAATGGATGGAAAAAAGATAGGTAAATACAAAACCTTAACTGATGCTGCTAGAGCAGTAAATGGTTTCCCCTCAAACATTAGCAAAGCTATTCATGGCGAAATCAATACAGCTTATGGGTTCAAATGGAAAAGCGAAAATTAAATAAAACGAATGGAGATTATAAAGATGCAATTTACTACAAATTATAAAAACAACGAACGTAACGATTTATTCCCAGCAGGCCAATACGAAATGATCATCACAAGAGTCAAGCACGATGCCACTAAAAAAGGTACTGAGTATATCAGTATCTCAATGGTGGTCCGTAACGACTTAGATCAAGCTTTACCAGATACCAACGGTAAGGCACACAACCGCTACTACACACACTTCATGTGGCCAAACCGTGAAACGGGTGACTTTGAACTAGGCGATATGCAGTATGTTTTTGAAGCTGCAGGCATTCCTGAAGGGACTGAGATCAATAGCTTTGAAGAACTAACTAAACAGCTGGTTAACAAGCCAGTCCGCTTAAAAATTAACGTATACACACCAAAGGACGGTGGCGAAACTCGCAACAGCACTTGGCCAAATAACTTTGATAAAACCAAATTCCCACAAGTACAGCACGTCTTTAAGAAAAAACAACAGTCACAACCAGACGTGGGTGCAGGGATTACTGACAGTGACTTACCATTTTAATTTTTATAGTGACAGCGAGGAGGTGAGAGCGTGCAGACCAACATCGAGGGGATTCCAGAAGAACTAAAAAAAGTCCGGCAGTGGGGGCTTTACCGTCTGGAGTGGCAAGAAAAAAAGAAAAAATTCAATAAAATTCCAGTCGACCCCTGGACTGGGGGTCCGGGATCATCGACCAACCAGGATACTTGGTCGGACTTCAATACCGCGGTCGCAGCTGCTGAAAAGATGAAACTGGATAAAGGTGGTCTGGCGTTTTACTTCGCCAATGGCTATGCCGGCGTGGATTTAGACCATATCGGCGACGACATTGACACCTATATCAACGGCAGTAACCTTGATCCCGATAGTAACGAAGTGGCGCACGCCTTAAAGCTCACTGGTGGCAGTTATGCCGAAATATCCACGAGTAGAGAGGGGATCCACATCATTGTTAAGGGTAAGATCCCAGGCGATCGCCGTCGCCGTGGTCACTTCGAAATGTACGACTCGGGTCGCTTTTTCGCTCTCACTGGTTGGACTATCGGTGGCAGTCGGGAAGTAAAAGAGGTCGATCTGACACCGGCATACACGCACTACATTGGGAAAGATAAAGTTTTTCCAATGCCAAAGCGGTATGAGCACTATGAAAACAATCTGACTACCGATGAAATCATCGAAAAAGCCAGCAACAGCACGACCGGCGCTCGCTTTAAGGTACTGATGTACGGTGGTTGGGAGCAGTTTTATCCATCGCAGTCGGAGGCTGACATGGCCTTTGCCAATGACTTGGCTTTCTGGACGGGTAAGGACTTTCAAAAAATGGATGAAATTTTTCGTCAGTCCTCTCTCTACCGCGATAAATACGATGAAAAGCACGGAAAAACCAGCTATGGGGCGGGATTGCTATATAAAGCAATCAACGAAACGCAAAACGTCTACAATCCGAAGCGAGACGATCGCCAACCACTCAAATACGGTGGTTTAGACTTTCTTAATAAAAACAAACCGAAACCACCACGAACGTGGGATGACATGGGGAACGCCCAGCGATTCCTTGACATTTACGGTAACTACTTCAGGTATTCATATATTGATAAAAGTTGGTATTACTACAACGGCACCTACTGGGAAGTTGATAAAAGTGGCCGAATTTTAGAAGCAGCAGACAAGGTAGTGGACGCCATGGATGATGAAAAAGTCCATGTATCTGAAGAAGCAGATCCAGAGGAAGCCCTGAAAAAATGGGCGAAATTTAAGAGCAAGTCACGGAGCAATCGTAGCAAAAAAAATATGGTCGAAGAAGTTCAGCACCATATCGCGGTTGGCCACGATGAGTGGGACCGTGACGGTATGCTACTCAACACCCCAGCGGGCTATGTGGACCTATCGTCCGGAATTTTATACCCGTCCGATCGTGAAAAGATGTTCTCTAAGATCACTGGCACTGAGTTCAGTGATACCACGGGCTGTGAGCAGTGGCTGAAATTTTTAGACACGACTTTTCAGGGGGATAAAGCCCTGATCCATGAAGTGCAAAAAATGGTTGGCTACTCAGCCACGGCGTCCACAGTGGAGCAAGTGATGTTTATCTTGCTCGGAAATGGGCGCAATGGTAAGTCAGTCTTTATGAATACCATCGCCAAAGCCTTAGGAAACTACGCGATGACAATGCAGGTTTCATCGATCATGACCAAGCGCTCACAGAGTGGGCCCACATCTGACATCGCCCGCCTGGAAAATGCACGGCTGGTCATCTCTAGTGAAGCCAATGAAGGCGATCGGCTGGACGAGTCGCTTTTAAAGCAGATGACCGGGGGCGACAAGATGGTTGCGCGGTTTATGTATGGTGCAGACTTCGAATTCGTGCCAAAGTTCAAGCTATGGATGGCTACCAATCATCTGCCATTTATCCGTGGGACCGATGACGGTATTTGGCGCCGGTTAATCGGCGTGCCGTTTACGCACCAGGTGCCACTTGAAGAGGTCGACAAAAATCTCGAAGCCAAGCTAGACCGAGAGCAACCAGGGATCCTGAGCTGGATCGTCGATGGGGCTATCGCCTGGCAGTCCGAGGGATTGACACCCACGGCAGCAATGCGAGAGATGATTAAGACCTACCGCAAAGAGATGGACATCATCGAGCGGTTTGTCGCTGATTGTTGCGAAGTTGAGGAAGGCGCGACCGTCAGACCAGGCGAATTTTACCAGGCTTACAGACGGTGGGCGTTGGAAAACGGCGAGCACCAGTACTCAAGCGTGAAGTTTGGCAAAGAAGTGCAGAAGCGATTTGAAAAGAAAACTGTCAAGGGCAAACGTTTTTACAAGGGTGTCAGACTAAGAAAAGTTGAAGACCCCCGAACGAACTTTCTTAAGTAAAAAGTAGAGAGGGTGCAGGGTTGGGGTGCAGGGTTGGTGGGTTGTGGATAACTGCTGTAAGCCTTACGGCAGTAAGGGTTTGAGGGTTGGGTATTATTGGGGTGCATAGTTTGTTTTTAAAACACCAATAAAAAAAATAAGAAATAAATATATATAGAAAAAGGATTTTACTTCGCCAACTATGCACCCTATGGCAAAAAGCCTTAATATCAAGGGGTTTGGGGCGTTTTAACTATGCACCCTAACTGTGCACCCCGATACACCCAGGAGGATTACAGATTGAAAGCAGAGCACACAATCCAGTCAGAGATCATGCTGGCAGTTTCGCAGCATGGGTGTACTATCATCCGGACGAATGTCGGCAAAGTTCGCACAACCGACGGGCGGTGGTTTATTGCTGGCCCGCCTAAAGGTTGGCCTGATCTGACTGGGTTTAGACACAAAGATGGAAAAATAATTTTATTAGAGATTAAGACAAAAAAAGGCAGACTTAGACCAGAGCAAAAACGCTTTGCCGAGTTTATCAAGGATAAACCCGTACTATACGGGGTATGTCGTAGCGTGGAAGACGCACTGAAAGTGATTGAGGAGGATTAACATTGGCAAACCGCAAACACAAAAAGAAACGAACTATCAAGAAAAAACTACGTCGAATGAAAGAGAAACGATTGAAAAATGAGCGAGCTATTGCTAAAAAGACGGAGGGGTAGCATGAAAAAATCTGTTGGAATTGTGGTCACTAAGAAAAATGCAGACGATTTAATCCTGGGATTGAATGAGGAGTTACTAGACATCTTTGGCGAAAAAGGCGCAGATTCAATCGACCATATCAGCGCTTTTTATGGCAAAAAAGAGTATGTACTAGTGGTGGTGGCCACTGGGGAGGCACAAAAATGATCGAAACTTACTACTTACTAAAAACAACCAACGACGCTTTCTACGTATCGGCCGAACGACAAGCGGGAACAAACTGGGGCGGGTTTGAGTTTTTAGGCGAGCCAGACTATGCTACACGGATCCCGAGTCAAGAGATGGCCCAGACCGTGGCTGAAAAATACGGCTTTATCGTCTATGAAGTAACAGTAACCACGGAGATGGAACGCATTTAACGGAGGTACCAACAATGTTACCGAAAGAAATTATGGAAAGATTATACAAAGCGGAACACGAAGTGACCGAAGCATATTACTACTACAGGCTTAGTAGCGAATTAAAAGCGCCGGTTAAAAACGCTATGGAAGCCAAAGACGCTTTTAGTTTCGCACTAAAATATATTAACGAAATAATAAAATATCTGGATGAGATGGAGCAAGTTAGTGGTGAAACGGAGGTTTAACATGGACGGACAATATTATGTGCTGACAACAGCAAACCGCAAGATGTTTATCGAAGATGAAATCAATGGTAAAGAATTAGTTTTTACTGATCGGCTGAGTGACGCAGGACACTTTGATGATCTGAGCACGGTCCAACGGTTGGCTAATCGCTACGGGCTGATTGCTTATAATGTTAACCTTATGCAGCGCTTTGATTGTGGGGTGTGGAAGTCATGAAAAATCAGCGGATTATTGAACCGGAGGAAGTATGACTAAGAAAGCATACTATCTTCGAAACTGGACTCAGGGCCCACCGCCTAAGAAAATCATTGACCACACACATCAGCCTCATGGATATGCGTTAGCTTTGTGGAAAGTTAATTGGGAAAACATTACAAAAGATGAGCATGGGTATTACCTAATTGATGGCAAAGGTAACAGACATGAGATCAGTTCCCGGTGGTATCAAGAGTTAAGAGCAATGAACCATCATGATTACAATATGTATCACCAATGGTTTCGCCATGAGATACACTTCTCAGACTTTGACGGTATATGGATGACGTTTAAAGCTTATGAAGATAAGAATATCGATGATGAAAGATACTTAATCGTGCAGGCATATCGCCATGTTCTGACTGCAAAGCAGAGACAAATATATGACGACCTAGCCAATGGATTGAAACAGAAAGAAATTGCTCAGCGTGAAGGGGTTAGCGAGTATGCAATCACTAAGCGCAAACAAAGCATGATTAAAAAATTAAGGAAAGCAATATTAGAGGAGGCATAAAAATGAAACTGATTAAACCAGCACACTACCAGCGCAACGGGTTTGACCTATTCGACATGTTTGAAGTAATCATGCCCAGATCCTGGGTCCGTGGCTTTTACATCCTGAATATCATTAAATATCTGTTCAGATTTCCACATAAAAATGGCAAAGAAGATATTTTAAAAGCTGGGACCTACATGGACCGTTTAATCAAGTATGAAGGTGCAGACGATGAAACTGATGCCACTAGTACAAAAAATTGAAGATAAGTTTGGGCGCCACGATTGGTGGTTAAATCCAGACTTTCAGGGTAGCAAAGAGCAAAAACAGCTTAAAAAGTGGCGGAGAGATCATCAGGACAATCAGAAAAATGAGAAGGTTTATTATGAACTGATTAACACCAAAACGGGCGAAAGTGATAAATTTCGTGATCTTTTAGAAGTGCGAAAGTTTGTTCTTGGTCCTGGCAGTCCGCTATATCATCCTGAGTGGTATCGATTTAACCTAGCTAGAGTGACTAAGTACCTGGCTCAGCGTGGATACCGTTTGGAGAGGAGGGTTAAAAAGTGAGCAAACTGCCAAAAGATATGCTGGACGCCACGACCCGACTTTTCAAGCGGTACGGGACCAACTATATGGACAAAGCTCCGGCTGATGATCCTGATGTGAAAATCGTTTTAGAGTGGCGGGGTCAGCTGAAAAAACGACCACCAAGAAATGAAAATAGCCCGATGACACATAAGAAGTTTTTTGATATGCACACCGACAAGCGTCGCAAGTACCTGAGGTCTTTAAAGAAAGTCCATCCTGACTGGACTGTGGACGATATTTGCTCGTGGGTCGGGATATCATCATCAGAATACTACGACGAGCTAGGGACAACGAAGTACAGCAAATTTCAGATCTTTACTGTGGATGGGAAATTTATTAATAACTATCCTAGCTTAGATGAGATTGGTCAGCTGTACGGAGTAGGTAGAAAAACAAAGCGACTGCCAGCAGTGACAGCAGAGCTATATAGACTAGGATTTATATTAAGGAAAAGGTGATACGATTGATTACGCTATTCCCCCGATTAGATGAGAAAGAGACAGCCCGTGCTGTCCGCACATACTTAAAAGAGGACTACGCCAAAGTGTGCCTTGCTTTAGGCACATCACCGAGTAGTCTTAGGTCGCCACAGATTTCAGGCGAACCACGGGGGACATCGGCTGGCAATCCCACAGAGGACAGTTTAGTCAGGCTGATTGACTTAGACGTTAAGGTTAAGGAAGCCTACCAAAGATTGACCAGGCTTAATCCGCCGGGCGCCCAGCTACTATACCAGTGCTACCTACTTCACATCAGCCCTGAAACAATCGCTGATGAAAGCTATCGCTCCGTGAGATATATCCATGGAAAACTACAGACTGCTTGTTGCCAGTTTGCGTCATGCCTGGCTGACATCACAGAGAGAGAAGTAGATCTCAGAGTGTGGAAGTAATAAGGAAGTCTACCGAAATGGTAGGCTTTTTTGTGTCTGAATATAGCTTGACGGGCTATGATATACTCTTATTGAAAGGAGTGAAGTGCTATGGAAAGTATCGAATTACAAAAACCTTTAGCTGTAGCAAACTTTGTAATTGAAATTGCTAAGGAAAAAGGCAATCCAGTAACGAATTTAAAACTACAAAAGATATTATTTTTTTTACAAGGATACTTTTTGTCTAACTATGGAGCCCCTTTGATCGATGGAAGTTTTTCTAAATGGAGATATGGCCCTGTGGAAGAAAAGGTATATCAAAGTTTTAAAAATTATGGCGCAACTCCAATAAACAGCGAATTCAAAGAAGCAAGTATTGATAGAGGAATCATATATGTCAATCCTGTGAGAATGAATATTACTGAATTAAGTGACAATTTAATGAGCGAATTAAAGGAGTTAGTAGAAAAACTAATTAATATAGAGCCGTGGGAATTAGTAGATATAACTCATAGACACTCAAGTTGGAAAAACTATGAAGACGAAATTCATTCATTTGAAGCTGAGGATTATACAAATGAAGAAATTGAGTCATGCTTCATTGATAATGAAAAATTCCTAATCGGAGAAGAAAATGAAAAATGAAGAACTAGTAAGTGTGTTTATGAATTGTTTTATCGATTATGCACGTGACAGAACACATGAAAATAATCAAGTTAAAAATTTAAGAGAGAATCTAATTACATTGAGTAAACAAGAAGAGGCTTGTAGAGAGTATTCAGGTATAAGTGAGTTTATTTATAAACTGAGTAACGAAGATTTTCAATTGTTAAAAGTATTTTTTGACTTAGATGAGAAAAATGAAGGTTACTATAATGGTGCCATTGAACAGTTGACAAAGTTAACGGGTAAAGAAAAAACTACTGTTCATTACGAAAATCTAAAACATTTTGAGCGTCATGTGAAACTTAGTTGTCATCAGAGAGATTATATAAGTAACAATATCACGAGAGTATCTAAGGATATTGAAAATATTACATCGAAAGTAGACGAGGCCAGAGGTAAAGTTAGTGGTATCTACTCTGAATTCGTTGGAATACTAGGCGTTTTTACGGCATTATCGTTTGCGTTGATGGGTTCAGTACAAGTATTTGGTAATATCTTAAAGAACGTTAACAATCCAACCATGGGTAATATCGGTTATGTTCTAGTAGTTGGTGGATTATATTTGATACTCATTTACTTAATAACAATGACATTGTTTATTGCCATGAAGAAAGTATTTAATAATGATTCGAAGTATAAATTCGATGAGAGATTCACAAAAATCATTATTTTAGCATCTGCATCATTAACATTAGTGGGTGTGCTATTTGTTTGCGCACATGTATGGTTAAAAGTCTAGTTGGTTAACTAGGCTTTTTTTGTATAAATAGGTTGACTATACACTATATAACGTGTATCATAATAGATGTAAGGAAGAAAGCCTTACTAAATTAGGAAAGGAGTTAGCTATGATAAAAGAGGGCATAATAATAGCTCTAGCAATCAGCTACTTACTTGATAGACAGGTTGCACGCCGTAAATCAAGAGCAGAATCTAAAAAGCTAGAGCTAGAAAACATAAAACTGGAACAAAAGTTAAAGCGTAAACAATAGCTCCAGTAAAACCAGGGCGATCTAATCGCCTTGGTTTCATGTACCTCAATCATAGCATAAAAGAGATATGAGTTCATTATTATTCATGGTCTTAGCAGTTGCTGTGGTGGTTAGCGTATATTTAGATTTAAGAGTTAAAGCGCGATATAAGAAAGTTAAAAAACGCAATCAAGAGTTAAAGGATGTACTAAAAGATGACGACCAAATTAAGTGATGCAAAAAAGAAAGCTAACAAAAAATGGGACGACAAAAACAAGGAAAAGAAACGTCTGTACCAATATCGTTCCTATGCTAAAAAATACGTCAGAGAGCTTGCCAGCAAAAATGATCTGTTAGAATTAAAAGCGATGATTGAGGAACGATTAAGTCAATTATAAATCCGTGCAGA